>CACNUA010000005.1 GCA_902623535.1 uncultured SAR86 cluster bacterium | reverse complement strand
ATGCCTAGTAAATTAATTCAAAAGATTACGGCACCCAATGCAAGCATGTTTACAGGCGGTGGGACAAATACTTATCTAATAGGCAAAGAAGAAATCACTATTGTTGATCCAGGGCCAAATATTGACACACACATTAATGAAATTGCTAATGCAGTAGGGGAAAAAGCAACAAGGATTTTGGTTACCCATACTCATCGGGACCATTCACCAGGAGTGAGACCATTAAAAGATATTTTAAATATTCCCTCCTATGGATTGATGGTGGAGCAAGATGATGGACATCAAGACAAAACTTTTACTCCCGATAAAGTCTTGGGCCATGGCGATGTGATTGACTGTGAAGAATATAAAATTGAGGTCATTCATACCCCTGGCCACGCATCAAATCATCTTTGTTATTTAGTTCATGATGCATCAATGTTAATTACCGGTGATCATATTATGAACGGTTCAACAGTTGTGATTGCTCCGCCTGATGGGAACATGAAGCAATACCTGTCTTCATTAAAACTTCTCAAAGACTATGCATTTGATTACATTGCGCCTGGTCATGGAGATTACCTTGAAGATCCAGTCGCTGTGGTTGATTGGATTATCAATCATCGACTTCAAAGAGAATCTAAGGTTCATGAGTGCCTAAAAAAAACATCTCCTTGTGATATTAATGATTTAGTCAAGCTTGTTTATGATGACGTTGACTCAAAATTACATCCGATTGCACTGTGGAGCCTCACAGCACATTTAGAAAAATTAGAAGTGGATGGCATAGCTGTTTTGAGTGAGGATAAAAAAATCTGGTCACTTATTTAGCTATGTTTGGATTTATTTTAGGCTGCTTCTACTTGCTTAGCGCCTTAACTTTTCTTTGGCTTAATAATAGTAAATTTGATCTTGTTGGATTCTTTTTTAATAAAGCGAATCATAAATTCTATGTTGGCTATGAACTCGGTTTCCTTGTCCTTTGTATGTTTGCATTGCTGGAATCAATGAGTTGGGTTTTCTTTATTTTGCTAGCAATCCATTTCATGGGTTTTTATATATTGGCTTTCAATGCTGAAAAATTTTACTCAATGAGAAATGAAATTGACGCACTAGGCCAAAACTCAATGACAAATTTTTCTGTAATCTTTTATTTGCTCGGAGGAGTTTTCTCTTTATTTACTGTTTTGATTTAAAGAGAGTTTATTCTCAACTAAATTCTTAACAACCTCTGGTTCAGCTAACGTAGAAGTGTCTCCCAGATCATGAGTTTCTCCAGCTGCAATTTTTCTTAAAATCCTTCTCATTATTTTTCCTGAACGCGTTTTAGGCAAACTGGGTGACCATTGAATTAGATCAGGTTTAGCAATGGGGCTGATTTCATTGGCAACAAATTTTGAAAGTTCTTTGGCAAGATCATCATCTGAATTTTGGCCAACCATTAGGGTTACAAATGCATATATTCCTTGCCCTTTGATGGGATGCTCAAATCCAACAATTGCAGCCTCAGCAACAACTGGATGAAGTACAAGGGCGCTTTCAATTTCAGCTGTCCCAAGCCTATGCCCTGAAACATTCAAGACATCATCCACCCTTCCTGTAATCCAGTAATAACCATCTTCATCCCTTTTAGCGCCATCTCCGGTAAAGTAAATATCCTCATACTCAGAAAAATATGTATCAATCATCCTTTGATGATCCCCATAAACCGTTCTTATTTGGCTTGGCCAAGAATTTTGTATCACAAGATTTCCTGAGCCCTCACCCTCAATCAAATTACCTTCATCATTCATTAAGCCTGGCTTAACTCCAAAAAAAGGAAATGTTGCTGAGCCTGGTTTTACAGGAGTAATTCCAGCGATGGGTGAGATCAATACAGAGCCAGTCTCTGTCTGCCACCAGGTATCAATAATTTGACAACGTGATTCCCCAACAATTTTATAATACCAATCCCAGGCCTCTGGGTTGATGGGCTCACCAACGGTACCAAGCAATTTTAAAGATTTTCTAGATGTGTTCTTTACAGGTTTATCGCCTTGAGCCATTAATGCTCGAATCGCAGTTGGCGCAGTATAAAAAATATTTACTTGATGTTTATCACATATCTCCCAGCATCTTGAGGATGAAGGATAAGTAGGTACGCCTTCGAAAATAACACTGGTTGCACAATTACTTAGCGGTCCATAAACAATATAAGTATGCCCAGTTATCCAGCCAACATCTGCAGTACACCAGTAGATATCATCTTGCTGATAACCAAATATAAATTTAAAACTTAGGTGTGCTCCCAGAAGATATCCTCCAACAGTATGCATGACTCCTTTAGGTTTCCCTGTAGATCCAGATGTATAGAGAATAAAAAGAGGGTCTTCCGAATTAGTTGGAACACATTCACAAGTCGAATCATATTGAGTAATCTTTTCTGTGTAGTAATGATCCCTGCCCGAAACCATTTCAGTACCTTCACCTGTCCTTTGAACAACAATACAATTTTTAACTCCAGGACAAGAATCTAATGCAGTATCTACATTTTTTTTGAGATTAGTTTTCTTTCCTCCCCTAACTGATTGGTCAGCAGTTATAACTAATGAGCAGTCAGCATCTAGAATCCTGTCCTTAAGAGATTCAGCAGAGAACCCTCCAAATACCACAGAATGAACTACGCCTATCCGAGCACAAGCCAGCATTGAATACACTGCTTCAGGAATCATGGGTAAGTAGATACAGACTCTATCGCCCTTATTTACTCCAAGATCTTTCATAAAATTAGCCAATCGACATACTTGGTCATGTAATTCTTGATAAGAAATATCCTTGCTTTCAGCAGGATCATCGCCTTCCCAAATAAAAGCAGTTTTATCTTGATGATGCTCTAGATGTCTATCAATGCAGTTATAAGCAATGTTTAACTCACCATCCTCAAACCATTTCGCATTTTTGAATTGATTATTAAAAGTAGTTGTAAACGGCTTACTCCAAACTAAATTTTCTTTCGCGGCATTTTGAAAGAAATTAACAGGGTCATTGATGGATTGTTCATACAGTCTTTTATATTCTTCCAAGGAACTTAAATGCGGGTTTGTAAAACCTCTTTCAGGAGAAATGACTTGTATATCAGTCATTAAAGGATTGTTGGATGAGGATTGATAAAGTTTTTACCCTTTGGATTTGTGGTAATAGTTTCTAAAAGCATCTCATAATCCTTACCATCTTCCTCAAGATTAATGTCTGCAGCATTTACTATCAGGAGCGGGGCACTTTCATAGTATAAAAAGAATTTTGAATAAGCCTCATTGAGCCTTTCTAGGTACTCACCAGTTAAATACCTCTCATTAGGATTTCCCCTTTTATTAATTCTATCGAGTAAAACCTCAACAGGAGCCTGAAGGTATATCACCAAGTCTGGAGATGGGGCGTCAATTGTGGTGTGTTCATACACTTTGTCGTACAGTGCTAGCTCTTCATCAGATAAAGTGACCTCAGCAAAAAGCCTATCTTTTTCTATTAGAAAATCAGCAACCCGAACAGGCTCAAACAAACTTTGTTGCTTAAGATCCTCAATTTGCTGCATTCGCTGAAATAAAAAGAAAAGTTGTGCAGCTAGGGCAGACTGTCTAGGGTTTCTATAAAAACTGTTCAAGAAAGGGTTTTCTGCAGGTTTTTCTAGAAATACATCATAATTAAATGATTGCGCTATTTTATGCGCAAGGGTTGTCTTTCCAACACCGATAGGCCCTTCAACTGCTATGAACTTTGGTATGGGAGCTTCCTGAATTGCTAAATCCATCAATGTAAAAAAATTATCTTACAAAGATTATCCCAACTCTCCAGATAAGCCAAATTTTTTGGAGTTTGATGAGTCCTCTCGATGCATTTTAACCATCTCAAGTTTAGTTTGACGGTTGCATGATTGGAACTTTGTCCACCAATCACCAATATCACTCTTAGAATTAGAGGCCTCAATTCTTAATAATAACAAATCATATGCAGCTCTAAACCTTGGATGTTGTAGTACTTTAAAGGGTTGATTTTTGATCCTACTTTGAAGCCTCAACTGCAATGACCAAATATCTTTTATGTAAGTATAAAATCTCCTTGGTACAGCAGTTAGGATTTGCTGGTCTCTTAAAATTTTATCCATGCTAGGAAAAAATCTTCTTGTGCTAATCGAATTTTTAACAGTTGCTAATTCAATCAACTTTGGCCATAAAATCGCTGCCAAAAGAAATCCAGGAGTTACTGATTTACCTTCATGAACTCTGTTATCAGTATTAATAAGCGCTGACATCTGCAATCGATAACCATAGCTATTAGACTGCCCTACATGACTCACTAAATGTTTTAACAAGTTGAAATTTTCTAGTTTTTTAAAGTTATGTTGGGCTTTCCCGTACATAAATATTTTATTAAATTCATCAAACCTTCTGGCATTAGATATGCTGCTCAAGAGATATCCTTTTTCATAAATTGCATCTTTTATTTGTTTATCAATTTTAAAGTTTAGCTTTGTTGCGAATCTTACAGCTCTTAGACTTCTGACAGGATCTTCTTCAAAGCGCAACATGGGATCCCCAATAGAAACTATTTTACGCTTATAAGAATCATTAACTCCTTGATGTCTATCAAATAATTTTTTTTGAATAGGATCAAAGTAAAGAGAATTAATTGTAAAGTCTCTTCTTTCACAATCTTCCTCAATTGTCCCCCAAACGTTATCCCTTAAAATTTTACCCAGCTGGTCCTTAACAATTTTTTCTTGATTAGATTTTGCTCCGGATGCTCTGAAAGTAGAAACTTCAATAACTTGGCTACCCTTGTAAACATGAACCAACTTAAATCTTTTTCCAATAATTCGTGAGGCTTTAAATATCTTTCTAATTTGCTCTGGTGTTGCACTGGTCGCTACATCAAAATCTTTAGCTGGAATATCTATTAACTGATCTCTAATGCATCCTCCAACGAGGTAAGCATCGTGACCATTTTTTTGTAATTGCTTGATAATTTCCTCAGCAAACTTATCAAATTTATTTTGGAGGAGTTTTTTTGGTGGACTTACAAATGAATTATTTGGTTTACTCAAATTAAAATTTTGGAGATTGATTATCCCCCTAGTTGTTTTTCTTTTATCTCATCTAGAGTCTTGCAATCAATGCAATGCGTGGCAGTGGGTCTTGCCTCTAGTCTTTTTAGACCAATCTCAATTCCACACGAATAACAGTATCCATAGTCATCTTGTTTTATTTGCTCTAAAGAGCTCACAATCTTTTTGATAAGTTTTCTTTCCCTATCCCTAGTTCTCAATTCAAAGGCAAACTCTTCCTCTTGCGAAGCACGATCAACAGGATCTGCAAAAGTTTCACCTTTATTTTTAAGGTGATCAAAAGTTTTTTGCATTTCTTCTTTAAGGTGCTCTCTCCAATTAAGTAAAACTTTATTAAAGTGACGCTTCATAGCAGCACTCATGTATTTCTCTTTCTTTTTGGGCTTATAGGACGAGATTTGTGGTTCTTTTTTCTTAGCGACTCTTTTCTTTTTTGCAACAGATAATTTTGCTACTTTCTTTTTTGGTGCCTTAGACTTAGCTGCAGTATTTTTTTTAGTTATTCTCTTCGGCGCTGCAGTTTTTTTCTTGGGAGCAGCTTTCACTTTTTTATTGACTGTCTTGGTTGTTGCTTTTTTATTTGAGGTTTTCTTTGCTGTTGTTTTTTTGCTTTTTTTAGTTGGCATTTTAATTTTTTAGTTGTTGAGATTAATCAAATTATTTAAGGGCGAAGAAAATAGCAGAAATGAACTTAATAAGCTAGTTTTTTATAACTTTTTTAGAACTTCATGATAGCCAGATTCCGTTAATCTTGGACCAAAAGTCTCAACAATTTTAGAAGCGCCATAATTAGCAAATTTTCCGCATTCATTGAGAGAATTACCCTGAGAGAGTGCATATAAAAAGCAGCCTGCAAACATATCGCCGGCTCCATTTGTATCTACCGCATTAATGCTTTCAGCTTTTACTTGGATTAATTGATCATTATTCACAATTGAACATCCCTTTGAGCCTGTTGTAACAATACTAATGAAATCTTTTTTTGTAAGATTATCAAATGCCAAATCAATAGATTCAGTTGATGTAAAGGCCATTGCTTCTTCATCGTTACAAAAAATGTAATCAACTCCAAAACTTTCTAGCTCGGTAAATCTGTCTCTAAATCCCATGACGATGCCTGGATCTGAGAGTGATAGGGCAATTTTTACATTTTTTTCGGACGCTCTTTTTAAGAGCTCAAGGGTGACAGAATAGTTTCCATTACTCGTCACCATATAGCCTTCAACGTAAAGAATATCTGTATCAAGCATCGCTACAAAATCAATATCATCCATTCGCATAAGCGCACTTACATTCAGGGCTGTAGACATAGTTCTTTTTGCATCTGCTGTAACTAAGATTAAACATTTACCTGTTGGGACCTCATCAGCATCCCGCATTTTAAAATTATGGTTAACGCCAATATTTTTAAGGTTTGAAAGGTAGCTTTGGCCATCTTCATCATCGGCAACCACGCAAGTATGAAAACATTTAGCACCAAAATGAGTTGCAGCTACCAATGTGTTTGTTGCTGACCCTCCACAATCAGAAACTGATTCCGCATTCTCTTTTTTTAACTTATCAATAATCGGAGCATGCTCCTCAGCACTTGATAGATTCATTTGATCAATTTCGAGGCCAACTTCTCTAATGAATTCATGTGATACTTTGAATTGAGTATCAACCAATGCATTTCCGATCGCAGTTATGTCATATTTCATCTTCATAATTCCTCTATTGCATCTAAGACTTTTTGGGATGCAGATTGCATTACTTCCTCTAAATGCGTGGTTGATAAAAATCCAGCTTCAAATTTTGACGGCGCAAAGTAAATACCTTTACTCAAAGATTTTATAAAGAAGTTTTGGAAAACTTTTGAATCTGTTGCACATACATCTTCAAAATTTTTAGGAAGTTCTCTTGAGAAAAAGAAACCAAACATTCCGCCAGAAGCATTGTAAGCAAAATCAATATTCTTAGCTTCTAAGCTTTCTGAGATGGCGTTTAAGAAGTTTTTAATAGTTAATTCTAATTGTTCGTATGGGTTAATTTTTTGTAGTTCAGAAATTAGAGCTATGCCTGCTGACATTGCAAGTGGATTACCTGAAAGTGTACCTGCCTGGTAAACAGGGCCTTCAGGAGCAAGGCATTTCATAATATCTGCATTACCACCAAAAGCCCCAACAGGAAGACCTCCACCAATAATTTTACCAAGTGCAGTCAAGTCAGGTTGAATGTTATATATTGATTGCGCACCACCAAGATTGACCCTAAACCCTGACATTACTTCGTCAAAAATTAGAACCGTATTATTTTGACGAGTTTTTTCTTTTAGAACATTTAAGAATTCAACATGCCCTTTGATGAAACCCATGTTGCCAGCTATTGGTTCAACAATTACTGCAGCAAGATCATCTTTAACTTCATCAAAGGTCTTAATAAATGCTTTGGTATCATTGTATGGAATAGAAATAGTGAATTTAGCAAGCTCTTCAGGGATTCCGGGAGAGTCAGGTAAGCCAAAAGTGGATACACCTGAGCCTGCTTTAACAAGCAATGAGTCAACATGCCCATGGTAACAACCATCAAATTTAATAATGGTATTTCTGTTCGTATATCCTCTTGCTAACCTTATGCAGCTCATTGTTGCCTCGGTACCAGAATTAACCATTCTGATTCTCTCAATAGAGCCGATGCTTTCTTTTATCAGGGAGGCCATGTGGTTCTCTAGTTTTGTTGGTGCTCCAAAGCTTGTCCCTTTTTTTAGCTGCTCGTTTATGGCTTTTACGATAATAGGATTACTGTGACCTAATATCATTGGCCCCCAGGAGCCAATAAAATCTATGTATTGATTTTCATCTTCATCAATTAAATATGCGCCATTGGCACTCTTAAAAAAAACAGGTTTTGAGTTAACATTTTTGAAAGCTCTTACAGGGGAATTAACTCCTCCGGGCATCAGCATCTGCGCCTCTTTAAAAAGAGCATCTGATTTATTGCGATTCATGATTTATTTAACATATTTAAGAATGAGGGCAAATCTTCTGAAGAAAAGATACCATCTGACATAGCAATCATATCAAAATTGTTACTGATATTTGACTCATAAGTATTTAAATTAATTCCGCCAATTATGGCTTTTGGTTTTCTATTGAATTTAATTATATTTTGAAGTTCAGCTTCAGATATTTTGCGTGCATTTTTTTTAGTTGAAGATTTGTACATGGCTCCAAAAGAAACATAATCAATGTAGTCTAAATACTGATTTGCGAGCGATGAACTGCTATAACAACTTAAGCCAACAATCTTGTCTTTATAGACATGCTTTGCAAAAATTGGCGAGATATCTGATTGACCTAAATGAATACCATCAAAATTAAATTCTTCAATGTGGGTAATATGATCATTGACTAAAACAAGCCCCGAATGATTGTGAATTTTTTCTATTAGACTTTTTAATTTTGGTTCATGCTCAAAAAAGATACTTTCGTTTTTAAATCTTATTTGAAATAACTTAATCTTATTTTCCAAGCAAACTTTAATAGTTTGATCAAAACTATCATGCAAAAAGTTTTCTTCACAGATAATGCAATATAATCCCTTTAATTTATTGCTAAACATTTTGATTTATTCATTATTATTGTATCGTTATTAAGATGAGTAAAATCCTTTTTTTATATTCATCCACAGATGGTCATACTGAAAGAATAAGTAAGCTTATGATGCAGCAATTTTCTTTGACTAATAACAAGGTTGACTTAATTGATTGTAATCTAATGCCCAAAATGAACTTCTCTGATTATGATAAGTTTTTACTTGGCGCCAGCATAAGATATGGTAATTATAATAAAAACATTCCTAAATTCATAAATCATAATTTAGCCGAAATACAAAAACTTAAGAATGGTTTCTTTACTGTAAATGCTGTCGCGAGAAAACCTGAAAAACAAACACCTGATTCCAATCCCTATGTAAGCAAGTTTTTAAGGCTTTCATCTTGGCAACCCAATAAAATAGGGGTATTTGCAGGCAAGATTGATTATCCAAAATACCGATTTTTTGATAAACATATCATTAAATTCATTATGTATATAACAGGTGGACCAACAGATACTTCAAAGTCATATGAATTTACTGATTGGGATGCCGTCAAAAAATTTACAGAGGACTTTGATTTGTTATAACTATGAATATAATATTCTATTTCAATGTCAACACAATCAATAATTGTTACTGAATCTGCTAAAACTAGGATCTTAAATCTTGTTGAAACATCCGATTCAAATAAATTCAGAGTTTACGTTACTGGTGGAGGTTGTTCGGGTTTTCAATATGGTTTTAAATTTGACCAAGAAATAGCGTTCGATGACGATGAAATTAATTTTATTGATTTTAGCGTTGTTTTAGACTCACTTTCATACCCATATCTTTACGGATCAACACTTGATTTTATTGAAGATTTATCTGGTTCCCGCTTCATCATTCAAAATCCTAATGCTAAAACTACATGCGGATGTGGTGAATCCTTTTCTATCTGATTTTTGTAATAGATCCAAGCAATCCTTTAGTAATTTTATCTTTATTTAAAACCTGAAGCATTTCACGATCCATCCTTTTTTTCGCAAGCCATCCAAAAGCAGCTGACTCAACAAGCATTGGATCTAGACCTATTTCTTTTGAAGATTTAATTTTAGTTTTAAAAAGACTTTCAAGATTGCACACAAGGGTTTGATTTTTGATTCCACCCCCACAGACATAAATTTCATCAATGGCTTTCTTAAGTTTCTGAGTTTGTTCGAATATCATCATAGCCGAAAAGAAATTTAGAGTTGCAAGCACGTCCTCTTTGGACTGTTTTAACAATTTTTTTGGTATAAAATTAAAATTAAAGATTTCTTTACCAGTGGACTTCGGTAATTTTTTTCGGAAGAAAAAATGTTTACTCATCTCATTGATTGATGATTTATGAATATTCCCCTTTGATGCAACTTCACCACCTTTATCAAATTTTTTCTTTAAGACTTTTTGGCAATATATATCCATTAATGCATTTGCAGGTCCAGCATCAGAACCTAAAACAAAGGATTTTTTTAGGAAAGTGAAATTTGTAATGCCTCCAAGATTGATAATGAGCCTAGATTTCTGGGACCTAAACATTTCATGATGAAAATAAGTTGTAAGTGGAGCGCCTTCACCCCCAAGAGCAATATGAGAATTTCTAAAATCAGACACAACAGGTACACCCAATGCATGAGAAATATAATTTGGATCGCCAAGCTGAATTGAGAAGGGATTCCTAGATTTTGGTGCATGCCATACAGTTTGCCCAGATAGACCAATACCTTTTATTTTTGAGTGCTTAATAAAATTTTTTCTTATTAGTCCTTGAATACTCTTTAAAAAATAACGAGTGCATGATTGATTAATTTCACCAAAATCTTGCACTGTAGAGCTCTTGCCTGCCGCAAGGTTAAGAATTTTCGTCTGATCTTTCGAAGTAATTTTAGTACTGTATGAACCGATTATTGTTATAGATTTTTTATCAATATTTAAGGCGCATGATTCCACAGCATCTGCACTGGTCCCGCTCATTGTTCCTATGTATATATCTTTAGTTGGCATCAGCTATCATTATAGATAGCTTTTTAGTTAAGTCTAAAATCTGCGATTTTGTTTGATTAAACTCAGTTAGTTCCATTTTGTCTATCGGTTTATCATCGGGCAGTCTAACTTTTAAGGGGTCTGTTCTTTTATCTCCGACTTTAAATTCATAATGTAAGTGAGGAGCAGTAGCAAGACCTGAATCACCTACATAACCAATAATGGTACCCTGGTCCACTTTGGACCCTTCATTCAACTTTTTATTGTATGACTCCAAATGTGCATACAAGGTTGTAATTTCACCTCCATGCCGTATTTGGACAGTTCTTCCATAACCACTTTTCCAGCCTTGATGAATAATCATCCCATCTCCAGTTGATCTTACAGGGGTATTTCTTTTTGCAGCATAATCCACACCGTTGTGTGCTCTTATTTTATTTAATATTGGATGTTTTCTTCGTGGGTTGAAATGAGAGCTGATGTAAGCAAAATCCAGTGGTGCTCTCAAAAAAGCTTTCTTTAGACTGTTACCATTTTTATCGAAATAAAATTTTTCTCCATATCTATCAAAGTATCTTATGGCCGTATATTCTTGTTCTTGATTGACGAACTCTGCATAAAGGATGTCTCCATTTGCTATTTTACTTCCTTCAACAAATGGTGTTTCATAAAGAACCTTAAAACTATCCCCTTCTCTAATATCAAAAATAAAATCAATGTCCCAGCCAAAAAGATAGGCAAGATCCATTATCACACTATCAGGAATTCCACTCTCAAGAGCTGCTTCATAGAAGCTTGAAGTTATTTTGCCTGACCTAAACTCTCTGATAACTTCAGGCTCTAAGTTAAAGAGACTATATTCAGGCTCATTTGAATTTATTACGGATAAGGAAAAGAGAGATCCTTTTCTAAGCTCAATCGTGAGTAACTCATTATCTAAAAAAAGAAATTCAAATTCGTTGCCTGGCATTAAATTTACGAAGTCATTCTTGTAGGGACCTCTTAAGATTCTGTAGGTTAAATTCAGAGGTACTTTATTTTCCTCGAAAATTACGCTCATGCTGTCACCTTCTTCAACAGTATAAAAACTCGAATGTTTATTCTTTTCAATTGAGATCTCTAGATTTATTGAACTCTGCTTTATGGAAAGCGCAGGAACTTCTTCATCTTCTTGCGCTGCAAATAAAACGATTAATACAGCAAAAATTGCTGGAATAATTAGGTAGAGATTTTTTAGCTTAAGTTCCTTGAGAATTGCCATTTTCAGTTTCTAGATTAAGTAACTCTGCGTTTCCTCCTATGGCTACGGTATTAATCGACACTAATTTTTCATTCACAAATTGGATCAAATAATTTGGACCACCAGTTTTTTGACCGGTTCCAGATAAGCCAGACCCTCCAAATGGTTGAGTCCCAACAACGGCTCCGATAATATCTCGATTAATATAACTATTGCCTGAACTTACCAACTCACTTATCTTTGTCGCTTTACTCTCAATTCTAGAGTGAATTCCAAATGTTAATCCAAAACCCTTAGATTTCAATTCTTGTAAGATAATTTCTAGATCTTTTTCTTTATACATAACTAGGTGTAATACAGGCCCAAATATTTCTTCATTTATGTCAGATAGCGATGACATCTCAATAAAAGTAGGTTGAATAAACTGATCTGCATGAGTGTGATTTTCATTTGTACAAAATATCTTAAATCCCTCAGACTTTTTTAGATCAATATAGGCTTTTATCTTAGTTGCTGCATCAATACTTATTATTGGTCCTACGTCCGTTCGAGTATCTTTTGGGTCACCAACTATAAGATCATCCATTGCTCCAGCAAGCATAGCCTTAAAATCTTGATAAATATCTTCGTGAATTAATGCAATTCTCAATGCTGAGCATCTTTGACCAGCTGACATAAAAGCAGACCTAATAACATCATCGCATGCTTGCTCCAACAATGCCGATGAGTCTATAACCATAGCATTAAGGCCACCTGTCTCAGCAACTAGGGATACAATTTGTCCTGATTTAAGCGCGAGACTTTGATGAATGTTTTTTGCAGTCTGAAGTGAGCCAGTAAAACATACTAGGTCCAAGGGTTGAGATTTAATAATATGCTCAGCCACTTTCCCATCACCAAGAACAAGATTTATTGCATCATCAGGAACTCCTTTTGCCAGGAGCAATTTAATAAACTCATATGCAATGATCGTTGTGTGCTCAGATGGTTTTGCAATAACTGTGTTGCCAGTTACCAAGGCTGCAATAATTTGTCCCGCAGTAATAGCAAGAGGAAAATTCCATGGGCTAATACAAAGCACTACTCCTTTTGGTACATGCTGAAGAAAGTTTTTTTCACCGGTTGGCCCAACCATCTCCTTGTTTTCAAATAGGTCTTCAGCTTGCTCAACGTAATATCTTATAAAATCAATTGTCTCCCTTATTTCATCTACTGAGTCTTGATAAGTTTTACCTGATTCGTTTACAAGGAGGCTTAAGAATTTTGCTGGGCTTGATTCAATATGATCGGCAACTTCAAGTAGCACTTTAGCTTTATGATCAAATGATTTTTCGGCCCAATGTTTTGACTGCTGGAATATTATTTCTTGCTCGGCATTAAAACTAGAATAGGTGCCAAGAATTTTTCCATCAATAGGACTAGAAATTTTAATTTGATTTGTTGAACTTATCTCAACTGAGGATAAGTTAGTAACATCAAAGGAGTTTTCATTAAGAGCATTAATCCAGTTCTTTAATTCATTTAAAGATTCTTTTTCAGATAGGTCTATACCCAATGAATTTTTTCTATTTCCGTACATATTAGGTGGAATTTCTATTGGTTTTATTTTATTGCAAAGAAGCTTATCTTTCACAATCCTCTGAGGTGATTGAGCTACTTTTTCAGCAGGAATATTTTCATCAAATAACTGATTAACAAATGATGCATTAGCACCGTTTTCAAGTAACCTTCTGACTAAATAGGGTAGCAGTTCTCTATGTTCGCCAATAGGACAATAAACGTTTGTTTTAAAATCCTGATTAAAAATTTTTTTGCATCCTTGGTATAAGAGTTCACCCATTCCGTAGAGCCTCTGAAAGGAAATATCCTTGCCATCAGCAAGATGGATGATGCTAGAAATAGTATTGGCATTGTGTGTAGCAAAACATGGCAAGATTGAACTCGAATCAATCATTGCCTTGGCACAATATATATAGTTCAGATCAGTTAGACTTTTGGCAGTGAAAACAGAATAATCTGGATATCCATTTTTTTGAGCATTCTTAATTTCATAATCCCAATAAGCACCCTTAACCAACCTGACCCCTATCTTTTCCCTCTTTTTACCAAGCTGATTGATATGATTGATTACATCAAAAGCTCTTTTACCATAGGCTTGGACTGCAATTCCTATCTTTTCCCAATCCCTAATACCTTTTTCAAGCAAGAGTTTTTCAATCAAATCTAGGCTTATGGTTAACCTATCTTGCTCTTCGGCATCAATCGTAAGCAGAACATCTTTTTCTAAAGCCAACAAGGCTAAATCTCTTAATCTTGGCAGCAGCTTTTCACTAACATCTTTTTGATGTAGTAAATCATATTTTGAGTAAAGCGCAGAAAGCTTAATTGAGACACCATGATCATTACCTGTTTGCTGATTAAATTTTCCTGCAATATGAATAGATTCCTTATAAGCACTTAGAAATTTTAAGGCCTGAACTTCATTCCTTGCAGCTTCTCCCAGCATATCAAATGAACAATTCTCACTTTTAATAATTGTGGAATACTCAAGATCAGAAATATTTTTAGCACATACAAACTCATCACCCAAAATACCCATAGCCATCTTTACTGCTTCTCGAATGGGAGCCTCACCAATTTTGTTCGATAGATTTTTTAACCAGTGCGATTCAATGCCAACAGGCTTGAGGAATGTTTGAGCAATAAGCAATCCCCAGGTGGCTGAGTTTACTAATAAGCTATTTGCTTGATTTAGGTGTTCAATCCATTTGGAAGAAGTAATTTTTTCTTTAATTAAATCATCCCGTGTTTTTTTATCAGGAATCCTTAAAAGTGATTCGGCCAAGCACATTAGTGCTATACCTTCATTATTAGAAAGACCATATTCTTCCATGAAAGCATCAAGGAGGGTTCTTTTTGATTTATTTTCTCTGCAAAAATTTACTAAAGAAATAGCATTTTCTTCAATTTTACTTGAATCAAGAAACTTAGATTTTTGTAAAATTGAGTCTGCAATCTCATGATCTGATCTAAATTTTGAACTGGTTTTCACAAATATAAGCTTATTATTCTTGAGTTATTCAAAGTTAAGTTTCAAAGCACCCACTTCATCAATCGATGCCTCCAATATGTCTCCTTTTTTAATATTTCCAACACCTGCTGGAGTGCCAGTAAACAAAATATCACCTGGTTTTAGGATTACTTTTTGAGACAAAATACTTATTAATTCCTCTATACCCCAAACCATCATATTGATTGAAGCGCTTTGTTTTTCTTCTCCATTAATTAATAGTGAAATATTATTATTTTTTAATACCACCTCCTCATACTTTTTTATTTCTGAAATAGGTCCAGATTGATCAAATGATTTAGCGCTCTCCCATGGATGGCCCTTATCCTTAGATTTTTTTTGAATGTCTCTCTTAGTTAGGTCCACTCCGACTGCATATCCAAAAATACATTGGTGAGCTGCATTAACATTGATATTCATCCCACCCTTTTTTAAGCAAATTACTAATTCAACCTCGTGATGAAGGTTAGCAGTATCTTCAGGTATCAAGATCTTTTTAACTTGAGTAATCGACTCAGGAACTTTTGAAAAAAAGAAGGGCTCTTTTTTTTCAATCTCAGAACCCATTTCTTTTGCATGTTCAGCATAATTTTTCCCAACACAAAAAACCCTATGAATCGGAAATAAACTGTTAGAGTCTGCAATCTTCATGCCTCTAACAATTGGATTGAATTCAAAGCTTAGTTTATTTTCTGCACCCATTTAGTTAATACCTATCTATCTAATACTATAATAAGCCAATATCATGAAAGAAGAATTAAAATTGATTCACCGGGGTTCTGATGAACTAATTAACGAGAAAGAGCTTGTAGAAAAACTAAAAGAAGATTCTCCCCTTACCGTAAAAGTAGGCTTTGACCCAACTGCTCCTGATCTTCACCTTGGTCATACCGTGCTAATAAATAAAATGAAGCATTATGAAGATTTAGGACATAAGATCGTTTTTGTCATCGGCGACTTTACAGGAATGATTGGTGATCCATCAGGTAAAAATAAAACAAGACCTCCCTTAACTAAAGAGGAGGTTTTAAAGAATGCGGAGACTTATAAGAAGCAAGTCTTCAAAATATTAAATCCCAAAAAAACTAAGATTAGGTTTAACTCTGAATGGTGCTCAGCTTTGGGAGCAGAAGGATTTATTGAGCTTGCATCTCATTACAATCTAGCAAGAATGCTTGAAAGGGATGACTTTAATAAACGATACAAATCAAATCAAAGTATCTCCATTCATGAACTACTTTACCCTTTAGTGCAAGCTTATGATTCTGTTTACTTAAAAGCTGACGTTGAGTTAGGTGGTACGGATCAAAAATTTAATCTTTTAGTCGGCAGAGAAATTCAAAAATCTTATGGAATTGATCCACAGGTAATTCAAACTGTCCCTATTTTAGAGGGTTTAGATGGAGTAAAAAAAATGTCTAAGTCGCTGGATAACTATATCGGCATAGATGAAGACCCCAATGATATGTTTGGTAAAGTGATGTCAATTTCGGATGAGTTAATGTGGCGTTGGTTTGATTTATTGAGCTTTAAATCTGATAAAGAAATCAAACAATTAAAAGCATCACAAGAAAAGGGTACAAATCCTAGAGATATAAAAATAGAACTAGCCAAAGAAATCATTGCTAGGTTTCATGATGATTCAGCCGCTGATTCTTCACATTCAAATTTTGTAAATCAATTTCAAAAAAAACAAACACCTGATGATATTGAAGAGATCGAACTCACAATCGCATCATCATCAATAGCTTTACCTAACTTACTTAAGGATAGTGGTATGTTGAAGAGTACTTCTGAAGCCATGAGGCTCATCAAGCAAGGGGCGGTAAAAATTGATGAGAAAAAAATTGAAGATCTGAAGTTCCAAGTCAAAAAGGGCACCAGTCAAACCTACCAAGTTGGCAAAAGAAATTTCAAGAAAATTAACGTCACCTGATAAAATATAAACACTTAAGTTAAAAACCACTCAATGAATCAGTTCTTTTATACACTCTCATTTTGCCTGAAGCACTTTTCTTATTTGTTTGTACTAGCGCTGCCGCTTATAACATTGGAATTTGCAGTTAGTTATTTAGTTTTACAATTGGATCTCAATGAGAATATGTCTAATGACTTAATTATTGAATCCATCCAACCAGTCGCAATACAGTTAGCTGTTCTAGGTATTGTTTCAATGGTTCTATCGATAGCTTTTTATGGAGCAATGATGGTCTCATTTGAAGCTCTTACATCTAATCAAGATTTGAGCATAAATCAAGCATACCTCATGGGGTTGAGAAAATTTTTCCCATTACTTTGGAGCTCTATCGCTGCATCAATTGTATATGGGCTTGGGCTATTACTGGTTGTGTTGCCAGGATTCTACCTATTTGCAAGATTAGGAATGTATCCAGCATACATTATGTTTCAAAATAAAAGGGCCTTCGAATCGTTGGGCCTAGCATGGAATGATTCAGATAAAGAGGGCACCAAGCTCTTCTTAATCACGAGTGTATTTATTGGACTTCAATTAGTTATAGGTTTAATTTTTGGCCTTCTAGCCATTGATACCAACATGGTTGCAATATTGGTCTTGGCTTTGGTCAAATACTTTACACTCATACCACTTTTTTATCTTTTTTATAGTCTTTATAAGTCACTGCATCCAAACAATATCTGATTGTCACTCAGACGAATGAGTTGTAGAATGCTCCTTCCAATTTTTTTGGGTCTGTAGCTCAGCTTGGTTAGAGCGCACCCCTGATAAGGGTGAGGTCGGAAGTTCAAGTCTTCCCAGACCCACCAAGTTTTAACATACTTGTTATCAAGCACATTCCCATACAGATTAAAAAAAGAAAGTACTTTATAAGAGTAATTTTATTTTTATAACTTACTATTATCATTTCTATTACTTGAGCTTTCATTAGGTGAATCTGAAGAATTCCCTCTGTAAGGTCGGCTGCAATTAATATTAAAGGTAGAACAGCCAAAAACTTCCATTGACCTTCAAGATTATTTAACAGGATCCCAAAAAATAAAAATCCATAGGCAAGTGGGAAAATAACATCCAGCGTCATTGTTACCCATAGATGAATACTTGCTTGCAAAGCACTCATATTTTCAAGAACAAAAAGAACCCTTTGATCAAGGTATTCTTGATCTAAAAAATTAATTTCAAACCTGTTTCCAATAAATATAAAAGCACATATACAGACAAAAGATAAAATCAAGCATCCAAATTGAAATCTCTTATTTTTTACTACTTCAAGCATTGTTTAATAGGTATTTTAATTCAGACAGATACTATTTTTGTCTGAAACAATGCAAAATTAATATCTATGCAATATTTAATTGCCCTAATTCTAGCTTGTATAACTATTTACCTTGGCAGTCCGGTAGTAGGGCTATTATTAGGGATTGGATTCTCGATTTTCTTTTTAACCAATAATCAGTTTATAACCAGAAAGTACGCCACTAGATTATTACAAACCGGAATCATTCTTTTGGGTTTTTCGATTGAATTTAGTGTTGCTCAAGAAACCAGCTCAAGCTATTTGTTACCAATATCTTTGTTTGTTGTTTTTGTTTTTTTATTAACTTTAATTTTAGGAAAACTACTGAATTTAAAGCAATCATACATATATTTAATTGCATCAGGCTCATCAATTTGTGGTGGAACGGCAATGGCCGCAGTAGCTCCAGTTATTAAATCAAAACCTCAAGAGTTGTCGATAGCCATTGCCATAATCTTTTTATTAAATGCAATCGGCATATTATTTTTTCCACTGATTGCTGAACAGATCAATCTCTCCCAATCTGAATTTGGTTTATGGGCGGCTACAGCCATTCATGATACCAGTGCAGTAATTGGTGCTGCGATGATTTATGGGGCGG
Organism: uncultured SAR86 cluster bacterium; assembly: GCA_902623535.1. GTDB lineage: Bacteria > Pseudomonadota > Gammaproteobacteria > Magnimaribacterales > D2472 > MED-G82. The sequence continues at coordinate 45,364 of CACNUA010000005.1, read as the reverse complement.
AATCCCTAGAGGTTGCTGCAACATTAAAGCTTGGTCGAACACTATGGATTATTCCTTTAGTTATCATTCTTTCATTAATGAATAGGGCAGACAGCAGACCGAAATTACCGTTGTTTGTAATTGGTTTTATCTTAGCTATATTTATAGGCTCCTCATTTCAACTACCAATTGATTCTTCTCAATTTAAACAATTAAGTTCAGTTTTCTTACTGTTAGGTCTTTTTTGTGTGGGTACACAGATTACTAAAAATGCTTTTGTGGGAGTTCATAAAAGCCTATTTATCTTTCCGGTTTTAATTTGGCTTATTGTTATTCCAGCTTCATTGTTTTTGACCTTTCAAATAGCTTAATAGTTAATTTATGATCAAAAAACTTTTTTTATTTGTTCTTCTATTACCAATAGCTAATCTTGAGTCGCATGAATTTAATCCAGCTCATTTAATTATTAATCAAAATAATAATGAGGGAACTTATGATGCTACCTGGATGTATCCAGTAAAAGATGTTGGGAAAAAAGCTGAAGTTATATTTCCTGATGTATGCATCTCAGAGGTCTCAGATCCTTATGTGCAAGGAAAATATTATATTGAAAAAATTATCCTAAATTGTAGTGAATCAATCAAAGGAAAATTCTTAGAAATAATTGATTTAGGCGTCTTAACAGACGCTCTGGTAACCATAAATTTTCAAGATGATACTTTTGAGGGATTGGTGAATTTTCAAAGAAATAAATTAGATATTCCAATCACAGAACAATATTATCCAACCACATATCTTTACCTTGGCATCGACCACTTATTTGATGGCCTTGACCACATATTATTTATTTTTGGTCTTATATTTTGTATTAGTGGGTTGGGAAATATTATTAAAACCATCACTGCCTTTACTGTTGCTCATAGCATTACACTTGGACTTTCTATCTATGATTTAATTTACTTACCGCAGGGGACAGTAGAGGCACTTATTGCCTTAACAATTATCTATTTAGCTTTGGAAATTAATGAATCTGATAGGCAATTTAAAACTCCCTGGCTGATGGCATTTAGCTTTGGTCTGTTGCATGGGTTAGGATTCGCTGGAGCTTTAAGTGACATAGGGATTGCTAACAACCAAATGCTACTTTCTTTATTATTTTTTAATGTAGGCATTGAGATTGCGCAAATTGCTTTGATACCTATACCGCTGCTGATTATTTATTTATCTACAAAAATAAATATTCAAAATTCCTCTCAAATAGCTGCAAGCTTAGTTATTGGTAGTATGGGAGCTTATTGGTTTATTGATCGAGTCATCGGCATCATTCAATAATCATTCCATCCTCGGCAATGATGATATCGCCTGTAAATGTTGATCTTACCTCTTCCATAATATCTTTTGGTGTTGATCCCCAAAACAAGATGTGTGAGAGCACCAACTTTTTTGGCTTAGCAAGGCTGGCAATCTCTCCTACTTCAATTGTTGAGGTGTGATGTTCTGAATGATATTTCTGCCAGTCCTTTGTTTTCTTTTTAAAACCTTCAAGCGAGTAAACCTCGTGAACTAAGATATCAGCATTTTTTGCTAATTCAGCAATCTTTAGCGATTTTCCGGTATCACCTGAAAATACAATAACCTTATCTGCAGTTGTAAATCTAAAACCATAGGCATCCTTAAAGTCTCCATGTGGAACTTCAAATGCTTCAACTTTTATTTCCTCATTTTCGAAGACAATGCCTTCATTTAGTTCTTTAAAGATAAATTTATATCCGGTCTTATTTGCTGGCTGTGTTCCATTAATTCTGTAATCAATATCAATTTTATTTGCCTTTAAGGTATTTGTTGCAAGCTGATCAAGGCCCTTTGGCCCATATAAATTTAATGGTTCACTTCTTCCCATCACCCATGGTGTTAGCAAAAGATCAGCAATGCCCATCGTATGATCTGAATGAAGATGCGTTAGAAATGCATGTTCAAAATTTGCAACATTCATTTGCGGAATTTTTCCACCCCAATTTTGAGACAGCTGAGCAGCATTTCTTATGATTCCTGGGCCAAAATCAATCAAATAGACTGCCTGGTCTGTGATCACTGCATAACCTGAGCCCATTCTGTCCGGATCTGGATTTGGCGTTCCTGATCCCAGAATTGCTAGTTTTGTATCACCAAACAAAAGGCTTGGGATGAGTATTAGAAATAAAATGATATGGGAGGTTTTCAAAAGCCAAGAAAGGCCCCTCATTAAAGAGGGGCAAAATAATTTATTTACTTAATTTGTAACCGTTTTGCTGAGCGATAAGTAAATCCTCGTTAATGTCACCGTGATGAACAATTTGCCCACTATCATTAAAGATGAATCTTTCTACTGTCCACCATCTGACTTCATTTCCATCTTCATTAGTGTCCTTGCTTTCAAAAGAAGCGTAGACTTCATTGCCTTCAGCTACGATAGGATTCCTTTGGATAACCTTTGACCTATCCTTCCAATCTTCTTCATTAAAGTTTGATAACCAGCCGAGCATTCTATCTTTATCACCTCTATTTGTTTGAAGGGCTCTATTCATTTTTACAGTCATTTTCTTTCCATCTCGCTCCAGCTTTACTTTGACCTCTCCACCAAGTGGTCCTTGGAATGGAAGTTCATTGCCTTCTTTTGCTTTGACGCCATTAACTGAAAGAATTTTATCGCCAGGTTTTAGATGATCCTTTGCGGGAGAGTTAACTACTTCTTCAACTGTCATTTCGTCATCATTCATCCTGAAGCCAAGGCCTACATATCTGCCTAACCATCTGTCATAGTCCTCTGCAACTAAAGATGCGTATGTGTCTGCAAATTCTCTAGCTGTGCCATTCTCATATAGATCATATAGTTTCTCTACTGTAGCTTTGTTTGATGCAGCATCTGCTTGAACAAATAATGCGAAGCAAGCAACAGTAAGTGTTATAAATTTATTCATGATTTTTTCCTCTGAAAATATAAGATAACTATAAAGCAAAAAAGTTTATTGTTTCCACCTTTGAAAAAATTTTTTTTATGTATTTTTCTAACTCAAAGTGACTTAAAATTAGCCAAATGAAAATTCTTGTTATGGGTTTGCCAGGAAGTGGCAAGACATACCTTACTGAGAGACTTGTTCCTTTGCTTGAGGCTGCTTGGTATAACGCTGATAAGGTTAGGACTATGGCAAATGATTGGGACTTTTCTGAATCCGGTAGGCTGAGGCAGAGCATGAGAATGAAAACCTTTGCTGATTTTGAAAAGGCTAACGGTCGATTCGTTGTCTGTGATTTTGTTTGTCCTACCAAGGAAACCAGAGAGAATTTTGAACCCGATATTGTTATTTGGCTGGATACAATCTCATCCGGAAGGTTTGAAGATACCAATAAGATTTTTCAAAAACCTGAATCGGTTGATTTTCATGTTACTGAATGGAATGAGACCAACCATATAGAAATAGCAGAAAAGATTTTAAAGAATGTTTGATCCAAAAAAACCCACTGTTCAAATGCTAGGAAGATGGCAGCCTTGGCACGATGGCCATCAAGAGCTTTTTAAGCGGTGTGTGGTTAAAACGGGACAGGTAATCATTCAAGTCAGAGACGTTCAAGGTACATCTGGAGGCGAGGGCCAAGATGACAATCCTTTTGATTGGGACACAGTATGCAAAAATATTGAGGAAGGTTTGTCTAAGGATAATTTTACGAGAGGTATTGAATACGAAATCATGCTGGTTCCCAACATAGTTAATATTACTTACGGACGTGGCGTAGGTTATGTTTTAGAGGAAGAGGTCTTTGATAAATCAATAACTGATATTAGTGCAACTAAAATCAGAATGAAAATGAGAGAAGAGGGAGATCTTTAGCTTTTAATTTTTGACTTCTGCTTCAAGTTTTTCAATTCTAGCTTCTAATTTTGAGAGCTCAGCTTTTTTCACAAATCCAGATTACTTCAAAAACTTTTCAAGTTCAGGCTTTAGCATTTTTTCCATGCCCCCTCCTTAATGTCACCTGCCATTTTTAATGGATTAAACATAAATTCCCTTTAACTATTAATTAGCGTAATATTTTATTAGCTAGCAACCAATTTTTTAAAGAGAGGATATATGAGCATTTCAGCATATTTAGATAACGTCGCTAAACCATTTATGAATTTAAGTCACTGGTTACTAAGGCTATCACTTGGGACATCATTCATCCTTCACGGATTAGGTAAATTCCCAATGCCATCTAGTGGCATGGTTAAATTATTTGAAAGTAAAGGAATCATTTTTCCAGAATTAACTGCTAGTCTCGTAGCGCTAGGAGAGGTTGGTGCTGGTGCCGCAGTTATAATAGGTGGATTTCTTGGAGCAACAGGTCACCTTGTCACTCGATTGGGTGGTGGTGCAGTAGCTGTAATTATGATTGGAGCGCTCTTAATTGCTCACCCTGACTGGCTGATTACTCAAAAATTATTCATGAGTGAACAGATCTTTTTATTAGCTTTAGGAACCTATTTCGCTATAAGAGGAAATAACTAACAAAGTTGTTGCAAATCTAAATGAGAATGATTATCATTATCATTCTCAAAGGATAGGTCTTCCTATTCTTTGATTTTTTAATTGGAGAATAAGATGGAAATTTCAAATAATTCAAAACAAAAATTCTGGGTAAGCCAAGCTATCAGCTTGCCGTCACTAATAGTTTATTTAACTATTTGCTTAACCTTGCTTATATCACCTCTAGCTTTTGCGCAAGAAGGTGATACTGAAGAAGTAATTGAATCAGTAACAATCATTGGTTCAGTTGAAGACCAAAAGAAACTTGCTGGATCTGGGCAAATTATTTCAAATGCCGATTTGTTAAAGGCTATGGATACTGATATTCAAAAAATTCTAACTGCTGTTCCTGGCTTATACATGAGAACTGAAGAGGGTTATGGACTAAGACCTAATATTTCCATAAGGGGTACAGCCATAGAAAGATCAGCTAAAGTTGCAATTATGGAAGATGGCGTTCTAGTTGCTCCATCTCCATACACTTCTTCTTCAGCATACTACTTTCCTACAACAGGAAGAATACATTCTGTTGAAGTTCTTAAAGGACCTGCTGCAGTTACCCAGGGACCTCAAACAATTGGTGGAGCTATCAATTTAATTAGTACTCCAATACCAAATGTACCTTCTGGAAAATTTGTTCAAGAATTAGGTGAAAATGGAATGATGAGGACACATGCCTATTATGGAGGCACCAGTGGTAATTTTGGCGGTTTGGTTGAAGTCCATGAGCACGAAAGCGATGGTTTTGATTCTATAGCCAATGTTGGTGGCGATACTGGATTTGATAAATCTGATTTAATGGTGAAAGCAAGATATGAAAATGGCGATCATTCCTTGACTTTTAAAATGGTTGATCTAGATGAAACATCTAATCAGTCTTATGTGGGTCTTTCACAAGCAAGCTTTATTGCTAATCCAAGACAAAGATATGGAGCTACTGCATATGACAAAATGATGAATGATGGAGATCAAACTTCATTAACTTATGTAGGGGATTTTGAAAGCTTTAATGTGACATTCACATCTTGGCAAAATGACTATTACAGGGATTGGTTTAAAGTTAGTGATTTCAACAATAAAAAAGAACATGGTGAGCAAGATGATATTAATGAGCTAATCAGTGCTGCTAATAATGGTAGCGCAAATGCTCAGGCTATTCTCGATGGTCAGCTTCCAGTTCAAATTGAGTATAAGCATAACAATAGATACTACACCAATGAAGGTTATCAATTTACTATTAACACCTCATTGGGAATTCATGACCTTACTTTAGGTTACAGAGACATGGAAGATTCCGAGAGTAGAGTTCAGGCTCACGAATACGCAGATCAAGCTGCAGATGGTTCTTTATCTCCTTTGTATGGTTATGTTGGCTTAAGTGGTAGTAATAACAGATTAAGAGAATCTAGCGCAACATCATATTACCTTCAAGATACTATGGATTTTGGAAGATTAGATGTAACCGTAGGTTACAGATCTGAGGACTATGATCAACGCCACAGAAGATGGTCGGATCCCGCAGGACCAAACTTAACATTGGTTAGAACAGGTGAAGCAGATGTTAGAGATACCTTTACAGAAAATGATCATACCACTCAAAGCTTTGGAGCTACATACGAAGTAAATGAAAATCTTACTTTAGTAGCAGGATTCCATGAAGGTATGACTCCAATGTTTGGATCTGATCCAGAAGAGGCAGACAACACTGAACTTGGAATCAGATATTCTGGTGATGCAGGCGATGTTGAAATTTTCTATTTTTCTAGTGAATATTCTAATCTTGCTGCTGAGTGTACTCTTGTAAGTGGCGCAGCATGTAATCCTGATGAATCTGCTGTATTTAGCGGTGGTTCTGCAGATGTAGAAGGTTTAGAATTTAATGGTTCATGGGTTCTTGAGGGTGATAATGGAATTAGTTATCCAATTGCTTTGGCTTATACATCAACTGATGCAACTTTTAATAATAGCTCTGAAAGTGATTATTTTGGAGTTGTTGCGGCTGGAGATGATCTGCCATACATCCCTAGTTCTTCTATGTCGTTGGTAGTAGGTTTTATTACTGACAGTGGGCTAAGTGGAAACATGAGATTAATTGATGTTGGTAGCTCTTGCTCAATAGCAGCATGTGGCCCTTACAATAAAATACATGCTCACACTATTCTAGATCTAAATCTTAGGAAAGCACTCAATGAAGCAATGGATGTATATATGATTCTTGAGAATGTAACAGATGATGAAGATATCATTTCTAGAGCTCCATCTGATGGCGCAAGATCGCAAAAGCCTAGAACTATAAAAGTAGGATTTAGTTACAAGTTTTAAGGAGGAGTGCCTGATTTAGTTTTTGGGACGGCTGCTTAGTCATGATGATCCTTGTGCTTCCATACAGTGATCTAAGCAGCCAATTTACCAGTTTGGGTAGAGAATCGATGAACTTAGTTACATTCCCCTAAGTGTTAGTTTCACAAAACTCATAGTGATTCTCTACTCATCTACTTTTAAAGTAAAGGTTTTTAAAGAAACATATTAACCTAAAATCTTATTATTAGTACGCTATCCAGCTATTCATTGAAGTAAGTTATAAATCTTCAATAACATTTCATAGCATATTTTTTTAGATATTTATCTTGTACAATAACACGCCTATGTGGGGCTATAGCTCAGCTGGGAGAGCACCTGCTTTGCAAGCAGGGGGTCCGCGGTTCGATCCCGCGTAGCTCCACCACTTTTCAAATGGATATAATTCCCCAAGCAATATCTTTAATCGGCATGGCTGGTGCAGGAAAAACTTCTGTTGGCTATGCTTTAGCAAATAAAATAAATTACAAATTTATAGATACAGACAAAGTTATTGAAGATAGATATAAAATTTCTTTGCAAGCACTTCTAGAAAGCCATGGATATTTAAAACTAAGAGAAATTGAAGAAATAGAGGTCATAGGGTTGCCTGTTGATAGAACAATAATTTCAACGGGTGGAAGCGTTGTGTATGGAAGTCAGGGAATGAATTTTTTAAAAGAGAACTCAACCATTGTTTATCTAGAGATAAATTTGGAGCAAATCTATGAGAGAAATATTAATTTTTTGAATAGAGGTTTTGCTAAGCATCCTGACCAGTCCATTGAAGAAGTATTTACTGAACGTACAAAATTATATAAAAAATATGCAGACATCACTGTACAAAATAATGCACAGATCGACGATTGTGTAAATTTAATTATTAATAGTTTTGGTAAATAATTGTCTTTGGTAGCTGAATAGTATCCCAAAACCTAGAATAAGATTTATTAGCGCATGCAATGTCATGACTATGCTTGATAACAATCCTTCGTCAGCTAACCCAAAAAGATAAATCAAAATTAGCACTGCAAGCGCTCTAAAAATTTCAATATAAAGAATTGAATAATTATTATTAAGAGTGATGCCTATGATGCTAGATGAAATTAATATCGATGCTCCAAAGAAAGCAGTTTCCGTATATGTTTGTTGACTGACAGTAAAAAAAACAATCATTGCAAAAACCGGCATGAGAAATATCTGAGTATATAGAAATGGCTTCAATGCTGAATCAAGCTTAGGATTAAATTTTTCTTCAAACTCTATATCCTTTGGAGGGAACCTTTCAATCATATCCTTAGGCCTCCATTTAGTTGATGAAAACCAAACTTTAATCTTATCTTGCCAATGCTTTGTGTAGAATGAATCTCTAATCATTCCTGAGAAAACTTCTACGTTAGCCCATAGCGGATTCCAGCTTCTTAATGGCTTAACGGTTCCATATACAGGCTTAATATCATCTTTCTCTTCTATGTATGTACCGAAGAATCGATCCCAAAGAATAAAAACTCCACCATAATTAGCATCAATATACTCAGGATTTTTTGCATGATGAATTCTATGATTGGATGGGGTTATAAAAATCTTTTCATACCAACCAAGCTTGCCAATGTGTTCAGTATGAACCCAATATTGGTAGATTAGATTTAAGCCGCCTACTGCTACAAAGATCAAGGGGGGTACTCCCAAAATAACCATTGGCAAATAAAAAATCCATTTCCAGAGAAAGCCTGTACTTGTCTGACGCAATGCGGTTGATAGATTAAACTCTTCACCATGATGATGTACCACATGAGTTCCCCACAGCAACTTATTTTCATGATGCAAACGATGCATCCAGTAATAAAGAAAATCATATAAGACAAAAGCAAAAACCCAAGTAAAAATTGAGTTTTCTGGCAAAATATTTAGGCTCAAATAAGATGCAACATAAGCATAAATTAAACCCTGAAACCCTAAATTTAAAATAGTAGGAAATCTACTAATTAATCCAATATTAATGCTGGTGATCGTGTCATTCAATCGGTAATTATTTTTACCTTTTAACCTGCCATAGGTATATTCAATCAAGATCATGACAAAAAATACGGGAATAGCTAAAAATATTAGAAACGATTTATCCATGATGTAATATTAGGTAGAGTATTTTATCCTATTTTAAAGGTAAAATTGAACTATGAAAGTATCTGTTGCTAGTGGAGGATTTGATCCACTCCATTCTGGCCACATCAAATACCTTAAAGCCTCTGCAAAAATAGGAGATCGTTTAATCGTGGCGCTTAATAGTGATGATTGGTTGATAGCAAAAAAAGGCAAGAATTTCCTTCCTTTTAATGAAAGAAAGTTGATTTTAGAACACATGGAGATGGTTGATGAGGTAATTGAATTCGATGACGATGAATTAGGTAGCTGCATAGATGCACTTTATAAAGTTAAGCAGAATTATCCAAATGATGAAGTAATATTCTGCAACGGGGGAGATAGAGATCAAGATAATATCCCAGAGCTTGAAGTAGAAGATGTTACCTTTAAATTTGGTGTTGGAGGAGAAAACAAAGCTAACTCATCGAGCTTAATTTTAAAAGACTGGCATTATGGTAATGAAGAGAGAGTTTGGGGAAGTTATAAAAATCTTCTTAAGGAGTCAAACTTAACCATAAAAGAGATTATGCTTGAACCAGGCAAAGGAATGAGTTTGCAAAAACATACCATGCGAAGCGAGGTTTGGTTTGTAAGCAAGGGAGAATGTTATGTTAATCACTCCTCAGAGTCGCCAGAAAAAATCGAAGAAATTTTCTTACCAAATGAATCTGTATTCACTGTCTATAAGGGCCACTGGCATCAGCTTTTTAATAGGTCAAATAAGACATGTCATATCATAGAGATTCAATATGGAGGTAAAACCACTGAGGATGACATAGAAAGACATAGTTACTTCAAGGATATTTAGCTATTAATCAGATATGGAGCCAAGAGCATTAGCGTACTCACAATTTTCAGCATACTCTCCTCGAATGCCTGCAAGTTGCAGTCGCTCGTTGATACCTGCTTGAACATTCTTAAGAAGGGCAGTTCTCCCAATAAAGTAAACTTTATTAACTCCCAAAAGAAAAGCATTTAGATAAGCAATCGTTCCAATAACTTCTCCGATCATATTACAAAGACTTGCAGCAACATTTTCTATAGTTGCAGAATTAGAACTCAACGCTTTTCCAAAATTTACTGCTGTGATTTCAGGTGACAAGGAGCCGATTTTATTGACAACATCACCTATCAAATAATCTATCTTGGATTTATCACCTTTTTTAGCAAATTCGTCAATTTCCATTGCATCATCATTATTAAGAAGCAGCTTACCTAATCCACATAACATTCCACCACCAACTGCAATTCCTCCTAAATGATTACCGTTCACCCCATCAAAGTGTACGCAAGCAGTTCCAGTACCAGTGCTTACAATTAGTGCGCTTTCTTTAAGGCCATAAAGTTTTTTAGCTCCTATTGCAATTGAATCAATTTCATTTGTATGACTTACAGGCATCCCTTTAAATGAATTTGGTAAGTCACTTGATTTGCCTCCGGTCACAAATACTTTATTTATATTTTGGGGATTTTTTATAGAATCAAATACGTTTGTAAGGTCTTGATTTATATCCATAGATTTAAATGTTTGAAAGTTAATTCCTTGATTATTAGAAATAACTACATCTGTATGAGTAATACCAAAATCAATTCCAATTTTCATTTTTTTAAAAATACAGATTATAGATCTTAATCTTTATTAACTTCTTCTGCTTCGCCTTCAATTATTCGTCCAGACGAAGTATTTCTATTTGAAGTATGGTTCTTTTTTCTCCATGGGGGAGTGCCCCAGTTTGTTCGATCATCTCTATTTGTTTGTTTAGCAGAGGCTTTAACTTTACTAAGATTAAAGAATATAAATAATGAAATTACAGCTAATAATCCAAAAATTATGGAGTTCATTTTTTATCTGCTTCTAAGCTTAGCTAGGAGTCTTAGGATCTCCAAATAAAGCCAAATCAGCGTTACCATTAATGAAAATGCCCCATACCACTCCATATATTTAGGAAGACTATTCTCAGCACCTTGTTCAATGAAATCAAAATCAAGAACCAAGTTAAGAGCAGCAATGCATACAACAAAAAGGGAGAAACCGATTCCAAAGATTCCATTTGAGTGAATAAAACCAATACCTGAACCAAAAAAGCTCATAACAAAACTAACAAGATAAAGAATCATGATTCCAAATGTTGCAGAAAAAATCATTAACCTAAAATTTTCTGTTGGTTTTATTAACCCACTTTTGTAGAAAAATAATAATGAGGCGAGCGTACCGAAAGTCAGACCAATAGCCTGAATCGCAATACCCGGATATTGCATTTCAAGCACCAATGAAATACCTCCTAAAAATAAACCCTTCACAAAAGCGTATATTGGGGCAGTAATTCCAGCATTTCTTGGTACAAACGAGGTATATATTGCCAAGCCAAAGCCAACAAGAGCTCCTCCAAACATTAAAAAAGGATTTGGAATGTTCCAGCTGATAATTGCCCCAAAAAAACATAATCCCAAAAGGAAGCCTGTTTTATTGACAGTTCCATCAAGAGTCATTCTTTCAGAGCCTACAAAACCCTGTGAATTATTAAATTTATTACCGAAAACAGGATTTCCTGATCGACCAAATGTTTCTAACGCAGCGTGTCTAGCCATAATTAACCTCTAATATATATTTATAGACAATTTAATAAAAGTAAAGTTTATAGTGAGTTAATCCATTCACTGATGACCTCAATCCCTTCAGTATGTTTTAAAGCTCTTCCAGATTCTGGCATCATGATGCCAGGATCCATTGATTCCATTCTTCTCAACAATATAGACTGGTTGGGTTTTTTTGGAACAATTGAATATTTTAGATTAAAACTTGCTTTACCTGCGGCAACTGGCTTTTTATAAAATCCAAGACTTTTTTTATTGGTTTCTTCCAACATAAGATAGAGCCCTGTGGTATCCGCTGCTCCGCCAGGGATATGACAGTGTGCACAGTTTATTTCAAGGTATGCACGTGCACGGTCACCGATGTTTTCATTAAAGCTTGAGTAATTGATCATTTTCATAAAATCTATATCTTGATCAATCCACCCAAGATCATGCCATTTAGCTAGTTGGTTTTGAGGTTTCCCATCATAGTACAAAGTTAAATTCATATTCCTAGCTTTTGGTCCTATAGGGGTCAGAGAGGCATTAATCTGATGGCACTCCTTACACTGATTTTTATTTGGTGCCTTATATCTTACCGATATAATGTTACCGTTTTTGTCACTGAAACTTGTTTGAATGGTTCCCCCAACAAGACTGAGATATGCTTCAGATTGATCTTCATTCCAAATGTAGCTTACCGCCTTCCATCCCCCTTCGCTATGAATTAAGAGTCTCGTTTCTAATAGCTGGGGAGCAAGTTCAGATATGGTATTTTGATACGAGAAAGTTTTAATCAGCACTGATCCAACTGGAAACATGAAGACCTTATTTTTTTCATGCGGCACCTTCATTGTAGGTGGGACATATACAAATCTTTGTTTATGGGTGTAATCAGAAAAAAGTTCGCTTTGAAGTTGATAAGGCAAGACTTCATCTACTGGAATTTGATTAGTTAGATCCTTAAAAAAATGGTAGTCGGAAAGCTTAGAAAAGAACTTACCCTCAATGTGCGCCTGTTTATTTATTGCCGTTAATGGTATTGATAATAAGCTTATTATTAAGAAAAAAGACTTAAAGAACTTCATTTAATTCAACTGCTTTTAAGGGCTTAATATTTCCTGAGAACTCATTAATATCTCTTTTCACTGGGTCTAAGAGTGGCAGTATGTATTTAATTGGATCTAATGTGATAATTGTAGGAGAGCCGTCTTCATCAATGATCATCTTGTCTTCTTGATTTTGTCCGAAAACCATTTGAGAAATCGGAACCACACCATCCCAAAAGATATCAGGCATTTCTCCATTAGAGAGCTCGAATAAAAGCTTAGCCAATTCATTTGATTCAACATCTGGATTTTTACCATTGTTTATGTATTCATTATTATGTATTTGTATTGAGCGAGGATGTGGATAGTAGCTTTTATCTTCATAATCATCAGCATAGGATACTACTGCAATTCCAGTGGTGCCATTATTTTCAATACGGTTCTCAAAGACTTCAACATGAGAATTAGCCATCACCATAATTCCACTTCCGCTAGGTACTTCTCCAACAATATTTCCCTCTGGGGCAAAATTAGGCGTGTTGTTGTTAATAACTTTGTTATTAAAAACCCTTACATGATGTCCGCCTTGTTGCGGAAGATCCGGTAAATCAAATACAAGTATTCCGCCTGTATTTTCTTCAGCTAAATTACCATAGACATCTGCATAAAATGAATTCTCTATTTCTATTCCAGCAACGTTGTGCTTAACAAAACTATTTTTAACAATAATGTTTATTGACTGCCCAACATAAATGCCTGCATCAGAAGCTCCAATTGCAACACAATCATCGATCAGAATATTCTCAGATTCAACAGGATATAAGCCATAGGCACCGTTTGTAGTATTTGGACCACCAGTCCATTCAGTTTTAACTCTTATAAAAGAAATATTATTTGCACCTTTTGACTTGATCGCATCTCCTTTTGCATTGACAACCGCGAAGTCCTGCAAGGTTACATTATCAGAGGTAACCAAAAGTCCTTGTGCTCCAGATTTTTGATTGCTGAATTCTAGGATGGAAGCATCCATCCCTTCTCCTTCAATTTTAACACCTGGAATATCTAAAGATAATCCATCTTCAATAACAAACGTTCCTCCGGTGAGTCTAACAACATCCCCGGGCTCAGCAAAAATTAAAGCTTCTTGAATATCTTTATAGGAATTTTCACTGGGCTCAACAATGATTAGCGCAGCACTCAAATTAAATGCTGTTAAGCTATATAGTATTGCTAAATTAAGCTGAAGCAGGGATTTCGTTAAACTTCTCAAGCGGCTTCTCAAGCTCTTTCCAATCACACTCAAAGTCATCAGGAGCATTCTCATACTCTAATAAACCTAATGCCTCAAATTTAGGACGCACTTTTTCAGTTAGCAGTCCAATTCTAGACAGGTTAGGCATGATTCTTGAAAATAAGAAATTCCTAAAGGTTGAGTTTGCTGATGTGCTGAGAGTAAATTCTCTAGCTTCTTCAGCTGACATTTTTAGGTACTTCTGCATTGCAACAGTATTGATTAGTCTTTCTCTTGAAATAACACAGGCTTCATATGCAAATTCCGCTCTTTCTTCAACTTCTTCAGGCGACAATGTTTTCACAAAGTCTTCAAGATAATTAATCCCAAAAGTAACATGGCGAGCTTCATCTCTAATTACATAATGTAACAACTGTTCTAAAAGTGGATCTTTGGTTAGGCCTTTTAGCATTTGAAATGCTGCTAGTGCGAGACCTTCAATAATAATCTGCATACCGATAAATTTCAGATCCCATCTTTCATCAGTAAGAATCTTATCTAGTAACATTTTTAAATTTTTATTGATTGGATAGTGGATACCAATTTTATCTTGTAGATATCTGTTGAAGACTTCTACATGTCTTGCCTCATCAAAAGTTTGGGAGGCTGCATATAATTTTGCATTATAAGTTGGAGCGCAACTTGTAAGCTGAGATGCTACCAATAAAGCTCCTTGCTCACCGTGAAGAAATTGAGAAAGGAGTTCAGCAGCATCGTGCCTATCAAACTCAATTTTTTCTTCTTCAGTTAGTGCTTCATACGCTGCAAGTGTTTCATGAGGAAGCTGCTCATCTACTTGTACAAGTTTCTGATCAGCAGGATGAGTGTAATCCCAGTTTAAATCTATGGATCCATTCCAATTAAGCTGTTTTCCTAATTCATAAAGCTTCTTAATTCTATTGTCAGCAACTGTATAGTCCCAGTTGTAAGACCCGGTTAGGGGCGTATTAAATATCTCTACAATGTCCTCAACATGATCCTTTGTGAGGTTCATCTCATTTTCAAAATACAGTAAATCGCTTGGCGGGCCGTCTTGATGTTTTATCTTCATAGTCTTAATGTTAACAGTGTAAACATTAATTATAATACTTTTTGGTGTTTGATAAAAGTTCGGTTAACTGATCAAGTAGAACTTCGGCTAATTCTTCCGCACGATGGATGGTGACCGATCTTTGATAATATTTTGTAACGTCGTGTCCAATTCCTATTGCGATTAACTCAGTATCTTCAAGTTTTGAGATTGTTGAAATTGAATCATGAAGATGGTTCTCTAAAAGATTATTTTCGTTGGTTGATAAGGTGCTGTCATCTACTGGGGCACCATCAGAAATTACAATTAGGATCTTTCTTTGTTCAGGTCTGACTCGTAGCCTACTGGCAGCCCATAACAGAGCCTCTCCATCAATATTTTCTTTAAGTAATCCATCTCTTAACATTACGCCAAAATTTTTCCTTGCCCTTCTAAAACTATTATCAGCAGATTTAAAAATAATGTGTCTAAGGTCATTAAGGCGACCTGGCAGAGGAAGACTTCCTTGGTTCATCCAAAGCTTTCTTGCCTCACCGCCTTTCCAATGTTTGGTGGTGAAGCCTAATATTTCTGTATTGATGTTGCATCTATCAAGCGTACTTCCAATGATGTCGGCACATATTGCAGCAAGCGTCATAGATCTACCTCTCATCGAGCCTGAGCTATCAATTAATATAGATACAACTGTATCTTTAAAATTTATTTCTGATTCCTGCTTAAAACTAAGCGCGGAACCAGGCCTGGCAACAATTCTTGTAAGTCTTGCTGTATCGAGTAATCCCTCTTCAAGATTAAAATTCCAACTTCGATTTTGCTGGGCTTGCAGAATTCTTTGAAGTCGGTTAGCCAGCTTACCGATGGTTTGAATATGAGGTTCCATCAACCTATCTAGCTGTTGTCTTAGACGTTGGACTTCATCACGAGTTGCTAGATCCTCTGCATTAATGATTTCATCAAAATGCGTTGAAAAAATAGAATATTCTTGTTGTCCTAGGGATTCATTATCAGCTCTGCTATTTCTCTCTAAATCAATCTCTTCTTGTATCGATGTATCATCAACTGCAACCTGTTCCATCGATTCAGTTTCAAAGAATTCTTCAGACATTTCTCCATCAAGGTCTGTCTCAACCGAAGAATCTTCACTGATTTCATTTTGTTCTGAATTTTCTTGTGTTTGATGCTGATCTTGACCCTGTTCGGGCTCATCATACTTTTCATTTTTAAGATCATCATCACTTTTAAGAAACTCCTTAATTAAATCAGTACTTAGTTGTTGATATCTTTCTTGATCATTTATTGAATTGATTAATTCAATAAAGCTATCTTCAAACAACGCTAGATAGTTTTTGTCTTCTTGAAGAATTTTCTTTGCTGCATCGCCTAAATCTTTCTTTGCAATCTCGCGCATGAATAAATTAAGCGAGATTGGAAAAAAATTTTTTTCTTTTTTGCTAGAAACAAGCTCTGAAGATCTTTGCTCAATAAATTTAGCTATATTATTTTCTGAGCCTTTGTAGAGGGAGGTTCCAAGGCATTCAACACGAAATCTTTCAAGTTCATGAAAAAGCTCAACTTCTGAACCGGAAAGCTCTTCTTTTAAATTTTTGTGGAATTTTTTCCAGAATAACTGTGTATCTAGGCTTCCCCTCCATTGATCAAGTTTTCTTTTTGCTCTAGGAGGCAGTGGAATATGAACCTCACTGGAAGGAAAATTATCCCAGTTCCTTTTGGTAATGCTTAAATCTTTCTTTTTGGTAATTGCCCTGGCCGTTGAGTCAGCCGCGAGCTTTAAGGCATCATTTGATAATTGTTCAGCCATTAAGAATCATTTTTTTCTTCAAAACATCTTTGAAAGTATTCCATTACTATGGGCTTCTCAAGATCATCGCACTTATTTAAAAATGTTAAAGAAAAAGAATCTAACAAGTCATTAAAAATAAGATAGTTTTGTGCCCAACTTAAAACTGTTCTCGGAGACATCAATGTTGATATGTCACCATTGATAAAGCCTTGTCTAGTTAGCTCGGCAAGCAAAACCATATTTTTTATAATTTCTTGGTTCTCTTTTCCTTTCAGCTCAGGAATCTTTTTTTGAATAATTGCCTCTTCTTGTTTTCTTGGAAGATAATTTAATGTTGAAAGGACATGCCATCTATCCATTTGTCCTTGATTAATTTGCTGCGTTCCATGATAAAGGCCGGATGTATCACCAAGACCAACAGTATTTGTTGTAGCAAATAATCTAAAGGATTCATGAGGTGTAATAACAGTATTTTGATCGAGGAGGGTAAGTTTTCCATCCACTTCTAGAATTCGTTGGATAACAAACATTACATCTGGTCTACCTGCATCATATTCATCGAAAACCATTGCAACAGGATTCCTGAGTGACCATGGCAGGATGCCTTCTTTGAATTCAGTAATTTGTTTTCCATCCTCAAGCACAATGGCATCCTTACCCAATAGATCTATTCTGCTTATATGACTATCTAGATTTATCCTCACGCATGGCCAATTAAGCCGCGCTGCAACTTGTTCGAGGTGGGTTGATTTCCCAGTTCCGTGGTAGCCTTGAATCATAACTCTTCGATTAAACATAAAGCCAGCAAGGATAGAGCGCGTATTCGATTCATCAAAGACATAAGTCTCATCGATCATTGGCACCCATTCAGTTTTTTCTTTGAAACTAAAAACATCAAATCCAGCATCAAAACCAAAGACTTTCTTTGTATTAATCCTCTCTTCCGGCCTTTCAGGCAATTCTATTAATTTTTTATCCATTATTTTCTGTGTCGGGGTGCATATCCTACATTTAGAATACGATTAGTTCTAGTTTTTTATGGGATAATTGTTGGTATGAATAAAGCCTTAATAAAGACCCTCAAGCTTTTTGAATTAGAAAAAATTGATAGAGACATTTATGCATGGAGTGGTTCAAGTGTTGGATTCGAAAGGATTTTTGGGGGTCAAGTTATGGCGCAAACTCTCATGGCAGCATATTCAACTGTAGATAAGAAAAGATTTGCACACTCTTTTCACTCATATTTTTTAAGACCAGGTGACATGAATAAGAAAATCATCTTTGATGTGGATAGAATCAGGGATGGAAGGAGCTTTACTACGAGGCGTGTAAGAGCAATTCAAAATGGTGAGGCAATTTTTAATTGCTCAATATCCTTTAAAATAAAGGAAAAAGGTCTATCTCATCAGACTAAAATGCCTGATATTGTTGGTCCAGATGGACTTGAAAGTGATTCAGAGATGAGACATCGAGTCAAACACAAGGTTGATAAAAAATTTCATTCAATATGGCTAAGAGAAAGAGAGATTGAAATGAGACAGGTCGAGCCAATTGATTATTTAAATCCAAAGAAAGCACCTCCAATACGAAATACTTGGATGAAACCAAATGGATTAATTCCAAAAGACCAAAAAATAAATCAAGCATTATTGTTATATGTCTCCGACATGGGTTTATTAGGAACAGCAGTAAATCCTCATGGCTTAAATTTTATGTCCAGTAATTTCCAAAGTGCTAGTCTTGATCATGCTATGTGGTTTCATAATGATATTGCCTTTAATGATTGGCATTTATACTCAATGGAGAGCCCAATATCTGGAGGAGCAAGAGGTTTTTCAACAGGATTAATTTATACAAAAACAGGTAAATTAATTGCATCGACAGCCCAAGAAGGACTGATGCGATTATGGAAAAAAAGTAAATAAATGAAGATTCTCAATAATCCAATAGCAACAAATGATCAGAAGGAGCATGAGATTCTTGCCAATGAAGTTTTTCACGAAAAAGAAATAATAAAAAGAAGAAAAGAAATCCGAGCATATTGGCTTGATCTAGTTAAACCTTCTGAAACAATGCTTAGCTGTTTTGATGATGCCTTTAATGAAGTTATGTTTGGTGCTGTTATTTGGGGGTTAAATCAGGATCCGAGTTATCCAAAAGTGATCACTATTAGCAGGGTTGCTCATAAAATAGACAATATTTCTATTCCTGGTTCAAGATGGGGCATAGATAACCCTGATTCAGTTTATCGTGTTATTCCTATAAGCAATGATCAATCTTATGTGATCAGAGGAAAGCTTGGGAAACAGCAGTTTAATGAGAATCACTTCACTTTGTGGGATGAGGATATGAAAACAATTGGTCTTATATCTGGAAACCAAATTGTAGCTGATCAAAAAGGAAATTTTGAGATAACAGTTGATTCAAAAAATTCATTTAACAGAAAGAATCATATTCAAACCTCAAAGGGAGCAAAAGAATTTTATATAAGAGATACAATCATTGATTGGCAAAATGATAGACCAAACCTTTTGGATGTAAAAAATATAAGTCAAAACAAGAGCAATAAACCCTTTAGCAAAAAGAAGAACATTGAGATTGTTAAGAAATATATGAAAAAATGGGCATTTAATACAACAAGATGGAATCAGCAGGCTTTATCTAAACCTGAAAATGAATTTAGTTTCAAGATAGATAGAGATACCGACGGCGCCCTGAGAAACCAAGTTTATCTGATGGGACACTTTAATTTGCCAAGCAGAGACCATTGTATAAATTTAGAAATTTTTTTAGATGACGCTAAATATTTTATTGCTCCAATTACAAACATTTGGGGTACAACAAATGAAATAATGAAAAAGAATGGCAGTCTAAATAATCATCAGTCAAAAATAAACGATACAGGAACTTATTCATTCATACTCAGTCAAGATGATCCTGGCATCCATAATTGGCTAGATCCATCTGGTCTTAATCAAGGAATATTGACTTTAAGATGGTCAGGATTTCCAAATGAAGTGGTTGGCAAAGATTTGTATGTAAAATCAGAAGTTATGCTTATTGAAGACGCCAAGAAAAATATCTCAAAAGCACAACACATTCTGCCTGAAGAAAGAGAGGAGCAACTACAAAAAAGAGCTAGAAGCTATTCATGGAGAATTGAAGATTAAATTAAAATGACAACTTCACCTTTTGTATGGTTGATATCTGGTTGCTCAACTGGATTTGGTCGAGAGATTGCCATTTCGGCGCTTGAGGCTGGTGATATGGTTGCTGTGACTTCGCGAAATACTGAAGATATAAGGGATATTTGCAATAAATATCCTTCAACTTCTGTAGCATTAAATCTTGATGTTACTTGTACAGATCAAATTATAAAATGTGTTAGAAATGTAATATCTAAATTTGGAAGAATTGATGTACTTGTAAATAATGCGGGTTATGGATATCTATCTGCAATAGAGGAGGGTGAAGGCGAAGAGGTATCAAAACTATTTAATACAAATTTTTTTGGAGCACTTGAATTAACCAAACAGGTTCTACCTGTAATGAGAAATCAAAAATTTGGTCGTATTATAAATAATTCTTCACAAGCTGGCCTGATGGCTAATCCTGGCACTGGTTACTACAGTGCTTCAAAATTTGCATTGGAGGGACTTATGGAAGCATTGGATAAAGAGGTCAGACCGCTAAATATATTTGTAACTTCAGTTCAGCCAGGTGCTTTTAGAACAGATTGGTCGGGTCGATCAATGAAAAAGTCAAAAATTAACATTACAGATTATGATGAACACGTCAGATCAAGAATAAACATGATAGGTGAAATTGATGGTAAACAGCCTGGTGATCCTAAAAAGGCTGCAAAAATTATTTTCGATTTAACTAGATATGAGTATCCTCCTAAGAAGTTATTATTAGGTGCAGGAGTTTTGTCTGCATATAGGGAAAAGCTAGATCATATAGAAAAGGACCTTGATAGCTACGAATCAATAACCCTAAGTGCAGATTTTCAAAATAATGAATAGTAGATTAAATAATGGATGACATTCAGATAATTAAAAATTTGATATATGCATATGCCGAATATCTTGACTTGGGAGACTTAGATGCAGTTGCAAAACTTTTTACAAAAGCTGAGATTTATGCTCCTGCAACTGATAGTACTATTAAAGGAAAGGAAAATATTCTTAAAATGTATAAAGAATCTTGCCGAATTTATAAGGAGACTGGAACTCCCTGCACAAAGCATATTACTACTAATATTATTTTAGATATAGATTTAGAAAATAGATCTGCTGATTCAAGATCCTATTACACAGTCGTGCAGTCAACACCTGAGTTTGATTTGCAAACCATAATTGCGGGTCGATACCATGACAGTTTTTTTAAATCGAATGGGAAATGGCAATTTAAAAAACGAGTAATGATTGTTGATTTGATGGGGGACTGCAGTTCGCACTTGTTAATTGATCAGAACTTTTAATCTTCAAAATTTCTTATAGCATCTATCATAATTTGAACCTTGTCAGGATGAATATTTGGGGTAATACCATGCCCTAAGTTAAAAATAAATCCTGGATATCCTCTCATCTCACTTGTGATTTCTCTTGTGCGTCTATTTATGTCCTCATCAGACTTTGTTAAAACATTAGGATCTAAGTTACCTTGAATTGCATAACTATTTAGAAATTTCAATTTTGCATTTTCTAAGGAGTCAGTATGATGCAGACTCATGCATGCAATACCATCAAAAGCAATATCGGTAACCTCTATGGGAGAGGCTTTTTCGAAAAGTATGATCGGGATTGTTTTGGTGACTCGATCATTTTTAAGCATTCTTACCAAATTCTTAGTAGGATTGATTGAAAACTTTTCAAATTGATCTTCATTAAGAAGATCTGCCCAAGAGTCAAAAATTTGTATGACGTTTATACCCGATAAAACTTGCTGTTTCAGATATACAAAGCAAGCATCTGCGTACAGGCCCAGTAACTTTTCTAATGAATTGCTATGAAGTTGCAGAAATTTCATTACACGTGGAAAAGTCTTAGAACCAGCTCCTTCAATTGAGTATGCTGCAAGGGTCCATGGACTTCCGCAAAATCCTATTAAAGGCAATGATTCGGGTAGTACTTTTCTTGTTTCCTCTACAGTTTTAAATACATAATCCAAATCATTTACATCAAAAATATTCAAATTATCTACATCTGATGGCATGGTAATTGGATTGGCAAATCTTGGCCCCTCACCCTCTGAAAAAAATAAGCCAAGATTAAATGCATCAGGTATTGTTAAAATATCTGAAAATAAAATTGAAGCATCAAGCCCATATCGCTCAATTGGCTGAAGCGCTAATTCTGCACAAGTTTTTGGTTCCTTGCACATATCAAGAAAATTTTTATAGTGTTTTCTGATAGCTTTATATTCAGGCAGATATCTACCCGCTTGTCGCATTAACCAAATCGGGGGCTTGCTAGTAGGTTCTAAATTAAGTGCTCTTATAAAAGATGATTCACTAACTGACATACTGAATAATACTTTTTGCAGCCTCTCTACCTTCCCAAATTGCGGTAACCACTAGGTCTGAACCTCTTACCATGTCACCGCCTGCAAAGATATTAGGATTGGAAGTTTGGAATTTAAATTTTTGTTGCTCTTCAGCAATCACTAAGCCATTTTTATCAGTATCTATGTCATGTTCTGCAAACCAATCATAAGGACTAGCTCTAAATCCAAAAGCCACAATAACTGCATCTGCAGGGTAAATTTTTTCACTTCCTTTAATTGGAATTGGCATTCTTCTGCCATTGATATCAGGCTCCCCAAGCTGAGTATTAATGGTTTTAACTCCCTCAACTTTTCCGTTACCAATAATTTCAATTGGCTGGACATTAAACTCGAAGTTAACCCCTTCCTCCTTTGCATTTTTAACTTCTTTCCTAGACCCTGGCATATTTTTTTCATCTCGCCTATACAGACACGAAACAGACTTGGCAGATTGCCTGATTGCGGTTCTATTGCAATCCATTGCAGTATCACCACCACCAAGAACAACAACATTCTTCCCTCTCAAATTAATGTAATCTTCTTTTTTTTGTGGGAGTTTGAGTAAGTGATTTGTATTTCCAATGAGGTAGTCTATTGCTTTAAAAACCCCTGGAAGGCCTTCACCCTCAAAACCCCCTTTTAATGATGTATAAGTTCCAGTACCCAAGAAAACAGCATCATATTTAGATTCAATTTCTTTAAAAGCTATATCTTTACCAATCTCACAGTTTAACTTAAATGTAACACCCATTTCTTCAAACATCTTTCTTCTTTTCTTAACGATCTTTTTTTCCAGTTTAAACTCAGGGATCCCAAAGGTTAATAAGCCTCCGATTTCGGATTGTTTTTCAAAAACATCGCATCTAACTCCACCTCTTATTAAGATATCAGCGCAAGCTAGGCCTGCAGGACCTGAGCCAACAATAGCGACTTTGTTTTTAGTCCATCTTCTGTTTTCTAAATTAGGTTTCCAGCCTAATTCAAATGCTTTATCAGTTATGTATTTTTCAATATTTCCAATGCTAACAGCTCCATATCCATCATTTAGGGTGCATGCGCCTTCACATAACCTGTCTTGTGGACATACTCGACCACAAACTTCAGGAAGACTGTTTGTTTGATGACATAATTCTACAGCCTCTAGAATATTGCCTTCATTAACCAGTTTTAGCCAATTAGGAATGTAATTATGCACAGGACACTTCCACTCACAATAAGGATTCCCACAATCTAAACACCGATGAGCCTGACCTGCTGCCTCTGCTGGATTATAGTTATCATAAATTTCAATAAAGTTAATGCGCCTTTCTTCTATTGTTTTCTTTTTTGGATCAAATCTATTTACATCTAAAAACTGAAAATCATTTTCCAAAGTGACATGGTCCTTAGTCGCGAATGTATCACGCAAGCTTTGGCCTAAAGCCATTGCAGGAATTGCTTCTGCTTGTTTTGAGGTTAGTTCTTCTTTCCATTCATATAACCTTATTTTTGCTTCTTCAATAGTAGTAATTGGAGCAAATGATTTAGTAAAGTATTTTCTGTTTAGTCTTATTTTTCCATAGTAATAGGGTGACTTTGGCTGTGTGAAAAGCATTAACCCTTTCTCGATCTTATATTGCTTGTGCTTCTTATCCATAAAGGTATGACATAGTATGACATTTTTGTGTTAGTATCTACCTCCCGATGACTATAAATGCTAAAACTTTATTTGATCCAAGTCTTGAAAAGGACAACTGTGGCTTTGGATTAATAGCTCAAAGAAATGGCAAAAGATCAAGAAAACTAGTAAAAAAATCTATTTTAGGTCTTACCAACATGACCCATCGTGGAGCAATTGGTGCCGATGGAAAAACTGGAGATGGTTGTGGACTATTATTTGATCTTAACCATTCTTTTTTTAAGGTGAAAGTTGTTGGAGAGCTTGATATCGAGCTTCCAGATTTTTTTGCTGTTGCTCAATTATTCCATAGGAATGATATAGATTTTTACTTTAGTTCGATACGTAAATTTCTTAATTACCAAGACCTAGATATTGCAGTTATACGGAGTGTTCCAGTTAATAACGAAGTCCTAGGAAAAATTGCAAGACAAAACTTACCTAATATTTCACAGGTTTTTATAACTTCAAAAAATACTAATTTAAACAAAGAAAGGTTTGAGGCATGCTTGCTTCAAGCGAGGAAGTTTATTGAAGAGGAGTTTGATAATGATGAAGAGTTTTATGTTTGCAGTATGTCAACTCAGACGATTGTATATAAGGGTTTAATGCTTCCGAGTGCAATCGATAAATTTTACTTAGATTTAAAAGATGAAAAATTTCAAGCAAAGATATGCTTATTTCATCAACGATTTTCAACAAATACATTGCCTAAATGGCATTTGGCTCAGCCATTTAGATTATTAGCTCACAACGGAGAAATTAATGCTATTAGAGGAAATAGAAACTGGGCTAAGGCAAGAAAGTCTAAGTTCTCAACAGCATTAATTCCTGAGATAACAAAATTCAAAAACCTCGTCAATGAAAAAGGATCTGATTCATCTGCTCTCGATAATATGATTGAAATATTAGTTAAAGGAGGTATCGATACTTTCCGCGCGTTGAGAATGGTTCTGCCGCCAGCTTGGCAAAATATCCATATGATGGATCCCGAAATTAAATCCTTTCATGAATATAATTCCATGCATATGGAAGCATGGGATGGTCCTGCTGGCATTGTGATGAGTGACGGAAGATGGGCAACATGCTTGCTAGATAGAAATGGCTTGAGACCTGCAAGGTATCAAATTGACAATGAAGGATATGTCACAATTGCTTCAGAGATTGGCATATTTCCTCAAAAGGAATCAAATTTCATTACCAAGGGAAGAATTGGTGCAGGTGGAATATTTGCCATTGATACTGAAACGGGCGAATTAATTGATCAAACGATAATTGATAACAAGCTCAAAGAAGGCAAACCTTACAGAGATTGGCTACGATCTAAGGCAAAGTACCTTGAATCTTCGCTTTACAACTATGCTGGAAGTGGAATAAAACTTATTTCTTCTAACGATCTGAACAAGGCATCAAAATATTTCATGCTTTACACCGAAGAAAGGCAAAGTGTTATTAAACCATTAGCTATGGATTCCAGTGAGGGAACAGGTTCAATGGGTGATGATACGGCGTTAGCAGTTGTAAGCGCTATGCCAAGACAGATTTACGACTTTTTTAGGCAACAATTTGCACAGGTAACAAACCCGCCTATTGATTCTCTTAGGGAATCAGCAGTAATGTCCTTGGAAACTTGTTTTGGTCCCGAGCTCAACATTTTTGAGGAAACACATGAGCATGCAAATAGAATAGTTACAAGTTCTCCTGTCCTGTCTCATAAAAAATTAAATACTCTTCTAAAAAGCAAGCGATTTAAGTCTCAAGAATTTAAACTATTTTTTTCTAAGAGCGAGTCACTTGAAAGCGCACTTATCGAGCTTGGCAATAAGGTTAAAAGTGCTGTAAAAAAAGGAAATGTCCTCATTCATTTAATTGAAGAGATGCCCGAAGATAATAAGCTTAGCATCAATGCTTTGCTTGCAACTGGCTATATTCACCAGCAACTCATTAACGAGGGGCTTAGAACTGATGCAAATATTATTGTTAGCACAGCCTCTGCTAGAGACACTCATTCTATAGCTTGTTTAATAAGTTATGGGGCGACAGCTGTTTATCCATGGTTGGCATTTCAATCAATTTTAGATTTAACTAATAAAGGTGAGTTAAAAGGGAGTCCAACAGAGAATTGTGCTAAGTACAGAAAAGGAATTAATAAGGGACTACTTAAAATCATCTCAAAAATTGGAATCTCAACTATATCAAGTTATCGGGGATCACAGCTTCACGAAATAGTTGGCCTGCATAATGAGGTTGTAGATAAATGTTTCACCGGTACAGTCAGCAGGATTGGAGGCAAAAACTTTGGATCAATTAAACAACAAGAAAGAGATTTACTATCGTATGCCAATTCAAATTTGACTGACATTAATCCAGGTGGCCTTTTAAAATTTGTTCATGGTGGAGAGTATCACACCTATAACCCCTCAGTTGTTGAAGCACTCCAAAAAGCAGTTAAGTTATCCTCGAAAGAAGAATTCGATATTTATTCAGACCTTGTAAACAATCGACCTAAATCAATGCTTAGGGATTTTCTTGAAGTTAAATCAAGCAACAAATCTATCCCCCTTTCAAAGGTTGAGGATGAAACTAATATTTTAAAAAGATTTGATTCAGCAGGCATGAGTTTGGGTGCACTTTCACCAGAGGCCCATGAGACATTGGCTGAAGCAATGAATGAATTAGGTGCTCGCTCAAATTCTGGAGAAGGTGGCGAAGCTCTTGAGCGCTATGGAACTAATAAAATGTCAAAAATTAAGCAAGTTGCATCAGGTAGGTTTGGTGTTACACCAGCATATTTAGTAAATGCTGAGGTCTTGCAGATTAAAATTGCACAAGGTGCTAAGCCGGGTGAAGGAGGTCAACTGCCCGGTGGTAAGGTCAATAGTCTTATTGCAAAACTAAGATACTCCACTCCAGGTATTACATTAATCTCGCCACCCCCTCACCATGATATTTATTCAATCGAAGATTTAGCTCAATTAATTTTTGATTTAAAACAAGTGAATCCAAAAGCATTAGTATCTGTAAAACTAGTCTCTGAACCAGGTGTGGGCACGATAGCGGTTGGAGTTGCAAAAGCTTATGCGGATCTCATCACAATTTCAGGTCATGATGGCGGAACTGGAGCAAGCCCTTTGTCTTCGATTAGACATGCAGGATCTCCATGGGAGCTTGGCTTAGCAGAAACCCATCAAGCTTTGCGAAATGCTGGGCTAAGAGGTCAGGTCAGAATCCAAGCAGACGGTGGATTGAAAACCGGATTGGATGTCGTTAAAGCTGCAATCTTAGGTGCTGAATCTTTTGGTTTTGGCACGGGCCCAATGATTTCAATGGGCTGCAAGTATTTAAGAATATGTCATTTAAATAATTGCGCCACTGGAGTTGCCACTCAAAGAAAGGACATTATTAGCAATCATTTTGTTGGTGAAAAAGAGAGAGTAAAAAATTATTTTAGATTTATTGTGCAAGACGTTAGAGATATTTTGGCAGAAATTGGACACGAATCACTTGAAAGCATTGTTGGCAAGACTTCATTGTTAAAAGAAATTTCTGAGGCAAGAGACTTTGGTCTTTCATTAGATCCACTTCTTTACGAGGATAAAAATTTAGATGAACCACATACCTGCATTGCTGATCTAAATGATCCATGGGATAAAGCTAATTTAAGTAATAAAGCCTTAAATGATCTTAAAAAAACAATAATATCCCAGCATAAAAATGAAGTTAGTTATCAAATCTCGAACAGAGATAGGTCTTTTGGTGCAAAAATCTCAGGATTTATTGCTATGAAATATGGTGAAAAAGGATGCTCAACAGCCCAGACCATCAATATTAAAGGAAATGCAGGACAAAGCCTTGGTGCATGGAATGCTAATGGATTGAATATTTCTCTTGAGGGAGACGCAAATGATTACGTTGGTAAGGGTATGAATGGTGGCAGAATTATAATTCAGAACTCTGCAGATTATGCTCAAAAGAAAGACCCATCAATATTAATTGGTAATACTGCATTATACGGAGCAACAGGCGGTGAGTTATACGTTGCGGGTAAGGCTGGAGAGAGATTTGCTGTAAGAAATTCAGGTGCAAGCGCGGTCATTGAAGGTGCAGGCGATCATTGCTGTGAGTACATGACTGGTGGGAATATTGTAGTTCTTGGAGATGTCGGAAATAATTTTGGAGCAGGAATGACAGGCGGCTTTGCTTATGTTTTGGATATGCAACAAACTTTCTTTGACAAGTGCAACCGATCACTAATTAACCTTGAGAGGATTGTTGAAGAAGAAATGGAACCTCATAGGCAATTTCTTAAAACTCAAATCAAAAAACATATCAAATACACAAATAGCTATAGATCAAAAGAGATCTTAGATGACTTTGACAAATTTGAATCTAGATTTTGGCTAATTTCACCAAAGGCAATTAGTGTAAAAGATTTACTAAAAGCCACTACAGCTTCAGCCGCTTAATTAAAAATACTTCTTAAAACTTTCGAACTTACCTTATCTTCGATTCTCGCTTTAGAGATGCCATCAAGCAGCACAAACCTTATCTTGCCTCTAAGTATTTTTTTGTCTCTTTTTAAATAGGGCATTAAATCATTTAATTTTAAATTTGGTAAATTGCTTTTGATTTTAAGCTTATCGAATAATTCTTGAACTAATTCAAATTCTTTCGTTGTAATTAATTTCAGTTCCAAAGAGATTTTAGAAGCACATTTCATCCCAATAGCAACTGCTTCACCATGTAAATATTTTTTATATTTATACTTTGCTTCGAGTGCATGCCCGAAAGTATGACCAAAATTCAAAATCGCTCTCAAGCCATTCTCTCTTTCATCTTGTTGAACTATTTTTGCTTTAGATTTTATGGATTCTGAAATAATAAAGCTAAGGGCTTTTGTGTCTTTATCTAATATGGGCTGATAAGTTTTTTTCAGATAATTAAATAACTTTCTGTTATCAATAAGCCCATACTTTATAACTTCAGCTAATCCAGCTTTATATTCCCTCTCTGAAAGTGAATTAAGATGAGAGGGATCAATAATTACTAAGGAAGGATTATAAAAAGCGCCAAAAAGATTTTTTCCGTTTTTTGAATTGATGGCTGTTTTTCCGCCCACGGATGAATCAACCTGAGCCAAAAGTGTTGTTGGGATTTGAATGAAATCAATGCCTCTTAGATATGTGCTTGCCACAAAACCACTTATATCTCCAACAACACCACCTCCCAGAGCTATAATAAGGTCATCACGTGCAAAATTTTTCCTTGCTAAATGTTCTAAGATGTACTGATAGTTCTTAAATGATTTTGATTTCTCTCCATTAATAATAGTTAAAACCTTGGCACTTGCACCACATAGCCTGATAGTCTTTTTTAGATCATTAATGTATTTTTTTGGAATGCCAGAATCAGAAATAATTAAGATATTGTTTCTATGAGCAACATGAGATTTAAGGTTTGATTTATTTACACCTTTATCTTGGATAATCACTGAGTAGGATTTGAACTTACTCTTTATGGATAAATTAATCTTCATTCTAACTTTTTAATGAGTTTAGTATTTGCTGGGTTACTTCGTTCTTATTTAGATTAGAAGTATCAATAACAATATCTGCTAAATCAAGAAAGAAGGGCTCTCTTGCGGCATTTGTATTTTTGATTGATCCATCAAAGCTTTTGCTAACTAAGGGTCGATCATCTGAATTAACAAGTCTTTTAAGTTGCCCCTCAAAATCGATTTTAAGATATATACAAGTTCCGTTTTTAATGATGGCCCGATTCTCTTTCATTAGAACAATTCCGCCTCCTGTTGAAATTACAGATTTTGGTTTTATTGATAATTCCTTCAGCATTTGTGATTCAATCATCCTAAACCCACTCTCACCCTGTTTATCAAAAATTGACGATATCGACATGCCTATTTTTTTCTTTATTTCTTCATCGGTATCAAAAAATTGATATTTAAGTCGACTTGAAAGGATTTTACCTATTGTTGTCTTGCCAGATCCCATTGGGCCTATAAGATAAATCATCATACATATATAAATTTTCGAATGCATTCTATCATTTAAGTTATTTTTTTCTTATATTAGCCAATAGAATAAGTTAGTAATGCTTCATTTTATTTACAGGGTTTCCCATTTAATTCTTAACCTATTAATAGCGGCTACTCTATTATCAATTACCGTAATTCTTGCGGGATATTTTTATTTTAAGCCTTCATTGCCCTCCATTGATTTGGTTAATGAGAATGTGCTTCAGGTTCCCATGAAAATATTTTCTGCTGATGAAAAATTAATTGGTGAGTTTGGTGAGCAAAAAAGGAGAACACTTTCATTTGAAGAGATACCCGAAAATGTTAAATATGCTTTTTTAGCTGCGGAGGATGATCAGTTCTTTTCTCATACGGGATTCAGGTTGCTTTCGTTCACAAGGGCTTTATTACAGATTGTTCGATATCGTGAGATTGTTAGTGGTGGAGGTACCATTACAATGCAAGTTGTAAGAGGTTATTTGTTAAGTAGGGATCAAAATGCAATTCGAAAACTGAAAGAAATCTATTTAGCCTTTGAGCTTGAAAGTAAAGCTACTAAGGAAGAAATATTTTCTCTCTACGTAAATAGAATTTTTTTAGGAAACAGAGCATATGGTATTGAGTCAGCTGCTGAAGTATATTTTGGAAAGTCAGTTGAAGAGCTTAGCCTTGATGAGGCTGCATTGATTGCTGCCTCAGCACAACTCCCATCACGCATTAATCCTATTCGAAATCCTGAGAGATCAAAGATACGACGCAATTGGATTCTTCAGAGAATGCATAAGCTTGGATACATAGGAAAAGGACAATATTTATTTAATGCTCGAAAGCCAATCAATCTTTTCAATGAAACTAATAGCTTTGATTCAAATGCAGAATATTTTGCAGAGCTCGTCAGACAGACGATGATTGAAAGATATGGACTTGATGCATACAACTTGGGATGGAGCATATACACAACTTTAGATACAAAAATGCAGAATCATGCAGAAGAGGCTATATTTAAAAATATTGAGATTTATTCAGAGCGTTATGGATGGATAGAAAAAAATAATTTTGCTGAAGAGCTAGGAGATCAATTCTTTGATCAGATAGTACTCTATGGGCCATCAATAATTTTTGATACTGTTGACGAAGCTGACGATTCTGAATCAATTTTTAATAAGCTAGGTGAGATTTTTGAGGGCCATAAAATTCCTGATCGATATTTACGAGCATTGATTGCTGATGTTCAAAAAGATCAAGTAACTGTTTTAACAGAGAATTATGATAAAGAAATCTTAATTTGGGATGATAAATATGGTTGGGCTAGAAAACGATCAAACAATAAAAAAGGTCCTAAACCAGATAATTTTTTTGATCTTGTAAGAAAAGGTGATCTAGTTACATTATCAAACAATGAATCCAGTCAGCGAATTATCCAAATTCCTCCAGCTGAAGTGGCTTTTGTTTCTATGAATCCTAAAAATGGCCACATAAAAACCTATATTGGAGGTACAAACTTTATTAAAACCAAGTTTGATCGAGTTAGGCAATCCTTTCCACAAACTGGATCAAGCTTTAAACCCTTCATCTATGCGAGTGCTATTTCTAGAGGTTATGACGCATCATCTCTAATTAATGATGCACCAATCATATTTGAAGATGAGAACTTAGAGGATTATTGGAGGCCAGAAAATTACACAAAAAAATTCTATGGCTTAACAAGATTAAGAGAGGCGCTTGTTCAGTCTATCAATATTGTCTCAATAAAACTTCTCAGAAATATAGGTATTGAAAATGTTAGAGATGATCTTCAGGCATTTGGTTTTGAAAAAAGAAGATTGCCAAGTGATTTATCTTTGGCCTTAGGTTCGTCGAGTTTCTCACCAATTGAAATGACGAGAGCTTTCTCAATTTTAGTTAATGAGGGTGAGACTAAAGAGCCTTTATTCATTACTAAGGTAGAAGATAGGAACGGTAACATCATCTATGAGCATCAATCTTTTATGGATGACAAGACGGAGGATAATATTAATTTTCCTTGGATTAATAATGAAAAAAACATAAAGCCAATTCAATTAATAAATGAGGTTGATTCCGAAGAGGATTTTGATCCAAGGTCGACTTATGTAGTAAAAGACATTCTAAAAGAAGCAATGCAAAGAGGCTCAAATCGTAGAAGGACAGAGTCAATATCAAGAAAGGATTTTGGTGGAAAAACTGGAACAACGAATGATTCAATCAGTACATGGTTTTCAGGATTTCATGATGATTTAGTTACAACTGTATGGGTTGGTAATGATGATTTTTCATCGCTTGGAGAGGACGAGTTTGGATCTACAATCGCATTACCAATTTGGGTGAGCTTTATGGAGGAAGTTATACCTCAGCTTCCTGAATATGAGGCAAGCATTCCGCAAGGAATATCATTTGTGAGAGTCAATAAAGGAACAGGTGAAAGATCAGATGATCTTGATGATGATGCCTATTTTGAATTGTTGTTAGATTAGTCTATTTCAGAATGGATCTTTCAAGTATTTGCCAGTAGTTATCTAAGTAGCTACTTGGGTTTTCTTTAAATTCATTGCGAATAAATCTTGCCACTATTCCTTCAAGGCCAGTGATTACTATTTGAGCACATAGGCCCGCTGGAGCAATGAGTTTTTTTTCATCAGCAAGTATTTGTTTTACAGATAACTCAAGGCTATTGAAGAATTGATTAACAGCATCAATTACATTTTTTTCAGCTGGCCCCAATGCTTCTCTTGAAAGAATTCTTGCAAAACCTTTATTTTTTTCAACGAACATTACTAAGAAGAAGAAAAGAACTTTGATTTGCTCTATTGAATTTTTATCTGTTTTTTTTAATTCAGATATCTTCTCTCGAATTGAAACATCACAAAAATTAAATAATTCTAGATAGATTATTCGCTTGCTAGGAAAATGACGATATAGTGCAGCCTCAGTGATTTTTGATTCTTTTGCTAAAAGTGCTGTAGTTATTTTGGAAGGATTTCTTTTTTCTAAAAGCTGCGCTAAAGCCTGTAAGATTATTTGTTTCCTTTCATTCTTCATGTTTGATCAATTATCTTATCAAGATTAGGATGCACTTTTTGAAATTCCGCATCAAATTTTCGAATTATGTTATCTAAACTTCTTTGACTTGTGCCCTCAAATCTAAGAACTAGTTTAGGTGTAGTATTGGAAGCCCTTAAAAGACCCCATCCATCCTCATATTCAACTCTTAGGCCATCCAACGTACTTACTGATGCATTTTCAAATGATGCACCTATTTTAAACTCATCAACAATTTGGAATTTCTTATCTTCATCGACATCAATATTTATTTCAGGTGTAGTAAAGCCATCTGGAAATTCACCAAGTAATTCAGAAAGTTCAGATTCATTTTCAATCAATATCTTTATAAGTCTAAATCCAGAGTAATGGGCATCATCAAAGCCATACCAATCATCGTTAAAGAAAATATGACCACTCATTTCACCAGCAAGATGGGCATTAGTTTTTCTCAGCATCTTTTTAATATGAAAATGACCTGTAGGAGACATAATTGGCTCACCTCCATAGCTTAAGATCACATCTTTTAATCTATTGGTACATTTAACATCAAAAATAATTTTTGCTTTTGGTGAGTTTTTAAGAATATCTTTTGCAAGCAACATCAAAAATTTATCTTGTGGAATAATTTTGCCTTCATTATCAACAACTCCAAGCCTGTCTCCATCTCCATCAAAAGCTAAGCCAATATTGGCTTTTTCACTTAAAACTTTATCTGATAGATCTTTTAAGTTTTTAGGATTACCTGGATCAGGATGATGGTTAGGAAAATTGCCATCAACTTCACAGTAGATTTCAACTACATTAAATCCAAGTGCTGTAAAAAGTTTTGGAGCTATGACGCCTGCAGCACCATTGCCACAATCAATAACAACTTTAATTTCGTCTTTTGATTGGATACTTTTTGATTTTACTTCCTCAATATAATTATCAATAACACCTTTGTTTATAGAGGAAGTGCCTTTGCTGATTGCATTATTTGGTGTGCCTATTAGCTCAAATATCTCTTTGCCTGATACAGGCTCATCATTAATAATCATTTTAATACCGTTGTATTCTTTTGGATTATGGCTTCCGGTAACCATAATTCCACTTTTGGAGCTATGTTTTTTCGCAGCATAGTAAAGTAACGGACTTGTCACAATTCCTATATTTTCAACATTTATTCCATTATTTAATAATGAATTTTCGAGAGCATTCATTAATGATTTTCCAGATAAGCGACCGTCTCTTCCAAGGACAATGCTATCAATACTTAATTGATTACATTTAAAAGCTATCGCATAACCTATTTCAAAATATGCATCTTCATTTAGGTCAATAGGATACACACCTCTGATGTCATATTCTCTGAAAATATTTTTGTTCATCTAAAAGTCTTTTAGAATTTCATATTTTAACCTTGTTTGTCATAATACAGCGCTTAAATGTTTATAAATACAGATTCAAAATTCATTTGGATGAACGGAGAGTTTCTTAAATGGGATGAAACCAAGATTCATGCGCTTACTCATACTCTGCATTATGGTGTTGGTGTTTTTGAGGGTGTAAGGGCTTATAAAAATGATTCAGGAGGAGCAATATTTAGATTGGATGATCATACTAGAAGGCTCTTTGATGCAGCCTCTAAGGTAAATATTGATATTCCATACTCAATAGAGGACTTAAACCAAATTCAAAAAGATACTTTAAAACAAAACAAGTTAGAGGAGGCATACATTAGACCGATTGTTTTTTTTGGTTCTGAGGAATTGGGACTGAGAGCGAGTGATCTCACAGTTAATGTTGCTGTTGCTTGTTGGGAGTGGCCCTCATACATGGATCCTGAGAAGAAAAAAAATGGCATAAGTATTGTTACCTCTCCATATAAACAATACGAAAATCCACTTTATTCAAATAATAAAATAGTTGGCACCTACGTAAATTCAATAATGGCTCTAAACGATGCTCTTGCAAGAGGATCGGATGAAGCATTGTTGATGGATATCAAGGGTAATATTTCAGAAGGCAGCGGTGAGAATTTGTTCATTGTAAAAAATGGAGACATTCTTACTCCAACTACTGAAAACTGTTTAAATGGTATAACCAGACAAAGCATTATAAAAATAGCATCAGATCTTAATCTGAAAGTAAAAGAATTAAATCTTCAGTATGAAGACTTATTGGATGCTGATGAGGCTTTTTTTACTGGGACCGCTGTCGAGGTAACACCAATTTCCAAGGTGGATGATAGGATCATTGGCTCAGGTAAAATTGGTTCTACAACACAAAAACTTCAATCAATATTTGAAGACATAGTTTCTGCAAAAAATAACCAATATAAAGACTGGCTGTACCAGATTTAATATTTAAAAAACTCTATAGTGAGAAAATTCAAAATAGCTTTTTTAAGTTATCGAAGTGCGCCCTTTAGTGGAGGGCAAGGTATATATGTTTATGAGCTTAGCAGGGCTTTTAAAGATTTAGGCCATGATGTAGATATTATCTCTGGACCCCCTTATCCAAAGTTAGCTAGCGGGATTAATTTGATAAAACTGCCGGGTTTAGATCTATTCAGCACGTTTAATTTTCGTGACAGATTAAATTTATTTTTTAATAAAGAAAATAAAGATTTTGATGATTATTATGAATTTTTTATAGCTTTGATTGGAGGATTTCCAGAAATGAGAACATTTGGAAATCGAGCAAAAAATTATTTATCAACCAGAAAAGAATACGATTTTGTTATTGATAATCAATCTCTCTCCTATGCAATGATTAAAATTCAAGAAAAATTTCCTCTTTTTCAGATTATCCATCATCCTATCCCGAGGGATAAAGAGTATGAATTAAAGTACGCTAAAGGCATTGTAAAGAAGACCTTTATACGAAGCTGGTATTCATTTTTAAAGATGCAGTTAAGAGTTGCTCCCAAAATGCATAATATTATTTCTCCGTCCAAAAGCTCCAAGAATGACATTCAGAAGTACTTTCATATAGATGCAAGCAAGATTCATGTAATTCCAAATGGCATTGATACGGGAATATTTAAACCAAATACTATAATCTCAAAGAAACCATTCAAGTTAATTACTACGGCAAGTGCAGACGTGCCCTTAAAAGGATTGGACTTCACTCTTAGGGCAATAGCTGTTGCAAAAGATAAGTACCCATTAATTAATTTGGTAGTTATTGGGAAGCCTAGATCTGGGGGTCATACTGAAAGATTGATTTCAAAGCTAGGTATTGATGAGTTTGTGTCGTTTAAAACTAACTTAACCAATCAAGAGGTTAGTGATGAATATGCCTCCAGCCAAGTTGCGATTGTAAGTTCTTTGTATGAGGGGTTTGGCTTTCCAGTTGGAGAGGCTATGGCATGTGCCGTTCCTCTAATTGCTACAGATGTTGCCTCAATACCAGAGATTACTGGACCTTATGCTGAGATGATTGCCCCTGAAAGTCATGAAGATATTTTTAATTCATTGGATAATATTTTCCAGAACTATGATCACTACATGAAAAAAGCTAATTTAGGACGAGATCACATTTTACAAAACTTTAGTTGGCCAGTTATTGCAAACAGTTATATAGAACATATCTCTTCAATTTTAACAAAGCATGCTGACATTTAATTTCTCAAAAATTAATTTATCACGAGGCAACAAAATACTGGATGTCGGATGCGGAGAGGGTAGACATATTTTTGGAGCAATGGATGCTCAGTCAGGCCTAAATCTTTTTGGGGTCGATATGGATATTCCATCATTAGAAAAGAGCAATGAAGGCTTGGATTTTTTTAAAGAGATGGATTTTAACTTAGTAAAATTTTTACAAGGCTCAATCTATAATCTCCCTTTTCAAGATAATGAATTAGACATTGTGATTTGCTCTGAAGTGTTGGAGCACTTGGAGGACTACAATAAAGCAATTCAAGAAATCAATAGGGTGTTAAAGCCGGGAGGATATTTTCTTGCAAGTGTCCCATCATTTTTGCCGGAGAAAATTTGCTGGATGCTATCAAAGGAATATCAAAATATGCCAGGCGGCCACGTTAGAATTTTTAAAAAATCAAATTTCTTAAAGGCAATGCAGGACCATAATTTTTCTTTTATTCAATCCGAAAAATATCATGCATTTCATTCTGCTTATTGGTGGCTAAGATGCATCTTTTGGAAAACACAAGAAAATAATTTTTTAGTAAAGGTTTATAAAAAAATACTTGAAAGGCATATCTTAAAAAACACTCCTATCATGGATGTAGTAGAAAAATTACTTAACCCCATCCTTGGAAAGAGTATCAGTTTTTATTTTAAGAAAAATTAATTTATGGCTATCCATTCTTCAGAAGATTTTATTTGTCACTTAGGTAACAAACTTAAGGAATATCAAAATTCTGATGGTTCAATAATTTGTAAGGATGATCAAACTCACGATCATTGGGATCATTTAGAAGCTTGCATTGGTCTTGGTATTGCAGGATTTAAAGATGAATTTGAGAGAGGTCTAGTATGGTCTCGACTTAATCAAAACTCGGATGGAAGTTGGTATGAAGAATACAAAAAATCTAATCCCACAAAGCTCAATAAACAATCAAATCATGCAGCTTATTTTGCAACAGCACTCGCATTCCATTACATCCTTTTTCAAGATAAAGCCTTTACTAAAGAGAGTTGGAGTTGCCTTCTTATGGCAAATGATTTTCTTTTGGATATGCAGTCTGAATCGGGCGCATTTATTTGGAACATTGATGAAGACGGTGAGTATGATATTGACTTTTTGCTTACCGGCAATAGTTCAACAGTTAAAAGCCTTGAGTGCTCAATTTTTCTTGCAGATGTAATGGGGGAATTACCCAATAAAGACAAATGGAGTGAAATTTATCAAAGCGCAAAAAAATGTATTCAAGCCCCAAAAAACAATTTTGATTTAAAAGCTGATAGAAGCAATTTCTCAATGGATGCGTATTATCCAATTCTATCTGGAGCATTATCAACAGAACAAGAGGATATGTATGTCGAAAAAACAATGCAGAGATTCTATGTTGATGGATTAGGAGTAAAGTGTGTTGCGGAAGAACCTTGGGTTACAGTAGCCGAGACATGCGAATTTTGTATTGCTCTTGTAAAAGCAGGACATAGAGAAAGGGCAATTAAGATTTTACAAGAAGTTAAAACCATTAGCGATGACGAACAAATTCCATATATGGGATGGCAATTTAACGAAAAAATATTTTGGCCCTTTGAGCAGCCAAGTTGGACCATTGCTGCATTAATTCTTGCAGAAGATGCCATTTATAATATATCAAGAGCATCACGAGTCTTTACTACTAATTTAGTCTAATACGTAAGACAAACCGCTGTATCAACTCTATCAAAAATCTTATAACCATCATCGATGGCCTTTTGGAAGACTTTATATGGTGCTTGGCCTCCTTTGCTTGGATCTTCAAAGATATCATGAAAGGCCAAGGCACCATGCTTTTCAATTAAATGTTTCCAGTTTTCATAGTCATTATTTGCGGACTCAAAACTATGACTGCCATCTATAAATAACATTCCTAATCTTGTTTGCCATGATTGTGAAATAGTATTTGCGTCACCAATTATTGGGATTATGTTTGTAATTTCTTTAACTTCCTCTAGATTCTTTTGGAGCAAAGGAACTGTATTTATCCTGTTAAGGGCCTCATCAAAATTTTCTTTATCAAAATACTCTTCTCCAAGCTGATGTTCTTCAGATCCCCGATGATGATCAATTGTATAAACTAACTGATTATTTTTTCTTGAACCATAAGCCAAGAATGCAGCAGACTTCCCTCCAAATGTTCCTATTTCTAAAATAGGGCCTATCTTTGAAAATTTTTCCGCCCATTTTACTAAAGCCTCTCCCTCATGCAGTGGCATATATCCTTTTAGTGAATTGATCTTATCTAGCATCCTTATAAAACTCTTTTCCTAGAGAACTTTTAAATCTTTTATGATGCCAAAGGTACTCACTTGGATTTCTTCTAATTGATAATTCAATTCTTTGACTAATCATTTCAGTTGAAGCTATGGCATTATTTCTAGATATTTCTTCAAGGTTAATTCGAAGCACTCCATCTTTAAACCATGAGTCTAAAAAAATAACGTTACAATTTGTTATCCCTTGCAGTCTTTCAGCAGTTGTTATTGTAAAGGTCGGTATCCCAAAAAAATTTATCTTTTTTGAATGTTTTGTTCCATAATCTTGATCAATTGCATACATAACGTTTTTCCCCTCCTTTAACCATTTAATAAATCTTAGAGTTTCTTTTTTGGTTGCTGTATCTTTAACGGCTCTTTTTCTACCAGAATCAATAATTTTATGCATATATGGAGAGTTATGTTCTCTGCCTACACCATACAATTCTGCTTGCATCCCCAAAATCCTTGCATCCAGCTCCAAATGCAAAGAATGTTTAAAGATAATTAAATTTCCCTGGGAATTATTTTTTATTAGCTCCAAGTTAGTTATCTTGCTGGGAAGTTCATTTTTAATTCTTGCATCGCTCCAAAACCATGCAATTCCTATATCAAAGATTGACATAGAAGCAGCCTCAACATTTTTTTTGAAAAGATCCCTAAGTTCTTGTTTATTCATTTCTTTGAAGCATAGGTTTATATTTTTCTTAGCAACTTTTA
The DNA here is from genome assembly GCA_902623535.1 of uncultured SAR86 cluster bacterium. Taxonomy (GTDB): domain Bacteria; phylum Pseudomonadota; class Gammaproteobacteria; order Magnimaribacterales; family D2472; genus MED-G82. Next base: position 5,684 of record CACNUA010000005.1, on the reverse strand, counting down.
TTCGATTAAATAAAAGTATTTTTAATAAGAATGAAAATAGTTTTGCACCATGAAATCTTCGAGGGATTCGAATGATTAATTTCCATAAGAAAATAATGATGCTCATATTCTTTAATAAAACCGTTATTATTACATTTAAAGTATTCTCACATTGATGTTTCTATTTATTTATCAGATTTGTTTTTTTTGTTTAATACCAATCTTTTTTCTAAATTTATTAATTAAGGGAGCTAAACAAAAGTTATATCTATCAAAAATTAGCAATAGGATTGGCCTAGGATTCAAGAAAAGAAATAATCCTGTTCTTGTCCATGCGGTTAGTCTTGGTGAGGTTTTAGGGATCAAAAATTTTATTAAAACCTTAGAAGGAAATAACGAAATTATTATTAGCGTTTCCACTGCTACTGGATTACAAAAAGCTCAAGAGTTATATGGTCATAAACATCAAGTAATATTTTTGCCCTGGGATTTTTTTATTTTTATAAATCTTTTTTTTCGTTTTTTTGATATAAAACTGATTCTCTTATTTGAGACCGAAATATGGCCCTATTTAATTTACAAAGCCAATAAACTGAATATTTCAGTAATCTTGCTCAATGGCCGTCTTAGTAAAAGATCAGCAAGCTTATACAAACAAACTCGCTTATTGATGACTCCTATCTTTAAAAAAATGGATAAACTTTTTGTTCAATCGGATAAGCACTTAGAGCGATTTTGTAACTTAGGGGTTGATTCTAAAAAGATAGAAGTTGTTGGCTCTGTGAAATATGATATTGAACCTGCAAAAGAAACATCATCAGAAAAAAAACTTCCAAAAAAATTTATTCTTGCTGCAAGCACTCATAAGGGAGAAGAGGAGATTGTTTTGAATGCCTACAGAACATTTAAGCAAAATAATCCATCGAACCCAAATGTAAAATTAGTTATATGTCCAAGACATCCCGAGCGAGCAAATTCTATAAAAAGTTTATGTGATGAAATGAGATTCCATGGAGAAAAATTTTCTTGTATAGAAGGCGATTCCCAGCCCGAAGTTATTATCATAGATAGAATTGGCCTATTAAATACTTGCTACAAGCTTTCAAGCTGTGCCTTTGTTGGTGGAAGCCTTATAAATCATGGAGGCCATAATCTTGCTGAGCCTGCATGCAACAAAACGCCAATTATTATTGGCCCATACACATTTAACTTTGAAGAAATGTCATCAGAACTGACTTCAAGTGATTCTGCCTTACTAGTTCATAATCAATTAGAGCTTGCTAATGCCTTTGATAATCTAATTAATGATGCGGGCTACTCTTCATCATTAATAGCTAATGCAGAAGTAGTTTTTAATAAGAACAAAGGCTCTACTCAGAGACAAGGCTCATATATAATGAAACTACTGGACTCAAAATGAAATTAATTACTGCAATTATAAAACCTTTTAAATTAGAAGAAGCTCGAGAAAGTTTAGATCAGCTAGGTATTACTGGTATGACAATTAGTGAAGTAAAAGGATACGGCAGACAAAAAGGCCATACTGAACTTTATCGAGGCGCTGAATACGTAATCGATTTTCTCCCAAAAATTAAGATAGAAGTCGCTGTAAGAGATGATCAGACAGAGTCTATTGTGGAGGCAATAAGTACAGCCGCTTCCTCAGGCAAAATTGGAGACGGAAAGATTTTTATTTCACCCCTTGAAAAAGTTATTCGTATTAGGACTGGAGAACTTAACGAAGAGGCTCTTTAAACTTGGGTAACCAATCCAAGCCCTCAGCTATATTTCTTCTTGGACCCACTGCGTCAGGCAAAACTAGCTGGGCAATTGAAATCATAGATAAATTTCCAAAAACATTTGAATTAATTTCTGTTGACTCGGTCCAGGTCTATAAGGGTTGCAATGTTGGATCAGGTAAACCTGATCAAGATACGTTGAAAAAGTATCCACATTATTTGATAGATCACTGTTCACTAAGTGAAATCTATAATGTAGCCGAGTTCATAAATGATGCCTCAATTCTTGCAAAAAAAATTGTTGATGATGGAAAAGTCCCATTATTTGTAGGGGGTACAATGATGTATTTCAAAAGTCTTTTTGAAGGAATTCACTCATTGCCTAATGCCGATTACGTACTAAGAAAAAAGTTAATTGCTGAACTGAAAGAAAATGGGTCAAATAAATTGTTTGATCAATTAGTTAAATTAAATCCAACAAAAGCTCAAGAAATTTCTCCTAATGATAAGCAAAGACTGATAAGGGCAATAGAGATAGAGCTAAACCAAAATAATCAAGATAAAGACTCGGCTAAATCAGGCATCAGAAATGAATACAATATTATTCAGATCGGAATATTCCCAAATCAAAGAGCTAAATTACATAAAAGAATTGAGAAAAGGCAACCAAGTCTTGTAAATGATAAATTGATTAATGAACTTGATGAATTGATCATGAATAATAATCTGAAAAAAACTCATCCTATCTTAAAAGCAGTTAACTACAAGCAGGCATTTATGGTACTAAATGGTTCTCTAAAAGAGTCCGAAATGTTAGAAAAATCTATTTTTGGAACACGACAATTAGCAAAAAGACAAATTACATGGATGAGAAGTTGGCAGGATTTAAATTTTTTTGACTTACATGAGCAAGACGCCGCAAGAGAATTTATTAAAAAGGGCTTAAAGTTATAAGTAATTCTTTAATTATTAACTTTCGTCCTCAAATACTAGATATAATCTTCATTTTAAAGGCAATAACGTGAACTGGGATAACCAAAACAACCAAGACCCTTGGGGTCGAAACAACAACAATAATGATGGCCCTAATTTTGATGATCTAATGAAACAATTTTCTCTACTATTTGGAGGAAATAAAAATTCTACTAATGGATCGGGGGGTTCTGGAAATAACTTTTCTTTCAAAAGAATCTTCATATATGGAATCTTCGGCCTACTAATTATTTATGCATCAATGTGTGTTTATCAGCTTGAAGCACCCGAGAGAGCCGTTGTACTAAGATTGGGAACATACTATCAAGAAACTGATGAGGGTCTGAATTTTATGATCGCTGGTATTGATGAGCGATTTGTTGAGAATGTTGCCCTTACTAGACGTTTTTCTCAAACTGCAAATATGTTAACTCAAGACGAAAATCTAGTTGATGTTACGATTTCAATTCAATATCGAATAAAAAATCTTAAAGATTTTGTATTAAACGTTAACGACCCAGAAGCAAGCCTCCGCCAGGCTACAGAAAGTTCTTTACGTCATGTTGTTGGAGATAATTCACTCGAAGAAACACTTACAACAGGTAGGCAAACCCTTGCACTGAATGTGCAGGAACGTCTTCAAAGTTATTTAGATCTTTATTCTACTGGTTTAATTGTTCAACAAGTGAACATAGAAAAGACAGATCCTCCGACTGCTGTAAAAGAAGCCTTTGATGATGTTGTGGCTGCAAGAGAAGACAAGGTTAGACTTCAGAATGAGGCTGAAAGATATGCTCTATCCATTGTTCCTGAGGCTCGTGGTCAAGGGGTTGCTAGGGTGCAAGCTGCAGAGGCATATCGAGAAGAAGTAATCGCAAATGCAGAAGGTGAGGTTGTTAGATTTGAAAAGCTTCTAGCAGAGTATCAAAAAGCTCCAAAAGTAACGCGTGATAGGCTTTATCTTGATGCGATCCAAAGTGTCCTGTCTAACTCAACAAAAATTATGGTGGATGTAGAAGGGGGTAACAACCTGCTTTATCTTCCGCTTGATAAAATCATGGAGCAAAATAAAAAAGCGGAGGATGATGATGAATAGATCTAATCTTATATTAATTCTTTCTGCCCTAATCATAGCCGTTATTGCTAACAGCATTTACATAGTTAATGAAAAGGAAAAAGCATTGGTAACTCAATTTGGTGAGGTTATCAAGCCTGACGTTGAGGTTGGAATTCATTTCAAACTTCCACTTATTCAGAGTGTTAGAAAATTTGATGCAAGATTGCAAAGTCTTGATGAGGAGCCCAACAGAATACTTACGGTAGAAAGTAAATATCTCCTAGTTGATTCATTTGTGAAATATAAAATTATTGATGTATTAACTTTTTACAAAGCTACTAGTGGAAGCTTCCTTACACTTAATAACCTGCTCGGTCAGAGAACAGAATTTGAACTCAAAAATCAGTTTGGCCAGAGAACCGTTACAGAACTTGTCTCCGGTGAGCGAGATGAAATGATGAATTCTATGACAAATAATCTTGGTGCATCCGTATCTGATCTTGGCATTGAAATCATCGATTTTAGAGTTAAGAGAATTGATCTACCATCAGAGCTAAGCAGCTCTGTCTTTGAAAGAATGCGTACAGAAAGAAATAGACTCGCTGAAGAGTTAAGATCAGAGGGTAAAGAGCTTTCTAATGAAATACGTTCTAAAGCAGACAAACAGAAAGTTATTATTCTTGCAGAGGCCTATAAGCAAGCTGAGCAGATCCGCGGTGAAGGAGATGCAAAAGCAGCAGCCATTTATGCTAACGCTTTTTCAAAAGATCCTGAGTTTTATGAATTTACAAGAAGCATAAAGGGGTATACCAGTACTTTCCAAAATAAGGCAGATGTATTGTTAATAGATCCCAAGTCTGATTACTTTAAGTATCTAAACAAATCTGACGGTACACAAAAGCCCTAACCAATGAATTCCACCCTAATTCTAGGATTGCAATGGGGTGATGAGGGAAAAGGGAAAATTGTTGATGCCCTTTGTAAAGAAGGTTCATTGGTTTGTAGATTTCAAGGCGGACATAATGCTGGTCATACAATAAAGGTTGATGGTTCGCATAAAGTTCTTCATTTAATCCCTTCAGGAATTATGCACTCATCCTCGAGCTGCATTATTGGCAACGGGGTTGTGATTTCCTTGCCAGCACTCAATGAAGAAATAGAGATGTTGTCTAACAGCGGCGTATCTGTTACAAACCGACTTCATATTAGTAACGATTGCCCCCTAATTTTGCCGACCCACATTGCCATTGATCATGTCCGTGATAAGCATGAGGGCATTGGTACGACTGGAAGAGGTATCGGTCCAGCCTACGAGGACAAGGTTGGGAGAAGATCATTAAAGTTTGGAGATCTTGTTAATCTTGAACTTCATAAATCTAAGATTTACGGACTAGTTGAATATCACAATCAGTTACTCACCAAAATTTATGAAAGCACTCCTATCGATATCGATGTTGTAATAGAGGAGCTAACTAGTTTTAGAAAACTACAAACTAATTTTGGCTGTGACACTTATAAAATTTTGTACAAAAGCATTGAAGAAAAACAAGAGATAATATTTGAAGGAGCGCAAGGCTCCATGCTTGATATTGATCATGGTACATATCCTTATGTAACCTCATCAAGCACAACTGCCGGTGGAGTTTCATCTGGACTTGGGGTTGGACCAAAACAGATTAATAAAATTCTGGGAATTACAAAAGCTTATACAACGAGAGTAGGAGAGGGCCCATTTCCCACTGAATTATTTGACAAAGATGGTGCATCACTAGCTAAAATCGGCCACGAGTTTGGTGCTACGACTGGAAGACCTAGAAGATGTGGATGGCTTGATCTGCATGCATTAAAAAAAATTATATTTATAAATTCAGTAACAGAATTATGTATTACTAAATTAGATGTTATGGATGGTTTTAAGTCGATTAAGGTTTGCATTG
>CACNUA010000004.1 GCA_902623535.1 uncultured SAR86 cluster bacterium | reverse complement strand
AAGATCATCTTCAACAGCATATATTTCCCTTAAAAGGTCGAAGTCATAGTCTTTACTTCGATCCAAAACATCCTTAAGTTGTTTCACGCTGCCAAGATTTTCTTGAGTTGCTATGAATCTAGAGCTCCTATTATGAGCAATTAATGTACCACCTTGTTTCACCCAATCATTTAAAGCACTAATTTCATAATCGCTCATTTCAAGATAACCACTTGGCATAATAATTACGTTGTAACGTCTTAAATCTGCATAACCTGTAAATGAACCATTGAGCTGGGTATGCCTGATGCCAAGATGATGATCTAATGACCACCAGCTAACCCCTACGTCATAAGAATTAAAATTAGAATGTCCGAGTATTGCTACCTGTGGTTTCTCAAGGAGTCGAAAGTGTCTTCCACCCCAATCAGGTAATAATTCTGGGCCGAATCCTGATTCTATTGAATCAATTGAAATACCTAAATCAGATCCAGTCTGGGTTATTATTGAGCTTAAGTTTGCTACATTTGGATTGTCCATTTGTAAAACAGCCACGCTTCCTCTCGAGAGTTCGTGACCTGATAGGTTTGATTCCTTATCAATAATGCGAACTTGAATATTGTTTTCCATTAACCTGGCTGCAAATGCAACTGATCGGTCATCTTCGCCATCTGTTGCCCATATTATTGAGTCAGCATTAATATCTAATTGAGGAGATGCACTCGTCCATGTCTCTAAATTATTAGAAATTTTTTCATCAACAGTGATAGCTTCTAATCCAAACATCATTGTGAAATTAAAAGCTGTTGTGTCATACATTATTGATGAGCCATCTCTCAAACTTTCTTGTCTTTCCTCAATGAGGACTGATTTATCAATATAAGCATCAAATTCTAAAATAGCAGCTATTAATGGAGCTTCAGGTTGTTGATTTGGAATAATTAAACTACCTTCAGGTATTACATAATTACTTAACTTTTCACCTGATTGTGTAACAGCTGACTTAGTTACAATAGTCTTTTGATTAGAGAACAATTCTATATCTTGTGCCTTAAGTTTCTCTGCCAGAGCATTCAATCTTCCATGATTTTTAGTAGGCAATATTACAAATGTTTGATTTGCATACTTACTGTCTTTAGAAATGTTGTATTTTCTTCCATCCCAGTAATCTTGATACATTGCTTTAGAGTTGTTTTCTAGTGTCTTTAAGTTTGCTAGCGTACTTACAAACTGGTGATGCACTGATTCTTTATAGGATTGAATGGTACCTTCAGGCCTCCTTACACCATCTTCAGCCATCCTAGACTGCTCATAGAGAATACCAAGGCTTCCTCTAAATTGAACATAAAAGGAATATCCCGGATAAAGATCCTCGTGCCATTCACCTGTATAAAACCTCCAATTTTTTTTATCAAATGCTTGAGCTTGATCTTGGGCAAATACATTTCCCCATTTAATAAGATCGTAATCAATATTCTTATTAATTGGCTCTCTCGGAGGGCCTGTCATAAATGTATCTTGACCACCCATCTCATGACCATCCACTAAGATCTGTGGCCTCCATTGATTAATAAGTTTTACTCGTCCCTGTGTTTCAGGTTGCGTTAAATAGAACCAGTCTCTATTTAAATCAAAATAATAGTGATTAGTTCTTCCGTAAGGCCAATCTCCAGTATGAAGCAATGATTGATCATCATAGTTTGGGGCAGTACCTCGATATTGCTCTAGTGATTTTGCAAACCTATCTCTTCCATCTGGATTCATCATTGGATCAACTATGACCACCATATCCTCAAGCATTTTCGTTATTTCAAGATCAGTGCTGGAAATTAGATGATAAATTATGCCTAGTGCTGCATCTGCCCCTGATGTTTCATTTCCATGAATTGAATATGCCATCCATGCAACTGCAGGAATATTTTCAATTATGGATTTAGCTTCAGTATTAGATGTAATTCGCGGATCTGATAACTTAGTAATTTTATTTTTAATCTCATCAAGATTCTTTAGATTTTCTGATGATGAAATAAAAGCAACATAAAGTGGTCGGCCTTCATGAGATTTAGCGTACTCAATTACTTTAATTTTATTGGACTGTTTAGACCATCTTAATATTGCTTTGGATATCTGGGAGTGATTAGCTACACGATCACCATAATTAAAATCAAGAAAAGTATTTGGATGATCTATAGAAGCAATATAGTTACCATCTAATATTTTTTCTTTATAGAGCTCACTTGAAAAGCTTGTAGGTTTCATAGGAGATTCAGCTACCAACGAACTACAAAATATTATTGTGAGGATAGCGTTATAAAATTTTGTTTTCATAATTTTTATTTTTAATTTAGATAATTAGTAATAGTAATATACACTTAGTTAAGACAAGTTTTATATAAGTAATTATTTAATATCAAAAACTTAGTTAGTAACAAATATGCAAAAAATATTTATTTTTATTTGTTTTGTAACATCTTTGCAGTTTTCAGATTTAATAGCTGCTGAATTAAAGATAATTCGATCAGGTGACTCTATTCAATATTTAGGCTCTCAAAGAGAAATTAAATTAGCAGTACATGTTTATACTTCTGATAAAGAATTATATTTGGGCCAAATTGGAAGAAAAAAGTCTCACTCAATAAAAATTGAAAATGGTTTAATCAATGTATCTCTGATGCCAATTAATAATAGAGCAGATCAGATTGAATCAATTAGAGGAGCAAGTAAAATTAAAGAATTTTCTTCTTCAAAAGGGTCTAAATTCTCCTTTACTGCCAATGATAATGACGTTATAGAAATCTTTATTTTTCCCTCAAAAAAAAGAAGAGTTTACGAATCAAGAGATAATATGTTTTCTCTGGCAACTGGGAATTTCAAAAAACAGGAAATTATTTTCCAAACAAGCACTGTTGGTACTTTTGATATAAAAGCTCAAAAAAAAGTATTAATAAATACTAATAACAACTTCAAAAATGATGATCTTAAAATCAAATTGTTAGAACTTAAAGATTTATTTGAATCAGGTTTACTTTCAAAGAAAGTTTATGAAGAAGAAGTAAATAAGATCTTATCTGAAATATAAATTAATCTCTTAATATTTCCTTTTGTCTTTGTTGATAGGACTCTTCTGATATCAGCCCATTTTGGAAAAGATTCTTTAACTCCTCCAATCTTTGGAATTTTGTTTTAGACTTATTTTCAATAAATTTGTTGTTTGTGATATCACCTCTGCAATCAAGAGGGTGAGTAATTAAAGAAGGGTATTCATATGCGGCACCTGTTCCAAAATCAACGGCAGCACCAATAATACCTCCTATTAAGATATTCCCCCAAGTTAGTCCTTCAACATTTGATTGTTGAAAAATTGCTTCATCTATATTTTCACCTGGAATTCCACAAACAACATTTAGGTTTGATCCAGATTTGTTTATGGTTATAGTCCCTGGAGTTCTATTTACATAATAGGTGCCCTCATTATTAGAGATTCTGCAAGTTGCGTTAGGGCAATTGGGTGTTTCAACTGAGATAACCTGATCTTGACCGGTGGTAAGACTTGCACAGGAAGTAATGAAAAGTGTTAATAGTAAACATGGAAATATAAAAGATTTATTCATACATTCTATGTTATTGGAAATTTGTATTTTTTAAAAGATTATCATTATTTTATTAAAAGATACTTACATTTGATAGTTGTAAAATTATTAAGCTATAGGGTCTTAGGCATTAATATTTAAGGTGTACAGCCACATTTATTAAATCAGGAAAGAACTGATTTAGAGAAAGTAATTAATTGAGATTTATGATCCTTACTTGGGAGATGGAATCGGCTAATTTCTGCATCAAAATCAGTTTCTCTAAATGTTTTCAAACCTTCTTTAAACCATTTCTCTTTAAGATAATTCAAGCCTTGCTTAGCTTTTATATCTGCGCAAATTAACCAAGATCTAAAATCTGGTTCTTCAACCTCATTAAATATTTCAATTGCATTATCAAAATCATTATTTAAGTAATATGCAAACATCAATGCTTTTTTGGGCCTATCTTCATTGGTATCACTAGCTGGAATTGGCTCAACTGAATACATTTTTTTAAATACCTTGATTGCTGTATCAACATCATCGTTCCTTAATAATGCATCTCCATACGCTGACATAACGTGAGGATTATTTGGATTGGCTTTGTATGCTCTTGTGGCGTATACCTTTGCTTGTGGGTAGTCCTGCATTGTTATGTGTGCTTCAGCCAAAATTCTATTAGTATTCCAGTCGTTGTCATTCATTTCATTTGCTTTTGATAAAGCACCTAAAAATTCACTCATAGTTTTTTCATCCTGATCTCTAAATCCTAGAAACATTGCTTGCCCAATGGTGCAAGCTTTCCAAGAATAGGGGAGTGGATTAGTCTTATCTGCTTCAATAGCCGCATCTAACATTTTGATTGCTTCTTTATTGGCTTCTTTATCAAATTTTTGATTAAGCGCTCTACCCATAAGCATAAACTCATAGGAAGTCATGTTTTCTGTTGGCTTTCTATTTGCTCTTTTCAAGCTAGCAATTTCAATATTTCCAATAATTGAATTTATAATTTTTGTTACTATTTCATCTTGAACTTCAAAAATATCTGCCTTCACTCGATCATACTTATTACTCCAAACAACTCTGTCATCAGTCATATCGCTGAGCTCAACTGAAATTCTTATTCTTTCATCTGAAGAGCGAATGCTTCCCGAAACAATGTAATCAAATCCCCATTCATCTTTAAATGATTGAGATGTATAGTCTTTACCTCTGAGACTAAATGAAGTTTTTCTGGTTGCAATTGATATTTCATTAACCATTGAGAGTTCTGTAATTAGGTCTTCAACAATACCGTCAACCAGGTAGCCACTTTCACTATTTTCATTTAGATTTTCAAAGGGTATAACTCCAATCTTTGGTTTTTGATTATCAATAGTTGAATTTATCTCATCAAAATTACTTAAAGAATCTGCATTAAGGCTTTTCTTTTTAGTTATGAAAGCAATTATCAAAACAACGGGAAATAGAACAAGAAGGGCAACAAAAAGATATTGCATAAAAGTTTCAGAAGGCATGCCAATAATTGCCTGAGTTGAAACATTATCAACAACAATACTGGAAAGTTGAATGGTGGCAAAAGACCCAACGATATATCCAGTAGCAGCTTTTACAATAACACTAAAAATGTTGTGGAATTTAATTTTTAGAAAGCTGCCAGCAATTTTTAATTTATCCATATATAAAATACTAACCTTTATTAGATATATACTAAATTAACTTATTTTTTATATTTTTAGCAAGAAAATTTAGCGACTTCTCAATGGATATTAATAAATTAAATCAACAAATACTTATTAACATTAATGGTGAGTTATTGCCTCGTGAAAAAGCGTCAATAACCGTGTATGAAAGTGGTTACTTGATGGGAGACGGTATTTGGGAGGGTATTAGGCTCATAGATAATAAATGGATTTTTTTAGATGAGCATTTAGATCGATTGTTTGAGGGTTTAGCAGATATTGATATTGAACTTCATTTATCAAGAGAAGAGCTAATTGAAGAAATCTTAAAAACACAAGAAGCTAATAATATGAGTAACAATGCTCATGCTCGACTGATGGTTACAAGAGGTATTAAATCTAAGCCTTTTCAGCAACCTGGTTTAGTTATTGGAGATCCGACCCTTGTTATTATCATGGAGCATTCTGATCCGAATGCTAAAAGAGAAGGGGTTAAGATGGCCAGCGTTCCGCAGATTAGAGGCATTGCAACAACTCAAGATCCCAAACTTAATAGCCACTCGAAATTAAACTGTATTTTGGCATGCATTCAGGCTAACAAGGCGGGTGCTGATGAAGCCTTGATGATGGATATAAATGGTTATGTGAATACTACAAATTCATGCAATTTTTTTATTGTTAAAAATGATGAAGTTTGGACCAGTACAGGTGAATACTGCATGAATGGTATTACTCGCAAAAAGGTAATCATGCTTTGTAAACAAAATAATATCCCAATTTTTGAAAAGAACTTTTATTTAGAGGATGTATATGAAGCTAATGAATGCTTTATAACTGGAACTCTCGGTTCTTTAACACCTGTTCTTGAGCTTGATCATAAAAGATTTAATAAGGATTCATTTGTGATCATGAACCAATTAAATCAACTCTATAGCGAGCTTATATCTGCATGATATTAGCTATGTGGTCTGGACCAAGAAATCTTTCAACTGCGATGATGAGAAGTTTTGCTAACAGGCGTGATGTGATAAATGTAGTGGATGAGCCCCTTTATGCAAGCTACTTGTTCAGGTCACCTAAAAGGCATCCAATGCATGAGGAGATCTTAAAGTCTCAACCAACATCCTATAAGGAAGCAATTAATAATTGTTTGAAAGAGTTCCCTGGTATCTCTTTTCAAAAACATATGGTGCAGCATGTAAATTTTGATGAATCAAATGATTGGATGTCTTCTTTAAAAAATTTTTTTTTAATCCGTAAACCTGAATCCGTTGTCCCAAGTTTTTGTTTGAAATATCCTGATGCTGATATCAATGATTTGGGTTTCTATCAACAATACGAGCTCTATAAATATATTTCTGATATTACTAATGAAGAACCGCCTGTTGTTGATGCAACAGATATTAGAAACGACCCAGAAAAAATCTTAAAACTCCTATGTAAAAAGTTGGACATAGCATGGGATAGTCAGATGCTTAAATGGCAGAAAGGAATACATGATTACGATGGTGTTTGGGCAAGCCACTGGTATCACTCAGTACATTCGTCAAATTGTTTTATCCCAGAAAAGAATTACTCGACTGATTTTGATAAAAATACCGGTGAATTGATTTTTCAATCTACCAAATTCTATAATTCATTAGCTCAAAAAAAGATATCTTAATAATTTTTTCATGTTTTAAAAAAATTCATAATGTTGTATCTTTTTAAAATTAAATTTAATTCAAAATGAATGATGTTAATTCAAAAAGGGTTTTTCTATGAATGATAGATTAGAACCTAGAACCGTAAGATACGGCGGAGCCATGTTTGGTAAAGAGGAAATTGATCAAGTAAATGGTGTTTTAACAGATCCTATGGGCTTAATCCCAGGCATAAAAGTTTCTGAATTCGAGGGTCGTGTAGCTGCTTTTATGGGAAAAAAACATGGCGTAATGGTGAACTCAGGTTCATCAGCTTTAATGCTCGCAATGCGATTGTTAGACTTACCAAAAGGTTCTGAAATCATTACCCCAGCACTTACATTTTCAACTGATATTTCCAGTATATATTTTGCTGGTTATAAGCCTGTATTTGTTGATGTTGGTTTGAATGACTACCAAATTCTAGTTGACTCTGTAGAGGAGTTGATTACTCCTAATACAAAAGCTATTTTAGTTCCTGATCTTGTTGGCGGTATTTGTGACTGGGATGTTTTAAGAAGCATTGCAAATAAGCACAATTTAAAATTAGTACATGATTCAGCAGATACACTTGGTGGAAGTTTAAGGGGAAAGAAAACTGCAACGCGAGCTGATATTTCAATTACAAGCTTTTCTATCTATCACATTATTACTGCGTTAGGGAATGGAGGGATGGTTTTCTTTGATGATGATTCATTGCTAGACAAAGCTCTTTCATTAAGATCATGGGGTAGATCTTCAGAAAAGTATATGTTTGGAACAAAAGTTAATGAGAGTGATGGTCGCTTTCTAGAAAAACTTGATGGTTTGGATTATGACTCATTATTTATTTTCGAGGATCTTGCTTATGGGTTTATTCCTAATGAAGCTGGTGCGGCCTTTGGTATAGCTCAAATGGATAGAATAGAGGAATTATGGGAGCTTAGAAATTCTAGATTTGATAGCTATTATAAATTTTTTGAAAATTATCAAAATCAGTTTATCGTTCCTCAAACACTAGATGGCACAGAGACAACTTGGATTTGCTTTCCTTTACAAATTAATCCTGATACAGGTTGGAGTAGAAAAAAACTTCAAATACATCTAGAGGATAATGGAATTTTTTCTAGAGTGATTTTCTCTGGAAATGTTACAAGGCAACCAATGTTAAAAAATCAAGAGTATAGAGTGCATCCAGATGGTTTAAAAAATTGTGATCAAATTATGGAATATGGGATTATGCTCCCATGTCATCCAACAATGACAGATGATGATTGCGCCTATGTTCAACAAACACTTAAAGATTTTATCGATGCAGATGGAAATCCTTGAAGTAATTAGATTTTTTAATAATTAAATCTTTTTTGTACGTGCCTCCTTCTTTTTTCTATTTGGTTAATTCTTTCATTTTTAGAAATTATTTTTTCATCGCTAGGGAGTATTGATTTAAGCTCCTCAAACTTTGCAATATAAGCACTAGGGTAGAGGCTTGGGTCAAGATATGCATCCTCCAAACCATCCCATCTCATTAAGATTGCCCCTCTGTTGTAATTTTCTATATCCAACCAATTAGCATAACCAGGATCAGTTTTTGAAAGAATATAATAGTAAGCTCCATCAGAACTAACTAATGATTGATCACCACTCAGGCTAGTAATTCTATTTGCATAATCTAGTGATTGCCACCAAGGATTACCTAATTGAATTCCTTGATATTTAGCATTAGTTGGCCACGCTTTAATTACAAGAACCTCATCATCCATTAAATTGAAATGCCCATGCGACATCAATCGACCAACCAATCCACCTGTTTGACCAGTTTTTCTAGGTTTCGAGATGGTATTAACTTCAATTAATTGTTCTATTCTTTTTAATTGAAATTCTGGCCAACGAGTTGTATTAAGGAGCACCTTATTAGCTAAATTTAAAAGATCATCTGAAACAGATTCAGAGTCGATAGTAGGGTAAAAAGGTCTTCCTTCATCAATCCTATCAACATGAACAGTTGCTGGGATTTCATTATCCCAATCTGAATATGTCTGTCTTACAAGTAGTCTTGTTAGAGTATTATCAAGAGGCATCCAATTAGTAGAGTTCTTATTTCTGCCACCTAAAATTATTTCATAATTCCCATCTTCATCATATTCAAGCTTATCAAGTACATGCAATGATTTTGATAATGAATCAGGTAAATAAGTGGTAAAGGTTATTGTTCTTGAAGATCCACGATTACCCCAGACTCTATAAACACCAGATCCATTTAAAAAAGTTTGATGGTATGTTTGATCGGCATTATCCATACCGGCTTTAGTAAATGTATTTATATTATTGAAATAGGGGAAATTACTATCAATAAAAACCTCTTGTTTAGTTGATCCAATCAAGCTACTAAGTATGTGTATGTAAGCCTGTGCTTTTTCTCGATCAGATGAATAATATTCATGAGACTGAACAAACTCACCTGATTTAATAAGTGATTCAATAAAAGCATCATAAGATGATTCAATTGTTCCATTTGTTTCAAATGATTCTGGAGTTGATATTCTGAACTGCCATCCAACAGTTAATCCACTACCAATAAGCATACCTATAATTAAAATTAATGATTTTTTCATGTTTTAAATAATAATCTATTAATAGGTTGGGGCGAAAGTTTCTCCTAACCTATATATATTACTTCGCATAATATATATTATGTTAAATTATATATATCCCCTTTATTTTCTTTAAATAGGCTAAAATTCGTTTAAAATACTGCGCATGGCTAAAGAAGACAATTTAGAATTTGAAGGTGAAGTAATTGAAACCCTTCCAAATACTCAATTCAAAGTTAAATTAGAGAATGGTCATGTTATAGATGCTCACATTTCTGGGAAAATGAGGAAACATTACATCAGAATACTCACCGGAGATAAGGTTAAGGTTGAAATGACACCTTATGACCTAACAAAAGGCAGAATAACTTTTAGAGGTAGATAATTCTAAGTTACCTTTTCCTTTGTCAATTCAGTAAATTCTACCTCTCCATCGACTAAATCAACTTTAATCTGACCACCCTTGTTTAGTGCTCCAAAAAGGACATCGTTTACAAGTGGTTTTTTAATGTGATCAGTAATAAACCTTTCCATAGGCCTTGCGCCCATATGCTTGTTATAACCTTTGTCAGCTATCCAGTTTACAACTTTCTTAGAATAAATTAACTCAATTTCTCTCTCATCTAGTTGAGCCTGTAGTTTTGTTAAGAATTTATCAACAATAGATAAAACAACTTTTTTAGGTAAGTAATTAAACTGAATTATTTCATCAAGTCTGTTTCTAAATTCCGGCGCAAAAAGCTTATTTAAGGACTTTAATGCATCTGATTCATTGGATTGAGAGTTAAATCCAATGGATGATTTTTCAAGTAAATCAGCTCCTGCATTTGTAGTCATGATTAAGATTACATTCCTAAAATCAGCTTTTCTTCCATTATTATCAGTGAGAACCCCACTATCCATTACTTGAAGTAACAAATTAAATATATCGGGATTAGCCTTCTCAATTTCATCTAAAAGCAATACCGCATGTGGGTTTTTAACAATTGCTTCAGTTAGGAGTCCTCCTTGGTCAAAGCCAACATAGCCTGGAGGAGCACCAATTAATCTAGAAACGGTATGGCGTTCCATGTATTCAGACATGTCAAACCTTATTAATTCAATACCTAAAATAGAGGCCAGTTGTCGCGCTATTTCAGTTTTACCTACACCAGTTGG
Source organism: uncultured SAR86 cluster bacterium (assembly GCA_902623535.1). Taxonomy (GTDB): domain Bacteria; phylum Pseudomonadota; class Gammaproteobacteria; order Magnimaribacterales; family D2472; genus MED-G82. The sequence goes on along the minus strand of CACNUA010000004.1, from coordinate 76,743 downwards.
TCCAGCAAATAGAAACGATCCGATAGTCTTATTATCATCTCTTAACCCTGCTCTCGAGAGCTTTATTGCGTTACCCAGACTAACAATCGCTTTGTCTTGACCAAAAATAACTCTTTTTAGATCTCTTTCAATATTTTTTAAAGATTTAGATTCATCTTTTGATATCGATTTTTCAGGGATTTTAGTTATTTTTGATATGGTTTTTTCGATATCTATCTGATTTACAGTAATTTTTTTATTATCTTTTCTATTTACATTTAACAATGCACCTGTTTCATCCATTAAATCAATAGCTTTATCAGGTAAAAATCTATCACTAATAAATTTTTGAGAAAGCTCAACGGCAGATTTAATTGATTCATCATGATATTTAACGTTGTGATGCTGCTCATACAAAGGTTTTATTCCTTTTAGAATTGCTATTGAGTCATCTATATCAGGCTCATTAATATCTATTTTCTGAAATCTTCTTGATAACGCTTGGTTTTGATTAAAGATACCTCTAAATTCTTGAAAAGTAGTTGATCCAATACACCTAAGACTACCCTTCCCTAGCGCGGGTTTAAGAAGGTTTGATACATCTAGAGAGCCCCCAGATGCTGATCCAGCCCCAATAATTGTATGTATCTCATCTATAAACAAAATTGATTTATCCTGACCTTCTAAAAACTCAATAACTTCTTTTAATCTTTTTTCAAAATCACCTCTGTATTTAGTCCCAGCAATTAATGCACCTATATCCAAGGAGTATATTGTGTAGTTTTGTAGATACTCAGGTACTTTTTTATTGATCACAAGATGTGCCAATCCTTCAACAATTGCAGTTTTACCGACACCTGACTCACCTACCAATAACGGATTATTTTTTGTTCTTCTAGCTAAAATTTGTATGAGCCTACTGATTTCTTCCTGTCTTCCAATCAAGGCATCTATTTTTCCTTCGGAGGCTTGTTCATTGAGGTTAATTAAAAATTTTGACTCCCCACTTTCAGTTATTACATCTTCTTCATCAACGCCATCTATAACAGAGTCTGACTCTTTTTTTGAGGCGGTCTTACCATGAGAAATATATGAAACGATATCTAGTCTGGATATCCCTGCTTTAGTTAAAAGATAAACAGAATGACTTTCCTTTTCAGAAAAAATTGCAACTAGAATATTAATAGGTTTTACAACACCTTTGCCTGATGATTGAACATGAAACACAGCACGCTGGAGGACTCTTTGAAAACCAAGCGTTGGTTGAGGTGATTTGTTTGGATCAGATTTTCTAGGTGTTGTGTCTTGAATATAATCCTCAACAGAACTTTTAAATGAATTTACATTTATGCCATTACTTTTAAGAAAGTCTTTAACATCGAAGTCACTAAGTATCATTAGCAGCAAATGTTCGATAGTTATATATTCAATATCAGTCTTTTGCGCCTGGTCAAATAAGCTTGATATCGATTGTTCTAGTTCTTTGCTAAACATTAATCTGTCATGGGTTCAATTTCAGTTAGTAGTGGATGCTCATTGATTTGTGCTAGATTATTCATTTCGGCACATTTCATCTCAGCAATCTCTTTAGGAAATATACCACATACTCCCTTCCCTTTAGTATGAACTGATAGCATTATCTGCGTTGCTCTTTCGTGTTCATAACCAAAAACTTTTTGGATAGCATAAACAACAAATTCCATGGGCGTAAAATCATCATTTAATAAAACAACTTGAAATAAAGGCGGTTCTTTTAACTGGGGCTCATTCTCAAGAGTTATGACACCCAAGCCTGCATCAGTTTCATTTTCATTGCTCGAAATAATCACATTCGTTTAATCATTTCGTCAGCGAAACCTGAGCAAGAAACTAAATTGGCATTCTCCATGAGTCTTTCAAAGTCATATGTAACCATCTTAGCTTCTATAGCTTTTTCCATTGACTCAATAATAAGATCAGCTGCCTCTACCCAACCGAGATGTCTAAGCATCATTTCAGCTGACAAAATCAATGATCCTGGATTCACTTTATCTTGACCAGCATATTTTGGGGCAGTTCCGTGAGTAGCTTCAAATAAAGCAGCATCATCACCAATATTTGCGCCAGGAGCTATTCCTATACCTCCAACACATGCTGCAAGAGCATCAGAAATATAATCTCCATTAAGATTCATAGTTGCGATTACATCGTACTCTTTCGGCCTAGTTAAAATCTGTTGTAAAAATGCATCACAGATCACATCTTTAATGATTATATTTTTACCATTAGTTGGATTCTTAATTACATGCCATGGACCACCATCAAGAGGTTCCCCAGCATAATTACTAACACTCAATTCATAACCCCAATCCCTAAAAGCTCCTTCAGTAAATTTCATAATATTACCTTTATGAACTAGAGTTACAGAATCTCTATCATTTTTAATTGCATAATCAATAGCTTGCTTAACGAGGCGTTCAGTTCCATTTTTAGATATTGGTTTAACACCCAAGCCAACATCCTCTGTAAATCTAATTTTATTTACATCAAACTGTTCTTGAAGAACCGCAACCAATCTATTTGATTCATCCGACCCTCCCTCAAACTCAACTCCGGCATAGATATCTTCAGAGTTTTCTCTAAAAATTACCATATCAACATATGATGGATTCTTAACTGGGCTAGGTACACCTGAGAAGTATCTTATTGGTCTTAAGCAAACATATAAATCAAGGATCTGCCTAAGTGAGACATTTAGTGACCTAATACCACCTCCAACTGGAGTCGTTAATGGCCCCTTAATACTTACAACGTATTCTCTAAGGGCTTCAATTGTTTCATCAGGGAGCCAAACATCATCACCATAAACTTCCGTAGATTTTTCTCCACAATATACCTCCATCCATGATATTTTTTTCTCTTCTCCATATGATTTCGCAACTGCAGAGTCAACAACATTTAGCATTGCAGGAGTAATATCTATGCCAATACCATCACCCTCTATATAAGGAATAATTGGATCATTTGGAACATTTAAAGATCCATCGTCATTTAATGTAATTTTTGATCCAGTTTCAGGAATTTTTATATTTTGATAAGCCATTGCTACCCCGATTATTTAAAGAAATATTTATTAATTTAAGCTGGCAAATTATACTCCAAATAAGCTCTATAATTAGCTTTTAATAGCCTTAAATTATTGAAATGATTAAAAGTAAAGAAACAGTTGTAGTTGGTATATCAGGTGGTGTTGATTCATCAGTTGCGGCTTACTTATTACAACAGAAAGGTTATGAGGTTGTTGGTTTATTTATGCAAAATTGGCAATCAGAGCCAGGTGAAGTTTGTACATCTGAAATTGACTTTGATGATGCTTCACAAGTATGTGATCTTTTAGATATAAAACTTCATCGAGCAAATTTCAGTGATGATTACTGGGATAGAGTTTTTAATGATTTTTTAGATGAACATAAAAAAGGGAGGACACCTAATCCTGATATCTTATGTAATCGTGAAATAAAGTTTAAGTCATTTCTAGAATATGCAAAGAAAATTGGAGCAAACTTTATGGCAACCGGTCACTATGCAGATTTAATTTTTAAAGACGAAAAAGCATATTTGAGTAGATCTATTGATTTAAATAAAGATCAAACTTACTTTTTGCATGAGGTCAGCTCAAATGAATTCAAGCAATGTTTATTTCCATTGGCAAATTTAACTAAATCAGAAGTAAGAGAAATTGCAAAATCCATTCAGTTACCAAATATGGATAAAAAAGATTCTGTTGGCATATGTTTTGTTGGTGAGCGTAATATGAAGGATTTTTTAAATAGATTTATTGATTTTGAACCAGGTCCAATCATGGATGATTCAAATAATATTATCGGTGAGCATCATGGTTCACTTTTGTATACTATTGGTCAAAGACAGGGACTAAGAGTCGGAGGTGTTAAAGATATGCCAGATTTGCCCTGGTATGTCTTTAAAAAAGATCAAAAGAATAATTCCTTGTACGTATGCCAGGGTGAGGATAACCCTCTTCTATTTAGCAAAGGTTTAACTTTAGAAAGATTGCATTGGATAACAGATGAGTTCAGTGGTCAGTTGGAGTGCGAGGTTCAGGTTCGGCATCGTCACAAAGCTGTTAAATGCATATTAGATGTAAATGAGCTTGTAGTCAGATTTGATGAGGAAATAAGAGCAATAACACCTGGACAATCCGCAGTTTTTTACTTAGACAATATTTGTCTCGGTGGTGGTATCATAGCTGATCAGATAAATTAGTATTCAAAAGTTTATGAGCAAACTTGACTCTTCAATTTCACCACTTGATTCAAGGTACGCAGCTAAAATTAAACCCATAGCTAAATTTTTTTCAGAGTCTTATCTCAATAAGACTAGATATGAAATTGAGCTGATGTGGCTAATCTACATTACAAAAAAATTACCAAATCATTTTGGAAAGCTTTCACAAGCTAATGAAAAAAAACTTCTTAAACTAGTTAACGATTTTACAAACCTAGATGCAAAAAGAGCCAAAACTATTGAGAAGAAAACGAATCATGACGTAAAAGCTATTGAATATTTAATTAGAGAAAAGCTTAACAAGCACCCTTCCCTTAAAAACTTTAAGAAATATATACATTTTGGTTTAACCAGTGAAGACATTAATTCTACTTCCTATGCACAAATTATTAACAACGCTAAAGATGAATATTTAGAGAAGATCTTTGAGCTTAAAAAGATACTCAAATCAAAGACTTCTGCTTGGAAAGCTTCACCATTTTTATCTAGAACTCATGGTCAAGCAGCATCGCCATCTACTTTTGGCAAAGAGATAAATGTTTTTTTAAGCAGACTAGATAAAGAAATAAAGAATCTAAAGTCAATAAAGGTAAAAGGTAAATGGGGTGGCGCCACTGGAAATTTTCATACACTTGTTCTGATTAATGAAAAGAAAAATTGTATTAACTTTATAAATGGATTTTTTAAATTTATAAAAACGCCGCTTAATACTTTGACCACCCAGATTGAACCCCATGATTGTATTGCTGAGCTTTCTCATTCGATTGTACGTATCAATAATGTTCTTATTGATATGAACAGGGATATTTGGATGTATATCTCTAATGATCTTTTTAGATTGAAAGTAATAAAAGGTGAAGTTGGATCATCAACTATGCCACATAAAGTTAATCCAATTGATTTTGAAAACTCAGAGGGAAATCTCGAGTTAAGTAATGCGCTATTTACATTCTTCGGTGACAAACTTACTAAATCAAGATTACAAAGAGATTTAAGTGATTCTACTGTTTTAAGGAATATTGGGGTGCCATTTGGGCATAGTTATCTAGCAATCCAATCTCTAATTAAAGGTTTTTCTAAGCTTGAAGTTAATAAGGAGCAATCTTTAAAAGAGTTAAATGATAATTGGCAGGTTCTTGGAGAAGCTATTCAAACTGTAATGAAGCTTGAGGGATATGATGATGCATATGAAATCATTAAAGATCTCACACGTGGTGAATTGCTCACTGAAAATTCCTATAAATCACTCATTAATTCTTTGGGTATATCAACAAAGTCTAAAAATAAACTTCTTAAATTGACTCCTGCTACGTATATTGGGTTAAGTAAATCAATATAAATATCTTAATTAAGTAGTAAAACTACCAATTTATATGTAATTTTCTCCTATAAAAACGTTATTTTTATTATTTATTGACATAATTTAAGCATTTTATTTTAATGCACTACATAATTCCGGAGCAAATTATGTCCAATGTTAAATTTCTTGATGAAATAGAAAGAATAAAAAATCTTGATGGTTTTAAGAATTCTAATTGGCAATCTATAAATCCAGGCTTTGTTGCAAGAATGTCCCTGCAAAACAAGTTTAAAACTGGATTAGATATAGCCAGATACACTGCAGATATCATGCGTAAGGATATGGCAGATTATGATAAAGATTCATCTGTTTACACTCAATCTTTAGGTTGCTGGCATGGGTTTGTTGCACAACAAATGATGATGGGTGTTAAGAGAACACAAAATACAACTGATAAGACATATGTATATCTTAGTGGTTGGATGGTTGCAGCACTCAGGTCACAATTTGGCCCTCTTCCTGATCAAAGCATGCACGAAAAAACTGCTGTTCCTGCTTTAATCAAAGAGATCTATACATTTCTGAAGCGAGCTGATTCTATTCAACTTCAACATCTTTTCAATGAATTAGATGACCTTAAATCATCTGGTAAAGATACCTCTGATGTTATGTCTCGAATTGATAATTTTGAAACTCATGTTGTTCCAATTATTGCTGATATTGATGCTGGATTTGGTAACGAAGAAGCAACTTATTTGCTTGCTCGAAAAATGATCGAGGCCGGTGCCTGCGCAATTCAAATTGAAAATCAAGTTTCTGATGAAAAACAGTGTGGTCATCAAGATGGCAAAGTGACCGTTCCTCATGAAGATTTCCTAGCAAAAATTAATGCTGTTAGATATGCATTCTTGGAGTTGGGTGTTGATAATGGAATTATAGTTGCTCGAACTGATTCATTAGGTGCTGGTTTAACACAAAAGGTACCGGTTTCAAAAACTGATGGAGATTTGGCTAGCAAATATAATGATTTCTTAGAAACAGAGCCCGTTAATGATGTAAATGATCTAGATGAAAACGATATAACCATTCATCAAGGTGGCAAGTTAGTACGTCCAATTCGCCTTCCAAATGGTTTATACAGATTTAAAAAGAATACTGGATTTGATCGGGTTGTCCTTGATTGTGTTACCAGCTTACAAAATGGAGCTGATCTTTTGTGGATTGAAACTGAGAAACCTAATGTAGAACAGATTGCTTCTATGGTAAATGAAATTAAGAAAACTATTCCAAATGCAAAATTAGTTTATAACAATTCTCCATCTTTTAACTGGACACTTGCTTTTAGACAACAAGTTTATGAGGAAATGGAGGCAAATGGTGCTGACATTTCCGCCTATCCAAATTCAAAGGATGATCCCAAGGGTTTAATGGATGAAAAATATGATGATACAGATTTAGGCAAAAAAGCTGATGAGCTTATATCTAAATTTCAAGCTGATGGTTCGCGTGAGGCGGGTATTTTCCATCACCTAATTACACTCCCTACATATCATGAAGCTGCTTTAGGTACTGATATGCTTTCTGAAGGATATTTCGGTGACCTTGGAATGCTTGCGTATGTGCAAGGTATTCAAAGGAAGGAGATTAGAAGAGAAATGTCATCAGTAAAACATCAAGATCTTGCAGGATCAACGGTTGGCGACACTCATAAAGAATACTTCTCAGGTGAAAATGCACTTAAAGCATCTGGTGAGGCTAATACTATGAATCAGTTTTAGGAGTTATACAATCCCCCGTGGCGGTGCGTCCACAAATTTCACAGGGCGCACCCTCCTCTATATTTGCTAATCCACCACAACTACCTACGACAGGTTTATTTTTTAAAATAAGGCCAGTTGCTATCATCGAAAAAGAAGCTGCAACAACTAAAAAACCTGCTATAAATTCAAACATTGCAAAATTTTACCATTTTTTTGAGTTTAATCTTGTTCCATCATTCATGAGATAGATAATTGCTAGATCCATAGAATTAGCTAGAGCGATACCATCATGAGGTTCAAGTAAATTAAAAAGAGTAGCAAAGGCATCTGCTTCCATGCAGGATATATTACCTTTGACAGTTACACTTAAAGATTCACTTTGAACTGATTGTCCGCTAACTGGGTCGATAGTGTGTGATATAACTTCATCATTACTAATATAATAATTTCTGTATTCTCCTGAGGTAGCAACTGATAAATGAGACTCGTCATTATGCTCAATGGTAAAAATTGCGTTGTTAATCAGTGATGATGGGTTTTGAACACCGACGACCCACGAATTACCAAGTTTCGAACCTCTAGCAATTAGCTCACCACCTATGTCAATTAGATAATTGTTATGATTGTTTTTATCTAAAATTTTTGAAATTTGATCCACTGCATACCCTTTAGCAATTGAGGATAGATCAAACAAAAAACTCTCATTCTTTATAAGTTGATTTCCCGACAATGAAAACTTAGTTTGCATTGGTTTATACTCCGTACGAGTATTTTTTAAAACATTAGTCGCGGGCCCAAATCCGAGTTGATTAATCTTATTACCAATTGTTATGTCATACTTCGGTGAAAGTTGATTAATTTCAATTGCTTTATTTATGATAATTTTTAAATCAGTTGACAGAGTGAACGGATCACTAAGAATGTGTTCATTCAAAGCGCTAAGCTCTGAGGCCTTCTTATAATTTGATGCAATTAAATCAATTCGACTGAGTTCATTCTTGATTTGAAGATTTAATTGGTCATTAATATATTTTGACGAGGTGATGTTATAACTGGTTCCATATATTGAACCTGAGACTTGATAAAGAGAACTTTGATTGTACTGATATGCTGCATATATACAGAGACAGCCAACAATAAAAGCAACTAGCTTGGATAAATGACTTCTATTCAAATAATTTAACCACCAAAATCATCAAGCATAATATTTTCAGGCTCAACACCTAAATTAATAAGCATATCTATTACAGCTTTATTCATCATTGGGGGTCCACAAAGATAATATTCACAGTCTTCCGGAGCCGGATGAGATTTTAAATAATTATCAAGAAGTACTTGATGTATGAAGCCTGTTTCGCCAGACCAATCGTCTTCAGGTAATGGATCAGATAACGCCACGTGCCAATTAAAATTCTCATTATCCTCTTGTAGCTTATCGAACTCATCTACATAAAACATCTCTCTAAGGCTTCTAGCGCCATACCAAAATGTAATTTTACGATTAGTATTAATTCTTAATAGTTGATCAAAAATATGTGCACGCATTGGCGCCATACCTGCACCACCTCCAACAAAGACCATTTCAGCATCAGTTTTACGCGCAAAAAATTCACCAAACGGTCCAAAAACTCTAACTTTGTCACCAGCCCTTAAATTGAAGACCCAAGATGACATAAGGCCGGGAGGTACATCGCTACCCGGTGGCGGAGATGCTATTCTGATATTGAACTTTAAGACACCCTTTTCTTCAGGATAATTTGCCATTGAATAAGCTCTAATAATAGGCTCATCATTGTTTGCAATATTATCCCAGATTTTAAACTTGTCCCAATCAGAGTGATATTCATTATCTACATCAAAAGCTTTGTATGAGAGGTCTTTGTATGCTGGTGCTTCAAGTTGAACGTAACCGCCAGCCTTAAAATTGACTTCCTCACCTTCAGGTAATTTTAAGATCAATTCTTTTATAAATGTAGCAACATTATCATTTGAAACAACTTCACATTCCCATTCTTTAACTCCAAATACTTCATCTGGAATTTTAATTTTAAGGTCATTCTTTACAGCAACTTGACATGAAAGTCTCCAACCTTCATTTTGCTCTTTAGATGTAAAGTGAGATTCTTCAGTTGGTAAAATAGACCCACCGCCATCCATAACTAAACACTTACATTGACTGCATGTGCCTCCACCTCCACAAGCAGAAGAAAGAAAAATTTTGTTCTCTGCCAAGGTTTGTAAAAGTTTAGATCCGGCAGGTACCTTAATAGTGTTTGATGGATCATCATTTATTTCAATATTTACACTTCCCGTGCTCACCAGCCTGCTTCTTGCAAAAATAATTACAAGAACAAGCAATAGGACAACACCTGTAAAAGAAACAACACCTAAAATTAAATCAATTTGCATAAGACCTCACTAAAGCGAAATTCCCCCAAATGACATAAACCCGAAACTCATTAAACCGACTATGATAAATGTAATACCTAGACCCTGGAGTCCCTCAGGAATATCAGCATATTTTAACTTTTCTCTAATTCCAGCTAAAATTACAATTGCCATTGCCCAACCAACGCCTGCACCCAAGCCATAGACAACACTTTCACCAAACTTAAGATCTTTTTCAACCATAAAAAGTGAAGCACCAAGAATAGCGCAATTAACTGTAATTAATGGAAGGAAAACACCTAAAGCATTATACAAAGCGGGTACAAATTTATCCAAAAACATTTCTAGAATTTGAACAGCAGCTGCAATCACACCTATATAACTAATTAAGCCAACAAATTGTAAATTTGCTTCAGGTAATCCAGCCCATGCTAATGCGCCCTCTCTTAGAACATTGTTGTATATAAAATTATTCAAAGGCACCGTAATAAGACAAACAACAATAACAGCTATACCAAGACCAAATGCAGCATCAATTTTTTTTGAAATAGCTATAAATGTACACATGCCTAAAAATACTGACAAAGCTATATTCTCTATGAAGACAGTCGTTAAGAATATATTGAGATAATGTTCAAACATTTATTTCTCTCTTTTCGTAATTAGGTGCTACATCATGTTTTGATAGATTGAAATCTTTTTCTTCAACCTGCTCTTTATTAAATACTCTTATAACCCAGATTAGTAAGCCAATAATAATAAATGAACTGGGTGGCAATAAGAGTAAATTATTTGCTGGATACCAACCACCGTTAGAGACTAAAGGAAAGATTTCTACTCCCATTAAAGTTCCGGCACCAAATAGTTCCCTTATAACTGCAACAACGATCAAAATAAAGCTGTATCCCAAGCCATTACCTAGTCCATCTATAAAACTTGGAAATGGTTTCTCTTTCATAGCAAAAGCTTCAGCCCTACCCATCACAATACAATTAGTAATAATCAAACCTACAAAAACTGATAGTTTCTTACTTGTCTCATAGTCATAAGCCTTGAGCAACTCATCAACAACAATCACAAGGGATGCGATGATTGTCATCTGCACAATAATCCTGACACTCGAAGGGATATGATTTCTTATAATAGATATAAATAAATTAGACAAAGAAACAACGCTAGTAAGGGCAACACACATGATAAGTGTGACCGTAAGGTTGCTAGTTACAGCAAGAGCTGAACAAATACCTAAAATCTGAAGCGTGATAGGATTTTCGGCAATGATAGGCTTTAAAAGAATTTCTTTATATTTATTAGCCATTCTTTAAGTTCTCCAAAACCTGCTTGTATCCTGATTCGCCAAACCAATAAGCAAGCATATTTGTAACACCTCTGCTTGTTAATGTAGCTCCTGATAAACCATCAACTTTATAGTCAATATACTGATCTTGTGGATTCACACTACCTTTGATAACTTCAAGTGATACATTTTTATTGTTGTTATATACCTTCTTACCAATCCAAATCTTTTTCCATCTTGGATTATCTACCTCACCACCTAAACCAGGTGTCTCTTTATGACTATAAAATTCTAGGCCCTCAACAGTATTTAAATCTGCAGCTAATGATATATATCCAAAAAGTGTACCCCAAAGCCCATATCCCCTAATTGGAAGAACAACTTTATTTATTGAGTTATTCTCGTCACGAAGAATAAAAATTTTTCCATAATTTTCTTTATTTTTAACAATCGCAATATCTTCATCATTTGGAATAGCTGTAAAGAATCCATCTTTCCTCGAGTATTCAACAGGATCATATGAATCAAGATCAAGCCCATCAATTGCTGAAACAACCTGATTATTAGAGAAGTCTATAAACATAGCTTCAAGCACAGAAAATTGTTCTTCAATATTGGTATTAGCCTTATTATATATACCTGCGGCTTGAAGGACTTTAACTCTTTGATCATTGATTTTATTAAGATTTTGAGTATCTCTTAAGCTAACCGCAGCAAATGAAACAAATAGGGAGCACACCAAGCATACAGCGAATGCAACACTTAAGGTTTTGATGATCGAATCATTCATGATGCTAATGCTCTTTCACGTTTTTTTATGTTGGTATTTACAACAAGATGATCAATCACCGGCGCTAGTAGATTAGCAAATAAAATTGCAAGCATCATTCCTTCAGGAAAAGCAGGATTAATTACCCTAATTAAAATAACAGTCACACCAATCACACCACCATAAATCCACCTACCTACATTCGTGCCTGAACCCGAAACAGGTTCTGTTGCCATAAAAACTAAACCAAATGCAAAACTACCTATCACTAAATGCCAATACCAAGGAACGTTAAACATTGGATTAGTGTCAGATCCAACGATATTGAGGATGCTTGTCATTAAAATCATTCCAATTAATGTTCCTAATATAATTCGATATGAAGCAACTCTTGTCATCAATAAAATAATTGCCGAAACAGCAATTAGTAACACTGAGGTTTCACCAACGGATCCAGGTATAAAGCCAAAAAAAGCATCAGACCAACTAAAGTTAGCTTCAAGACCATTGGCCCCTGATTCAGCTGCATAAGCCAAGGGTGTAGCTCCACTATAACCCTCAGGAACAATGTTTTGATCAGACAGACCAGCTATCCAAACTCTGTCTCCAGAAATTTGGCTTGGGTAAGCAAAATAAAGAAATGCTCTACCGGTTAGAGCGGGATTAAGAAAGTTTTTACCTGTTCCACCAAATATTTCTTTTCCAATAACGATTCCAAAAGTCATACCCAGAGCTGCTTGCCATAATGGTAAATCTGGCGGACATGTGAGAGCAAATAGAACTGATGAAACAAATAAACCTTCATTGATTTCATGTTTTCTAATGACAGCAAAAACTATTTCCCAAAATATCCCGACTGTAAAAGCAACAAAATATATAGGAACAAAATATACTGCTCCAAACCAAAACTTCGAGAAAACTGTTGGATTTTCATAACCTACAATTGATATTAATAGATGATGCCAATCACCAGTATTAGTTGCCCCAATTGTATTAAGGTAACTAAGTCCATAATCTCCAATGTTGTACATGCCAAAAAACATCACTGGGAATGTTGATAGCCACACTATCACCATAACCCTCTGAATATCAATCGAGTCCCTTACATGTATTGGATTTGCTGTTTTAGATTTAGTTGAGAAAATAAAATTTTCAATAGCATCAAAAATTGGGAACCATTTCGAATACTTTCCTTGACCAACGAATAAAGGTTTCTGGCTATCAATAAAGTTTCTAAGAATTGGTAACTTCATGCCATTTCCTCATATATGAGATCTAAATTTTCTTGAAGAATTGTTTGGTAATCGTATTTACTTGGGCATACGTAACTTGATAAGGCTAAATCTTCAGGTGCAAGCTCAAGAACTCCTAGCTTTACGCCAAGTTCAATATCCTTTGTTACCAAGGCTTTAAGAAGTTGTGTAGCCAATATATTAAGAGGCATTACTTCTTCATAGGGTGGCAGCGGAACTATTGCCCTATTACCTCCATTTATTGATGTATTAAATATAAATTTCTTGGGTTTAATCCATGATGATAAAAATGCACCCATTTGAGAATGAAGTTTCGACCCCGGCATTACCCAGTTAAATAAAATATCATTGGCTTCATCTGGAAGGACAGATATTTGATTATCAAAAGCCCCAAGATAACTCATTACATCTTTAGCATGAATACCATTTAAAACGGATCCTGCAATTACTCTTGTATTATTTTTAATCTTGCCGGCTGTTAATTGGTCAATATTTGCACCAGCATTAGTTTTAAGAATCTTTGGCTCATACACACCTTCACCACCAAGTGAGACATATTTATCAAGTTTAATGTTACCTGTTGTAAAGAGATGACCAATAGCAATTACTTCTTGATATCCAATTGTCCATACTTGACGTTTCAAACTAACAGGCAAAGTAAAATGAACTTGGGTGCCTACTAGTCCAGCAGGATGCTTACCTTTAAATTCTCTATAATTGATATTAGAAATTGGTGATGGTTTCTCATCACAATAAGAACAAAAAACTGGTATTTCAGGATCGAAAATATTTGATATTACACATAAACCCTTATCAAAATTAGTTTGTTCATGCTTAATGATAGAACTTGGACTTACAGCTAATGGATTGGTATCGCATGCATTAACAAATATAGCAGTAGGTTTTGAACCTATTGAAGGAACTCTATTAAAAGGCCTTGTTTTAAAGAAAGCAAAATAACCACTTTCTTCTAAGCAATTAATTGGATCCGATGTATCAAATTGTAATGGATTTATCGAATCATCTAAATCAATAGATATACTTAGAAACTTTCTTTTTTCTCCGCGATTAATTTCAGATATTGTTCCAGATCCTGGTGCAGTTATAAAAGATCCAGGATTTTTTTTGTTTTCAAAAAGCTTATCTCCAGCACTAACTTCATCGCCAATATTTACCAACATGGTTGGTTTCAAACCTGGATAATCGGACGCAAGAACACCTACCGACCGGACGGCAGAATTTTCTACCTCATTTGATGGCATTCCTGAAATTGGTATATCTAATCCTTGTGCAATTTTAATCACTGTATACAGTAAAAAAGACGTTGCAATTATAATTCTAAAACCCTTTAGATTCTAGGGAAATTAGTTAATTGCTAGTGGTAAAATGGGTAACTCAATATGTGCTATTTTTCGTGTTAAATTAAGTACTTGTTTAGAGTATCCATACTCATTGTCATACCAACAATATAGAGTTACTTTTTTACCATCTGCAATGGTTGCCTGCGCATCAATTACGGAGGCAAACTCACTTGAGTAAAAATCCGTTGAAACAATTTCTGATGAGTTAACAAAGCCAAGAATTTTTCTGTATTCAGATCGGAATGCAGAATCTCTTAAAAAAGTATTTAGCTCAGACTTTTCTACTTCTTCATTTAGATTGAGCACAAGAACAGCGAGGCTTACATTTGGTGTTGGAACTCTTATAGCATTGCCAGTTAACTTGTTTGCTAACTCAGGAATGGCTTTAGCAACAGCTTTAACTGCGCCGGTTGATGTAATCACCATATTCAACGCCGCACTCCTGCCTCTTCGATCACCTTTATGGTAATTATCAATTAAATTTTGATCATTTGTATATGAATGCACTGTCTCAATGTGTCCTGAATTGATTTGATATTTATCATTCATGATTTTTAAAATAGGAACTATTGCATTAGTGGTACATGATGCTGCAGAAATAATTTGGTCATTTTCATCAAGTATCTCTTCATTGACACCAAAAACGATATTTTTAATATCTCCTCTTGCAGGTGCAGTTAGAACTACTTTTTCAGCACCAGTTTCAAGATGTTTTGATAAAGCTGCTTTATCTCTCCATACTCCTGTATTATCAATAACGATTGGTCTATCAATATCAAAATCAGAATATTTAAAGGATTCAGGACCATTAGCATATATAAACTTTATTGGGTTACCGTTGACAATCAATGTATCACTATCAGCATCAACTCTTATTGTCCCAGAAAATTTTCCATGGACTGAATCACGTCTGAGCAATGAAGCTCTTTTAAGTAAATCGTCATCACTAGCCCCTTTTCTGACAACAACTGCTCTAAGCCTAAAATAATTGCCTGGACCGGTTGTCTCAACTAGAAGCCTTGCCATCAACCTTCCTATCCTGCCAAAACCATATAAGACAATATCTTTAGATGACTCAGGTCTTTTGGATTCAACATCAATAACACACTTCAATTCACTGTTTAGATACTCATCAATTTTTTCTATAGGATTATCTCTTAATTCATTAAAAAATGGACATCTAAGCGTTAGTTCACCAATATCAATTTCACAATCAGCAAGATTTAAAGTTACCAATCTTTGAAGAATAGGAAATGTTTCAAGTTCACTTAGCTCGTTATTATCAACTTGGCGAGCAAATCTATGAGCTTTAAGAATCTCACTTGATGAATTATTTACTAATGATTGACCGTATATCAGTATGTTAATACCATTTCTGTAGAGATTACCAATTATAGGTATCATTAAGTCAGATAGACCTTCTCTCCATTTCCAATCACCAAAATAGTCATCAGGTTTCTCCCTTTTTCTGAGATCTGGATTTTGAGTAAGGTCTTTCACTGAAACTTTTATAAATTACTAAAATTATTTAGATGATAGTTTCGATTTCCAAATAATGCATCTATAACAGTAAATCTCTTGAGGTAATGGCCAATTGACATTTCATCACTAACACCCATACCACCATGCAATTGAACAGCAGTCTGACCTACTTGACGACTTGACTTACCAATTTGTGCTTTAAGTCCTGATATGGTCTTACTAGCTTCGTCGTCCTTTCCATCCAATTGAAGCATTGCTTTAAAGAGAAGTGATTTTGATACCTCAGCTTCAATAAACATATCTACCATTCTGTGCTGCAAAACTTGAAAATTAGATATTGGCTGGCCAAATTGCTCTCTTTCCTTTGTGTATTGAACAGTCTTTAGATATGAAGCAGTCATTCCTCCAACAGCTTCAGCACATAAGCATAAGTTTGCTAAATCAAGCATTACATTAATTGTTTGTGTTGCATCATTCTCATTACTAATGATTAAGGATTCATCAACATCCACATTTTCAAATGTAACATCACCACAATTTTGACCATCAACTGTGCTAAACGAATTGACGCTAACACCTGCTGCTTTTGCATCTACTAAATAAATTACAGGGTTGCCATTATTTCTTGCATAAACAAGAAATGAATTTGCAAAGCTAGCATTCAATACTACAGTTTTCACTCCATTAAGCTTTCCATCATCAACTGATGTTTCAATATCATGAAATTTATAACCATTATTTGCTTCTGAGAATGCAACACTGACTTGTACTGTACCATCAATGATCCTAGTTATAGTCTGTTTTGCCAGATCATTACTTGATGATTCAAGCACTGATCCACTCATAACAACATTTGCGAGGTATGGTTCAGCTACTAATGCTTTACCAAATTCTTCAAAAATAACTGCTAGCTCAATTGGACCAAAATTAAAACCACCATTCTCCTCACTGAAAGGCACTGCCAACCATCCAAGGTCTGCAAATTGTTTCCATGTTTCTGGATTATGACCATAATTCGATTCAACAATTTTTTCCCTAACATCGAATGTATAGTCTGACTCACAAAATTTTAAAACTTGTTCTCGGAGCATATTTTGCTCATCTGAATAGCTTAAATTCATTATTTATACTCCTAAGATTGCTTTAGCGATAATATTTTTTTGTATTTCATTAGATCCACCATAGATTGAGGTTTTTCTAAAGTTCAAATATCTTGAGACAGCCTGAGAACTAAAATCAGATACATTAGAGGCAGGTGTATTATTTGAATTAAATCCTTCTGGTCCCTCGTAAGGAAGAATGTATTGACCGGCAGCCTCAACATACATTTCTGTAAGTCTTTGTTGAAGCTCTGTACCTTTAATTTTAATAATAGATGATTCTGCTCCAGGATGACCACCGTTTGCAAGTGCAGCTAGAGTTCTTAATTCTGTAAATTCAAGTGCTGAAAGCTCAATTTCATAATCAGCAATTTTCTTTTTTAAATCATCATCAGCAAAGTCTTTTGTTCTATCTTTCAATAGCTTTAGAGAATATTTTTGATTTGGAACGCCAGCAATACCAAATCTTTCATGGGCTAGAAGAAATTTTGCATAAGTCCAGCCCTTACCCTCTTCGCCAATTAAATTCTCTACTGGAACTTTTACATCGGTAAAAAATACTGAATTAACTTCGTGATCACCATCGATGGTAATGATGGGTTTGACCTCAATTCCTTCAGTCTTCATATCTATAAGAAGAAATGAGATACCCTCTTGCTTCTTTTGTGTAGTCTCAGTTCTTACCAAGCAAAAAATCCAATCAGCATTTTGAGCTAAAGTAGTCCAAGTTTTGGAACCATTAACTATGTAATGATCGCCATCTCTAACAGCCTTTGTTTTTAGAGATGCCAAATCTGATCCAGAGCCTGGCTCAGAGTATCCTTGGCACCACCATGTATTAAATTCAAGAATGTCTGGTAAAAATCTCTTCTTTTGTTCTTCGTTGCCAAATGTATAGATCACAGGCCCTACCATATTTAATCCAAAAGGCAGGATTGTTGGTGTGTTTGCATAACCTAATTCCTCTTGAAAGATATAGATTTGCGTGGGCGACCAACCGGTACCTCCGTACTCAACAGGCCAGTTATATCCAGCCCATCCTTGTTCATAGAGAGATTTATGGTAATCAATCATGTCCTGCTTGGTTAATTGCTCACCATTATTTTGTTTTTCTTTTACATGCTTGGGGTACTTGTTTTCAAGATAATCTTTAACTTCTTGTCTGAAATGATTATCTGCATCTGAAAAATTTATATCCATTAGTATTTCCTTTAATTAAATGATTTAGATTTTATGACATTAAATGTGCCGATATTTTATTTGAATATTCATCAAAAGTATAATTTTTAGTGATAAATGATTGTTAACTAGGTTTATAAAACAATCTATACTTCTTCGATGAATTTCTCCATTCCTACGTCATATATAAGCGATATTAAAGATTACGTTTCATCTGACGCTAAAAATTATCTAATTCTTGCTTCTTCACCCTATGAAGCCAATATGCTTTCAAAGGAATTAAGTTTTTTTACTAAGCACGATGTTCAATATTTCCCTGATAGAGAGATCTTACCATTTGATCAATTTTCATCTGATAAAAATGTTCTTCTCAAAAGATCTAAGTTTTTAAAATATTGCACTAAAGCAAAAAACACCATATTTATAAGCTCAATTCAGAATTTATTTTCTTTATTGCCACCAAAGTATTTTTTTCAAGCCAGTCAGGAATTAACAATCAATTCTGACATAGATTTTAATGAAGTACTAAACATCTTAAATCAATTAGGCTACTCAAGAGTTGAAAGAGTTGATTCACTTAATGAATACTCCGTTAGAGGTGGGATCATTGATATAAATCCATCTCACACAACGCATGGGATTAGATTAGATTTTTTTGGCGATGAATTAGAAAGTATTCGAGAATTCAATGTGAATACACAATTATCTTTAAATGAAATAGATAGTTTTAGTCTTTCATCTGGACATGAATTGCCCTTAGATGAAGATTCGATTGGATTATTTAAATCACAATGGCGTGAATATTTTCTTGATATTGATGAAAGAAATATAGATCTATTTAAAAGTATTTCAGATGGAATATTAATAGATGGATATGAAGTTTATCTTCCTTTCTTCTTTAAGGACATGAAGCTAAGTAGCTTTATTGAATATATTCCTAATCTTGAAATTATAAGCTTCTCAAATACTTTAGAAGTTGCAATTGAATACAATAAATATTTAAAAGAAAGATATATAATCGAAAGTAGTCAACTCTACAGACCGATACCTACAGTCGAAAAGCTTTTTTTAAAATTAGAAACATTTAAGGGATATTTAGAGAGATCAAAAAAAATAAATCTTAAAGACAATAATTTATTACTTGAACAAAAAAATATCTTTGAATTAATATCAGATCTTCATGATGCAAAATCTGCAAAAAACTTTAAGAAAGTATTTATAGCAACTAATAATGATGAAACTTTAAACGAAGTTAAGAAAATAATTCCCAATATTGAATTAATGTATCATGCTGAAGATATTAAAAATAAAGGTTTTTATCTAACCAAGCAGAATAATTTAAGATCACAGGTATTAGGTAGCACTCTGCTATTGCATATAGAAAATATCCAATCATCTAATTACCTACAACCGGTTGTCACCGATGAAGCTAAGTCAGATTCATTAATTGAATCAATTAATTTTAATGAAGGTGATTATGTTGTCCATGAATCATATGGAATAGGTATATATGAGGGACTCAAGAATGTTACTACAAGTAATCATGAAGAAGAGTTTTTAGAGATTGTTTACCAAGATAATGAGAAACTATTTATACCGACTCGGCAACATTATCTATTAAGTAAATTTCAAAGAAATAATATCGATCATCCCTTAGATTCATTGTCGTCAAAGAAATGGGTTAATAAGAAAAAAAAGATAAAAGATAAGGTAAACGACTTAGCTATTGAATTGTTAGATATCGAATCTAAGAGATCAATCTCAACCTCTATACCAATGAGATTAGATTTAAAAATTGATGCTGATTTTAATAATTCTTTTCCATATCAATTAACCAAAGATCAACTTACTTGTATCAATGATGTATACAAAGATTTAAAACTTATTAAACCAATGAACCGTGTAATATGCGGTGATGTAGGATTTGGAAAGACAGAAGTAGCTATGAGAGCAACAAATTTAGTTGCCTATAATCAAAAACAAATCATTATTCTATGCCCTAGTACAGTTCTAGTGAGCCAGCACCTAGAAACATTTAAAATTCGATTTAAAAATTTTCCATACCTAATTGAAGGTTTGTCACGTCATAAAACAGTTAAAGAAAAAAATAATATTATTTACAACTTTAATAATAGGAAAATTGATATTCTTATTGGTACCCATGCACTCCTTAACAGCGACATTGATTTTAGCAGTGTGGGATTATTGGTCATAGATGAAGAGCATCGTTTTGGTACCAAACAAAAAGAGTTTATAAAATCGAGACAGACAGGCATTCACATACTTTATCTTTCTGCAACTCCAATCCCTAAAACACTAAATTATATTTTCTCAGGGTTGAAGGATTTTTCTTATCTGTATTCTCCACCGAGTAATAGAATATCTACAAAAACATTCGTCAAGGTTCATGAAAATCAAACTATTAAATCTTCAATACAAAGGGAGATTTCTCGAAACGGACAAGTGTTTTACGTTACAAATGATATATCTCAGCATGAAGGTACTAAAGCGTATTTATTACAATTGATGCCTAATATAAGAATTGGTATAGCTCATGGTCAACTCAAAAAATCTGAAATAAAACAACAAATGAATGCATTTAGTACAGGAGAGCTAGATGTTTTAATTTGCACAACAATTGTTGAAATGGGCTTAGACATACCAAATGCAAATACTATTATTGTTGATAATGCGCACAAGTTTGGATTAGCTCAATTACATCAACTTCGGGGACGGGTTGGTCGATCATCAAAGCAGGCATATTGTTATTATTTAATCCCTGATAAATACATTCCTAAACACGCAGATAACAGACTCGAAGTACTCTCTAGGCACTCAGCTCTTGGTGCTGGATATTTTATTGCACAAGAGGACTTAGAGCTCAGAGGAGCTGGACAATTTTTAGGAGAAAAACAGTCAGGTCATATTGAAGAGATTGGATTAACTCTATATTTATCTATTCTTAAGGATTGTATAAATCAATTGAAAGGAATTGATGATAAAAATAAGATAGACTTTGAAATCAATCTAGGTGATAAGTCGCTTATACCTGAGCAATACCTTCCCTCAATGACAGACAGATTGAAATACTACAGAAAAATTTCTGCATGCAAAAATGTGGAAGATATTAAAATGATTTCAAAAGAACTTGTTGATCAATGTGGAAAACTTCCAAATCCAGTGAATAACTTATTATATGATGCAGAGATTGCGTTAACTGCAACTGAAATTGGTATTTCCAATATCTATCTCAATAGAAATAATTTTTTGCAGTTCAAGTTTATTAAACCGATAAGCGATGAGAATTTTAAAAAATTTATGGAACTAATGAATTCTAATTTATATGAATTTAAACTTAATGCTGAAAATAAAATTAATTTAAAATTAAAAAGCAATGATGCGAGACAACAGATCAAAAGTTTCATAAATGCACTTATTTAAAGTTATATTTGCAATTTTCTTTATTACCTCTGCAAGAAGCGATGAATACCTTATTGAATATGTGGTGTTTAAGAATTTGCAATTTACCACTGATGAAGTTTTTACCCTAAAAGAGTTATCAATTAGCCCATCTTCAGTAATTTCATTAAAGAAAGATACTAATGAGATAGTCATAAGAAATTTAGATGAATCATTTAATAGTAAATATGAATCATTGGATTCAATAGGTGAAATTATTTATGAGGAAAAAGAGGTAGAAACTTTAACTCAGGAACCTTTAGCTAATCCAAATCCCCAACTTTGGTTTAATGAAAATAAATCTCTCACTAAATTAGAAACTTTTAAACGAAGAATAGAGAGAAGATCTGATTATGAGTTAATTGATTCAGGAAGTTGGGTTCAGGGCGTTTTTGACAGCAATAGTTCAAAATTTGTTAACGTTATTGCTAATGAACTTAATTTATACATCAAAACATACAAAGAAAGGTACTTGCACCTAGATGTACTGGGTATGCTTGATAGTCAGACAATTGAGTTATCAGAGAATGCTAATGGAATAAAAGAAATTAAGCGTAAAGCTTATACAGCCTTGTTAAATGAAGGTGATGTAAATGATGTAAAAATAAGTATTGATATAGATAATTTATTCGAAGGTGATATAAAAACAATTGAACAATATCCCGTAGATGAGGTTATTAGTAAAAGCTCTGCAACTCTAATAATTGATGAAGATAGAAGAGTGTTTAATGAGCAAGTCCACTATTTTGATCACCCTCAGTTTGGGATAATGATATACCTTAAAAAACTATCAGGATTCTGAATAATAAGCATTTTCTGTTAAGGAATGATCGGTAATATCCTTGACCGATTTTAATTCAGAAAATTTTTCTAACAGAGTCTTTTCAATGCCATCTTTTAGGGTTACATCTACCATTCCACATCCCTGACAACCGCCTCCAAATTGCAAAACAGCATCACCCTCGTCAGTTATTTCAACTAAGTTTACAACCCCACCATGCGATTCAAGCATTGGATTAATCTCATTATAGATTACATAATTTACTTTATCTTCAAGGGGACTATCTGGAGAAATATTTGGAAGTCTAGAATTTGGAGATTTGATGGTTAACTGACCCCCAAAATTATCAGTATCAAAGTTAATTTCTGCATCCTCAAGAAAAGGTATTGATCGAGTTTCCACAAAAACCTTTAAGGTCTTCAATTCTATTAATGTATCTTGATCTTCATGCTCACCAATTTTACAAAAAGCGAGACAGGTTTCTGCTTTAGGTGTTCCAGGATCACTAACAAAGACTCTAACTGCCATGCTTCTATCTTTTTTTTCATCAAGAAGTTTTGCTAGATACTTCTCTGCTGATTCTGTAATTGTTATTATTTCGCTCATATTTAATGTGGTTAAAGCGTATCATAGCCTCTTTTTTTGGCATAAGAAAATCGTCTGATTTAGAAAATGATATGAAAGATATAAGTTTAGGAAAATTTATATTTTTATTTTTAATTATTAACTGCTCATTTATATTTTTTGTACTACTAATAATTAATTTAATTACGTGAATAATAAAATCCTTGAAATCGTTAACTCTTTCAATGAACTTTCAGCAAATCCTGAAGTTTTTATATCTCCATCAAAAAATTTTAGAAGTAGAATTGAATTTGGTTATAAAAATGACTGTTACACCATGATAGATGGTGAATCACGAATATTTTTTTCAAAATCAAATGTTCCCATAAAAATGATTAGCAATAATATGGAAAAAATTCTTAATGATATTAATTGCTCTAAAACTTTAAAAAATAAATTATTTGGTATTAATTATAGATCCAATAATGCCACGACAATTTGTACTTTGATTTATCACAGCCCGCTAGATAAGAAATGGGCATTAGAAATTAAAGACATTGAAGATAAATACAAAAACATACTTTTTGTTGGTAGATCAAGGGGAAAAATTTATGGAAGTTCCAATGAGTACTGGTCAAATGTAAAACTAAGTAATGAAAGTTTTTGGATAAAACAAGATGATGAAAGCTTTTTTCAACCAAATTTTTATTTAATGCCTAGAATGATCAATTTTATTTGTAAAAATCTTAATATCAAATATCAATCTAGCAATCTATTAGAGCTTTATTGTGGTTGCGGGACCTTTACCCTCCCATTATCTAAATACTTCAATCATGTATTTGCTACTGAAAATAATCGTAAAGCAATAAGTCATCTACATTCATCAATTAAAAAGAATAACTTTAAGAATATTAATATTGCTAGATTGTCTGATCTCGAAACAATTGAAGCATTTACTGGTAAAACCTTCAGAAGACTGAATGATTTCGATCTTAAGTCATATAAATTTGATACTATCTTAGTTGATCCACCAAGATCAGGACTATCAACTGAATCAATTGATTTTATTAAAAAGTTTGAACAGATAATATATATATCATGTAACAGCGAGACGTTTTTTCGAGATTTAAAATTGCTTAATAAAAAAATTAATAAATCTGCTATTTTTGATCAGTTTGTAAATACTCGACACATTGAATTGATAGGTATTTTGGATGATTAGAATATTTACTCAGTTAATTTTATTTTTGGTAATTTCTTATTTATATGGAATTGCTTTATTTATAAGTAATCAGGTCGCTTTTTTTTCATCTCAGGTTGCGTGTGGCAGTTACTTCATTTCAAAAAGACCGCTCGAATCTATCCGAAAGCAAGAAGGTCGGACTGATCCATTTGGAATACCCCTTTTTGATAACTTAATTTTTAATCTTATAGATTATTCAATCGACAAGGATGAAAAATCTGTTGAAGTAAAGTTTGGTCCCTCAAGCTCAAAAATATACTTTAAAGAAAGCTATGGATGTACTCCCAACAACAATATAGTTTCAGTAATAAACAATCCTTCATCTAATACCTCTCTTACAAGAAGAAACATTAATAAGGAAGTTCAAAATTTAATCGATGAGGAACTAGAAAAGGATCCTGGCACAAGAGCTTTGCTAGTTTTTTATAAGAATTCGGTCTCTGGTGAGTCATATGATTTATTCTCAAATGCAGAGACCCCTTTATTATCTTGGAGCATGACTAAATCTCTATCCTCTGTGCTGTTTTCAAGAATGCATGGTGAAGGATACTTTGAATTAACCGATAAAGTTCTTCCAAACAGAGCTGATAATGGGAGTGAATTAACGTTTAAGCATTTGCTGAATCACGTTGATGGATTGGACTATAAGGAATCTTATTTTCCTTTAACAGACTATTTTGCAATGATAACTTCAGAAAATGTTGGTTTGTATTTATCTTCATTAGAAATGGCACATAAACCAGGTGATTATTGGTCTTATTCATCAGCAGCTACAAATCTCCTAAATTTTAAAATGACGGAAAAGGCTAGTACTCTTGGTTTTACTCCAATCGAATTGTACAAATACTATATTTTTGAACCTTTAGATCTTAACAACATTTATTTTGGAACCGACAATCTAGGAAATTTTATAGCTTCCTCTTTTGGATATGTAAGCGCTGAGTCATGGTTAAAGGTTGGTATTATGATGATGAATGCATCAAAGAATGATGAATCATTTATAAGTAAAAAAATGTTTGATCTTATGACCCAACCTACAAGATTAAATAACGATAAATTAATTAAAAATTATGGTGGTCAATGGTGGCTTAATACAAGTGATAAAGAGATTAGTCCAGCATTTTATGATATTGAGCAAAAAATGTTTTCAGCAAACGGATTTCAAGGCCAAAGATTATTTGTTATTCCTGAATTAGAATTAATTGTTGTTAGATTAGGATTATCCGGTGGAAGAAAAGAATGGGATAATGAAAGAAATTTCTTAAAATCATTATTAAACATCTATGAATGAACTATGAAAATTGAATTAACAAAGAAACAACAAAAACTTAAAGATGAGCTTAAGGAGTATTTCTCATCTTTATTAAATAAAGAACTTTTGAGTGAGATGAGTGATCAACAGTTTTTTGAAGGTGGAGGTCCAGAATTTAAAAAAGCATTAAAAATTATGGGTCAAGATGGATGGATTGGCTTAAGTTGGCCAAAAGAATTTGGTGGCAAAGAGTTCACTCCAATAGAGCAATATATCTTTGTTGAGGAGATTATGAGAACTGGATTTCCTTTTCCATTTTTAACGACTGAGTCTGTTGGGCCAATGATTGCTCGGTATGGATCTGATTGGGCTAAAGAAACTATCGCAAAATCTATTCTAAAGGGCGAAACTATTTTTGCCATAGGGTATTCAGAGCCAAACGCTGGAACTGATTTAGCATCACTTAAGACACAAGCATTGCCCTATAAGGAAGGATTTAAAATTAATGGCCAAAAGATTTGGACTAGTTTAGCTAATTATGCTGACTATATTTGGTTGGCAGCTAGGACAAATAATAAGGTTAAAAAGCATAAAGGCATTTCAATGTTTATTGTTCCTACTGATGATGATGGGTTCTCTTATACGCCTATTCAGACTCTAGGTGATGTAACGACTAATATGACTTACTATGATGATATCTTTGTTTCAAAAAACAATTTAGTAGGTGAGCTAAATTCTGGATGGAATCTAATAACGAGTCAATTAAATCTAGAAAGACTTGCTCTAGTCAATCATGGACCAGTAGATGAGTTGTATCATCAGCTATTATCGTTAGCAAAATCAACAAAGGTTGACTCAACAAATGTTCTTTCAGATATTGAATGGGTTAAATCCAATTTTGCAAAAATCTATTCTGGTTTGGAGACGCTAAAATTAATTTGTTGGAAACAGGTTTGGGGAATGGAGAATAATGTCCTTTCAATGACAGATGCTTCTCTAGCTAAGATATATGGTTCTGAGTATTTTATAGAAGCTTACAGAATGATGATGGAGATCTTTGGTGAACTCTCAATTATCAGAGATGACAGCTTATCAATTCTTAATAGTAGATTGGAAAGGATGTATAGAACTGCCTCAATCCTTACTTTTGGTGGTGGAACTAATGAAGTGCAACGAGATATCATTTCTATGGCAGGGCTATTAATGCCAAGATCAAGATAATGGATTTTTCGTTATCTAATGAAGAAAAGTTAATTAGAGAAAGTCTAAAAAAACTCCTAGAGTCCTTCAGTAATGAGGACTACCTGAAAAAATTTGATTCTCACAGATATGATCCAGCATTACTTAGTGAGCTTATTAACAGCGGTTATCTTGTGGATAAAGATACGAATAAAATTAATTTTGATGTTATTAAGATATTATCTGAAGAACTGGGATATTCGAATAGTCCTCTTAATCTTACTGCATTAGCATCAGATGTTTTAATTACACTCCATGAATCATCTTTTAATGGGCTTTCAGAAATAATTACTGATTTAGTTTCAAACAAATTATATTCATATACATCTGCACTTAATGAGCCATTAAATTTTGAAATTGAATCTCCAAATGTTGCCGGTAAATTATCAAACCGTGGCTATAGGCTATCAGGTACAAAAATACTCTCTTATAATCTAGATATTGCTAAGAAAGCTTTAATATCCTTTATTACTAATGATGGAGTATATTTAGCCCTTATAGAAACGGATCAATTAGAAATTACTTCTCTTGATGTCACCAGTAAGACGCCCTACTCCAAGTTAAATCTTGATGGTGTAATTGTTAGTAAAGAATCAATTATCAATAAATCAGGTGAAGGACTTTTTTTATTAAAGAATATCTATGCTCGAAGAGTACTTATCCAGGCTTCTTTAGCTAGAGGTATGATATTAAAGATGTTGGAATTAACTGCAGCTTATACAAGTGAAAGGGAACAGTTTGATAGGCCTATTGGATCATTTCAAGCAGTATCACACCGCGCTGCAAATATGTTTATAGATCATCAAGAGCTTGATCTAAACCTGCAACAAGCATCATATTTATATAGCTCAGGTATTGATTTCGAAAATCAAATCTTAAATTTAAAATATATAACTGGTAATGTCTTACACAGAACGTCCTATGCGGCACAGCACCTTCATGGTGGAATGGGTGTAGCTAAAGAATATCCATTATGGAGATATTGCCTTTCTGCAAAAGAACATGAAATTATTAATGGAAATAGCTCGAGTGCACTTGATTCGCTCTCTAAAAATATAACTTTAAATCAGTAAGTTAAATTTTATCAGCAAGCTCAGGAAGAACATTAAAAAGGTCTGCTACTAAGCCATAATCAGAAACTTGAAATATTGGTGCATCTTCATCTTTGTTAATGGCTACAATAACTTTTGAGTCTTTCATCCCCGCAAGGTGTTGAATGGCACCAGATATACCCACTGCAATATATAGATTTGGGGCAACAATTTTTCCTGTTTGACCCACTTGATAGTCATTTGGAACAAATCCAGCATCAACGGCAGCCCTTGAAGCACCAACAGCAGCACCAAGTTTATCCGCAATAGTTTCTAAGAGATGGAAGTTATCACCTGATTGCATACCTCTACCACCAGAAATGATTACATCAGCTGCTGTTAATTCAGGTCTATCACTTTTAGCGATTTCCTCACTTACAAATTCACTTTTATCATTACTTGCAACACTATCAAAACTTTCAACAGCTGCAGAGCCCCCAATAAGCTGCACAGGATCAAAGGCAGTAGCTCTAACAGTAATAAGCTTAATAGAATCATTAGATTTAACTGTGGCAATACAACTTCCAGCATAAATCGGTCTTTTAAATGTATCTTGATCAATCACTCCTGATATATCTGATATCTGTTGTGAATCTAAGAGCGCACTAGCTCTAGGCATTAAGTTTTTTCCAAATGTTGTTGCTGGTGCTAATACATGAGAATAACTTGTTGCTATCTCTTTTATCATTGGAGCAAGAGCTTCGGGAAGTTGATGTTCTAAGGTGTCATCGATACTTGCAATTACCTTAGAAATATTTTCTATGGTTGATGCGGAATTAGGTAGTTCGGAGTTATTAGTTGCAACAAATAGATGTATGTCATCACCTAATAGCTTTGCTGCGGCTATGGTATTAAGGGTTGACGGTCTAATACTGGTGTTATCATGTTCCGCTATTACTAAAATACTCATATTGCCTTAGCCTCATTTTTTAATTTATCAACCAACTCATCAACTGACTCAACTTTTATACCGGCTTGTCTTTGTGGTGGTAGTTCTACAGATATAATTTCTGTTCTTGCCGATGTATCAATGCCAAGATCATTAATGCTTTTCGTAGCAAGCTCTTTTTTCTTTGCTTTCATGATATTTGGTAACGATGCATATCTTGGTTCATTTAATCTTAAATCCGTTGTTACAATTGCAGGTAAATTAACCTTGATGGTTTGCAATCCACCGTCTATTTCCCTAGTTACATTTGCAGTCTGCCCTTCAATTACTAAATTTGAAGCAAAAGTAGCTTGTGGTAGATCAAGTATTGCAGAGAGCATTTGACCAGTTTGATTATTGTCACCGTCAATGGCCTGTTTTCCTAAAATAATGAGATCAGGATTTTCTTCTTCAGCAATTTTTGCTAATGCCTTTGCTATGACTAAAGGCTCAGGATTTTCTTCAGATTCTATGAGAATTGCTCTATCGCAACCTAACGCTAAAGCAGTCCTTAGCTGTTCCTGTGAAGCAGATGTACCAACAGTAACAGCAATAATCTCAGTAGCTGCACCACTTTCTTTTAATCGCACTGCCTCTTCTACAGCAATTTCACAAAATGGATTGACTGCCATTTTCACATTATTCAAATCAACATTTGAATTATCGCTAAGTGGCCTTACCTTAACGTTATAGTCAACAACTCTTTTAATTGGTACGAGAATTTTCATATTTATTAAGTAATATAGTGTGAACTTAGTTTAAGAGCTATAATTGTAATGTTTTTTAAGAAAAATAAAAGCCAAAGGATCAATCATGGAACGTGATGTTATGGACTACGATGTAGTAATTGTAGGAGCTGGTCCGTCAGGATTAAGTAGCGCCATAAAGCTTGCACAATTAGCAAAAGAAAATAATAAAGAATTAAGCATATGTATAATTGAAAAAGGCTCGGAAATAGGAGCACATATACTTTCAGGTAATGTCTTTGAGCCAACCGCATTGAATGAACTTATTCCCGATTGGAAGGATAAAGGAGCCCCTTTAAATAATCCTGCTAAAAAAGATGTTGTTAAATTCATGATCTCCCAAAATTCATCCTTTAAAATACCCTTTCCAACCTTTTTGATACCCACATTTAATAATCATGGGAATTATATTATGAGCTTGGCTAATTTCTGTAGATGGCTTGGAGAACAAGCTGAGCAATTGGGAGTAGAGATTTTTCCAGGCTTTACTGCCTCAGATATTATTGTTGAAGATGGCATAGTTAAAGGAATAGTTACTGGAGAAATGGGAGTTTCACAAAATGGTGAAAAAAAGCCAAGTTATCAACCAGAGATGGAATTACGCGGTAAGTACACTATCTTTGCTGAAGGCTGCAGAGGACATTTAGGAAAAGAATTAATCGCTAAATTCAACTTAGATAATGAAAAAGATCCACAACATTATGGAATTGGATTTAAAGAAATTTGGGACATTCAACCCGAAGATCACCAAGAAGGGACAGTAATGCATACCATGGGATGGCCAAGCAATGGAACTATCTCTGGATCATATTTTTATCATGGTGAAAATAATCAGGTTTACTTAGGTTATGTAGTGCCTTTGGATTACGACAATCCTCATTTAAGTCCATTTGATGAATTCCAACAATGGAAACAGCATAAAGATATTAAAAATATACTAGAAAAAGGAACTCGAGTGGCTTATGGTGCAAGAGCCCTGATTAAGGGTGGATATCAATCAAGACCAAAAATGTCATTTCCAGGAGGTTTATTGGTTGGAGATAATGCAGGAACTCTTAATTTTCCAAAAATTAAAGGGACTCATACAGCAATGAAATCTGGCATGCTGGCCTCCGAGGTAGTTTTTGATGCAATAGTAAACGATAAACTCAATGGGGATTTAACAGAATACGAAAATGCTTTTGTAAATTCTTGGATCAATACTGAACTTTACAAAGCAAGGAATTGGGGTCCATTTTTGCATAAGGGCCTCAAATTAGGATTTAAGGGTTTGCTAGGAGTTGCCCTAGCTGCTATTGATCAATTTATTTTTAGAGGAAAGCTGCCATTTACTCTTCATCATAAAACTCCTGATTATGCGTGTTTAAAGAAAGTCTCTGAATCACCTAAAATTGATTACCCAAAACCTGATGGAAAAGTTAGTTTTGATAAGCTTTCTTCAGTTTTTCTTTCCAATACAAATCATGAAGAAGATCAGCCGTGTCATTTACAATTAAAAGATCCTTCTATACCTATTTCTACTAACTTACCAATTTATGATGAGCCTGCCCAAAGGTACTGTCCTGCAGGTGTTTATGAGGTTGTAGAGGATAATGGAGAACATAAATTTGTAATTAATGCTCAAAACTGTGTCCACTGCAAAACATGTGATATTAAAGATCCATCTCAAAACATTAGATGGGTAACGCCAGAGGGAACCGGAGGACCAAATTACCCAAATATGTAATATGGACATTTCTAATTTTATAAAATCATTTCTTATTATTTTTCTAATTACTTCTTGCTCGGAAGTTTCAGAGATTAATAGATTTAATTCAATTGTTGATGAACAATGGAATAAAGTTATATCTGATAATCCAGTTTATGCCTCAAGCATGGGTGACCTTTCAAGGAACCAAGAATGGGGAGATAGCTCTTTAAGAAAAATCTTTAAAGACCACGAGTACGAAAAGGAGATGCTTATTGAGTTAGAAAACATTAATCCAAAATCATTTAGTGAAGATGATTTAACAAATTATAGATTGTTCGTTAAGCAAGTATCTGAATCTGTCGAGATGCAGCAATATAAAATTTATTTACTGCCATTTAGTCACAGAGGTGGCATCCAATTACTTCACGATACTACCTCAGTTTTGCCTTTTAGATCTATTGATCACTACATTGACTGGATTGAACGACTTAAAAAAGTTCCTGATCTAATTACTAATGAAATTGCTATAGCCTCCCAAGGCATTGAAAACAATGTTATGCCTCCTAAAATCTTAATGGAAAGAGTAAAGGAGCAAATTAAACTTCAAGCCAATACTACAGCTTATAAAAGTCCCTTCTTTAAACATTTCGCTGAAATGGATACGCGTTTATTTTCTGAAGATGAAATTAAAGAAATTCAAGATCAAGCGCTTGAAGTCATTAGCAGAGATATCATTCCTGCCTATAAAAACTTATTAAAATTTTTTGAGAAAGAATATCTTCCGAATTGTAGGACATCAATAGGTATCAGCGAGATTCCTAGTGGTAAGGCATATTATGAATTTACTGCTAGAAGGTTCACAACAACTGATTTAACACCTGAAGAAATTCATCAAATTGGATTAAATGAAGTTAAAAGAATCAGGGATGAAATGGATGATGTTATTGAATCTGTTTCCTGGAAAGGTACTTTTAAGGGCTTTCTTAATGACTTACGAACGAATCCTAAATTTTACTTCGATAATCCTGATGATTTATTTAAGGAATATCTAGCAACCTCTAAAAGATTAGATCCTGAACTAGTAAATCTATTTAAAGTATTACCATCAATACCATATGGAATTAAGCCCATTCCTGAAGAAAGTGCACCCGATACAACAACGGCCTATTACCAAAGACCTGCTGCTGATGGGTCTCGTGCTGGATATTATTATGTCAATCTCTACAGACCTGAAGTTAGGCCTAAATATGAGATCGAAGTTCTTAGTGTTCACGAGGCAGTTCCAGGACACCACTTACAAATTGCACTAGCCATGGAACTGGACTTACCAAACTTTAGAAAATATGGTGGCTTTACTGCATTTGTTGAGGGTTGGGGACTTTACAGTGAGAGTCTTGGTTATGACATGGGGCTTTATAAGGACCCCTACTCTAAATTTGGTCAGCTAACTTATGATATGTGGAGAGCTATTCGGCTTGTGGTAGATACTGGCATGCATTATATGGATTGGTCTCGACAAGATGCAATTAACTATTTTTTAGATAACTCTGCTAAAACACAGCAGGATATTATTAATGAAGTTGATAGATACATTAATTGGCCAGGACAGGCTCTAGCATATAAAATTGGTCAACTTAAAATTCTTGAGCTGAAAAATAGAGCACAAGAAAAGCTTGGTGATTTATACGATGTTAAAGATTTTCATCATGAAGTCTTAAAAAGAGGAGCTATACCGCTTTACATGCTAGAGGAGAATATTGATTCTTGGATTGAGGATACGCTTAATCTATAGCTTCCCAAAGCAATACTCTTGATTGGCACTTTTAATATAAAGTGCACCATCTCTTTCATAGCCAGTATTAATTAATTCATAATAAATATTTCTTGAAAAAAATCCTTCAATTGAATCACGTACATCAATAATGGGGATTATTTCCTCGTTGGATTCTAGGAATGAAATTTGGGTATCTTTAAGAGCAAATGAATAATTCAAGTTGGTATCAAAGATGTAGGTATCATTATCGATGTGGAAATCAATAATCATGTAAGGTGCCAAATCAACTTCAACAAGTACTTTTTCTACAGGTGTAACACAGTAATAATTATTATTTTCTTTCTTTAAAATTGAAGCAAATAAGATTTTTAAAGATTCTTTTTTTAATGGAGAGTTTTGATAAAACCATTCACCATTTCTATCAATGCTGAATTTTACTCCTTCACATAAATTTGGATTCCATAAATGAACTGGAGGAAAACCAGGATTCTGTTCAATTTGTTTTGATAGATCTTCTAACTTCATAAAATATTTATTAAAACTAATAAGCCCATAATTATTAAGATAATTCCCAGTATTTTATTTATTAGCGATATTTTGTCAGTATAAATTTTTTTGATTGACGGAATACTTAAAAAATAGGCTAGAAAAATAAACCAAGCTGTAGTTGCTAATGAAAAATATACTATCAACCAACTAATTTCATAAGTTGTGTACCTTAATGTTAAGGCACTAAACAGAGAAACAAAAAAGATGAATGCTTTTAAATTTAAAATATTTGTAAAAAAACCAATTAATAAAGATCTTTTATCCAAGGTGTTTTTATTATCTTCAAGGGTGATATTTCTTGAAGAAATCGATTGCACTCCTAAGAAAATAAGATAAATGGATCCTATATAAGGTATATAACTTCCTATAGGGTCACTTAACATCAATGTACTTAGCCCATAAAGTGCAAATGAGCAATGTATTAAAATTCCAAAGCCAATACCAATAGCAGAACTTAATCCAGCCTTAAATCCAGAAGCTAAAGTCTGCCTCATCACTATAAATGTATCAGGACCAGGTGATGCTACAGCTAAGAGGTGCGCAATTATGGACAAAAGAATCATTTGTAAATTATTGGCTCAGTTTGTAAATGAATACCAAACTCATTAAAGACACTATTTTTTATCGATTTAATTGATTCAAGTAGCTCATTAAACGAAGCATTTTTAGGGTTAGTTAAGACTAAATCATGATTTTTATGTAATTCGATTCCACCTTGCAACTTAAGTTTATGTTTCACATAACCAATCATGCTGGCTGCTGATAATTTTTTAGATGATTCAGAAATTTCAATAATATGTATCTTTGAATCAACATCTTGATCAATATCAATAATTGGATTTTTAAAAAAACTGCCACAATTTGGTAGGAGTTTAATATCAGGAAGTCTTATGGCTCTTACTTTTCCAATAGTTTCAATAATATTCTCTTTAGAAATATTTATTGAGTTTTTCTTCACATACTCTGAAAGAGATTTATAGCTCAAATTTGGCTTGAAAATAGTTTCAAGTTCAAATGAAACTTTTGTAATTAGATATTTTTTAGATTGAAAAATTGATGATCGATAAGAAAAATTACATTCACTGTTGGTTAATTGAAAGGTTTCTAATGATTCCAAATCAAGACATTCAACAAATTTAATAACCTGTGAAACATCTTGACCATAGGCACCAATATTTTGAATTGGTGAAGCGCCAACACTACCTGGAATATGCGCTAAATTTTCAAGTCCATATAAATTATTATTGATGGAAATTTTTACTAATTCATGCCAATTTATTGAAGCACCTGCTGTGATAGAAGAACCATCAACTGATAGTTCATTATCAATATACCTAACACAATCGAATTCTACGGACTCATTAAAAATTGAATTGGTATTCTCACCTAGAATTATAGCTTTTGTAGTATCAATTGATTGAAGTTTTTGTTTTAGATCCGCAGTGGTAACTTCTAAATAATTATTAGGTTTAAAACTTATCCCAAACGATGATCTTAAAGTCATCTTTCACTTAAGATTGATAAAGTTTTCTTGTAATCTTTATGGGTATCAATACCAATTGGTGCAGTTTGATCGTATTTGTTTACATAGATTTTATAACCATAATCTAAAAATCTTAGTTGCTCTAACCTCTCAGTCTTTTCAAGATATGTAACATCTAAATTTGCCAATTCTTGTAAAGTACCTCGATTATAAGAATAAATGCCTAAATGTTTATAATAAGTTATATCTGAAACCTCATTGCTATAAGGTATTAAAGATCTTGAAAAGTAATGAGCATAATTATTATTGGTTGTAACAACCTTCACATTATTTGGATCGGTAATCTCATTTTTATCAGATAATAGGCATGCAGCTGTAGCAATGATAATGTTGGATTGTATTGAGTTCCCTGTATCGATGATTATGTTCTCTGGCATTAATGGCTCATCACCTTGAAGATTCAGAATCGTTTCGTCATCACTAATCTGAAGTAATGATGCTGTTTCGTTAACTCTATCCATTCCAGATT
Source organism: uncultured SAR86 cluster bacterium (assembly GCA_902623535.1). Taxonomy (GTDB): domain Bacteria; phylum Pseudomonadota; class Gammaproteobacteria; order Magnimaribacterales; family D2472; genus MED-G82. Next base: position 41,263 of record CACNUA010000004.1, on the reverse strand, counting down.
GATGATCAGATGAAGTCATTAAAACCTCACCCCCAAGAGATTTTATGTGATCAAATATATCTTTGTGATTAGTTGCAACAGTAACTGAGAGTGGATTGATGGATTGAGCTTTTTCGTAAACCAATTGAACGATTGATTTGCCATTGATCTCTAATAAAACTTTATTTTTTAATCGAGTTGATTCTAATCTTGCTGGAATAATGATGTGAAAATTATTCATCATTTAATGGCTTGATGGCCTCTTCAACCATTCTTGGAATTGAATCTACAATAGGATAATAAATCTTACATGAATGGCACTCTAGATTTTCTTCATTTTTAATTAATTTACCTTTACATTTAATGCAAACCAATATGTCTAGAATTTCGTCTTTAAACATGCAATTTCTCCTTTAATTGATCAAAAAACTTATCGTCAATTTCAGCTTCAATAGTTAAATACCATATTTTAGAATTTTTAAAATCCTTGCATTTAGAAGCATCTTTTTCAGTCATGATAATTGGAAGATGATCTAAAAATAAGATATCTTGTTTCTTGTATTTATGATGATCAGGAAAAGGATTTTTATCAAATTGAAAGCCAAGCCTGCCTAATAAATCGAAAAACCTATTTGGATTACCTAATCCTGCAACAGCATGAACCTGATAATGCATTGGCCAATTACCAATGTCATATGATTTACCTGAATTCAGGTGAACAAATTTTGCTGGCGCAAGAGTCATAAGATGCTCTCCTTCTTCAGCTGGACCTGCATTATTAACGACAAAGTCAACATCATTTAATCTACTTCGAGGTTCTCTTAGTGGTCCAGCGGGAAAGGTTAAGCCATTACCCAGTCTGCGCGCACCATCAATAACAGCAATTTCTATATCCCTTCCAAGAGCATAATGCTGTAAGCCGTCGTCAGACAAAATTACATTAGTCTGGGGATATTTATTGAGTAATTTTTTAACTGCCCTAGATCTATTTTTATCAATGAAAAATGGTAGCTTTAATTTAGCCAATATTTGAGCTTCATCTCCAGTTTGTTTGAATGTTGTATCGCTTGTAACTTCTAAGGTTTCAGAATATTTACCACCATAACCCCTACTGACAATACCAGGTAAGAAACCTTCTTCTGATAGCTTTTGAGCAAGCATTTTAACAAGTGGGGTTTTCCCTGTACCTCCCATAGATATGTTACCTACAACAATTACTGGCACATTAGGTTTCCATACTTTTTTTGAATTTTCTTTAAATGAATTAATTCTTAATCTAACAAAAAAGGAGAATAATAATGAGAGAGGAGATAATAACCATAACCATACACTTCTCTTATACCATGCATCCAAGAGCATACCTTGCTGAGCAGGTTCTTCTACAAATGTTGGCAAGTAAGATTTTTCTGTTTTAGTAATTACGGCAGCTGTTTTAACTTGATTAGAATCCATATTTTTATATAAATTTTTATAAATTCCATCTCTATCAATTAGTTCTGCATGATTCCCTTGCTCAACAATGCGACCATCATCAATTACAAATATTTTATTAGCGCTTTCTATGGTACTGAGTCGATGCGCAATGATTATGGTAGTCCTATTTACGATGAGCTTTTCAATTGCAGATTGAACTACTAACTCGGATTCTGAATCTAGTGCAGAAGTAGCTTCATCAAGGATAATGATTGGGGCATCTTTATAGAAAGCTCTGGCTATCGCTAATCTCTGTCTCTGACCACCTGAAAGTAAAACACCATCATCACCTATTTCAGTATTAAAACCTTCAGGAAGTTTTTCTATAAATTCCATGCAGCCTGAGAGTTCAGCAGCCTGATTGAGTCTTTCTAAATTTATATCTTGATAGCCATAAGCAATATTTTTTTCAATAGTATCGTTAAAGAGAGTTGGATTTTGACTAACAATTGAAATGTGACTTCTTAAGTACCTTAGATTAATTTCATTTATATCAATACCATCTATAGATATTAGTCCAGTTGATGGCAAGTAAAGCCTTGAGATTAAGTTGGCTAGTGTAGATTTTCCTGAACCTGATTTACCAACAATTGCTACAGTTTCATTATTTTCAATTACAAGATTGATATTTTTTAGAATATCTTTTGAGCGCTCATAACCAAAAGTAATGTTATTAAATTGAATCTTGCCTTCAATTAATGGTTCGAGTGTTCCTTGATCATTTTCATCAGATGAATCCAACTGATCAAAAATTTCATCAGCTGCAGCAAGACCTTTTTGAATGATTGCATTAATACTAGAAAGTTGTCGAATTGGTTTTGCCATTAAACCAGCAGACGTAAAGAAAGCTACAAATGTTTCAGAATCTAAGTTAATTCCAAGTTGAGCACCTAATGCAAAATAAGCAACAATTCCTAATGAAATAGATACAAGAATTTGGATAATCGGTGTTGCAAGGTTACTTGTAGCCTCAAGCTTCAAATTTTGATTTCTGTTTGAGGTATTTGCCTTTTGGAATCTATCTCTTTCATAGGTTTCTGCGTTAAATGATTTAATTTCCGTATTACCCTCAACAGCCTCAGAGGCAATATGGGTTACATCACCCATTGCTGTTTGAATACTTTTAGCTAATTTTCTTAGACGACGACCGGCAATATTTACTATAATTGCTATAAATGGCGCTGTTATTAGCAATAAAAGGGTTAATTTCCAGTTTAAATAAAACATGTAGGAGATTAATCCGATGAATAATGCGCCTTCTCTAACTAGAGTTTTGACTGCATTTGAAGTTGCCCCAGACACTTGAGTTGTTGTGAATGTTATCCGATTAATAAGTTGACCGCTTTGGTTATTATCAAAATAAATTTTTGGAAGCTTAATTAACTTATTAAAAAGTTCATTTCTCATATCATGAACGATTCCCAAGCCAACTCGGGACATAAAATAATTACCAATAAAAAATCCTAAGCCTCTTGCAAATGCAATTAAAATCAATGCAATTGCTATAAACAAAGGATTAACAACGTCACTAGAATTGATGAACTCAATTACTCTTCTAATCCATTCAACTGCAGCAACATCAGCAGCCGCAAAGATTAGGAAACCAATTATTGAAACTGTAAAAGATAACTTATATCTCAAGGTATATGAGAATAATCTTTTAATATTTGATTTCATTATTCCTGATAAGTCCTAATTTGAATATTTTGATATCCAGAAAGTTGAAGATCATCCATTAATTGGAGAACCCACTCATGATACGCACGTTTTTCTATAGCTAATGTTATTAATTCTGATTTTGGGATTTGGCTTGATATAAAGGTAATTAGTGTTTCACTGGATTCAATATCCACTGAAATATCTCCATATCTTAATTTTCCTGATTCATATAGATAAATCATCTCTTGATTTTCAACCAATACCGATGAAAAGGACGATGTTTCTGGCAAATCAATATTGAGCGCCTGATTTGTATCAATTTTTGAAGTCACAACAAAAAATATTACTAGTAAAAAAACAATATCAATTAACGGAGTAATCTCAATGGTGACATCGTTAGATTGATTTTTAGTAGCAAAGTTCATTTAAAATCTAGAAAATCAACAAACTTACTTAATTCATTTTGCATATTTAACATATGTAGATTGACTCGTGCTGAGAAATATTTATAAAAAATAAGTCCGGGAACAGCAACTAACAAACCAAAAGCAGTTGTTATTAGGGCTTCAGATATACCGGATGCCAAAAGATCGCTATTTGATGAGCCATCAACAAGATTTATGTTTGCAAATACAGTAATCATTCCAACCACAGTTCCAAGCAATCCTAATAAAGGGCTAATACTAGCAATTATACCGAGCATATTAAGGTTTCTTTCAAGTTTCATTCTGACGTTTGATGATGCCTCCACAACCTTATCTTCAACTATATTTCTTGGCTTATCTTTGAATCGGTAGGCTGTCACTAAGAGTTCGCCAAGTGAAGATGATTCAACGTATGAATCCTGTTGTTGAATAGTTATAGATTGATCTTTTGAGTGATTAATAAAAGTCCTTAGAAGGCCTTCAGGACTAACCAATCTTTTTTGTAAAAACCATATACGCTCAATAATAATTGAAATTAATAAAACTGAGCAAATTAATAAAGGCAGCATGAACCAACCACCAGCTGTTAAATAATCAATCATTAATCACCATCAACCTTTTATGTTCTATTTTATACTGGTACTGCATTTTACTTGCAAAGCCTCTATCATGCGTCGCTACAAACATGCCGATATTGAAGGCTTTATTAATATCAAGACACATTTCCTGCACACTTGAAGATGTTTCATCATCAAGATTACCCGTAGGTTCATCCAAAAGAACACATTTTGGTTTATTTGATAAGGCCCTAACAATAGATACTCTTTGTTTCTCTCCACCGGATAATTCACTAGGATACTTTTTAAGTAATTTTTCTAGCTTGCATTGACTAATTAAATCATTGATAAATTCATCTGAGCCAATATTTTTATGTATTTTCCTGGGTAGATAAATATTTTCATATACCGATAGATTTTCTAACAAGGCATGAAATTGATAAACAAATGAAATAAGACTTGAACGCTCTATCGGTTTAGTTTTATAGATTTCTATCTCATTAACCAGAACACGACCCGATGTAGGTTTTAAAAGCCCTGATAAAATATGCATTAGCGTTGATTTGCCTGATCCAGATTTACCTTGCAGAGATGTTAAACCAGTCAAATTAATTTCACCATTGAGATTATCTAAAACCAACTGATTTTGCTTATTCGATTGATAATTTTTAGTTAATTCAATGATTTTTATTTTATTCATATCTAAGAATTTCAACCGGTTCAAGTTTTGAGGCCTTAACAGAAGGATAAATCGCGAATAATATTGAACATATCATTGCTGATATTGTGGTTAAGACAAATTGATTTAATCTGAATTCATAAGGGAAATAACTTATGAAGTATGCGTCAAGATCAAGAAATCTATAATTAAATAAAACATCTGCTAAATAAATAATATTATTTAGATTCAAAGTAATGATAATCCCTAAAATGAGGCCAAGGGTTATACCAATCAAAGAAATTAATAAGCCCAGAGTAAGAAATATTACTGTTATATCCAAATTCCTCATTCCTAAAGTTTTCAGCACAGCTATCTCTCTTTCTTTGGACTTAACGGTTGTAACTATAGCTGTAAGAATTAAGAAAGAAGCAACGGTAACGATTAAAAACATGAGTAAACTTACTAATCTTTTCTCCATTTGAATTGCTTTAAAGAGAGTTCCTTGAGTTAATTTCCAGGTACTGAAGAAATAATCTGTTGGAAGTTGATTAATAACGCTATACCCAACCCTATCAACTTCAAAAAGGTTCTTCGTTTTAATTCTAATGCTAGATGTATAGCCTTCCTCAAGGCTAACTAAATTTCTAGCAAAATTATGGTGTATTAAGACCAGACTCTGATCAGGCTCAGCATTAAGTTCAAATATTCCAACAATTTTAGTTTTTATTGTTCTGGGGTAAGTTCCAAAAATATTTGTTCTAGTTGTATTAGTAAATACAGTAACTTCGTCACCCATTGAAAGATTTAGATATCTTGATAGCCATGATCCAATAACAACACCAGATTTGTCTTTTAGATCATTTAATGATCCCCTGACCATAAATTCTGGAAGTATGGACATTTTGTTTTCAGATTCAGGAACAATGCCTGAGATAAAAACTCCTCTTGATCGATCATCACTACCTATTAGTCCCTGAAGCTCAATATATGGGCCGTAGGCTTCAACACCCTCAACATTCAATGTATCAATTATTGTCTTATCGTTATAGTTGATAGGATTATCAGACTTGATTAAAGCATGCGGAATGACTCCCAAAATACGTGTTTGTAACTCACGCTCAAATCCATTCATAACAGATAAAACAATAATTAATGCACCGACACCAATAGTTAATCCAATAATTGATATAATTGAATAAAAGGAGCCATACGCCCCTTTTGATGATGTCAGATATCTAATACCCAACGATATGGGTAATTTGAACATGTTTATTTGGCTATTTGCTTTAGTACTTTTTCAATATCGCCTTTGTAAGGTGGTCTGATTGCTTCAAAAAACTTATCAAACCTAGAGCCAACTTGCTTACTTATAGCTCTCGCATTTGAAAAATTAAGAAATCCCTCATAGCCCTTATATCTGCCAATTCCAGAAGGTCCAACTCCACCAAATGGTAAATCACTTACTTGAATGTGCCCCACTACATCATTAACTGTCACGCCACCGGAAGTAGTATTGTTAAGGACTTTATCTTCTTCAGCTTTGTTATGTCCAAAGTAATACAAACCTAAAGGACGATCTTTTGAATTTACATACTCAGTTGTCTCATTAATATCTTGATAGGTTTTTATTGGTAAAACCGGACCAAAGATCTCTTCATGCATTATTTCCATGTCGTCGTTAACATTTCTGACCAAAGTTGGAGGTATTTTATAAGCCTCTTGTTGAGAGAAATCTTCATTAGCAGGATTGATTTCTTCTACATTAGCGCCTTTGGATTTTGCATCATCAACCAATCCATTAATTCTATCGTAGTGTTTCTGGTTGATAATGCTGGTGTAATCAGGATTATGCTTAATATCAGGATAGTACTCAGCAGTAGCTGCTTTTAACTCATCAACAACCTCTTGCTCCTTAGAATCTTTAACTAGTATGTAATCTGGTGCCAAGCAAATTTGACCAGCATTCATTGTTTTACCCATCATTACTCTTTTTGCTGTTGTTGTTAAATCTGCTCCGTCGCCAATAATAACTGGAGATTTTCCACCAAGCTCAAGTGTTACTGGTACAAGGTTTTCAGAAGCTGCCTTCATTATTAGCTTTCCAACATTTCCACTACCCGTATATAGCAAGTGATCGAAATGAAGAGAAGAAAATTCAGCACCGATTTCTGGCCCACCAAGAATCGTTGCAAATTCCTCTTCGTCATATGCAGAATCACACATTTCTTTTAGGAGATTTGCTGTATTTTCTGTATATTCACTGGGCTTATGCATAACTTGATTACCTGCAGCAAATACAGCACTCAAAGGAGCAAATGTGAGATTTACAGGAAAATTCCATGGTGAGATCATTCCAACGGTGCCTACAGGCTCATGACGAACCTCTGCTTTAGCGCCAAGTAAACCAAATGGAAAGGATGGTTTTCTTTTATCTGCCTTCATCCATTTTTTAAGATTCTTTTTGGCATATTCAATATCGGGAATAATGGAATAAACATCCGCAACCATTGATTGGTTCTTTGATCTAACTCCAAAATCTTCATTTAACGCATCAACAATATTATTTTTGTTCTGTAAAATAATGTCTTTCATCCGATTAAGACGATCAATTCTCAACTCATAAGAAGGAGCACCATTTTTAATAAAGTAATCCTTCTGTTTTTTTAGTACTGAATGCATATCTGTCATAACTTCCCCCTATTTAAGTGTTTCTATTAGCCTTATCCTTTTCATTGGTAGATTTAATCATACTTTTAATTTCTTCCCAATCGGAATCTTTGAGTTTTGAAAGCCCAGAAAATGTACCTCCGCCAGTGATATACTGAGCTCCATCAATAGCAATAGTTTGCCCTGTTAGATAATCGCAACCATCTGCCATTAGGAATGATGCCAAGTTTTGTAATTCTGACATTTCACCCACTCTGCCAAGCGGGATTGCACTATAGGAGCTATCATTATCTAAATCTCCTTTTGGACTTAAACGTGCCCAAGCTCCTTCAGTTGGAAAAGGACCAGGTGCAATTGCATTAACCCTAATATTGTAAGGACCCCATTCAACAGCTAATGATTTTGTCATTGCATTGATAGCAGACTTACTCATGGCTGAAGGAACTACATAAGGAGATCCAGTCCACACCCATGTTGCTAAAATGGAAATAATATTTCCTTTGTGTTGTGCCTCTATCCACCTTCGTCCAACTGAATGAGTAACGTAGAAAGTTCCATGAAACACAATGTTTGCAATTGCGTCAAAGCCCCTTGGAGATAGCATTTTCGTGGGTGAGATAAAGTTACCAGCTGCATTATTTACCAACCCATCTAGCGGTTTGGTTGCAAATATTTGATCTATAAAATCATCCACGTCCTGTGGCGATCTAATATCTAGAGATTGAGCTAATACATCAACATTATAATTTGATTTAATTTCATCGGCAGTTTCTTCAAGCACATTTAAACGCCTACCACAAATAACAATATCAGCTCCTAATGACGCATAATGTGTCGCCATTTCCTTTCCTAGGCCTGTACCACCACCCGTTACGAGGATTCGTTTACCTTTTAATAAGCCTTCCTTAAACATTAGTTTCTCCTAAAATATCAATTATAGCCTGAACCCATTCCTCATCGTTATTTAGAGACTCGACAAAATCAAGAGTTTTTCCACCAGCCTCAAGAAATAATTCTTTATATTCATCATCTATCTCGATTAATGTTTCTAGATTATCTGCTGTAAAGGCAGGTGCTAAAACTAATATCTTCTTATGATTGTTAGCTGCTAATTCTTCTAAAACATTATCTGTAAATGGCGTTAACCAATTCTTAGTAAGCCTTGATTGAAAGCATGTAATACACTTATCTGTATTTAATCCCAATCTTTCTTGAATAAGTTTCGTTGTATGAAATGATGCAGCCTTATAACAAAACTTATTTTCTTCATTGAAATCAGATTCACAAGTTCTATCTGTACACATCCCATTGTTATAGACTTTATCAACATGCGAATTTGGAAGCCCGTGATAAGAAAAAACTATCTTATCGTATGCATCTAATTCATAACTTGCCAGTTTGTTTGCCCATGCACTAATAAATTTATGATTTGTGTAAAATTGATTTATAAATGTAACTTTTGGTACCACCCAATACTTAGAAAGTTCTTTTGTGAAAGCCTCAAAAACACTTCCTGTAGTAGATGATGCATACTGAGGAAATAGAGGAAAAACAACTATTTCAGATGGATTGGATTGCATAATTGAGTTAATAACATTTTTTAAAGATGGATTCTGGTATCTCATCGCATAAAAAACCTCATAATCACTTAACCTGTTATTTAATATACTCTTTAGAGCATTTGCATGTTTTATCAATGGAGATTCAGAGTTATTTCTTTCCCAAAGCTTCTTGTAAAGCTTTGAACTGCTCAATGATCTAAATGGACATATTATGAAATTCACTAGAAAGAATCGAATTGGACCAGGCACATCAAGAACTCGATAATCAGATAAAAACTCTCTTAAATAACTAAACACGGAAAAATAAGTGGGCTTATTTGGAGTACCCAAATTTACAAGTAATAATGCTTTAGATTTACTCATTTTCTAAAAGTTTTACTGATTTCATTGTTGGATTTATTATTATAAAGATTGCTGCGATAAAACATAACATTGCGCTAAATATATATAAATAAGTAGGATCAATTTGGTAAATGGGCATCGCAACAACAGGAGTTAGCATGTGTCCAATAGGTATTACAGAGCCTAGATAACCAGCAGCAGAACCTTGATTTTCTGGACTTTGTGCAAGCGAAAGTGCTGAAGCATTGGCCGGTCTGATCATTCCTGAACCGATACCATTTAGTATTATTGCGAAGTAAAAAATAGCTATCGAACTAGAGTAAGCAGCAATCAAATATGAAATTAATACAATTAAAATACCGTATTTGAGTAACTTAGAATTATCTAAGCCAAATAAATCTGTAAATAAATATTGAGAAATGATAGTTGAAATTGAAAGGATTGCGAAGCAAATACTTATAATTAGAGGTAAGTCTGGTAAATCGCTAAAAATATCTGTTATATAAAAACCAATACTTTGAAGTAAAGATGCTTGGCAGAAGCTTATAAGTGCTGCAAAAAATAAAAATGGCCAAACATTAGCATCTCTAAAAGAGATAGTATTTATCTCATTTGCAGTATCAGTAGATATTTTTGTATTTGGCATTTTTAGATATAGTTGAAATGCAGCTATCAATGCACAAGCTGCAAACAAATAAAACGGAAGTGATTGTGAAAATAAGAATAAAAATCCGCCAATTAGAGGGCCTAGAACGGTTCCCGCCAAGAAACTAGACTCCATACGGGCAAATTTAACTGTTCTTTTTTCAGGTGGTGTTATATCAGCTAAATAAGCAAATGATGCAGGTCTTGTAGCAGAGCCAATTAGGCCATTTATTAACCTCCCAAGTATCAACGAAGGAAAAAGGTATACAAAAGCTAGAAGATTTTGCTCTACAAGAAATAAAGGGGTTATCAATGCGATTATGGAAATTGAATACCCAATTAAACCAATTACTGCAATATTTCTTCTACCAAAATTATCTGATGCTCTACCCCAAGATGCACTTGTAATGGCCCAAGCAACTGCAGAGATTGCAAAAATAGTGGATGTTTGTATTTCTGATAAACCAAGATCTCTTGCAAGTGGTGGTACAAGCACAAAGGCAAATGATTGGCCTAGACCCACTGAAAATAGGCCAAATTTTAGCCAATAAAGATGGTTATTCATGTTTATTAACTGATTTTTTTGATGCCGACTAGATCTCTAACCTTCTCTAAAAGTTCTTTAGCTATTGGAGTCACTTTTGAAGAGCCGTGATCAAGAACGTCATTTAAATAATCAGGTTTTTGCAACAAGTCAAAATAACGATCCCTCACTGGTTCTATGATTGCATTTAAGTCATTAAATACTAATTTTTTAGCTTCACCCCAACCCACCCCATCAGCATAAAGTTTCTTTAAGGCATTAATCTGATCATTTGAAGCAAATGATGAATAAATCGTAAATAAATTACAGTCTTTTGTGTCTTTTTTAACACCAGGCTCAAGTGAATTAGTAACGATTCGCATCACTCCTTTTTGAAGTTCTTTCTCTGGACATAAGAAAGGTATGACATTGTTGTACGACTTGCTCATTTTTCTTCCATCAAGACCCGGTATTGTCTTTGCATCATCATTTGTAATAGCCTCTGGGAGATTAAAGAGATCATTTTTATAAATATGATTGAATCTACCTGCGATATCTCTAGTCATTTCAAGGTGCTGAATTTGATCACTTCCAACTGGGACATGTGTTGCATTAAAAATTAATATATCTGCTGCCATCAATACCGGATAAGAAAATAAGCCCATGGTGATTGCTTTATCATCATCTAAATTATTAGATTTATTCTGATCAACAGCTGCTTTATACGCATGCGACCGATTTATTAGGCCTTTCGAAGTAACGCAACCCAAAATCCATGCTAGCTCACTTATTTCAGGAATATCTGATTGTCTGTAAAAATATGTGTTATCAGGATTAAGTCCTGCTGACAGCCAAGCAAGAGCAACATTCTTAACAGAATCCTCAATTGCAGAGTGATCATTTTGTTTAATAATTGCGTGTAAATCAGCTAAAAATAAAAAAGATTCTGCGTCATTAGACGCAGATAATTCTACAGCAGGCTTAATAGCACCAAAAAAATTTCCAATATGAGGGATACCAGTTGTGGTAATACCTGTTAAAATTCTTTTTTTCATTGAACTACTAATTATAAACTTCATCGGATACAAAAAGTGGGATCACATAAAGATTTATTTCAAAAGATAGAAGCTATCGAGTCTCACTTTAATGATGGTTCAATTAAGGCAGGTCAAAAATTACTTAAAAGCCTCAACCAAGACTTAAAATCGCTACCATCAGTACCAAATAAGCTTAGACATAAACATAATTTTGTTTTAGCTCAATCGCGATATTTCAATGATGTTTCATCCTTCGCCGTAAATCCTAAGAGAGCTGAAATGATTAAAGAAGTCCAGGCCTTAATTAATGATTCTGGTGAGCTTAAACCTAGAGATCAGGCAAACAAAATACATGAAATCCAAACAAAATGGCAACAACTAGATAATTCAAGTAGACCTGCTAGTAGAGATCAATGGGAGGAGTTTAAAACTCTAACTGATAAAGCATGGCAGCCCTGTGAAGAATTCTTTGCGGAGCTTGATAGTATAAAAATTGAAAATGCCAACAAGCGCAGAGAAATAATTGCATCAATTAACTCATATGTACAAAGTAGCGACTTCAAAAAAAATAAAAATCTGTATAAATATTTAAAGAATCAATTTGATGAATGGCAAAAGTTTGCTCCTGTTCGTGATGATGACTTCAAGCACTTAAAACAAGAATTCTCAGCTGCAAGAAAACCAATTTTTGATCATCTTAAGACAATAGAATCAAGCAATAAGCTTTCAAAAGAAAATCTAATAACAAAAGTAAGTGAGCTTAGTCATGAAGATAACTCTGAAAACATTAAAGCTTTTTTAGAAATTAAAAATCAATTTCAAAGAATTCAATCTGCTGGAAGAAAAAATGATGATAGGTTATGGAAAGAATTGAATGCAGCAGCAGATAAATTCTATGCTGAAAAAAAGGCAATGGCTGATAAAGAGATTTTATTACTAAAAAAATATATTAAAGATGAATTAAGTAACTCTTCACCAAATGATATCGAGTCTTTCCTGCAAACTATTAAACATGCCTCTAAATCTAAAGAATTTACTGAAGTAAATAAATATCTTTTAGGTATAAAAACCAAAGCAGCTGAGGAGAAGAAAAAGAATAAGTTAAAAGATTTTGAATCACTAATAGATAAAATTGAAAATCTTGAGGATATGGATTCAATTCCTCATAAAATTAGACAGATGGTTGAAAAATCTAATTTTAATAATGATAAGAATCTCTTAACTGAGGCAGTAATTGAAATTGAAATCCATGCTAATGTGGATTCATTAAAAAAAGATCAGTCAATTAGAGACAAAATTAACCTTAAGGTATTACAAGATAAATTTAATTCTAATTTAAATGATCAGGAAAAATTCTACGAATGCTTAGAAAAATTCTTTAATAATCTAAGTTCAAAAAATCCTAATCCAGATGAAAAACGTTTATGGAAAAGGATCATTAAGACAAATCCGCGTTTAAGTTGATTTTATTGCGTGCACCCATTTTCCTGAACGGAAACTATAGGTATAGAGGAAACCTTTAACTATATAATCAGCAAGCAAACTAGCAAAAATATACTCAACTGGTAACGAAAAATAAAAGAATAGACCAGCAAGGCTTACCCTAATCAATACCAAACAAGTCAAAGTAATCATTAATGGAGTTTTGGTATCCCCGGCTCCCCTCAGAGCACCACCTAAAGAAAATTCAATTGCCATAAATGGCTGCATGGAACCTAGTAGCCAAATAAATAGAACTGTTAATCTAACAACTGACTCGTCATTGATCATAAAATACGCTAGTGGCTCTGCAAATAATGAAATTAGTAGCCCAAACAGGGACATAGAAATAATTGAAAGTCGCATAGCGCCCCAACCTGATCTTCTTGCTTGATTAACATCTAATGCACCCAAATGCTGACCAACGAGTGTTGCTCCAGCAATGGAAAATCCAAATCCAATAACAAAAGAAAATGAAAGGATCTGAACGCCAATTCCATATGCTGCATAGGCATCGGTACCGTAATATGAAACAAGTATTAAAAAAGCAGTAATGCCAAACTGAAAAATAACTTGCTCTAAGGCAGCTGGATAACCAACAAAAAGGATTTCTTTTATTTGAGAGAAATTAATTCCTAAATAATTTTTTGGTCTTACGGATAATAAACCAGATACCCATGCAATAATTATGCATACTCCACCAACAAGGTATGAAATGCCATTCCCCAAAGCAGCACCTAGATAACCATAATTTTTAAATCCTAAGTAACCATTTGCTAAGACAATCATAAAAAAGACACCAGAGATATTCATAATTATTGCAATTATGAGAGGAGTTTTGACGTCTCCAACTGCTCTTAGAGCAGTAATAAGAGCAATACCTAGACCATAGAAAATAAAATATGGGGATAAAACTTTAAGGTACTCTGATGAATAATTAAGTGCATCACCTCTTAGAGCAAAAAAGAAGGAAATATCATACGCATATCTATGTACAAAGATACTTGTTAGCACTGATAAAACTAACACTAACTGAACCGTTGTAACAATAAATTGACTGGCATTATTGTAATTCTGTGCTCCCCAGTTACGTGCTACCAATGCTGTTGTACCAGCCAAGACCCCTGAAAGAACAGCCTGTAATATAAATGAGATTCTTTGGCCGGTTACCGCAGCAGCAATTTCATCAGATCCAAATTGCCCAACAATTTTTATGGCAATTATGGATCCTGTTGCATAAAGTAAATTAGTAATAATTGATGGCCATGCCAAAAGCCAAACCCCGCGAGATCCTTTAGGAATGAATCCCTCTGCAGGAGTATTCATGGATTATTTTTTGTCTAATGTATTTAGATAGATCACTCCATAAAGCAATGTCATAAGTAACCCATATGGATATGAGATGGAGTGAGATTTAATTTTGTTATTAAAAATGAATATTTCTACTATGTGCGCTATTAAGAGTAAATAAAAAACGAAAGTGGCTATGAGCCCAAATAAACCATTAAAAGGCTCAAACAAATTAACCAATCCAAAGGCCCAAAGCATCAATGTAATAATATGTGGTAGCTTAATCATGACTTTTTTTATAAGCAGTTGAAAAAGCTCTTTCAATCATAAATCTCATGTCGTCAATTTGTTTTTGGTAATCGACTTTGGTTCTATCAACAAATTTATACCAATTAAAGTAAGCTAAAAAGCCTCCGGTATAAAGCGTCCATTGATCAACAGGATTGCCTTTAATGATGGATTTATCTTTCTGCCCCATCTCAAAAAAATCAATAGTAATTTGATGATGTTTTTTTAAGCGTTTTTCAATTTTTGGATAGAGCTTATGTTTGGTGACTTCGAGAGGTACATTACTTAAAAGCTCTAAGCCATCAATCGAGGCGCATTGTGTGGCTAAAAATTGTATTTTTTCCAATGCATTTACCTTCAATGCTTTGGCTTCAGTTATTGCTAAACAAAGGCTTTCTTGTGTTTGATGCAAAGCAGCAATAAATAAGTCTTCTTTGTTTTTGAAATAATAATAAATAGATTTATCAGTCATATTTAAGCTTTTGGTGATGTCCTCTAAAGAGGTACCGTGAAATCCATTTCGATTAAAATTAAAGACAGCTGACTCAATGATAGACTGAGCTTTAAGGTTATATTTTGTGGTTTCCAGCGCTTCCATGATGTGAATCAAATTATTATAGCTTTTTTTTAATTTCAGAGATAATTTCATTGTGGCGTTTTCTATCAATTTTATAAAAATAGAAAATAAAAAATGGAATGATCATCAATAAACTAACAAATGGTCCTTGCGTTAAAGCTAAATTAAATATTTGATTTGCATCAGGAATAGCATCTTGACCTTGTGGAAAGTTTATCAACTCCAATAAAAGACCTGATAACAAAATACCTAATCCTGTATTAAGTTTGCCAATGAAGGAGGAACTTGCATACATTAAGCCCTCTTGTCCAAATCCTGTGTTTAATTGAACCTCATCACTTATGTCTCCTAACATTGACTCCCTTATGATTGCTGAAGCTACTAATCCTGTACTTGTCACGAATAAAAAAGGAGCGGTAGCAAAAAATAATATCCATGATCCAAACTCTGGTAATAATCCAAATATAGCTAGCGGGAACGGTAATGCATTAATAAAAGCGGCAATAAATATAGCAATCATTAACAGATTTCTTTTTTCAAATTTTGATGAAAATAGGTTCAAGATTAAAAATGCACTGAAAGTAGCAAAGGCATAGATTGGAATAAAGAACGTTAACATTGAGGTTTCAAACTCCCAAAAATATGTTGTCACATAAAGCTGTAATGAACTGCTAATTCCCCAACTTGAAGCAATAAATAAATATCCAAAAAAGAATAATATAAAGTTTCTGTTTTTTAAGGCTGTGAGAATCTGTTTAATTAAATCGCCCAATGAATAACTCTGAACAGCATTCCTGTTATGTTTGTAGTGTAATGTTCCAAAGTAAGTTATTAAGACAACAATGGCCATCAAGCACGCACCAGTAATACCATAGTAAATCCATGGCTCTGGATTTAGTAGTCCTACTTTATATTCATTTGTAGCACGAAAGAAAACTGAATAAGCCAGTAAAGCATTAGTAAGTCCCCCAGCTGTTTGCAGTAATTCACGCCATGAGAAAATGCTGGTTCGTTCAGAATAGGATTGGGACATCTCACTACCTAGAGATCTATGCGGTACATCAAAAAGAGTTATGCCAAGCCGTGTAAAAATTGTGAAGATTAACATCCATAAAAATAACTGTGTTTGGGAAAAGCCCCAATCAGAATTAATAGCAAAAAGCATGAAATAAGATAACGACATTGGGAGTATTCCAAGCAAAAAGTATGGATGACGACGACCATTTTTATGATTAGTTCGATCAGAGATTACGCCCATCAGTGGATCTGTTACCGCATCCACACACAAGGCAATAAAAATTGCTAATGAAGAAAGACCAGGTGAAAGCCCTATTATGTTTGAATAAAAGAAGAGTAAAAAATACGTAAAAGCATCGGTTTTAATTCCATTCGCTGAAGCTCCAATCCCATAAAAGAATTTTTCTTGATTGGTAACCATAACTAGATTGATGCAATACGATCTTTGATATTATTTCTTATGGCTTTCCAGAAAAGTTGAATATCAAAATTATGTAAATCACCGTTTGCAGTGAGCTTACTAACTTTATCAATAAGCGGGCCTCTTAATTCAATCATATGATTTGGGCTAACACGCACTTCCATCTCTGTGACATCAGTGTACTCAATCGAAATTTTTGACTGTGCATGTTGTGTAGCGTAGTAATCTAAAGCTTTGATTTCAGAGGATTTTAATCTAATAGAAATTTGATTTGTGTTTGTTACCCACTCATTCGAACTATTCCAAGTTATCGGATTTTGACATACCAATGGTTGCTCCATTGCTTCTCTAATCCACTCGTCTGGCGTCCAGTACATAGCATGTGCTCTAGGTCTTGTAAAACCCTCAACACCTGCACCCCATGAAATTATAGACTGAGTATCATTTAAAGAATTTGAATTTTTAAGTCCAGTAAATAATAGATCGAAATGTTTTAATGGAACTATATAACCAATAAGATAAGCTGCGATAAATTGATTGGTAAGCTCTTTACCAGCAATAAGATTATAAATTAATCTTTGTGCATGCAAAGATCCTTGGCTGTGAGATGCAATAAAAAAGGGTCTACCACTATTGTGGTGCTCCATATAATAATCAAAAGCTCTTTCAATATCAGAATAAGCAACATCCTGAGCTTGATAACCATTACCTTCTAAATCAAAAAAACTATAATATGTTGCCTGTCTATACTCAGGTGCATAGATATTACAGGACTCATAAAAACTTGAAGCTTGAGAAGCCATATAAATCTCAGATCTTTGAAAGCAAGCATGATTACGATCAACTGGTCCATTCCAATTCTTTCCAAAAAAACCTGTTGGGTGAATAAAAAATACATCGATATCTTTCATGGATTTTGAAATTGAGTTCTCACCTTTGGGAACTATTTGGTGATACCCATCAATTTCAGGATGAGCAACCCAAGAGTATAGAGCTGAATATGAGGGTTCGGGAGGTAAATTACTTACATTAAAAGGTTCTATTGGCTTTATAGAATTTAAAAATTTTTTAGATTGATCATTCATTTAGTGGTATCAACATATTTGAAGCAGTTGCAGTTGCAATCAACTTATCATTTTGGAATAGTTCGCTTGAGGTAAAAACAATCGATCTTCCAAGTTTATTAATCTTACCTATAGCCTCAAAAGGACCTGGCTCACCTGCCCTTAGAAATTGTACGTTTAAACTTAAAGTAGCACTGTTGTAATCACCATTATATTTACGTGTAACAACATGGCCCATTGATGCATCAAGCATTGCGGTAATAAATCCACCTTGAATAATAGTTCCGAGGGTGTGAGCAAAATCACTGTTCAAGTTAAATTTCATTGATATAATTTCATTTTCCTCATCATAATCATACCCTTCACTGCCAAGTATTTTCAGGAAATTCGGTGGGGCTTCAAAAAGATCTGATTTTTTCATACTGAATTGGCGGAGAGACAGGGATTCGAACCCTGGAAGGAGTTGCCCCCTTGCTGGTTTTCAAGACCAGTGCATTCAACCGCTCTGCCATCTCTCCATGTTGTAAATATCGCATTTTACAGGATATGAAGAATTAGGAAATAGGCTAATGTAATACACGTAAATTATTAGTATTAGTAAATTAGCCCGATATATGTCGATTCATCATAGAATATATGTCATGGATAAGAGATATCAAATTTTTGGGAGTACGCCATCACCGTATACGCAAAAAATGATTTCTCTTATGAGGTTTAAACGTATACCTTTCGATGTTCATTTTGGAGACGTTGCATCTCTATTAAAAGAACGAAATATCAATCCTCCAAAGCCAATTTTATTACCTGTAATAATTTTAGAGGATAATTCAGGCAATGAAGTTGCAACAACTGACTCAACCCCTATTATCAGGCAACTTGAAAGAGATCTTCCTGATAGAAGTGTATTACCTATAGATCCAGCATTAAATTTCATTAACTATTTACTCGAAGATTTTGGAGATGAATGGCTTACTAAATATATGTTTCATTATCGTTGGCACTATGAATCAGATGCAGATAAGGCAGGAACAATTTTACCCTTAGTGAATTCTCAAGTTAATTTACCAGATGAAATCTTGCAAGAAGCAAAACAATTTTTTACACAAAGACAAATAGACAGACTTTGGGTCGTTGGATCAAATGAATATACTTCAAAAATTATTGACTCTAGTTTTAAAAAATTTATGACATTATTTAATTCGCATCTTGAAAATAATCCTTTCCTGTTAGGAGATTTACCTACATCATCTGATTTTGCTTTTTATGGTCAACTTTCACAGCTGATTGGATTTGAACCTACATCAAGGGCAATTGCACATGATTTAGCTTTAAGAGTGATAGCCTGGCATGACCTAATGAATGACTTATCAGGATTAGATGTTCATAAAAAAAGTTTGAATATACTTGAGGATTGCCCAGATTCCTTAAAACAGATTCTTAATCAGGTGGGTAAATTTTATGTGCCGGTTTTATTGGCTAATGCAAAAGCTATTGAAGATGGAAAAGACTCGTTGAGGGCAGAGGTTGATGGGTCGGTTTGGAAACAAAAGTCGTTTCCATATCAAGCAAAATGCTTAATATGGATAAAAGATGAATTTAACTCTCTAAATGATAATGATAAAAAAAGAGTTTTAGATTTTTTGGATGGTACTGGTTGTGAAAATCTTTTCTAATTCTTAAGAATCAGAGTATCCAACTAATGTTTCTACACTATATCCTTGATCAGCAATTAACTTGCTTCCACCAAGATCAGGTAGATCTATTACAGCAAGAACTAAAATATTTTCATTCAGAACACCAAAATTTTCGGTGAGTAACTCCGCACAAGCCATAGCGGTACCTCCAGTTGCAACCAAATCATCAATGATTACTACCCTATCTTTGCTCGTGATTGATGTATTCTTTTGAATTTCTATTGATGTTCTGCCGTACTCTAAATCGAATTCCTTTGAATATGATTCATTAGGTAACTTGCCTGGTTTTCGAGCAAGCACAAACGGAAGCGCCAAATCTTTTGAAATTGATCCTGCAAAGATAAATCCCCTACTTTCAATGCTAACAACAACCGAAGGATTAAAAGCCTTAGTTAATTCATCCATTGCATTGCATGTTTTAATAAATGCATCAGGTGTTTCAATTAAACTTGTAATATCCCTAAACTTAATGCCGTCAATCGGGAAATCATCAACTGTTCTTATGTATTCTTTTAAATTATATGGATCTGACATCGCGCAATTCTAGCTTAAAGTAATATATAAATCACCTGAGAATAAAAAAATTATAAAAGAATAAATAATTTCATAGAGGAATAATATATATTGAGATTTTAGCTAACAAAATAAGTTGTATCTTTAAATTTAATATTCTTTTTTCTAATCATGACTTTGTCAGGTTGTAATATACCTTTCGTCCCATTTATTTAATTGCTTTTAAAATGATTTCTCTTGATTTTGCAGGGTCAATTACTGCATCAATTTCTAGAAATGTAGCTGCCTGAATTGCTTGACCTGCTTCATACATTTTCTCAACTAATTTATTAAAGAGGTTTTTTCTTTCTTCAGCATCATCGATTGCCTCAAGCTCCTTTCGATAACCAAGTTTAACTGCGCCTTCAATACCCATTCCACCGAATTCACCTGATGGCCAAGCGCATGAAAAGGTGGGGCGATGAAGACTACCGCCCACAATAGCCTGTGCACCTAAGCCATAAGCTTTTCGGATAAAGATAGCAATTAAGGAGTTTTCAAACTTTGAACTTGATTCAAATAATTTTGACATTCTTCTTACTGCGCCTTCCTCTTCACTATCAGGACCCACCATAAAACCCGGAGTATCAATAAGAGAAATCATATTGATTCCATGATCATTACATAAATCAAAAAACTGAGCTGCTTTGTCAGCAGCCTCCGAATCAATGGCTCCTCCTAAGAACTTGCAATCAGATGCAAGCACCCCAAAAGTCTGCCCTTCTATGCGAGCAAATCCAGTTACAATACTTTGGCCGTAATTTCTTTTCAGTTCAATGAAAGAAAGTTTATCTACAAGTATTTCGATGAGAACTCGAATCTCATAGGTGTACCTTCGATCATCAGGCAATATTGATTTAAGCTTGCTTTGATCGTTAACATCAAATTCTAAAAGAGGTCCTTGGAAATAAGATAATAAAGATTTAGCTGTTTGAGTAGCTGCTTCCTCATTATCAACTAAGATATCAACCACTCCATTTTTAAATTGGTCTTCAACCGGTCCAACATCTTTAGGAGAAAATTTACCAAGACCTCCACCTTCAATCATGGCTGGTCCAGCCATACCAATATTTGAGCCTTTGGTTGCAATTCTGATATCACTTGAACCGTATAAAGCAGCATTTCCTGCAAAACAATATCCATTGGTAATTGCAATTCTTAGGCAAGTTCCTCTTAAAGATGCCCAATTTGCAAAACTTGGAACATGTAGGCCTGCGATTTGAGTCAAGACATCGACGTCGCCTGGGCGTCCTCCTCCTCCTTCAGTAAAAATAACTATCGGTAAGTTATATTCTTTTGCCTTGTCGCAGATTCGATCAAGCTTTTGATGATGAAAAAAACCTTGAGTCCCTGCCAGTACCGAGTAATCATAAATAATGGCAACTGCATTCGTTAAATCTTTAGAGTGAATATCAGAATTAATATTACAGAAACCTGTAATAATGCCATCTGCACTAGTATCAAGAATAAGCTCATCTGATTCTCGTCTTGATCTTTGTGCGGCAACTGCAAATTGACCGAATTCTAAGAATGTATCTTGATCAACTAAATGGTTAAGGTTTTCCCTTGCAGTTCTAAAATTATTTGCATGACGTTTTTGAGTAGATTCAGTCCTAAACTCATCTTCACTTTTTTTTAAACGTTCAATAAAAGAACTGTAGTCTGAACGTTCATTCATTTATAGACTAGGATTTATCAGGTACTTCTTACCGGTAGCAATTGAACCATAGACCATCATCTCATCAAGGGATAATGCTTGAGCCAAAGAAATTTCTTTTGTGTAAGAACTAGTGAAAGTGGTTTTGATCTCAGAAGAAACCCTCTGCCTAAGCGCGATGTTTTTTTCCATTCCTGCATTTTCAAGAAATGGAGTTAACAACCATCCTCCAATACCCCAGTACATTCCGAATGAACGATTATTTGGTAAAGAGATTCCGCTTTGGTTCAAGGCTCCATAAATATAAACCTGTTTATGTTGAGTTGAGCCATAAGGACTAAATTCCTTCATATTGGCACGTAAGGCTATTTCCATACATGAAAGTATTCTCCCACTTAGTTCACCACCGCCTGTTGCATCAAAAGCAAGAGTTGCATTAGTAGCTTTAATTGCATCAACCAGTGAATCTTTAAAATTATCATCGGATGAATTACAGACATGCTGAGCACCGAGTGACTTTAATAAATCAACTTGCTCAGATTTTCTAACGATATTGATCAAAGGAATATTATCTGCCAAACAGATCTTTACTAGCATTTGCCCTAGATTAGATGCCGCAGCAGTATGAATTAAAGCTGAGTGGCCTTCACTTTTCATTGTGTCAACCATTCCTAATGCTGTAAGTGGATTAACAAAACTTGATGCGCAATCTTTTGGTTCAATGTCATCTGGCATTTCAATACATGCCATCGCTGGTAATACCCTATATTGAGCATACATACCTCCACCAACTGCAGATACAACTTTGCCAATTAAATGTTTAGCATTTTCACCAGCCTCTGTAACAATACCTGAGCCTTCATTACCAACAGGAAGTGGTTTACCAATTCTTGGTTTCATAGCCCACATTACTGACTCAGGGATATCCATAATGACTTTTGCTTGATCGGCCTCACCTTCAACGCGGATAGATGTTAAATCACCTGCACCGACCAGAGTACCTAAATCAGATGGGTTGATTGGTGAGGCTTGAACTTCAATGAGAACCTCATCCGCACCCGGCTTTGGAATCTCAATATCACGAAGTCCAATTTCAATTGTGGCGTTTTCAGTAATAGTGGATGTGAGTTGTAACATAATAAATCCTCAGAAATTATTTGTTTAAATACATCATATTAGCTATATAAAAAAATACCACTAGGCAATTTATACAAACTAGTTTTAGCTATGTTAACAATCTTGCCTAGATTAACGCACCGGCCATCATGAACAACACAATCACCGAAGCTATAAACGAAAGACTTCTCAGTAAAGCAATGCCTGCAACATAAGAAAATACATGTATAACTCTAAAGATAAGCCAATACATCATTAGGTAAGATAAATCTGTACTTGTAATTACCCCAAGCAATCCAAGTAAAAAGAAAACAGGAATTGATTCTTGGAGATTTGCAAAAGCCTTTTTTGATCTATCGTAATACAGGGTTGTATCGGGTTTTGCATCCCTATTCGATAGCATCCACTGCATATTTTTTGTATTAAAGGCTGCTGGTAAAATCCAGGCCTGAATTAATACTAGAATGCATGCATAAATTAAGTGTTCAATCATAATTACTCCTTTTATTAATTTTATTTATTTCCATGACTGCCTGCCATATTGGTAAAATTTATTTTCCTAAAATCTGAGGGCATGCTTGTACCCTCACCAGGTTCTGGAAAATATCCATTTGGATATCCTTCTTTTGAAAGATAATTATTTTCTTTTTCAATAATAAGTTCTGCAAGATCAACACAATTTATATTTCTTAGTATTAGTTCGTTAAAGAGAACTTCTCTTGATTTAAAAGAAAGCTTATTAAAGTTATAGGCAAGTTGGTAACAAATATCAACGTCACTAAGCTTAAATAAGTTATTAGGTTGATATTTATAGGATACACATCCTCCTAAAAAAAGCAGAGAAGATACAAGTAGAGTACTAAATAAGTTTCTGTGGAACTTCAAAGAACTTCTTAATTAATGGCTTAAATGAATCAAGTGAATCTACTTCATAATTTGGATCAAAGGCAGCTTGATCCCATTTATCAGTAAACTCTTCGGCTTTCTCATACCAAGACTCATCTTTATATTGCTTCCTTAAATCTCTGGGTTTTCCTTGATAATGATAATAATGCTCACCCTGAAAATCCTGATGCGTTCGAATAATATGATAGGCATCATCTGAAACATAAGGTTTAATTATTTCAGCACAAATCTGGCCATGATTGGGTACATTGATAACTTTACCAATATCATGGATGAGACTGATCAAGATCATTTCATCCGGTGCATTAGCTCTTCGTGCCATGGTTGCAGTTTGCAGGGCATGATGAAGTTGATCAGTACCAAATCCAAGGGATACACCTTCAAGTTGTTCAAGCATAGAAATTATTCTTTTTGGCATGTCAAAGACATGCGGTAGATGTTCATTATAAATATGATCCCATTCCTCTTTGGTGCTCTGATCCATTCTTGTAAACATAATTTCTCCTAAGGAAGTCTGATTTTAATATTTTTTAACACAACAGCAGCGATACTTAATAAAAGTATTGAGGCTGCCTCAAAGATTAACTGCTCAGGTTGGGAATCTTTACCCTGAAGGACTATTAACCTTGCAAGAGCAGTAATAGCAATAAATAAAGGATAAATTACAGGTATTTCATGACTTTTGAAATAGACAGCAACCATTCCAAAAACCTCAGCGTAGATAAACATAAGCAATAAATCCGCAAGGCCAACAGTTTGATTATCAAAAACTACTATAAGCTCAAATATAACGGCTGCTACAGTTAAAATAGCTATAGTTATTAAAATTGCATCTTCAACTATGCGAAACATAGTTAAATATTAATATAAGTTAAGAAATTAACGAAATTTTTAAATTAGTACTTCTTTTTAGCAGGACCGCATTGGCCTCGAGCAAGAAATGAAACCTTTGGGCTTTTTAAATTTTTAATTTCTTTACCGCTCATAAAAATATTACCCTCAATCCGACCTTTACCAGTAAATAAATTCAATGAATTTATAATTTTGTAGTAATCGATAACATATTCGTCAAGATTGGGATGGGGAGAGTTTGGAGTATAAGACTCTTCAAGTGAAATAGTTCGCTCTGATTCAACAAGCTCTTTATTTGATTCGTCTAATAACCAAGTTATAGCAGGATCGACTTCATAATCAATAAGAGAAAGTTCTCCGGTGATTTCATCTTTACTCCAATATTGATTAACAAAGAAATCTTCTCTATCCCATTTATCAGATATGTTAGCTTTAGCCTTATCAACTAAGAATGGTGTGTACGGTCCAGCTGTGAAGTTTTTTAGAGCATCTCCTATGTCTTGTAGGTAGTTTCTACTTGGTATTGAATAGGTGGTCTCATAAGTGCCTTTTAATTCGCAAATTATTTCTTCACCATGCAATGAAATGTTGATAGACAAGAAGATGATGAAATATTTTGAAATTCTCATTATATTAGTTAGATGAAATATATCTTTAGCTCTATTTTACTGTTCTTAGTTCTACAAATAAATGCTCAAAATAATCAAATTAATTCTGTTGATGTTGAAAAATATATTGGCACCAATCAATTGGTGTGCGGAAAAATTTTTTCTACAAGATACCTTCGAGATACTAAGCAGGGAGTGATGTTTTTAAATATGGGTGGCTCCTATCCCAATCAACATGTTGCTGGGGTGACATGGTATAAGCAATATAAACAAAACTTTACCTATCGACCCGATAAAGAGCTTAAAAATAAAAATATATGTATGGAAGGTTACATAGAAACATACCGAGGACGGCCACAAATTTTTATCTTTAATGAAAGTCAGATAAAAATTATTAAATAGATATTAGCAAATCTAAGTCAAAATAATTACTGTATGTAATTCTGCTGCTTTATCAAGATCAGCTGAATTAGGGACTTTATTTTTATCTAACTTTACACCCGCAAAAAATGCATCTATGGGATTATGTTCAATCAGCTCTTTTAATTTATCTCTTACAAAAGCATTATCAGTGAAATTAATAGATATGTTTTTATTGATTTTTTTTCCTTTAAAGTAAATCTCTTGAGTTTCAATGTCTTTAAAATTTTTCCACCATAGATTTTCTCTTAAAGTTACACATACAAGAGAGTTATTGATGTGGGCAAAACTTGCTGGAATTTCAAATATTTTTTTAGATCTCCTACCAACAACCCTAAATAAAAGAATCTGATGACTGATCAAAAAATGAATAGGTGATTTAAGAATTAATCTTACAATTGGATTAATAAATCTAAACAAAAGCTTCATTTCATATAGATATGGATGAATATGCTTTAGTCAATATTTGATTGTCTTTAATTGAGACATTATATGAATTCTTAGATTTATGAAAACTAACATTGTGCTTAACTAACTCATCAACAAAATGAAGTGCTGATCCACCTTCAATGCAATGAATTGAGTCGATCAGTCCTTCCTTAAGAAATTTATTCGTATAGGGTATTCTATCTGGCTCTTCATCATAATGAGGGCAACAATTTCCTTTGATAATTCCAAGGCAATCTAAAAGTCTTAATTCGTCATCCCATGAATCAGTAACACCTTTTTCAAACCAGCAAATAGCACCAGCACTGACACCCGACATGATCTTTCCTTCTTGGTAAGCGTTATGGAGTAATTCATCTATCCCCCACTCTCTCCATACAGCTAACATACTCTTAGTATTTCCTCCGCCAACAAAAAAAACATCTTGTTCAGCAAATAACTTCTTTAAATTTGGAGTTCTTTTAAATAATGAGAGATGACTAGGATGACATTCAAGTTCATTGAAAACTTTATAAAAATTTTCAATGTAGTCAGGTGGCTCTGCACTAGCAGTAGGAATAAATAAAATGTTTGGGTTGGATTTCGAAGACTGATCTAAAATATACTGTTCAATATGATTTTCTTGTGTAGTTCTTCCAAAACCACCGCCTCCGATTGCTATGATTTGACGCATCAAGTATCTCCAAATGAATAGATATAAATATATCATCATAGGTGCAGGAAGTGCAGGCTGTGCATTAGCAAACCGCTTGTCAGAAAATCCTAATTCTAATGTTCTGCTGCTTGAAGCGGGACCTCCTGATAAAAGTTCAAAAATCAGCATGCCCTTGGGGGCTAGCAGCTTATTTAAAGATAAAAAATTTGGTTGGGGGTACGAATCTTCAAAACAACAACATCTGCATAATAGAACAATCAATTCTCCTAGAGGAAAAACTTTGGGCGGATCAAGCTCAACCAATGGAATGATTTATATTCGAGGCCAGGCTGATGATTATGATCAAATTGCAAACAAGGGTTGTTATGGATGGAGTTATTCGGAATTATTGCCGCTATTTAGATCAATAGAAAATAATCAAGAAATTACCAATCAATTCCATGGAAATTTTGGAGACGTTTGGGTTGATAAACCTAACTATACTTTACCAATTTCAAAGCATTTTATTGAAGCAGTAAAAGAAACAGGCATTAAAGAAACAAATGACTTTAATGGAGCAGATCAAGAAGGAGTTGGTTTTTATCAAGTTAATATCAAATCAGGAAAAAGATTTAGCTCATCAGATGCATTTTTAAAACCTGTTAGAGAGCGACAAAATCTTGAAATACTTAATCATGCTCATGTCTTTAAAATAGTAATTAGTGGGAATAAAGCAATTGGAGTTATCTATTCAATTAATGGAAAACGTCATACTGCTATGTGCGATGCTGAAATCATTCTTTCTGCCGGCTCAATTAATAGTCCAAAAATATTGAATCTTTCTGGGATTGGAGATCCTGATGAATTAAATAAACTAGGAATAAAAACAAACATTATTAACAAAAATATTGGTAAAAATCTACAAGATCATTTAACAGTAAATATCTCTGCTACAGTTGAAGGGCACAATACGTTTTATGAAGAGCTCAGGGGCTTAAATGTCATTAAGCATTTAATTAATTATTACAGAAATAAACCCAGCTTATTTTCCTACGCAGCCGCAGATGTTGGAGTATTCTTTAAGCTTAATGAAAATTCTCAAAATCCAGATTTTCAAATACACTTTGCGCCCGGTGCTGGTCAATATC
Organism: uncultured SAR86 cluster bacterium; assembly: GCA_902623535.1. Lineage (GTDB taxonomy): Bacteria > Pseudomonadota > Gammaproteobacteria > Magnimaribacterales > D2472 > MED-G82. The sequence continues at coordinate 13,563 of CACNUA010000004.1, read as the reverse complement.
ATAAAGATGGGAAGATGCGCCCTATCTCAGGGATTACAGCATCAGTTTGTCAATTAAGGCCTTTCAGTAGAGGCTCGGTAAAACTTCAAACATCTAATCATGAAGATGATCCAATAATTGATTATGGGTATCTGAATGATTCAAGAGATACAGAAATTCTACTTCAAGGAATGAAAATTGTAAGAAGGTTCTTTAAAACCACGGTGATGAATAATATAAATGCAAAGGAAATAGCCCCTGGCATTGAAATAACAAATGATGTTGAACTTGAAAAATTCTTAAAAGCTACTGCTCTATCTGTATATCATCCTGTTGGAACATGCAAAATGGGATTAGATTCAACCTCAGTAGTAGATCCTGAACTAAGGGTTCATGGTGTTGAGGGATTAAGAGTTGCTGATGCATCAATACTGCCTCAATTAATATCAGGAAATACTAATGCAATCAGCAATGTGATTGGAGTTAAATGCGCTGATATGATCGAGCGAAATCAAGCATCCTGAGCAGTTGGCCTTATAACTATCTCATTTACTGCAACACCATGATCTTGTTCTAGAGCATACTTAATAGCATCAGCTACTCTTTCTGCAGGTTGTGCAACTTCTCCTACACCGCGCTTCATTAGTGCCTCAAGCATTGATTCATCTTTGATACTTCCAGCAAGCTCAGTTTTAAATGCCCCCGGATATATACATGTAACCTGAATCACTCCCGAGGATTCAATTCTAGTACCTTCAGAAATGGCCCTAACTGCATATTTGGTACCAGAGTATACTGCACTGCCTGGCATGACTCGTTTGCCAGCGACTGAAGATATATTGATTATTTTTCCATTACCTTGATCAATAAAATGTTTATAGACTGCATTTGTTCCATACAAAACACCCTTAACATTTACATCAATCATTTCGTCCCATTCATCAGTTCTTCCAGCTGAGATCAGTGACAAAGGCATAATGCCGGCATTATTGATAATTGCATCAACACCACCAAAGGTATCAATTGATTTTTGTACCAATCTATCAAGATCTTCTTTTTTCTTAACATCTGTTATTTCATAAGCTGATGAATCCCCAAGCTCCTTTACTAATTCTCTAAGTCGGTCTTCTCTTCTTGCACCCAAGATAACTTTACAACCATGATCAACAAGAAGCTTAGCAGCAACACTACCAAAGCCTGAACTTGCACCCGTAATAACCACTCTCATATCCTTTAACTCACTCATAATTCATCTCCTGTTATGAAATTTAATTAAACGTTTCTTCCATTTGTCAGTATATAGAGAAAATTCATTGTTTTTAATGTGGAACTCTTTAAAGAGCAAGTCTCTATCAACCATTAAAATAACTAAATCACTTATTGAGGTTTCAAACATCACATTATGTGCATTAGCATAAGCTGAGCACTGAAGAAAATAATCTTCTATCCAATCCTTTCTTTTGAGTTTCTTTGCGGTTTTAAAGTCGATAATTGCTGGCAATCCCTTATAGACTCCAATGCAGTCAGCCGTACCCGCATAAAGACCATCTAAAATTAGTCCACTTTCCAGTCCCCATACTTCATCGATACCATCAAGACATGAAGAAATAAATTTAGATGAGATTGATTTTGCGAGGAAACCATTTCTGTCTTCAGTGAAATTATTCCAAGAGTTTCCAAGCAGGTAATTTTCAATTGCCTCATGAACAGCACTTCCAATTAGTGTACTTTCTTGAACAATAGCATCAGCTTGTGCTGTACCTACTTTTCTTCGCCATTGTGTAATGCCTGATTTATCACCGGTAGCATCTAAAACTGTTGTCACCGATGGAACAAGATCATTATTTGAATCTTTGTAAAAGCGCATTTCATTTTCTTCGACCCTTTCTAAATTAGGGTAAGAGTATTTAAAATGCATAGCTAATTAATTGATGATCCACCATCAACAGATATTATCTGCCCGGTAATATAATTAGAATTTTCAGATAGCAAAAAAACAACTGCATCACCAATATCTTCTGGCTCACCAATTCGCTCCAATAAAACCGAGGATTCAAGATACTTTTTTGCATTAGGTTCTGCTTTAAAATAATCTTGAACACCCGGAGTGTTGATCGTACCAGGAGATATTGCATTGACTCGTACTTTTCTTCCACTTAATTCTTTAGCAACTGATTGAGTTAAATTATTAACTGCAGCTTTTGCAGCCGCATATATGGAATTAAAAGCATATCCTCTTATAGCTGAGTTAGATGAAATATTTACAATGCTCGAAGTTACTTGATGTTCATCAATGTAAGAAACTTGACAAGTTAATGCTTTCCAGAGGATTGTAAAACTTAGCTCAAGAGTTCTTTCAACATCACTCAAGTCATACTCGTGGAATGGACCTAAACCCTTTGAAGCTGCTGCACTATTACAAAATCCGTAAATTGGCCCTATTAAAGTGTGAGTCTTTTTAATCACTTCAGAGAATGAATTCATTTCGGTGAGATCAGCAACCAAAGGAAGTGTTGTAGATGGATATTTTTTTTCCAAGTCAAATGCCGCACTATTTAGAACTTCTTCATTAATATCGATCATTGCAACTTTACCGCCAGCTTTAATAATTGATTTAGAAATTCCAAGACCAATGCCTTGAGCAGCACCAGTAACTAAAAAATTTTTATCTTTAAGGCTCACTTATTAATCAAGTAATGTAAAACATCATCATAAACGATGTTTCTTGAGGGTTCATTCAATATTTCATGTCGCATTTCATCATAAAGTTTTAACGTACAATTGGATGTATTTAATGAAAGGATTTTGTGTAATTTTTTTGGTCCTGAGCCGAATCCTCCTGCTGCATCTTCTTTTCCGGATAGGATTAATACATTTAAATCAGATTGATATAGATGGAATCTATTCTTATCAAAGATTCTATTAAAACCAACTAAAAGATCACTCCAAAGTGAGTTTGTTACTACAAAACCGCATAATGGATCGGCAATGTAGTCATCAACACTACTTACTGAATATGACAACCAGTCTGATGGTGTTCTTGAATTCTTAATTGATTTATTAAATCCTCCAAACACAAGCTGATGCATGGTACGACTATAATTTTCTTTTCCCTTAAGTAAATTACTTAATTTAAGGAATATATTTTGAAACATTAAAATTGATGTATCTGGGACTGATGAGCCTGAAAGAATAACATTCTTAATTAGATTACCTGATTGTATTGAGTCAAGCGTAATGTATGAGCCCATACTATGACCAAACACTGAAAAAGTATGATCAGAAAACTTATTTAATAAAAAATTCGAAACATCAGTGAGGTCGTTTACAACTAAATTCCAACCATTTTGCTTTGCAAATATACCAATGGGTTTAGATTTGGTAATTCTATTACCATGACCTCGATGATCGTATATAAATACGTTAATACCATTTAAATTTAAGAAATTTATAAATTCTTTATATCTTCTTTGATGCTCAGCCATCCCATGATTAATAAGAATAGATTTCTTTGAGTTTTCAGAAAAATAACTAGATATCGTAATCTTCTGACCATCATCAGTAATGACTTCTAAATATTCATTAAACATATAAAATACTATATTAAATTAATTATTCTTAATGAGCATGGATAATATTTATATATCGGGTACAGGTCTATGGATTCCGCCACATGGCATCACGAATGATGAACTCATGGCTTCTTATAATGCTTATGTTGAAAAGTTTAATACTGAAAATGCTAAGGAAATAGCTGCAGGTTCAATTGAAGAACTTTCACCTTCTTCATCGGAATTCGTTGAAAAAGCATCAGGAATAAAGCATCGGTATGTGATAGAAAAAGACCATGCTTTAGATCCTAATTTTATGAAACCACTGATACCTGCAAGAGATATTGATGAATTGTCATTATTAGCTGAAATAGGTGTTATAGCAGGTAAGGATGCTATGGATAATGCAGGTGTAACACCAGATGATATTGATGCAGTTATTGTATCTACAGCTAACTTACAACGAGCTTATCCTGCAATCGCGATTGAAATACAAAACGAATTAGGCATTGATGGATATGGATATGACATGATGGTTGCTTGCAGTTCTACTACTTTTGGAATCAGTAATGCTATGGCTGATATTGCAGCTGGTAAAGCTGAGACAATACTTGTTATTAATCCAGAAATTACTACAGCTCATAATAATATGAAAAGTCGTGAATCACATTTTATATTTGGTGATGTTTGTACTGCTTCAGTAGTTCAAAAGAATACCTTATCGAACAATAAATTTAAGATCTTAGATACAAAACTTAAAACAGTTTTCTCAAACAATATTAGAAATGAATTTGGGTTTATGAATCATATTGAAGATAAGAAATATACTGAAGATGAGTTACTCTTTAAACAAAATGGTAGAAGTGTATTCAAAGAAGTATGTCCCATGGTTGTTCAATTAATTGAAAGTCAACTGGATTCATTAGGCCTTTCGACTGATGATATTTCTCAGTACTGGATGCACCAAGCAAATATCAATCTTAATAAATGGATACTTAATAAATTGCTTGATGGTGATATTGATGAGAAAAGAGCTCCAAATGTTCTTGATGAATTTGGAAATACCGGTTCAGCTGGTTCATTAATTGCTTTCCATAAATTTAATCACCTCGAGCCAGGGCAAAAGGGTTTAATATGTTCGTTTGGTGGCGGATACTCAATTTGTTCGATAATAATAGAAAGAGAATAATTTACTCTTGAATGACCTATAATATTGTTATGGCTGAATACGACGCATTAATTGTCTTTTTTGTAGCAACTTTATTTGTTGGTATATATATTTTTAATGAAGCCCGACCTAAAGGCTCAAGCTTAATTTCCAAGATTCTTAGTCCTTTTTCAAGGCTGTTTAAATAGCTTGAAGAATATTGTTAGATCCCCACTAGTTTTACCCCTAGCGACGTTAATTACTTTCTTCATAGGCTCTTTAGCCAATGTCTATATAAACCAGGATAATTGGTATCAGTCATTAAATAAGAGCTCATTAAATCCCCCCGGTTATGTTTTCGGTATTGTTTGGCCGATCTTATATGCGCTTATGGCCTTGGTAAGTTATTTTAACTTTAAACAAATATCTAAATTATTCTTAGTCCAGTTAATTCTGAATGCAATTTGGTCGTGGATATTTTTTTATTTTCAAATACCAATAATTGCCTTTATAGATATTCTTTTATTGATATTCATAAATCTGGTCATCCAAATGAGATTGTTTAAATCTAGCTGGTTATATGGATTTCTCTACTTGCCATATCCCTGCTGGCTTTTTTTTGCAGCTTTCTTAAATTTGAATATTGTTATTCTTAACTAAAGATACCGATCACTAAGCCGGTCATACACGAAGCAAGAGTCGCCCCAATTAATGCCTTTAAAGATACTTTGATTAAATCTGCTTTTCTTTCAGGTGCCATAGCACCAATACCTGAAACAAGAATTCCAACAGAAGAAAAATTAGCAAATCCACACAGAGCATATAACGTGATTAATTTAGATCTGTCAGACAAGGCGCCCTCCTCTAAACCTGATAGTTGTGCGTAAGCAACAAATTCATTTAAAGCTGTTTTAATTCCAAGCAACTCAGCTGATGTCATAACTTCATCAAGAGGAACTCCCATTAACCAAACAATTGGATAGAAAATGAAACCCAAAATCATCTGAAGTGACACTTCTCTATCTGCAATGGAGGGCAGTAATCCCAAAACAGAGTCAACTAAATAAACAAGTGCGATAAACACCACCAAGATGGCCCCAACATTTACAGCGATATCAACACCATCACGAGTACCTCTAGTAATTGCATCCATCGAGGATTCATATATTCGTGGTACTTCACCATCGGAAAAATCTGTAATTTCATTTGAAGGAATCATTATATTGGCGTACATAATAGCCGCTGGTATTGATAAAACTGATGCAGTTATTAAATGTTGAATAAGGTTAATATCTCCAAACTGGATCTGAAGCATGGTGACCAATGCAATCATAATTGAACCTGATACAGTAGACATTCCTGCGGTCATCAAAATAAGAAGCTCTTTAGAGGTCATCTTCGAAAGATAAGGCCTTACTAGAAGTGGTGCTTCAACTTGGCCCATAATAATATTTGCAGTGGCTCCCAAACCAATGGGACCACCAATATTAAATAACTTCTCGAATACCTTTGATATGCCTCTAATTACAATAGGTAAGATCTTCCAAAACCAAAATAAGGCTGTTAGACAAGAAATAACAATAATCAAGGGCAAAATTTTAAAAGCGAAGATTAATTCTTCACCCTCACCAATGGATAGATATCCAAAAACAAATTGAGTTCCTGCATTTGTTGCTTCCTGAAGCTTTTCAACTCCTGTTGAGAAATAGGAAAAGATATTCACGATGAAAGGAATCTTGATGAGAGCAAAAGCTAATGCTATCTGGAAAAGAATAGCTATAAAGATGCTTTTATAGTTTATCTTTGATTTAGAGTTAGATAGAGGTATTGCGATAGCGGTAAGTCCAATAAAACCAATGATAATTTGAATAGTTTCTAGTAATGTCATTATTAATATAATTTAATTGCTCTTATTCTTTCCTCTAAAAAATCATGTGCTGAGACTGACTCCTTACAATCATCCACAATAGATTTCAACATAATCTCGGGAGAAGGATGAAGAAAAAATGGCATGCTGTATCTTGATTTTGGTTTGCCTTTACCGTATTCGACAACTCTGTGAGTTGTACTTTTCAGTCTTCCACGCGTTACTAATTGCATCATATCACCGATATTACAAACTATTGCTTTACTTCTACTCTCAATAGGAATCCATTCACCACTTTTAGAGAGAACCTCTAGTCCAGATTCTTCTGCTCCAACCAGAAGAGTGATTAGATTAATATCCTCATGAGCTCTAGCCCTTTGTAGGTTTGATGAGTTATTTACAGGTGGATAATGAATTAATCTCAGTACAGAATTCCCTTTGACTACCCAGCTATTAAAAAAATCTTTATCTAAATCCAGTACTTTAGCTATGGCTGATAAAACACCCATACCAACATTATTAAGAGATGCGAATAGGGCATCAAAATGAGAAGTAAATTCATCTATCTCCTCAACCAATATATTACTTTTTATTCTGTCATCATATGAGTTGTCAACTTTAGGACCATGATGCCAGAACTCCTTGAGATCAGGTAATTTTTCACCTAGTGCTGTTTCTTTACCAAATGGAGTATACCCTCTAGCGCCGCCATGTTCAGGCCTAGAATAATTTGCTTTGATAGGCTCATCTAGATCAAAAAACTTCTTTGCCAAATCATAGCTATCATCAAGTAAATTATCTTTGATGCCATGATGGGTTATGGTAAAAAAACCATGATTTTCGAGTGCATCAGACAAAGTTGAAAGGGTTACAGGATCAAACGCTGCAATCTTTTCGTATGATAATTCAGGTATTAGATTCCTAGACATAATTCATTTTAACAAAAAAAAGGGCGGATAAACCGCCCTTTATAACTCTTTAAACTATTAGAAAGAGTATTTAAAGCCCAGGTTAACTTGCCACACAGATTGGCCATTAAAGTTAACAATACTTAGACTATCATCAGGATCGACTCCTGTTATATTAACTCTTCCCTCAGCATCAACACCATTTACTAGGATTTGTCTGCTGTTATTGAAAGAGTACTCTTCTACTATTCCTTTATCATCATCTAATAGATTTAATAGGTTAAGAACATCAAGATAAATAATTAATTTATGATCATTCCATACATTAATATCTTGAGTGATTCTTAAATCTACTCTTCTATAATCAGGACCTTGGAAAGCATTTCTTGGTGCATATGTACCCTTATAATTTCTAAGACCTGTGTTGTTTATATGCTCCATTACAGAAGCAGCAACTCCAGCAGATGCAAAGTTAACTTTTGGATCGGCTGCACCTGTTGGGATATAAGCAAGATCGTATCCACCATAATTAGCACCACCAACAGAATTACGACCAGTATCATACGTAACACTGAAGTTCTCGCCTGATTTAGAAATGTATACAAGTGAGAATCTAGTATCATTGTCACCAATTATTTTAGCAGTGTAATCAAGTGAGAAAATCCACTTTTCATCAATCATAAAGCTTGATGGTCTAGCTGAGAGATTCTCTCCATCAAATCTTTGTGTATAACCATACGAGGATTCTGCCTGTGTAGAAGTTAATGGATATATATCTTCTGCATCAACTGTGCTGTAAGCAAGTAATGCTTTTAAACCATTAAAGTCTTTAGTTACTGACCAAGTAAAGGCTTCAGCCCCACCACCACTTGCATTGGTTAGCCAGTAGTCGCCAGCAGTATCATAAACACCTCTACCGTCAGCTAATTGACCAGTTCTCTCAAGACCTAAATCTCTGTAGAAGACACCTTCATTAACATCATCAAGGTTATATTCAAGGGTGATTTCATAACCATTTGCGGTTACCAAATCAAGAGCGAGATTTGATCTCCATGATGAAGGAGCTTCAAAGTTTGGATCAGTACCTTGAGCATCGCCAAAATAAGCTCCTCTAACCTGATAATTACTTGTTGGCCCAAGCCAAAAGAATCTAGGATCTGCCACTGAAGCAGCAGGCATAGGTCCAATAGTGTCTGAGAAACTTCTGAATCTGTTATAGTCAGTAGCACCACCAGATCTTGAATATTGGTTACCGTACCAAACATTTGGAATTCTACCCATGAACAGTCCATATCCACCGCGAAGAGTTGCATCCACAACATTATCAAACATTCCAGACATTTCATCAGTTACGTTCATATTAAATGAGAGTCTTGGCTGAACAAGATCAAAGTCAAATTTAGCATTATTTGGAACACCATTTCGTGCTAAGAAATTAGGATTAAGTCTAGCCTCAGTTGGTGTTTCACGTTGGTCATATCTGACACCGTAAATAATTGTTAAATCATCATTAACGTACCACTTATCTTGGAGATACATGGTTGTTTTTTCAACTTCAAATGCAGCAGCGGCTGTGTCCACTTTATCATTACCTGCTATTGGTGTGTGGAATCTTAAATAAGACCATGTACCGTTTGCAAAGTCATCAATAGAATCGAACCAAATTTCCCCGTTATACCTTGCAATGAACAAGTTATAAATATCAGCCTCTTCAGTTTCAATACCAGCAGTGATGATGTGGTCACCTAGGTCATAATCAAGTTTAAAGGTGAAAAAATCAGATGTAGTATTGATAAGGTTTGCACCTCTGTATCTATCACCACCAAGATAAACTTGATCACCACCGACCCTAATTCTTGCTTCAGGAAAGAAAGGATCTCCGATAGACGAATCATCTTCATACATTTCATATGAAGTATATTTAATTTTCGTTCTTAAGCGATCGCTCCAATCGCTGAAGATTGTTATGGATTCACGGTCGATTTCAGGTGGTTTAGCGTAATAATTATTACTGAAGACAGTATTCCCTCTGTTATATTTTCTTGGGAAGTAATCCTCTGAATGGGATACATTTAATACAGCACGATGAAAATCGTTAATATACCAGTCAATTTTGACAGTGTACTCTTCATGAGTTTCAGGAAAGGATACATTATCAAGTGCACCTGGATCATAACCATAGGTGTTCATAGCTATATCTTTAATCTGTTGGCCTATCGCGGCTGTTACGGTTTCAGCTTCGTTAGGCGCACCACTACCTTTTGTGCCATAAAGAACAGGTGATGAAGCTTCGAGCTCTTCATATCCAACAAAGAAGAATAGCTTATCTTGGATAATTGGACCAGATAATGTTACTGATGTAATTTCTTCACTAAAAGTTGCAAAATCTAGACCATTGAAATCACCGATATTACTTTCATCACGATCAGTAGTGTAATAAGTTCCTTTAAATTCATTAGTACCAGATTTTGTCACAACAGCAATTGAACCACCTGTATTGTTACCTCGTGATACATCAAATGGTGTAACGTCAACTGAAATCTGATCAACGAAATCTAAGCTGATTGGATTTCTCATTGAGCCAAAACCATTAGCGTTAAGACCAAATGGATCATTAAAACTAACACCGTCAATCGAGAAGTCGTTGTATCTATTGTTTGCACCCATTACAGATATTTCAGCATTTCTTGATGAACCTGTATTGATGGATACTCTGGGATCGAGTTTTGCAAAATCAGCAACAGACCTGTTAATTGTTGGAACGCCATCCATAGCAGTTCTGTCAAGTAATGTACCTGTTCCGATCTTTATTGATCCTGCTCTCGTAGCTGTAGTAACAACCTCTTCAACATCAGCCGTAGATACAAGTGTGATGCTTATATTTGTTGACTCATTGAGCACTAAGAACAATCCATCGACTGATTCTCTTGCATAACCTGGAGCTGATGCACTTACAGAGTAAGGACCACCAACTTTTAAGAAGGAAGCTGAAAAGTTTCCAGTGGTACCAGCAGTAACAGATTTTGTTTGACCTGTTGATTGATTAGTAATCTCAACTGTTGCACCTGCAACATTAACTGTACCCCGAATGGAAGAAGTAGTTTCAACCTCTGCAAAAGCTGGAACAGAAATTAAGAGAATTGATAAAAATAATCCCTTTAAATAATTCATGAATGACCCCTCTTGAAATTTGTGTCGTTATCAATTGTAGAACTTTTTTTTAGTGAATTAAAGTGACTTTTTAGTGACAAAAATTAGGTTAATTTTTATAGCTCTATAATGTCAGCATCCATAAGGTTTTGAAGCTCTTTTGGAATATTAATTAACTTTAATTTTTTATTAAAATTATTTTCAATTACTGCTATCAAAGTCCTACCAACTGCCAAGGCTGAACCATTTAAGGTATGAACAAAATAGTTCTTTCCGTTTTCTTTAAATCTAATCTTTGATCTTCTGGCTTGAAAGTCTGAAAAATTAGAGCATGATGAGATCTCTCTATATTTTTCTTGACTTGGCATCCACACCTCTATGTCAAAAGTTTTGCTAGCCGAAAATCCTAAATCTCCAGAGCAAAGCTGGACGACTTTATATGGCAGCTCAAGTTTCTCTAAAACAGATTTTGCATGGGATGTGATCTCTCCAAGAGCTTTGTCAGAATCCTGCGGTTTAACAATTTGTACAATTTCAACCTTATCAAATTGATGAAGTCTTATAAGTCCATTTGTATCTTTACCATAACTTCCCGCTTCGGATCTAAAGCATGGTGTGTGCGCAGTTAGCTTTATTGGAAGTAGATCTTGGTCAACTATCTGATCTCGAAATAAATTCGTAAGTGGGACCTCTGCTGTTGGTATTAAGTATTGATCGTTTGATAACTTAAAAAGATCCTCTTCAAACTTAGGGAGCTGTCCTGTTCCCTCTAAGGCATCATAATTAACAATATAAGGTACGTAAGTTTCCTCATAACCATTATTGATTGCTTCGCTAATCATATATGTACATAGTGACCGATGAAGTTTAGCTACATTGCCTTTTAGAACTGAAAATCGAGATCCGCTTAATTTATTTCCAAGCTCTAGGCTTATTTGATCTGTAATGTCTATATGAGAATCCGATTTAAGCACTTGCGGTTTTAAATATTCTTCAATTAATTTATTGTCGTCCTCACTTTTTCCGATTGGCGTATCCTCTGAAATCAGGTTAGGTATATCCATTAAAAAAGATGAGATCTCAATTTGCAGTGCTGAGAGATTTTTTTCAAGATCAGTAGTTTGCGACTTAATTTCTTCAAGTTCTAAAGCAAGTTCATCAGTTGATTGACCAGATTTTTTTAACTCTCCAAAATTTTTTGAAAGTTTATTTTTTTGGGCTTGTAGATCTTCAACATTGGTTTGAAGATCTTTGCGTTGGTTTTCTAGAAATAAGAATTTTTTATCATCAAGGCTATAACCTCTTTTGGATAAATTACTTTTGCAACTCTGAATATCTTGTTTAAGAATCTTAGGATCGATCATGCCAACGCTTTAAATAAATAATATGCAATAACAGTCGAAATGATACATGAAAGTAAAGTTAAAAATACATATGAAGTCGCAAGTAAGTACTTTTCATCTAACAATAAATCCAAGGTTTGAGCTGAAAAAGCTGACATAGTTGTAAAAGAACCCAATATCCCAATTGTTAGAAATAGAAAGAGTTGTGATTTTGCATCAACCAATGCCAAAACCATTCCGATTAAAAAACATCCAATAACATTTATAAGTAAGATATTAACAGGAAAGAATGATTCGGAGGGCTCTATCCGAATACCTACAAAGTATCTTAATAGTGAACCCAAAGCACCTCCCAACGCTATTAATAAATAGTTAGCCATGTTTAGGTGCCAAAGTTATTTCATGTCGGTATCCCAGGTTGTCTAAGAAAATTATTTTTTTTATTTGATTGCCTTTAGTTAAAAATTCAATTGTTTGAGTTTCAGTAGTAAGTAAAAATAAATTATCAATAATTTCTATATCTAAGTTATTAAGATATGCCTTTGTTGGACTTAAGAATGCTTTGATTAAAGGGCTATTTATTGCATCCATAGGAATGGTTTGTTTTTGATCAAGATCATGATCAATATGATCAATTTCAGTCTCTGAAACATAATAAGATTCTTCAAAAGGCTGCTTGATATGCACCTCAAATTGGTTCATTTTCTTAATTATTTCTCCATTTGATTTTTGAATGGCTGATTCATTTTCATAAACTATTTCATTGAAAAGGTAATCTTTATTCAGGGCTTCAAAGAAAACATCTAATTCGTCAGCATTGATAGTGAAAGAGGCAAATAAAAACAAAATTGGATAGATTCTCATTTCTATCTCTTTGGAACCAATACTTCTCTCGTACCATTGGTATTCATTTCAGAGACAAGACCAGCAGCTTCCATGGCCTCAATTAAACGTGCGGCTCTGTTGTAACCTATTCTTAGCTTCCTTTGTACAGATGAAATGGAAGCCCTCCTTGATTCAAGCACGAAATTAACAGCTTCATCGTAAAGTTCATCGTTTTCATCTGAATCTGAACCAAGTGATTCATTTGACCATCCAGGTATGGGTCCGGTTTCCTGAAGCTCAGAAGTAATTTCTTCAAGATAATCAGGTTCTGCTCTTGCCTTCCAGTCATTAACCACGCGATGAACTTCATCATCTCCAACAAAGGCTCCGTGAACTCTTACTGGGACTCCTTGGCCTGCAGGCAAATAAAGCATATCTCCATAACCTAGCAGTTGATCTGCCCCGCCCTGATCTAAAATTGTTCTTGAGTCGATCTTTGAAGAAACTTGAAATCCAATTCTTGTAGGAATATTTGCCTTAATAAGACCTGTGATTACGTCAACAGAAGGACGTTGCGTTGCAAGGATAAGGTGAATACCAGCAGCTCTAGCTTTTTGCGCAATTCTTGCAATAAGATGCTCAACTTTTTTTCCAACTAACATCATCATGTCAGCGAACTCATCGACCACTACAACGATTGATGGTAGTTCCTCTAATTCAGTTTCTTCATCCTCTATAAGTGGATCGATTAATGGTTTGCCATCAATTTTTGCTTCAGCAACTTTTTTATTAA
>CACNUA010000003.1 GCA_902623535.1 uncultured SAR86 cluster bacterium | reverse complement strand
AAAGTAATTAAGAAATTCCGTTTTTGAATCTCTTCATAGTATGCCGATGCTAAAATGGCTGCTGGCAATGCAAACATCCCAATACCGATGAACATAGTAATGCTTGCAAGTATTTTACCCACCTCTGTGCTTGGTACTACATCACCATAGCCCACCGTGGTAAGCGTTGCTATCCCCCACCACATGGCTGCGGGAATGCTACCAAATATTTCTGGTTGTGCCTCTGATTCAAGAAAATAAATGAGTGTCGAAACAACTAACAGTATGGATATCACCATCATTTGTGAGCCAAGTAATGCATTACGCTGCATAACAATTGTCTTTATTAAAGTATTGGTAGGTACTAAAAATTTTGAAGCCCTAAAGATTTGAAACAATCGAAATAACCTCAACATTCTTAAATCAACTAACCCAACAAAAAGTGCATTGATCAGAACAATGGCATCAACAGCCAATAGAAAATCAAACTTCTTAATAACAATGACACGAATTAAAAACTCAAGACTAAATAAGGTTATGGTAAGAAAATAAAAAACATCAAAAATTCTCTCCACGGTACGAGTGAGTTCCATTGAAGTCAGAACTTGATCAGCAATAGAAAGAATTATGAGGATGCCAATAATTTTAGAAAAGGTTCCTTTGAAGAAACTTTTGAGATTTTCCATAAGCGGATTATAGCCTAGAGCGCTCGAGCGCATAAAAAAAAATGTGTTTTTACTGAGTAAGTTTGGTAGTATTTGAACTCTGCAGATAAGGAGGAAAAATGTTCGAAATTTATAAAGATAGAGGTGGTAAACATCGTTTTAGACTGAAAGCTAAGAATGGAGAAAATATTATTGCATCTCAAGCTTATGCATCCCGTGCAACATGCTTGAAAGGCATTAAATCAGTTGCCAAACATGCTGCTTCAAAAGATAACTTTAAAACTAAGGAAACTCGCGGTGGTAAATGGAGTTTTAATCTAGTAGCTGGAAACAATAAAGTAGTTGCAACATCACAAAGCTATGCTGATAGGTCATCTTTGAATAAAGGCATTAAAAGCGTAATGACTAATGCGCCAAAGTTAAAAATCTCATAAGTCCCTCTTATGTTGAGTGACCAAAATGTATTAGTTGTAACTATATGTGTTTTGGTCGGTCTATTGATATGGGGTCGCTGGCGTTATGACGCCGTAACTTTAGTTGCGCTAGCTGCACTTGTTCTCTTTGAAGTCATTCCAATCAATAGTGCTTTTTCAGGATTTGGGCATCCTGCAGTTATTATCGTGGCTCTGGTGCTTCTAATCAGTAGAGGCCTACAAGAATCTGGATTTGTTGGACTAATTGGTGGACAACTTTCCAAAATACCTTTGAGCGAGAACCAGTTTTTGTTAGTTATTCTAGTTACTGCTGCCGCATTGTCATCTTTTATGAATAACATCGGAGCTATGGCAATTTTGTTGCCAGTAACTATTGCAGTATGCCAACAAAACAATTGGAATCCACCAAAATTCTTAATGCCGCTTGCTTTTGCAAGTATTTTGGGAGGAATGAATACCATGATTGGAACACCGCCCAATATTATTATTTCTCAATACAGAGAAACCTATACAGGGACCAGCTTTAATTTCTTTGATTTTTCATTTGTGGGAGTTGCTGTGAGTCTGTTAGGTGTGATCTTCATTGCTTTACTTGGTTATCGCTTGGTCAAAGTCAGGCAAGAAGCTGGAGATGAAATTAAGTTGATTGATCTAAAAAACTATTTGTTTGAAGTAAGAGTAAAAAAAGACAGTAAAGCTATCGGTAAAAGATTATCTGAGATAAAAAAAATAGCAGGCTCAGAAACTGAAGTGTTGGGCATTGTTAATGAATCAGGTGCTGTCAGTAAGGTCTAGAGGCTCGGTATAACAGAGTATTCGTATATCAATTGAACTAGCTCCAAATTCATCAGTTTTCACAAAGGAGTCCTGTCGAGGATTTTCAGCAAACTGATCTGAGCCTTTAATAAAGGTTTCAATCTCCTCGCAAATTTTAGCAAGTTGATCTTGAGTAGTTGAATAAATCAAATTAATGGTCCAGCTAATTCTTCGATATTGCATGGCACCATGATTAATAACTTTAAAATCAGCTAGATCTTTATTTGGGACCAACATAGGTGCGGTACTAAAAAGTCTTACCAGTGTAGATCTGAAGCCAATGTTCTCAACAACGCCGTGAAGTTCACCTTCGATTTCAATTCTATCGCCGGGTTGGAATCGGTTTTCACCTATAATAAGAATTCCCGCAATTAAATTTTTAAATAAATCTTGAGCTCCTAAAGCTACAGCAACTGAAAATAAACCTAAACCAGCTACAAGTGGCCCGATTTGAATGCCAAAGATATCAAGTATTACCCCAATACCTATAACCCAAATCAATACCCTAGCTGCTCTTTCTAGCCACATAGTCATGGACGCTGTTAAGAGACTAGTTGCTGAAAACATGCCAAAAATAGGCTGGACAGAGTTGGATAAGGTGCTAAAAATTGTAAAAGCAATGGCGGCCTTCACTATGTTTTGTGCGACTAATTCAGGAGTGCCACTTAAAGGTAGATACAAAGTAATCACATACAAAGCAATTGTGATAGGAAGATAGCCCAAAGGTTTTTTCAGCGTTTCTAAAAGAGCATCGTCGGCTTCAGATTCTGTCTGGTCAGAAAGCTTTTCAAGCCATTTAAAGACACGTGCTATGAATACACCTCGCACAATAAATCCACTAAAAAGAATAACGATAGATACAATAAGTTCTGTTATTCCAATGCCATACAGACCATCGTTCCAGACCTGATTGACTACGTTTAAAAAACTATCCAACATTTTGTTCTCCTAGAAATTCCATGAAAATTTTGTACTAATGCTTTCATCCATTTTATCAGCATTAAGCGGTGGTGCATTATCGTTAAACCTTGAGTATTGAAATGAAATCGTAACTTGTTCATTAACTTCAAAATCAAGAGCAAAAATAGCACTTGATTTAACATCATCGCTGAAGTCGTCAATAGAGGGCTGAACATAGATGGTAGTATTAAAATAAATATTCTCACCCACTTCAAAATCATCATGAAAATAGATATTTAAACGATCAGTTTTGGTATTGACCATATTTAGATCCTCTTCATCTTCATTTATAAATGCCATACCTAATCTTGCATGATCATTAATTAGGTATCTAAAGCCCAAACCAGTGACCTCTCTTTTTCTATAGTTTCTGAAAGGATTTTCTGAGCGTTGTGCAAATAACTCATAATGCAACTTAGATTTATTTTTAAAGATTAAGCGCCCATGAAAAAAATTTGATTCATCGATAACAGTACCAACATATTTTCTCTCTGACTGACTGAGTACTAAGAAAGAATCAACGGCTTCTGAATTGTTATCAATTCTGTAAGTAAATGTATAAAAGTCTCTATCACGGTTTCCTCTTGAAGCATCAAAGCTACCAGATATTGATTGAAATAATCCTACTTCACCTTCTTGACGTAAGTCCTCAATATTAATAATTGCAGAGGCATAGGATTGCATGCCGATCGTCGCGATAGCTATAACAAAGGCCTTATTTAGTTGTTGCAACATTTACACCACTCCAATCATGACTTGGGGGGTGTATTCTAAATTGATTTATCCTTTCTTGAAAGTATTGATAGTATTTTTCTAATTCAGGAGCCTGCACTTTTGCCATCAATAAATAGCGTTCTGCTGCATCCCAATTTTGCTCTCTGTAACTTGCCAGCATTGCGTTTTGAGGTTCTTTTAATTTAGCAGCCTCATCAATATGTAAATCACTTAAATAGGTATAAATTTTAACCGGCTCACTTTTACCTTTTACCGCTATTAGATCTAATTCAATCAGCTTGAAATCCGGCATTTGTTTAGCTGTTTCCTCACCTAAAACAATGTTGACACCATACGTTCCTGATTGGCCCTCAAGTCGAGCTGCTAAATTAACTGCATCGCCCAATACTGTATAGTCAAAGCGTTTATCGGAACCCATATTCCCTACAATGCAATCACCTGTATTGATACCAATGCCAATCTCCATAGCAAGCTTTCCCTCACCAATAAATTCGTCATTGAGTTCTTTGAGCGCCTTGCGCATTTTCACACCCGCTTTGATAGCTAGCTCAGCATGATTTTCTTGAGAGGCAGGCGCATTCCAGAAAGCCATAATGCAGTCTCCCATGTATTTATCAATAGTTCCCTCACATTCTAAAATTTCATTGGATAAAGTTGTGAGTAGGCGATTAATAAGGTCTGTGAGTGCTTCAGGATCTTGTTTATACTGTTCAGAGATTTTAGTAAAACCACGAATATCTGAAAATAGCATGGTCATATCCTTGCGCTCACCTCCAAGTTTCAAGGACTCATTGGATTCAGCCAAACGGTTCACCATTTCCGGTGACATGTACTGTGCAAAAGCACCGCGCACTCGACTTCTTTCGAGTTCTGTGAAGAGAAAGTTAAAGAATGTTACAGCTACATAGACAGTTAGGATTATAACTAATGGTGAAATGGGATCGACTAAAAATAGTTTGGATTTAAAAAAATACCAGCTGCCACCAATAATGCCTCCTGAGCCCACACCCAGAACCGTTAAGCCTCCGATCGGGCCAAGAGCTTGAATCATGAAAGTTATTAATAAAGATAAAACTAATCCAGCAATAAATTCAGCACCAAACAACCAATCGGGACGTTGTAAGAACTCATTAGCAAAAATTTGTTGGACAAATTGACCAATTATTGTGACACCAGGAATATTTTTTTCAATTGGTGTAGATCTAAGATCAAATAAACCCGCAGCAGAAGTCCCCACCAAAACTACTTTCCCAGAAAAAAAATCAGGATCAATTGATCCAGATAAAACATCCCAGGCTGATACAGTTACTAAGTCTGCAGAGGGTGCAAAGTAAATCCATGATTGTCCATCTGGTGTAGTGGGCATGGTTAGTGGTCCAAGTTTGATGTTATTAATTCCCGTTTGGGCGCCAAAGGCCTCTTCGCTAGATGCATTGGAAGCTTTAATTTGAAAAGTTGAAGCACCAATGGCAACTCGAGCAAGCTCAAGTCCTAAACTTGGGATCACGGTTTCTCCAACACGATCAAAAGTCGGTAAGCTTCTCACCACCGAATCATTATTACCAATGCTCATCGTTCCAAGTCCAGCTGCATTTTCCTCAAGTAAGGAAATATTTGCTTTTAATCCGGTGTAGGCAGGTAAGAACTGGTTAGGATTATCTCCTTGAGTTACCAGGCCAAATTTTGGCTTAGTCAGGGGTAAATTTTCTTCAGAGTTATTAACCGCAACACCCAGTACCACCGTGCCATGATTGGCTATAGCTCGAGCAAATATCTCATCATTATCTGGCAGTAATTCTACCTGTTGCTTCAGGGCAAGATTATTAGGAAACTGAGTAATAAGATTACGGGGGTTAGTTCGATCAGGCTCAGCGAAGACGATATCAAAACCCAAAGCAGCTGCTGTGTAAGTTTGATCCGTTAATCTTGCAAGTGTGGTTCGTGACCAAGGCCATTGTCCTGCTAGCTCTAAAGAGCGATCATCAATATCAACAATTACCACCGGATCGTCTTCATAAACTTGTCTCGGAAAAAGTTGCTGAAAGGTATCAAACGAATAGTTTTGTAAATTCGTAAAGATGCTAAAGGGATTAAGAATCGGCAGCAAGCTAACCAAGACAGCCAATCCATAAAGTCCTACTTTAATAATCTGTTTAATTGAAAATTGCATGAATGGATAGGTTTAAGCTATGTTGGCAGGGTATATTTGACTGCTAGAGTAACTGCTTCTTTGGTTAGTTTTTGATGAATCTGAGGAGGTAAATTAAACAAATTCACTGCATCCATAAATTCTAAGTAGATGACATCCAGTTTTTTGCCCTCATTGAGTTGTCGAATAATATGCTGATAGGTCCAATAAATGTATTCTCTCACACGAAGGTAGTGTTCATAATTTTCCTGCGTAAATTCAGGAACATCTTTCACCTCAAGGGACTCTTTTAAAAATGCCTCAGCCGTTGCATGTGTGAAGTTTGCCCATGTTTGATTCATAAAATTAGGGTGCTGCCTTAGCCACTGATAAACATTTTCTTGCTGGAAAATTCCCATGGCAAAGTAATAACCCACATATAAGCGCAATAATGGCGATTCAATATTTAATAATTCTGTTTCAGCAAATTCAGCTAGAATGGTGGCTCGATGTTCAATTAATTCCTTATGAACTTGATCTAAATTTTTGTAATAGCGATAAAATGATCCATATGCTGTTTCTGCCTTGTCAGTGATGGTCTTAACCGAAATAACTTTATCACCTTCTAAGATAAGCTCCCACATAGCCTGCATTAGCCTAGCTTTGGTGAGATCTGACTTCTTTATTTTTTTTGCCATTATGATACAAATAATAATTTAAAAACTCGCATCTTAGTAGTAAAATGACGCATTGTCATTTTGGGAATCATATATCTTGAAAAAAATTATTGCGCTTTTAATTGCATCAACCTTATACATCGATTCCCTTCAGGCACAAAACGTGGCGCCGGCGATTACTGATCCTGCTGCATTGGCAAAAGTTCAAGAGCAGAGGGATGCAGTTTTTAAAAAGATGTTTGCCGATCCCACAAACCTAACACTCTTGTTTGAATATGCCAATTTATCCATTTTAGTAGGTGATCTTGAGGCCGCTATTGGGGTGTTTGAGCAGATGCTAATCTACGATAATGAACTTCCCCGAATCAGGCTTGAGCTAGGGGTTTTGTACTTCAGGTTAGGAGCTTTTGCATTAGCAAATACTTATCTAAAAAGCGTTAAAGAATTTAATCCACCACCGGAAGTTCTCAATCGAGTAAATCAATTTTTAGAGGCCATTGAAGAAGCTCAGGAGCCCATCAAGTTTCAACAAACTATAAGCATGGGCTTTAAGCACACCACTAACGGTAATTCTGGTATCAATGCAGACTTTATTGAGATTGGTGATTTTTTATTAGATGTGGATGATGACTCAAAAAGGGCATCCGATAAAAGCACCTTGCTTAATTATTCCCTAAGCCTTGATCAAGACCTTAATCATCCAAGAGGTGACAACATTCAATATTTCTTTAGCTATGGAAGTGATGTTTTTAATACTTACAAACAGTTCAATGTGCAAAGCAATGTGATCTCAGTTAGACGTAATTTTAATTTGGATGAAAACTTCTTCAGGGTAACCCAACACGGATGTTGCGATTTACTAAGTTTTCTAGATATCGAAGATGCTGTTTTTTCTCCAAGTATTAATTTAGTCAGGGTGGTTCTTAATCGAGAGGAAATCCTCAGAAGTGGGCGCATTAGCCTTGATTACTCAGGCCTATTATCCAATGGTTCGTCAATTTTGTTATCTTATTACCGAGATGAAAAATCTTTTGCTACCTCGCCCATGAAAAGTGGACGCATTAATGGCTTTGCCTTCGGTCAAACTTTTTCCATCCCAGGTGGTCAAGGAATTGTTGGCTACAAAGCCATCATAGAAAATTTCCGTGGTGGGGTTGATTATGAATTTTTTGAAAATTTAGGTTTTGAATTGACCTATTCAAAACCGCTGGAAACTGGTTGGCAGCTCTCATCCAAGTACAGTTATGCAGATAAGGCGCACGACGCTGACTTTCCACTCTTTGGTAAACGTGTTGATCGTCTTGAGACCTTAAGAATTAATCTGACTCGATCCATTGGTTTGTGTTGGTCAACTAATCTTGGGGCTGTTTTCAGTGACTCAAGAAGCACCATCAATATTTACAAACGAAGTGCTAATAACTATTCAGCAACATTAAATTATCAATGTTTTAAATAAAAAAGTGACAAATTGTCATTTTTTTAATAGAATGTGCTGAATTCATATAACTAAGCCTTAAAAAATTTTAAGGGAGAATTAATTTTTGCAGACAATTAGATTACATTTTTTATTTTTAGTAACCTTTTCATCATTCATCTTTGCTCAAGATCAAATTGGTGTGGCTGCTGCAGTTAATCGTAATACAACTGATTTAACGCTTGAACAAGAACGCAAGTTAGTTGAGGCCGGCTACCAAATCATTCAAAATCACACCATTGAAACCGATGAAATTGGAAAAGCTCAAATGTTGCTCCTCGATGGTACCGCCTTTTCAGTTGGGCCGAACTCAAGTGTGGTCCTTGATCGATTTATTTATAATCCTGAAACGGCTGAAGGATCATTAGAAGTAACCGCACGAGGTCTTCTAAGAATTGTTGGCGGTAAGGTTACTAAAAAACAGCCCGCGCTCATAAGAACTAACTCCGCCACCGTAGGTATCAGAGGGGGAATTGGCATTGTCCAGACTGATGGTTCGCAAGTGAATGCAACCTTCTTGTATGGCGAGGAGATGACAGTCACACCCAACTGTGTCGACTTAGATACGTTTGGCGATCAGTGCGGCAGTGATTTTATTACGACCATTACTGAGCCAGGCTTTTCTGTGACAGTGGAATCAGCCGACTCTGAACCCTCCGAACCTGAACCGGTAACTGAAGAAAGTCTCGAAGCCGTTCAAGATGAACTTGAAGCTAGCGAAGAAGAGCCAGCCGAAGAAGAATCTTCCAGTGATGAATCTTCTAGTGAAGAAAGTTCAGATGAGTCTTCTTCAGAAGAAAGCTCAGATGAATCAAGTTCTGAAGAATCCAGCGAAGAAAGTTCAGATGAATCTAGCTCAGAGGAATCCTCAAGCGAAGAAAGCTCTGACGATTCAAGCTCTGATGATTCATCCAATGATGAGTCTTCTTCTGAAGAATCCTCAAGTGATGAATCTTCTGCTGATGATTCAGTGGCTAGTGACAGTTCATCCGATGACGCATCTTCGGATTCATCAAGCGATGAACCCACCACGGAAGTCGCGCAAGAGAATGAATCGGATACTGAAGTCACCACTGAAGTTGCTGATACTGGAGGTGATAGCGGAACAACTGAAGTTGAAGTTGATGAGGGACTTTTAGATAGCTCAGGAGTCTCGGATGTTTCCTCTGATGTTGCGCCTGATGAACTGGGCACGGCTGATGCGTTTGAAGTTGAAACCGAAGTTGATTTAGTTGATGTGGATGAGAGCTCCACCGAGGAAGTCACCGAAGAAGTTGCGCAAACCACCCAAGAAACGACTGCAGAAGTCGCACCCATTTTTGAAGTGGAAACTTCTGAAGTGGTTGAAATTGTGGATGAAAACACGACTGAGATTAGTTTAGTCTCATTCGCTGTGGTTAACCCCGGCGACCAAAATTACACCGTAACTGTTGAAGGTGAGGGCAGTGAGGCCTTTACTTACAACGAAGAAACCAACTCCTTAGAAATTACCGAAGCTTTAGATCATGAAAGCCAAGAAGCGGTTGAACTGACCGTGACTTTTACCAGCGATAACGGTGATGTCCAAGAAGTTGCCCTAGCTTTAAACGTCGCCGATGTGGATGAAGCGGCGGAGCTTTCTGTTGAACCGGTCAACACGATTAGTGAGGCTGCCATCAGTGCAGATCTCGTTGCTAATCAGGTCAATGTCTCTGAAACTGTTCCAGCAGGAACCGTGGTGGCAACCTTTAGTGCCACCGATCCAGAAGGCAATGCTTTAACTTATTCACTAAGTGGTGCCGGCAGTGAACTGATGACGGTCTCTGAAACTGGCGAGGTAACCCTTACTGGCAATTTAGATTTTGAGACTAACTCAACTATAGTCATGACATTGGAAGTATCTGATGGTACCAATATCACCACCGAAGAGATTACTATTAATGTAATTAATGATGATGAGCCTGCCACCATTGCAGCAACTTTAAGTGCTGCTTCGTTTGCTGAAAATTCTGCTGTTGGGGCTGCCATTGCATCGGTTAATGCCGCCGATCCTGAGGGTAGTGCGGTGACTTATACACTCAGCGGAACTGGGAGCGATAACTTTAGTATTGATACCAGCGGTAACATTACTCTTGCCAGTGCTTTGGATTATGAAACGACAACCTCTTATGAACTAACCGTCGTTGTCGATGATGGCACTTATGCTTCTACTGAAGTCATTACTGTGAGTGTTGCCGACGTCAATGAAGCGCCATCTCTAAGTGCGACCGTTGCTTTCAATGCCTTCCAAGAAAATACGGCCACTGGCACTACGATTGCTACCAGTTCAGTAACCGACCCTGAAGCAGGAGCAATCACCTATAGTCTATCTGGTACCGGCAGTGAAAATTTTTCAGTCAGTTCTGATGGTACGGTGACTCTAGCGAGTGCACTGGATTATGAAACCGCAACTGCATACGAAATTACTTTAACTGCATCCGATGGCGATAATACCGTTTCTGAAACCCTCACCATCAATGTGGGGGATATCAATGAAGCGCCAACCGTTACCACAACCTTAGCAGCCTCAAGTGTTGCAGAAGATGCAGCCACCGGAACTACCGTTGCGACCAGCTCAGCGAGTGATCCAGAATCGAGTTCCATTAGCTACTCTTTAAGTGGCACCGGCAGCGACAACTTTAGCGTTGATGCCAACGGTAATGTTACTGTGGCCAGTAGCTTAGATTATGAAACAACTACTTCCTATACGATTACTTTAACCGCCAGCGATGGAACCAATTCAACGCAAGAAACCATCACCATTAATGTCAGTGACGTGGATGAATTTGCCTTAGCACTCTCAAGTACCTCACCTGCCATTAACGAAGGAGTAAGCACCGGAACCCAAGTCGCAACCTCAACTTTAACGCAACAAGACAGTGCTTCAGTGACCTATACACTATCAGGTACTGGCAGCGATAAGTTTGCCATTTCCAGCAGCGGGGTGATCACCACGGCAGCAGCGATGGATTATGAAACTACCTCTTCATACTCACTTACTGTTACCGTGACCGATGGCACCAACACCGATACTGAAACGATTAACATAAGCATTAATGACATTACCATTAATACTCTAGCAACCACGCTTGCTAACAGTGGGGCCGCGTTAGCAGAATCATCTAGTTCTGGCACAGCTGTGGCTAGCTCCAGTATTAATAATCCCGACAGTGACAGCATTACTTATACGCTTAGTGGAACGGGCAGCAGTAACTTTAGTGTTGATTCATCAGGAAATGTGACCACCAACGCAACGCTAGACTATGAAACAACTCAAAGTTATGCCCTTACTTTAACCGCTACCGTAGGCGGCACCTCAGTGACCGATACCTTTACCGTCAATGTAGGGAATGTTGAAGAGCTTAATTCAGCAGTCTTGCGTTATTCAGCAGCTTACAATTCAGCATCCCGCACTGGCTTTAGTGCAACCGCAACGCGAGGATCTTCAGGATCGAGTTTACCTGCTTATTATCTAGAACAAATTGGAGAAACCGCTTCAACAATCATTACTACCGTAGACAATACAAATAATGATTCAGTGCCAGTGGAAATTGCTGGAGGCACCTTGCTTAACTGGCGTTATTTTTTCCCTATTGATACCACAGGTGCTGGACAGTTTGCCTTTGCTCCCAACAGCGTTGCCCTTGATGCTAAATACAAAAGCTTACTAGGCACCAGTGTCACCACTACCATTAGTAATTCAGAAGTCATTACCGCAGGACGGTTGAGCGGCGGTAACTTTTGGTTTATGGCCACCGACAAGGCAGCTCAAAGTATAAGTTATCAATCTGACAATGGGCAAAGAAATCATGCTGTAATTTTGGGAAATTCAAGTTGGTTTGGTGGTGTTAATAGTGTTTCTAGCTCTACTAGTGGAACTTGGCCTTATTATCTTGATCAAAGAGGTTACAGCGTTCAAAGTTGTCTTAGTGGTTCCCTTTCCGATTGCTTAACGGGTGCTAGTATCGATATTGATGATGTTGGGATAATTATTGGCCAACACATAGGCACGCAGCAATGGGGCACATACGAGGACAATAATTTCGAAGACTTAGAAGCTTGGCTGGATGGAGGTGGTGTTTTGTATCATGTCATCTGGGAGCACACTAATGGTTGCTGTGGCGGCAGTACTACTATGACTCAAATACAACCGCTATTTAATACATGGTTAGGAACTGGTCATGGTCTAGCAGGAGTAAATGGATATGAGGGACGAGTCTTACATACGTTTGCTGATTTAAGCTTAGTATCAGGCACCACATTGGATTACAGCGGTCTTAGCGGAAAAAAATACTACACTAATGCGAGTGGTGGTATAAACATTCCTTCGGTATGTAATTCATTGGCTAATGGCGGCGGTAGTGGTAACTCAGTATTTTTTGTTTGTGATCCAGGAAGAACAGGTTCAGCCGGAACATTTGTTGGGGTTGCTGATGTAAATTCATTTCAACTCGGATCTTCCAGTGATGGTGGAAGTGAGAACCGAGACATCATGAATTGGGTTACCGGTTTGGGGACCGGAACTGCTACTACATCCAGCTATAATCTTTTTCAGGACCAAGTCACCCTAGCAGGGCGTGTGTATACCGACACCATGCTTTCAGACTACTACACCACCTACGCCTTAGGTCCAAAGCAGATCTTTGCTTTTGCGATCATCCCAATCGAGTATTTCGCAGCCTCCGGAACGACCAACGATTACTTTTATCCTAATTTTATTCCAACCAATGTATGGTCTTATGGTGATGTGGGTGTGGACTATTGTGCAGCCACTAACCAAAATAGCTGCTCCTCAAATTACTGGTTAGCTTACGAGTGGGCGTCTTATGCTTTAGACAGTAATTTGACCCTATGTACCAACAGGTTTGTTAATTGCGCAAATTATATTCCAGAGGGACAATCTCTTTGGTGGCAAGTAATTAATACAAGCGGTGTGGGTGTCGGTCTTTGGGCACAGATTTCCTTCAAAGACTCTTACGACGGAGCCTCGGGCAGCACCACCCGTGATGATCAAGAAAGTTTGCTGAACGTGGTTATCTCTAACGTCGATTACCGAAAGAATGACACGACTCGATATTCAGCAGGAGATACTGGCTTGGGCATGGATGGTTATCATTACTGGTCCTATCAAGGTGCGACCAATGCAGATAATGATGGTTTGGGCATTAATTACGGAACTTCGTCTATTGAGTGCGCAAGTTCTAATGACAGTGGTTGTTTTTGGGCTGATGCTGGAACTGATCATCCTCGTGCAGCCATGGTCACCTCTTCCGATCCATACAAATCAGGCAACATGAGTCTAAGCGTCAATTACAATTCTAATACCGATACCTTCAGTACAGGCTCTTTTAATGCTGCAATCATCCAACAGAACATTACGAGAGCAAATCCTAGTGGAACTTATCCTTCACAAACGATCGCTAACTTTAGAAAAAGTAGTTTCTATACCTCCAGCGCTTCAACTTACAGTGGATTTTTCAGTGGTATTTTAGAGTTTGATGTCAGCGGTTCAGGTAATTCACAACTTGCTTCCATGCGTTCAAGCAGTACTCTGGCAAGCTTCACTTTTGATACCACCAACGATGACGTGCAAGTGGTGGCACCCATGACCATCGGTGTGGCGCCTGCTAACAATTACACAGCTAATTGGACGACTGTTGATACAGGTTCCATGACCCTTAAATTCGGTGATGCGACTAACGATGAAGCAAAATCAGCCTATCTTTCCAGTGAAGTTTTTGGTGCAGAAATTCAAGACGACGGTGCTCAAATTGATGGCACTTCAGGGGGTTCCAATAATTTAGCTGGAGTGATGGTTTCTTACAATACCCTAGATACTGAGGATTCCGATTTATTTCATTCAGGTGGCAATGATTCGATGCCTGATACTGCTTATTCGACGTGGGGGTTTTGGGCCATGAGTTCAGTGGATATCTCGCCTAATACTGGGGCTCAAAATGCTTCTGTTCACTTAGGTACTTGGGTGGGCGGAGAAACTTTAGCGCAAAGTGAGATCCCAACTGCAGGAGCTGCTTCGATGAGTGGCGCAGCAGTGATGAATGTGGCCTATCGTTACAATCAGACGGGCACCAACTATGACGTTCATAAATACACCACCACTGCGGATGTTGCAGCCTCATTTACTTGGGGGTCTAGTGGTTATTCAGGATCACTTGATTTTACAAACTTTGATGATAAGAACGCAATTGTTTCCAATGCTGGCTTTACTTCATTCACTGTAGCTATTACTGGCACCGATCATACATATAGTGGAAACTCGACCACCAGCCTGCAAAACGATTGGCTCGGTGGGGCTTCGGTGGCAGGTGCTTTATATGGAGATACCTCACCCGATGAGAGTGGGGGACGAATTAATGTGAATTTGTATAAATCAGGCGATACAGGTACTGCTGGGGCAAATGATTTTTATATGGCTGAAGGTATTTATTTGCTGGACTAATCAATAAAAATACATAAAATATTGGCACTTAGGCAAAAATATGTAAAATATAAGCAAATTTAGGCTTATGGTGATAAAATGTCACTTAATCCAGGGATCAAGTATGAAAAATTTTAAGTCATTCGGAATTCTTATCATTAGCGCTGCAATGTTTTCTTGCGCTATTCCTCAAGGAGTTTACCAAACTACTCAGGGTGGAACCTTACATCCAGAGTTTCCTAATTACAGAGATTTAGATTGTACTGAGCTTTCAGCACAAAGAAATAAAATGAAAGAACTTCTTGTCGAAGTTGCTGAAGGTGCTATCGAAGAAGCCGATAGAAGTACTTATTATTTCCAGCTTGGTATGGGCACCAACAATCCAACCACTGGTAAAAACTTTCTTGGATTTCAATCCGAGGGCGTTGATCCTCAAGTAAATGAGCTTCGTTTACTTAAGTATGAACTTGAAGAGTTAGAAGACGTGCAAATTGATAAGTGCGTGACTCGACAAGGTTTCTTTGACATAAAGCAGTAAGTCTTAAGAACTTATATTTAGGTGCTTGCATCCTAGGCTAGTTGTATATGAACTCATTTATCAGTTTCTTTTTAAAAATTCGTAACAGTAAGTTTTTTAATGGCCTCGTCATCGCGGTCATTATTGCTTCAGCGCTTTATGCCGGTATCAGTTCATATGACCTACCGGCTGAATATATTTACTACCTTCTAATTTTTGATTACGCAATCACCGTTTTTTTCCTTATCGAATTAATCATTCGCATGGTAGCTGAAAGAGATCTCGGTAAATTTTTCAAAGACGGCTGGAACATATTTGATACCATAATTGTGGTTTTAAGCTTGGTTCCAATTGGTGCAAGCTCAAGCGTGTTTGTCGCTCGACTCCTAAGAATCATTCGTGTACTCAGAATCATTACGGTGATCCCAGCCTTCAGACACATAATTGATTCGTTAATTAAAACCATTCCAAGAGTTGGTTTTATTGCGCTTTTAATGTTTATCTTTATTTACATTTGGGGTGCGATTGGCACGATGGTATTCAGTGAAACTGATCCTGATAACTGGGGTAATATTGGTCTTGCTCTACTTACCCTAGCACAGGTAGCTACTTACGATGACTGGGCGGCTGTTATGGCTGATGTTATTGAAGTGCATCCATGGGCTTGGATTTACTTCATCAGTTTTATTATTGTTAATGCAGTGGTTTTATTAAACATGGTCATTGGTGTGATTGTTGATGTGATGACTGGTGGTGCTGGTGTCGAATTCATTGACGATGAAAAATCTAAAGACCAAGCTTAGCTTTAGCAACACATCCATTAAATACTTCAGGATCTACGTTCCCACCTGAAAACGTTAAAAATACATTTTGTCCCTGAAACTTATCCTTATGCTTGATCAAGTTTGCTAGTGCTATAGCACCGCTTGGCTCTAACTCAACAGCAAATATATCCTTTGCCAGTTGCATGGCATCAAAAATGTACTTTTCTTCACATGAAAGACCTTGAATGCCAAGGGCAAGGTTAATACTAAAGGGAATTTCACCTGGCTCAGGTGTCAGTAAGCCATCGCACAGCCCACTTCCAATGAATGTAGCAGCTTGTATACTCCCAGAAGCATAAGATCGCTCTTGATCGTTCCATTCTAGCGGTTCGGAAGTAAAGATTTGAATGTTCGGATAGTGATTTTTAAAAATAATTGAGCATCCAGCTGTTAGACCTCCACCCCCGGCACAAATTAAGGCTACATCAAATTCACTAGGTGCTTGCTTGATGGATTCTAGGGCGGTAGTACCTTGCCCATATATAGTCTCCATAGCGTCATAGGGCTTGATAATCGTAAGCCCATTTTTTTCAGCAATTCTAGCTCCAATTTCCTCTCTAACCTCGCTTTCACGGTCATAAAAAATAATTTTAGGGTTTAAGGACTGAGTTTTCTTAATCTTAATGCTAGGAGCATCTTTTGGCATAACGATGGTAGCTTCAGTGCCATAGCACTGCGCCGCTTTAGCAACACCTTGAGCATGATTGCCCGAAGAATAAGCTAAAACACCCTTTTTAAGCTGCTCATCGGTAAGCCTTGAAATCGCTGAGAGGGCTCCGCGTATTTTAAAAGATCCAGTAACTTGTTGGTTTTCAGCTTTACAAAAGACTTGCATACCAAGTTTTGTATCTAGCTCTTTAGAATTTAGCAGTGGGGTTTTTTGAATGTGTGGTTCAATAACGCTGTAGGTTTTTTCAATCTCAGCAGCGTAAGATTGAAAGTTATGCTGCACGCTTAGCCAGGAGATCTTTGATCAAGAGCGGTGAATAGATTAGATAAAACAGCACAATACCTATAGGCGTGGTGATCAATAAGTGGAAGGGAGGTTCGGGAAATAAATCCATGATGGAACCAGCTTCAGGTTTTTTCAATAGGTACCAGAAGTTTGCACCTTCACCGAGAAGCAAATTAAGTACATAAATGATTCCCATACAAATAATCGTTATAAAGATTACTTTATGAACATCTGCTAGGAATGGGCGCTGATTGAGAACAATGCAAGCATAAAATACTCCCAAAAGAATTGATCCATGGATCACAAAAAAAGGTAGGTATTGTTGTTCAGGGAATTCAAAGAGCACATCGGGCGTTACTATTGCCATGCTGGCTCCACCCAAACCCCAAAAGAAGGCACAATTAAAAAATACCTTTTTACGATTAAATAAGTAGATCATGATCGCCATGGCCGACATATCGCACATATGTAATGGAAGTGCTTCTTGCCATGGCAAATTAAAGGTGAAGGTTGTAAAAGCTTGTGTTATTAGCTGGTAGGCAATGATGACTGAAATCGAAATTCCAGCAATTTTTTTTGTCTCCTCATCACTATTTTTAAAGTAATAAGGAACGATTAAAGCAATGCCAAACGTAGCCAACATCGTTAGCATATGCAGCGGCCCGAACATTTGAAATGGCGTAAATTCCATCATTTATGTAAATTTTATGTAAATTGCTGAATATCAGCTTGTAACCCCTAAATTTGCAATCTATATTAACCCTTCAAGAAAAATAAATAAACTTAATTAAAATGTCTAAAGATTGCCTGCTGTTAAATGGGAACGGAAAGCCTGTGAGCTATTTTCCTTTATCGGTTATCAACTGGAAGACAGCAATTAAATTGGTTTTGACACGGAATGTGATTTTGCTGCGTGAGCATGAGGATTTTGTGGTGCATTCACCGACTATTGAAATGAAAGTTCCAAGCATTTTGATGTTACCTAGATTTCATAAATTTCATAACTACGTTAAGTTTTCAAGATCCAACGTTTT
Source organism: uncultured SAR86 cluster bacterium (assembly GCA_902623535.1). Classification (GTDB taxonomy): domain Bacteria; phylum Pseudomonadota; class Gammaproteobacteria; order Magnimaribacterales; family D2472; genus MED-G82. The sequence continues at coordinate 98,862 of CACNUA010000003.1, read as the reverse complement.
GTTAAGGGATATGTATACCTGCCAGTATTGTGCTGAAATTTTTGATAAAAAAGATTTAACTTTAGATCATGTCATTCCAAAATCTAAAAAGGGACCTTCAAATTGGGAGAATGTCGTGACAGCGTGTAAGGCTTGCAATCTTAAAAAAGCAAATAAACCTGGTATCCCAATCAAGGAACCCATCAAACCTTCCTTTAGCTCGTTGCTCAATGGTTATACTTTTAACAGCGATTCATTCCCTGATAAGGAATGGTCAAAATATATCTTTCAGTCGTAGTTATATTTAACGGAGCAACCGTAAGGCACGCTTTCTTGAATATCCGGTTTTTGATTCTTACTCACTGGCGTGTCATTCATTGCAATGTAGTTAACCGCATCGGTAAGTGATGCTCTAAAGAATTTTGCACCACCCCCAATATCATCAATTCCGCCCTTAAACCTTAAAATCCCTTCAGCATCAATCATGTACATGTGGGGAGTGGTTTTAGCTCCGTATTGCATGCCCAGTGCTCCAGATTCATCCAATAAAACATAATCATTCGCTGCATTTCTAGATATGGTTAACTCATTAGCTTTATCAGCGCTCACATAACCTTGCTCACCGGGTGCTGAAGAAATAACACTCAGCCAAACGTAGCCCTCAGCTTTAGCTATGCGCTGCACCTTTTGCATGTTGTCTTCTTTGTAGTGCCTAACAACATAAGGACACTCATGATTAGTCCACTCTAAAATCACGGGCTGGCCTTTAAAATCATCCAAACTAATGGTTTTGCCATTACTATCAAGGGCACTAAATTTAGGCGCAGGTTCATTAAGTTGAGGGTCCTGAAGCACTACCTCAACTGCATTTAGGTTTAGTGTGAATAAGAAAATTAAGCTAACCAAGTTTTTCATAGACTTAAAATATAACCCTCAGTAAGTATTGCTGGCAAGATTTTTGGCGATTGCATTCCGGGTTTCCAGAAAATATATAGAGGGACACCTGAGCGGTTGTAAGAGCTTAGCGTGTTTGCAATATCATCATTGCGGTTGGTCCAATCGGCTTTAATGTATTCAATATTATTAGCATTAAAGAACTTTTTCACAGAGTCTCTGCTTAAAGCGATTTGTTCATTTGCCTGGCACGTGATACACCATGCAGCAGTAAAGTTAATGAAATAGGCTTGCTGTTGCGCTTGAAGTTGTTCTTCAATGCCTGCTTGCCAGGTCAGCGAATCATCCTTAGCTAATTTTTGGGCAACGGTTTTATCTAAATTCGCAAGACCAATAATTACTGCTAAAAGAGCTATCAAACTGACCCCAATATTTTGTGTTCGATTTTGTGACCTACTAAACCATAGCCCAAAACCCATGACCAAAATTAGTCCCATTAAAATAACTAAATCGGTTGGCGAAGTTTGTTGTGCAAAAACCCAAATTAACCAGATGGCAGTCGCAAACATTGGAAAAGCCATAATCTGCTTAAAAGTTTCCATCCATGCACCGGGTTTTGGAAGCCAGGCAACTAATCCTGGAACAATGGAAAGGATCAAATAAGGAAGGGCAAAACCAAGGCCCAACATGATAAAAATTAATAAACTTACTGCTGTAGGTTGCACGAGGGCAAAACCAAGAGCTGCACCCATAAAAGGTGCGGTACAAGGCGATGCAACAACCACTGCTAGGACTCCGGTTGCGAATGAATTGGAATACGATTGACCTTGTTGCACTTTACTGCCCACAGAAGTGAGCGAGGTACCTATATTGATATCGCTAAGCAAGATAAATCCAATCAGAACCATAAGCAAGGCAAGGCCTCCAACAATCTCAGGCGCTTGGAGTTGAAATCCCCATCCTAAAGATTCTCCTGCCGCTTTTAACCCAATCAAAACTAAAGCAATGGTAACGAAGCTGATGAGCACACCAACAGTGTAGCTCCAGCCATGCCATTTAGCTTGGTGTGGAGCATGCTCACTAATTTTTATAAAACTGAGAGCTTTAAGGGCAATAACCGGGAATACACATGGCATGAGGTTGAGTATCAGACCTCCTATGAATGCAAATAAAACCGCTTGAAAAAGATTAATAGAAAAAGAAGTGGGCACGGATGCATCAACTACTGTGGGCATCACAATGAAACCTGAATCATTAATTTTTAGAATCCCACTTAGTTGATTTGGGATTAAAGAGGCTTGCTTTAATATAAGCTCATAATTATTACCACTTAGCCGTCTTAGTTTTTGTGAGGAAGAATGTTTAATATCGCCTTGATTATCAATAAAAAAATAAGCGTCATTGATGGTGCCATCGAAAGCAAATCCAAGGTTAAGGTTTTGATTGTTTGCATCTATAGATACAGGCATCACCTTGTTTGGAACGCTCTTAATTCCATCTGCAATTAACGAGCTGGGTTGTTCAGTGGATAAATCAATTTCAATAGAGGCTGATTCTGGGACGCAAATATCAGCACAAATTAGGAAATTGATCGTTGCCTTAACGACTCCAAGATTTGATTCGGCTGTTCTAAAAACTTGAAAAGGAAAAAGCACATAATCCTCATAGCCATAGGTCATTAAGGGCGGGTAGGGAATTAGTTCTGGTGTTGGCCAACTAACGTTTTCAATAATAAAACCTTCAGGACTTTCCCATATAACATCAAAAGCACCTCCAGAATCACCAGGATTTTGCCAATAAGTATGCCATCCCTTATCCATTGCCATCTCAATGCCAAGAAAAAAGGTTTCATCTCGTTGTGATTGAAGATTAGTAAGCAGCCTCACCTTAGCATGGCCTGAATTAACACTTTCCCCTGCCACTAGAGATAACTGGAAGCAAGACAAAAGAACCAACAAGACTTTCATAGCGCGTACTTTAACATTTCATAAAAAAAGGGGGCATTGCCCCCTTTGATATTGATGAATTGATTAACTACCTCCAAGTAATTTCTTAGGAGTTTTAATATTAATCATTCTTGGTTTCTTCTCATCCGGAATGATCTTTTCCAACTCAATGGTTAACATACCGTTAACAAGTTCTGCACCTCTAACTTCAACATGCTCAGCAAGTGTAAACTGCTGCTTAAATGCACGTTGAGCAATCCCTTGATAGACCACTTCATTTGAGCCATTTACCACTTCAGCTTGTGGACCTGCATGCTCAACTGTTAGCACACCATCGGCCAGCTCAATGCTTAAATCATCCTTCGATAATCCAGCAACAGCGACATCAATGAAAATTTGATTTTCATTACGCCTGATGTTGTATGGCGGATACGAAGATCTGTCTTGGGATTCCGATAAACGTTGCAGTCTATCGAATAAATTTTCAAACCCTAACACACGAGTGGTTAGGAACGGATCGGTAAAATTAAGTACCATAATTAGTCCTCCTATAGCGACTATTTAAATGTGTAACCATTTGGCTTACACGGGTTAATAAAATTGTAGACCCTTTTGGCATCTACATTATTTATGTATGATTAAACATAGATTTTTCAAGCATTTTTAAAAAAGGTTTATATATAAATTGGATGCACTAAATAATATTCTTAATCGTAGTTCTCATCGAGATCTTGTTTCTCCGATACCATCACCAGAAGAAATGAAAAAGGTTTTTGAGGCAGCCCTCCGTGCGCCTGATCATGCTAGATTAAAACCATCAAGATTCATTGAGGTTAAGGAAAATGGTTTAAAAAAGCTTTCAGATATTTTTACGACTTTTGCTAAAGAAGTTCTTACTATTGATGACATTAAAATAATGGAAAAATATGCAGGCGCTCCATTTAGAGCTCCTATGATTATAGTCATAATTTCAAAGCATAAGGAACATCCTAAAGTTCCAGAGTTGGAGCAACAATTATCAACTGCAGCTGCTGCACAAAATATATTGTTATCTTTAAATGCACTAGGTTATGGAGCTATCTGGAGGACTGGTAAATTTGCTCTTGATAAACGCATTAACCATTATATGGGCCTTGAAACTGATGAATTAATTTTGGGTTATTTATACATAGGAACAGCTGATGGAAAAAAAAGGGAAGTACCTGTTGTTGATCCAGAAGAATATTTGCAACAATGGTCTTAGTTAGTTTGATAAGATTGAACTGATTTTAGGGACAAAAAATTATGATTACTTTATTTTACGCATCATTATTGGGAATTTTACAAATAGCCTTGGCTTACAAAGTAGGTTCCAGTCGCCTCAAAACTAACACATTGTTAGGAGATGGCAATCAATCTGAGGTATTACAAAAAGTTAGAGCGCATGGAAATTTAACTGAGTACGTGCCTATCTTTTTGATTTTGTTGGCTTTAATTGAAATGCAAGGGACGGCCTTGTGGAAAATTCATGTGTTAGGATCGCTATTTTTTTTAGCAAGGATTGCTCATAGCTATGGCATGTATATTTCAACCGAAAGTACTCCTCCAAGGTTGATTGGTATTTTAGTTACTTGGTTTTCGATTGCGGGTATGTCAGTTTATGGATTGGTGAATTATATTTTGAACTCGATAATATAAATTTGGTCTTATAAGTATGAAAAATAAAACTCTTCTTTCTTTACTTGTCCTCAGCTTAACTGGATCTATGGATATTGCTGCAAAAGGTAAAATTGAATTTGATGAAATCAAAGACAGTATCTGGACGCTAACTCAAAACGCTTCTCAGAGCAGGTTACGAGGTGACGGCCAAGTTTTATACTTCATGTCCGGTGATGCTTTTCATACCTATACAGCTAGACGTGATCAACAGTGGGATACTTTTTCAATTATTGATTCAAGAAATCTTGAATACCTCATTAAAGGCGATCAAATTAAACTTCTCGAATCTAAATTTAGTGATCGCGTATTGAAGGTTAAATTGTTATCTGGCACTAGAAAAAATAAAGACTATTACATTATCACTGAAGATTTATTGAAAAACTTTACTCAATTGGAGCAAAATAATGAAACAGGCTAGCTATCTAATTCTCTCAATTTTAATCATTACTGGTTGCGCTTACAGTTCACAACGACCGGATGTAGTGGACCGATCAGTAGCACAAAGAGCACAATCAGTAACCTTTGCTACTGTTGTGGATATCGACAGAGTGATTATTGCTGGAGATCGTGAAGTGGGTGCTGCTGCAGGTGCTGTCATTGGAGCTGCTGCCGGCCAATCAGTCAGTGATTCTGAGATTGAATCTGGTATTGGTGGAGTATTAGGTGGTCTTGTGGGCTCTGCTGTAGGCTCTGCAATTGGTGATACAGCGACTCGAAAAGTTGCGATAGAACTTCTGCTTGAACTTGATAACGATAAAATAATCTCCGTCATCCAAGAAGAAAGTCAGTACATGTTTGCGGTAGGCCAAAGAGTTAAAATTATCAAAAGTTCAGGAAAATCTAGAGTTCTGCCTCTGGAATGAATGAAGATCTAAGTTCGCTTATCTACAATAAATCCCTTGATTTAATTTCGAGGCGTGAGCACTCAAGGGGTGAGTTGTATATAAAACTCATCAAGCGCTATCCTGATGCGCAAGAACTTATCAATGAAACGCTCGATAAGTTAAATCTCAATAAATTATTGGACGATGCTCGTTTTGCCGAGATGTATGTAATAGCTCGAGCAAAGAAAGGCTTTGGACCTCAGCGTATTAAGATGGAACTTCAACAAAAAAAAGTTGGAATCGCTGAAATTAACGATGCAATTGATGCTTTTGAGGGCTGGGACGAAATTTTAAGGCACCAGTTAGATAAAAAATATAAACAACCTACACAAGATTTTAAAGAGATCATGAAGCGCAAACAATTTCTCTACAATAGAGGGTTTTCACAGGCTCAAATTGAATCAGTTTTAGATCAGTCGTGATATCATAAAATGTTATGTCATATGAGGTTTTAGCAAGAAAATACAGACCTGCATTATTTGCAGAAGTAGTTGGCCAAGACCATATTTTGCAAGCTCTTCAGAATAGTTTGGCAAGCGGAAACTTGCATCAGGCTCTCATTTTTAGTGGAACCCGAGGGGTTGGTAAGACTACCATAGCAAGAATCCTTGCCAAGGCACTTAATTGTCATAATCGCGATGAGGGATCTGAGCCCTGCGATAATTGTGCGGCATGTAAGGAAATCAAATCAGGTCATCATTTAGAATTTATTGAAGTTGATGCTGCCTCGAGAACCGGTGTTGATGATATGCGAGATTTACTTGAATCTGCAGTCTACAAACCAGCCAATGCAAATTATAAAATTTATCTGATTGATGAAGTGCATATGCTATCAAAAAGTTCCTTTAATGCATTGTTAAAAACTTTGGAGGAACCACCTCCGCATATGATTTTTCTAATGGCAACTACAGAATTAGATAAAGTTCCTAAGACTGTACTTTCTCGATGTTTGCAACTTAACCTTAAGGCGGTAGCACTAACTCAAATATCTAATCATATAAATACCATATTAAAAAAAGAAGGTATTCAATATGATCCTGAAACCACTCAATTGATTGCAAATAGTGCTCAAGGATCGGTTCGTGACGGCTTAACCTTGCTTGATCAAGCAATTGCATATGGAGCAGGAAAATTAGAAATCAGCCAAGTAAAGGAACTATTGGGCACCATCGATGATATCTATTTATTTGAGTTGGTTGAGAACATTCTTGCAGGCAATGGAGAAGGTGCACACCATTCATTGCAGCGCATCCTAGAACTTCAGGTTGATTATCAAAAAGTCATTGAGGCATTGATAGATTTAATGCATCAATTAACCATGACGCAACAGCTTGGATCTAAAGATGAAGATCTTGTAAGGCTCGCAAATTCTGTTGACGGTGAATTGCTACAACTTTTATATCAAATAGCCATTAATGCTTTAGAAAAATTTTCCGTTCATCCTAGCCCTTATCAGGCTGTGGAAATGTGCGTACTGAGGATGCTAGCCTTCCATCCTTTAAATGAGTCAAAGCCTCAAATAAACGAAAAAAAAAATCCTACACCCCGGGTAAAAGCTGATGTGAGTAAACCATCTGAGAGGAAGGTAAAAGAGGGAGTAGAAGCACATCAACCGGACAAAGAAACTGAAGTTCCTTTAAGCAATGGCATATCAGCTTCCGTAGAATCAATTTCCATTAGTGAATGGTCAAAAGATTTTGAAAAATTAGGCCTAAATGGCATTAGCTATCAGTTCTTTAGTGAACTTGAATTCAAAGAAGCCATCGACAATAAGCTGGTTTTAATGAGGCCTAAGAATTTTTCATCTCCAACATCAGCATTACTCGAGGAGTTTGTTGATCGATGTAAAGAGTATTTCAAAGTCAAACCCGAAGTTGTGATTGAGGAAGGTAACGTTACTAACTCACCCTCATTAATCAAGGAAAAAATTGTTAATCAAAATTTACAGGCCACCATTGAAGAGCTTGAAAATCAGCCAATTATTTCAGAGATTCTTAAATCATTTGATGGCACAATTGAACCTGATTCCATTAGCACTAAAGAATGAAACGAGATCTCTTATTTGACTTAATTGAGGCACTTACAATTTTGCCTGGAGTGGGTAAAAAATCAGCGCAACGTATGGCTTTATATTTGCTCGATAAGAACAAAGATGGCGCAGCTTATCTCGGGGATACACTAAAAGAGGCCTTAGAGAATGTCCAGCGTTGTAAGCAATGCCGCATTCTAACCAGTGACGAATACTGTCGAATCTGCACCGACTCCTCTAGAGATCAGAGCAGTTTGTGTATTGTTGAAAGTCCTTCAGATGTTTTAGCTATAGAATCAACAGGTGGATTTAAAGGTCGTTATTTTATACTGATGGGCAGACTCTCCCCAATTGATGGCATCGCTCCTGAAGATTTGGGTATCCCGGATTTGTTGCAATACATAAAAACCGATCATATTGAAGAGGTTATCCTAGCCACCAGCTCAACAGTTGAGGGAGATGCAACAGCATACTTTATCAAAGATCATCTTAGCGAAGTAAAGGTTTCAAGAATTTCTCATGGCATTCCTATCGGCGGTGAATTAGAGTATGTAGATAGCAATACGATTGCCAGAGCGATTCAAGGGAGGATCGATATTTCATGACAATTAAGTCGGATAAATGGATAAAAATGATGGCTCAAAAGCACCAGTTGATTGAGCCCTTTACTGAGAATCAAGTCCGTGATGCAGACAGTGGTAATAAAATTATTTCCTATGGGGTTTCTAGTTTTGGTTATGACGTGCGTTGCGCGGATGAGTTTAAAGTTTTTACCAACATTAATTCGGCAACCGTTGATCCTAAATCTTTTGATGAAGATAGTTTTGTTGACGTGAAATCAGATGTTTGTGTTATTCCACCTAATTCATTTGCGCTAGCAAGAACGGTTGAATATTTTAAGATTCCTCGCAACGTATTAACTATTTGTCTTGGTAAATCGACGTATGCTCGATGCGGCATTATTGTTAATGTCACTCCTCTTGAACCCGAGTGGGAGGGTCATGTAACGCTAGAGTTTTCAAATACCACAACGTTACCGGCAAAAATTTATGCAGGTGAGGGCGTTGCTCAAATGATCTTCTTGGAATCCGATGAGGATTGCGAGACGTCTTATAAAGATCGCAAAGGCAAGTACCAAGGTCAAACAGGGGTCACGTTACCCAAAACTTAAGAGTTGCTTGATGGTCAAGGCAATATCACCATCAGGATCATTATCCGTTACTTTAAAGATTAAATAGTTTAGATCTTTAGCCATGGTGTAGGTCGTGATTCGATTATCTTGAGTTCTGACCCGCTCTAAAATTACACAAGGATACTCTTTGCCCTCTAAGGTAAAAATGGTCTCACCTTTAATTGCATAAGTATTTTCCACCAATTCACCTGTCTTGATCTCGGGCAATATCAGTGAAAATTCAGTCTCTCCAAGCATCAAACGTTTTCTTAACTCCACTTGAACATTGAGAGGATCGTAGACCGGAGCTTCCATCAGAGTTGCCTGCCAATCATATTGCCCAGTGCTGATTAATTTTTTGGCCTCCCAATCAAAGTCAAAATTTGTAAATCTACGAAAGAAAGTAAATCTAAAAATAGCATCGTAAGAGAGTGATTTGATTTCATCTGCATCAATGAACTCTGAATAAAATTCAGCTTTAATTAACCTTGCTCTATCTTCAAAACTGAAGACTCGCTTATCTGTAAAGGTTTTAAGTTGACGCACACCTTCAAAATCAAATTGATCAGTTTCAAAGATGTATCGGGCACTAAAATCTGGAATCATTGATTCCGCCTCAGCTTCAAGGCTGAACAGGAGCATAAAGCTAAAACCAAAGCTAATTAAATTGGAGCGGTTGAGCATCTTTAAATTCTGAATCATGACTAAATTGCACTTTATTATCTTTAAGACTGACCTTCATATCAAGAAGTTCAGCTACTACCCTAGGATATAAATCGTGTTCAATGCGATGAATTTTATCAATCACCTCTTCCAAAGAGCTGTGCAGATCAAGTTTCATCGCTCCTTGAGCGATGATCGGCCCTCCATCCAATTTCTCAGTAACATAATGAATTGAAATGCCGTGATATGAATCTTGATTATCGATGGCTTGTTGATGGGTATTTAGTCCAGGATATTTTGGTAATAGGGAAGGGTGAATATTAATAAGCTTGCCCTTTAACGGATTAGTAAAATTTGCAGTAAGAATTCTCATAAAACCGGCAAGCACAACCACATCAGGATTTAGATCACTAACCTGATTATAAAGCTCCCTGTCAAAGCTCTCTCGATTTATAAAGTCATTATGGTTAATCACTGATGAGGGTATCTTGTAGTTTGCAGCACGTATTAAACCAAAGACATCTGGGACATTTGAAATCACATGAACAACTTCGCCATTGATGCGCTGGTTGAGGCAGGCTTCAATGATAGCCTCAAGATTTGATCCGCTGCCAGAGATCAGTACAACGATGCGCTTCATTTAGTTTAAGTAAGTTAACTCACCTTGAGTTCGTTTAACAATTTTCCCAATTCGATGCGTTTTAAATTTATATTTACTAGCAAGATTTTTTAATGACTTTACTTCCGAAAGAGGAAGAATTATTGCTAGACCGATGCCGCAATTAAAAATTCTTAACATATCTTCATTGCTGATCTTGCCTTTTTCTTGAAGCCATTGAAAAGCTTTTGGAAACTTCCAGCCGTTTAGATCAATATCAGCTGCAAGGTGTTTGGGTATTATTCTAGGTATGTTTTCAGTGATGCCACCACCGGTAATGTGAGCAATGCCAGAAACTTTAATATTTTTTTTCACCACATCATTCACTATGGAAGTGTAAAGGGAGGTTGGTTTTAATAGCGTCTTTAATACAGATGATGGGGGCTTATGCCGCGAGAGTATCTTTCTAATTAAAGTATACCCATTTGAATGCGGTCCACTAGATTCAACGCCTAGAATTACATGGTTAGTTTTTATTTTTTTGCCACTAATAATTTTTGATTTATCAACAACACCTACTGCAAATCCTGCTAAATCAAAATTACCTTTAGTATAGTGTCCTGGCATTTCAGCAGTTTCACCTCCCAAGAGGGCCATATTTGTTTTTTTGCAAGCTTTTGCAATCCCCTTAATTATTGTTGCTGTCTCTTTTAGCTCAAGTTTTGAGCTGGCAAAATAATCTAAAAAAAATAGAGGTGTTGCTCCGCAAGATGCCATATCGTTAACACACATAGCCACAAGATCCTGCCCAACGCTTCCAAGAGTATTATATTTTTTGCTAAGCGTTACTTTGGTGCCAACACCATCAGTACAGGCAACCAACGTGGGTTTTTTAAGTTGATGATTTAATTCATACAATCCAGCAAACCCACCTATACCGCCTATAACTGATTTGTTATGTGTAGCATTAACACTTGATTTAATCAGTTTGACTAAGGCGTTTCCATCATCGATATTTACCCCAGCTTTTGCGTAGGGATCATTAGGATTAGATTTATTGGTCATTTACAATATTCAGTGATGAAAGATAAATTAATCTTACCTATTTTGATATTAGTTTTAAATGCAGTTGAGATAAATGCACGTGAATTTTCATCCTTATTTGAAGTTCGAATCAGTACTCAAGAGTACACCAATGTTAACTATGGTTTGAATCGAGCTTTTGATAAGCTACTGATCAAACTTTCAGGCTCATCCAGCCTTAAATTTAGAAATGAAATTAACCGTCAGCAAATCAATAAGACCAGTTATGTTGCTAGCTACACCACGGAAGATATTGATGGTAAAGGGTATCTAAGGGTTAAATTTTTAAAAGATGAAGTTATTAAGTTATTCGATGCTAATGCTTTTCCAATTATTGGATTCAATCGACCCAGCATTAGTTTTTTAATTAATATTGACGATGGTATTACTCAACCTGAATTCTTAGGTATTGATGGGGAGGATACAGAATTAAAAACAAACTTATCTAATTTGCTTAAAAATTTAACTGAAACAAGAGGGATTTTCCTTGATGTTCCTGAGTTTGATCTTCAAGACATTCAAAATCTTAAAAATAAACTCAATTATGAAAATCCAGCTGAATATTTTCTTGCCAAAGGCAATACGGAGGCAGTATTAAATATTGAATTGCTTAAGACTGGAATTAACTCATGGAGCATAAACGGTGACTTTAAATCACTTGTTAATTTGCAACAAGATCAGTTAATTTTATTTCTTGATGATCAGATTAATAATTACATTGATGAAGTCCTAGCAATTAATTTTTCAGAACAAGATCAAAATACTTTTAGATTTGTGATAACAGGCATTGATAACTACAAAGAGCATGAGATGTTTTTGAATGAAGTAAAGAAGATTTTTTCTATTAGAACATTTCAAATTACTTCGATCATGAGGGGAGAAACACAAATGAATTTAAGACTTCGGTTTGAACCACAGGAACTGCTACGTGAGCTACAAAGCTCTAGAAAATTTATTAATCCTGTTTATGACAGTAATACCGAATCATTGCAGGTGGAGTTTAATTAGCTGTGCGACAGTATCTAATTTTTATTCCTAATCTTTTGTCGCTGATAAGAATTATTCTTGCTTATCCGATCCTGCTGTATTTTTACATTGAGGAGTACTTAATCTCATTGGGTCTTTTTCTTGTAGCTGCACTCACCGATGCACTCGATGGCTTTCTCGCACGAACTTTTAACTGGCGAACGGATTTAGGAAAAGTATTGGATCCTATTGCAGATAAAATTCTTTTAATTGGAATGGTCTCTATTTTTTGGATCAATGGATACATCCCAAGTTATGTCTTTTTTATTTTAGTATTTAGAGATACTGTGATCTTGATTGGTGCAGCATTCCACATGACCGTTTATGAAGTTGGTTCACCGAAACCAAACTTGTTGGGGAAGATCACCACATTTATGCAGATCATTTATTTTCTAAGCATTCTTGTTGAAATCGTATTCACATTAAACTTAATTCAGCCCATTTATCACCTGCTTATTTGCACTTTGTGCTTATTAAGTTTGATTTCTTATACGATGAATTGGTTAAGGCAAACCAATGAACTTCATTCGAATGAATCCTAAACAACTCATTTTCCCTTTTGCAATTGATCAATATCCAAGATTTGAAAACTTTTATCATTCACATATCCAGCAACTTATTTTCAGTCTCTCGAGATCACTGCAGGAAGCAACTGAGTCAGAATTCGTTATTACTGGAATAGAAAGGTCTGGTAAATCTTTTTTATTGCAAGCTATTTGTAATGAATACAAGCTTATTGATAAGCAAGCTTTTTATTTACCTATGAAAGTTGCCATTAATATGAAACCGGAATTTATAGAGAATTTTGATATTTACGATGCTCTATGTATCGATGATATTCATTTAATGCACGATCATCCTCAGTGGCAAGAGATGATTTTTCATCTAATTAATCAATCTAAAGAAAATAAATGCAATCTTTATTTTGGAACGGAGGAAAGCATTTTAGAACTAGATCTCCTCCCAGATCTTTTATCTCGTTTATCGCGGATGGAATCTTTGCACATTTTATCGGTGCCTGATGAAATGCTCAAAGAGGCTTTAATTTTTTGTGCAGCCAAACTTGAAATATCACTTGATCATGAGGTGATTGATTATTTATTGAAAAGAGAAAAAAGAGAGTTTCAACATTTATTTTCTTTGCTAAAACATTTAGATCAAGCGTCTGCTCAACAAAAGAGAAAGATAACCATTCCTTTTGCTAAGCAGATACTTCTTTCTTAGTGCTTTATTGCAAAGTAACCTCGCAAGTTTGACATGCTATCAGCGTTGTTGGTTTACTGACTTGGATGACTTCATTGAGTATCTCCGTCATGCTTTTAAATGAATTCAAAGTTTGCTGGTCAATTAAATTAATATCAAAACCTTCAGTTAGTTCAAGCAGAACCTGAATCTCAGGATCAAGTGTTTCTTTAAAGAAATCAACTTCATATTCCTCAAGACCGGCAAGTTCAGCCGCTTTAGCAACAGCATCATCAAAATTACCAATTTCATCAATTAAATTTAGTTCTAGAGCTTTGGTTCCAATCCAAACGCGTCCTTCAGCTATGGTTCGAATGTAATCCTCAGATTCTTCTCTAGATTCTGCCACCAATGAAACAAAACGGTTATAGACTTTCACGGTATCATCTTGAATGGCTGCTTTAATTTCAGGTGGCATGGCTTGATTAAGATCCCATCCTGCATTTTTAGTGGTTACTACTCCATCAGAATTAATGCCTATTTCATCCATAGTATTTTCAAAAGTAGGCACGGCAATCGCTACACCTATTGAACCAGTAATAGTAGTTGGTTGAGCAAAGATATACTCTGCAGGAGTTGATATCCAGACACCTCCTGAAGCGGCAACATCTCCCATAGATACCACAACATTAATCCCTTTGGATTGGGCGCGTTGTATTTCGTCTCTAATAATTTCACTTGCCATTACACCACCACCACCGCTGTTAACTCTCACAACAAGCGCTTTAACATCCTCATCCTCATGAGCACTTCGAAGTAGTCTTGCAAGCCCATCTGCCCCAGCTACACCTGGTTGTATTTCTCCGCGAGTAATGGTTCCTTCCACAGTAACAACAGCAACCTTATCATCTGCTGAATCTTTTTCTATCTCATAAGTATCCATATATTCTTGATAACTTATATTTGGGTATGTTTCTCTCTCAGAGTCTTCATCTAAACCAAATTTTTCAATCATATGTGCTCTAAATTCAGGATAGGATTTAACTCCGTCAATGAATCCAATTTCAGTGGCAGCATTAAGATTTATGTAGTTAGCTTCACCTAAAAACCCAGTAGGGTGGTTATCAGCAAAATCCTGAATATCTTCAATATTCATCTCTCGTTGTTCAGCAATCAAAGTTTTCAGTGCATTCCAAAGTGGACTTAATAGTTCTTCACTTTGTTTTCTAGAAAAATCAGACATGCTAGAGCGAGTAACAGTCTCTGCAGCAGATTTAAAGGTACCTTCAGAAAAATCATGAATAGTAAATTTTAAATTTTTTGTAAGCAATTCATTAATGTATGTTCTATAGCCACCGGGACCCCTTAACCCAAATGAACCACTTGAGTGACCCCATATTTCATCAGCATAGGAAGCTAATAAATAAGTTGAAGTATCAAAGTAGTCAGAATAGGCAATCAATTCTATATCTGAGGCTTGAAGTTTTTCCATTAATCCTGCCACATTTAACAGAGTAGTAATACCAGCAAATCCAGTTGAACTAAAATCAATGACGATAGCAGCTATTTCTTCATCATCGGCCAACTCATTCACAAGATCTTCAAAATCTCTAAAAGTCATCTGATTGATATCTGTATTAGCAAAGAGCGAATCCGCAAAAGCTTCTTCATCCGTTATAACTACAGCTGGATCCAAGAAGACAACTTTTCCTTCTTTATCGATCTCAGCATCGCCACTAAATATACCGCCTATGATTGCAACGGTAATGACAATTAAAATAAATGCAGTTGCAACATTGAGAAGCACAACACGAGTTTTTTCTAAAAACTTTCCAAGCCAGCTAAAAATAGATTTTAGTGCATCCATATTTTTCTCCTTAAATTAAAATACCAATAATTAAACCCATCAAACATAAGACTCCAACAATCACCATCGTAGCCAGCGCAAAAGTGAAACTCACAATACTAATAAGGATTGCAAAGAAGGCAATCAAAAGTCCAAACATTAAACCAAAAACGCTTAGGATAATTTCATGCATAAACAAAATTCCTAAAGTCAGCATTAAAACGCCAATAATTATTCCCATATCTTTTTCCTTAACTTAAAAATAGTTTCATTCCTCAAAAATAAATAACTCTTCAAGTGACACATCTAGAGTTTTTAAAAGTTTAAAAACTAGGGGAAGTGATGGGTCAAACTTGCCAGTCTCAATCGAATTGATGGTCTGGCGACTGACATCTGTCTTGGCAGCCAAATCTTCCTGACTAAGATGCATGGCTTTTCTTAGTTGTTGAATGTTATTTTTCATTAACTTAAAAACTTGCTGTGAAACCTTAGACCGCCAATCACTGTTCCTATACAAAAAGCTAGGAAAAGTTCATAAAATCCAGGTTTAAAGTTTAGATAAGGCGATAAAAGTGACATCATCATTCCAAAGCTAATAAAACCTATGGCACCCCAACTACCAATAAATTCATGCCATTTAATAATTAGCTCATCTTGATTTTTTAAAAATTTAATGTAAAAAAAGGTTGCGATTGCCCACGAGATAACCACTATTAACCTTGCAAAGTTATAGATTGAAGAGGTTGCATTTTCAGTATCAGGCACATCATTAAAAACACCCACAGATGCAAGGTGGATACCCCATGCAAAGGCACCAATCAAAAAAAGAGCCATTGACGTTAAGTAGTTTTTTTTATCCTCAGGATTAAGTGAACTAATCTTGAGCCAGGTTCCACGGTGAGTAATTTTAGCCATAATTTATAATGTAAAGTTTATTTGACATGTAAAGTTTACTTTACATTATAAAGTTGTCAATAAATTTCCTACTATTTACTTAGGCCAGGTAAGTGGGAATTGTTGTTGCGGGTTGAACAATCTTTTGTCACCTACTGCAGGATAGGCTTTAGCAGCTATATCAATTTCTTTTTGGGTAATGAATTGACTTGGCATCATCTCAAAAACATCAATACCTCGAGCAATTTCTGTCCCGTAAATTTTGCCCTCGTAATAATACGTTGACCAATAACCTCCACTGATTAGTTGTTCCTCAGAGATGGGTCCTCGATCAAAATAACCTATCTCTATCGGATTTTCAGAATCGGTAAAATCCATAACAGAAAGACCGCCTTGATACCAAGCTTGGACAAAAATATCACGGTTAGGGATGGGTATGATGGAGCCGTTATGAGCAACGCAGTTTTCTGTTTCAGTTTGTGGCGCAGGCATTTTGTAATGACTTTTAAAAACCAGTTTATTGTCAACAATATCGTAGATAGCATTTGCACCCCAATCCATTGGATCCCAAGCTCTACAACGTGGTCTGCCACCGCCACCCCATTCATCAGTGAAGACAATCTTATCTCCAGCATTGTTAAAGGTAGCAGAATGCCAATAAGCAAAACCCACATCCGTTACTACATCCAAGCGCCTAGGATTATAAGGATCTGCAATATCAAATAAAATTCCATTGCCAGAGCAGGCTCCGGCTGCAAGATTTTTTGACGGGAAAACCGTTATGTCATGACACTCATCGGTTCTAGAAGTGTCTTGTGTATCATCTCCATGATCTCCTCCTCTCCATAAGCCTGCCAATGCACCTGTTTCAGGATCTGCAAACACGGTTGGGCTTTTTACAATTTTTGCTTGCGATGGATTGGCAATAGGAATCTCTATGACATCGATTCGAAAGAGGGCGGTGCGATTGTCACCCGGGATGGCTTCAAAGCAGCTTTCAAGCTCTTCTTGATCTCTAACGCTTGAAGTTCCTGAGTTATAAACAATAATGATGCCATTTTCTGCGGGACCACTGACAACTGAATGCGTATGCGACCCACGACATGTTTGGACTGCACCAACTTGTTGGGGTCTTTTTAAATCTGAAATATCAAAAATTCTAATGCCTCTAAACCTTTCTGGATTTGGTTCCGTACCTGCTCCTTGAAGACCGCAATCGATTCTTCCACGATTTTGCTCAACCGACATTATCAAAAGATTACCTACAATCGAAACATCGCCTTGACCTCCTGGGCAAATGACTGAAGAGACCAATTCGGCATGACCTTGATTATCTAAATTGTAGATATTAAATCCATGATAACTTCCAGCAACCATGACGTTACCGCTAAAAGCCATGTCTGTGTTAGAGAAACTTAGCATTGGGGATCGACTGTTTCTTGAGCGTTCAGCAAGCGGCTTTTCTTCTTCATCCTCTTTGTCCTCATTAGACAACCTTTCATTTAATGGGTTGGATGGGTCAAAAAAGCCTGCAGGTTTTTTTAAAGACTGAACAAGGTCTAAATTCAGAATGGCTTCCTCGGCATGGTACAGGCCGCCTTTAAGAGATGCCCTTGGATCTCTTGAAAGACCGGTTAAAAGTGTATTCATTCTCTCAATTTCAACGCCTTGGTCGTTGGATAAATCTGAAACAAACTCAAACATTAAAGGATCATAAGCAGAGCCAGGTTGTCTTTTAAGTTCCTTTACCATATCCAATGCACCTTCATGATGAGCAATCATTAATCTTAAAAACAATGCATCAAATTCCATGCCTTTGCTGTTTGAAAGCTTTGCTATATCTTGATCGCTGGCCATACCCATCATTTTCATGTGATACATCGACATGTGAGCATTAACTTCAATATTTCGTTCTTCAAGCCAGCCTTGCATGAATGAAATCTCATCCTCCTGAGAAACGTCAATTCTTCCAGCTAAATCTAAAATTTCTTGGGTATTGGTTCGATTCGGTGCAAGTCTTGAAAGTGTAAGCGCCTGTTCATGATGAACGATCATGTGATTCATGAAAACCGTATCGTCTTTAGTAAACCCAGTATTAGCAATATTTATAGCTTCTTCAGAATTAATTTCTTTGGATACAGTCCCAGGGAGTCCTGGCTGAATAATAAGTGGATCAGCAGAGAGACTTACAACAAATATTAGGAAAAGTGAAAGTGATAATTTTTGCATAATAAAAATATTCTAATTTTTTTTAAAAAGGCTGATTAATTTACTTTACCTTTAGCGTCGATGCAATAAAGACACTGTTAACAAAGAGGATAATAATCATCGAGACTTCAATAATCTCAAAAACTGAAACATTTGGAACACCAAAAACAGATAACGAATCAAACATAAAATACATCAACAAAACAAACCCAACAGATTGAAAAAATTTTTTAGAGGGATAAATCCATGAGATGAGCTCAATAATAAGTAAGGGGGTAACCCAGATCCAAAAAAGTGGACTCAATTGACTAATAATAATGGTTTTGATTAATGCAAAAAGAATAAAAAAGAGCATTCCAAATCTAAACAACTTCAAATTGGAAAGCATCATCTAAGCCACCTGCATTATCGTATGCGCCAATCTTTTACCAGCCGCTTCGGCTATAGCACGCTCATCATCAGTTAGCACTGGACCTGCCGTATTTACATGACTTGCTCCATAGGGTGTGCCACCACTTTTCGTTTGATGCAGCGCATCAATCGAGTAGGGTGCACCAATAATCATCATCCCTTGATGCAGCATGTAAGTTAGGATATTCCATAAAGTAACCTCTTGCCCACCATGCATCGAGCTTGTTGATGTAAATGCCATTCCTGGTTTATTTTCCAAAGCATTCGCAGCCCATAAATCACCGGTCGAATCAAGAAAATGCTTCATTGGAGATGCCATGGAACCAAATCTTGTGGGCGAGCCTATGGCAAGACCTGAACAATGTTGGAGCTCTTCTTTTGTGCAATAGATTTCACCTTCAACAGGCTCTTCAGGCTCAGTTGCCTTTGAGTTAGGTGATACTCTGGGAACAGTCCTAATTTTGGTTGGCATCCCAGAGGCTTCAGCACCATCGGCAATGGCATGCGCAAGATTTTTTACACTCCCAGATGCTGAATAAAAAAGTATCAATAGGTATTGATCATTCATGTAACAATCTTACAATGCATCATTGATGAATGGTAAAAAAATATCTTTGTGTGCTGTTTTGCTTGTGATGCTGTCTTGCTCACAAGGCGACATTGATTTACATGATACCCGCTCAATATCGTCAGAATCTCTCAAAGGTCATTGGGTAATTGTGAACTATTGGGCAGACTGGTGTCCGCCATGCATTAAAGAAATTCCTGAGCTTGCTAAATTTTCAAATTTAAATCCCAACATCAAAGTCTTTGGATTTAATTTTGATCGTTTGGAGGGTGAAGAGCTTGAAGAGCAGCTTAATCGATTTGGCCACACGTACCCTTCGCTATTAACTCACCCTAAAACCATCTGGGGCATTGAGACCCCTCAATCACTGCCTGCTACGTTTTTTATTAATCCCAATGGCGAGGTTGCATTTGCAAGCAAAAGACCAATCGATGCGACAGCTATAGAGGAAATCCTATTTTCACTTCAATAGAGTTTTTAAAAAATCTTCTTCAATTAACCACTCAGGATTAATCTTGTTACCATTAAAATAAACGGTCCAATGTAAATGTGGGCCAGTGACCCTTCCGGTAGCTCCAACAGTTCCAATTTGCTTGCCTTGTTGAATAATTTTTCCTAATTCTGCATTAATTTCATCCATGTGTGCATAGGATGTATAAAGCCCCTCACCATGACTTAAAATCAACGTGTTGCCCGTGTAGAAAAAATCACCAACTAAAACAACTCTGCCTTTTAAGGGAGCAATGATGGGATCCCCAGTTTTACCATTCATATCAAGTGCTAGGTGAACGGAACGCTTTTGCCCATTAATGTATCGCTGTTTACCGTATGGTGAAGTTACAATTCCTGCAACAGGTCTTATAAATTGAAATGAAGGCGTTAGGGTCGAATCATTTTTTGATAGTGCTTCACGAATTAATAGTGCTTCTCTATTTGCCCGTTGTTGGTCTGATACACTTAGATTTACCTTGGAGGTGTCTGCAATGGTGATGCGAGATTCGCCGAAATTAATGTATTCAATCTTCATTGTTCCTTCGATATCTTCATCAGTAACGGTTTGATCATTTGCAACAAACGGGAAAGCTAGAATTTTTTTAATTTGACTATTTGATTTGATAAGAGTTCCAGATCCATCTTCTCCACCAATGCTTACAGCAGCCAACTCCCCACTTTTAAAAGTTAAGGTTTCAGCATTCATTGGATTTATGAAAGTCAACAGGAGTAAAACTTTAAGATAACACTTCACTTTGATACTTCTACGGATAGTTCGCCATCTGAAAGTTTTACAGAAAGCTTCTCAGAGGGTTTAGCTTGATCAACATTTTTTATAATTTCTTGGTTAGAGTTAGTAACAATTGAGTAACCGCGATCGAGAATAGAATAAGGGCTAACAGCATGGAGTCTTTTTTCAATCCCACTAAGTTGATTAAGGCGATCCACAAGTATGCGCGCAATTCTACCTTTAAATTCTTTAGTTAGTTGCATAAAGCGTAAACGTACCTCTTTAATTTTTTTTGAAGGCGTTAGCTGATTCAAGGAAATCTGATTAATCGAAATGTCTTGATGCTTATCTTTAAGTAAATTTTTTATATTTTGAAAAATTTTTAATTCCATGGAATCAATGGCCTGAGCTCGCTCTTTGATTATGGAAATAGGTGATTTAAGTTGAGCTTTTAAAAGAGCAATCTTTTGCTGTTCATTGTTGATGGAGGTCTGAAAAGATTTTTTGATTTTTTCTTGCAGGTCATTCAAAAGCTCAAGTGATTGATAATAATATTCGGTAACAATTTCTGCACCTGCCGTGGGCGTGGGCGCCCTCAAGTCAGCAACAAAATCGCAAATGGTGAAGTCAATTTCATGACCCACCGCTGAAATAAGTGGAATGTCTAAACGATGGATCTTTCGAGCCAAGTCCTCATGGTTAAAGCACCATAAATCTTCAATTGAGCCTCCACCACGACACATAAGAATTAAATCAAAAGCATTGCTTGGATTATTTACATTAAATTTTTCTATTTGCTCGAGCGCATTGATTAAACTTCTGGGAGCTGTATCGCCTTGAACAGTAGCTTCGACGATGGTGAGCTGCGTATTTCTTGCTCTTCGTTCAACTGTAGTCATGACGTCTTGAAAGGCTGCTGTAGAGGAGGAGGTCACCACAGCTACATGGATTGGGTATTTTGGAATTTCGCGTTTCAGAGCATGATCAAATAAACCTTCTTTTTCAAGTTTGGCTTTCAATAATTCAAATTGTTTGGCTAAGTTCCCTTCACCGTAGGGCTCCATTCGATTAACGATGAGTTGATAGTCACCCCTGGGTGCATAAAGACTAACTTGAGCTTCGACCGCACATAAGTCACCGTTTTCTGGAGCAAAGTTAAGGCGCATATTTTGATTTCTAAACATCGCACACCTCACGGCTCCATCCTCATCTTTAAGGGTAAAATACATATGCCCAGAAGATGGCTTTGCAAGGTTAGATACTTCCCCAACCACCTGAACTGTTCCTAACTCAGATTCGAGTAGGTACTTGGCTTTACGATTGAGTTCACCGACGGAAATAAAATTATTGTTGTCGTCCATATTTGATATTTTCTAAGCTAGTATATCGTGATGCAAATTCAAAAACATTCAGTTGCTGCTTTTTTAATTCTTGCATTAGGTGCGGCACTTATTGGGATTGCACCTATTTTTGTAAGACTCAGCGAGCTAAGTCCAAGCTGGGTTCTTTTTTACAGAATGTTTTTAGCATTACCCTTTTTATTGGTTTTAAATTTTCATTTAGACTCAAAAAATCCTTTTCGTTTAAAAGAGCGAAAAACTTATTTGATTGCTGCAATTGCAGGACTTGCATTTTGTGTTGATATGACCGGCTGGCATTGGAGTCTTAAATTTACATCCATTTCTAATGCTACGATTATGGTAAATACTGCCCCTATATATGTCGCCCTATTTGGTTTTTTTGTCCTCAGAGAAGCTATAACTATTAAGTTAATTCTGGCGATGCTTATTACTTACTTGGGCGTATTTGGTTTGATAATAGGTTCACCCGATCAAACTCCAAGCTCTGTCTTTGGTGATGTCATATCACTAATTGCAGCTTTTTTTTATGCAGCCTATTTGATTTTAATTTCTCGATTAGGTTATGAGAGCCCAACCAAAGTCATTCTTTATACGACTTTCTTCTGTGGGTTGTTTTCTTTGCCTGCAGCATTTACTGAATCCTCTGTGTATATGCCAAGTGAAATTAATGGATGGCTCAACTTAATTGCCCTTGCAGTCCTTTGCCAGGTAGGGGGGCAATATTTTATTACTATTGGTATGCCAAAAGTGAAAGCATCCTTTGCCGCAATTGGATTGCTGATGCAGCCTATTACGGCTACCATTTTAGGCGCACTGATCATGATGGAATGGCTTACGATCTTTCAATCGATGTTTGGTGTACTTGCTTTGACTGGAATATACTTGGCTAGATTGGAGTTAACAAATGGAAGCAAAAACTAAAGCGCAAGAATTAGGGTTTTTATCAAGAGAATATGCCGTCGGTAAAGACAAAGCTAAGTGGTTGGGTTTATTTGCAGAAAATGCGGTTGTGCAAGACCCTATTGGTGTTAGTCCATTAGATCCCTCTGGAGAGGGGCATAAAGGATTGGAAGCAATTGAGGCTTTTTACGATAACGTTATTGCCAATGGAGATTTAATATTTGAAATCAAAGAATCCATTCCTTGCGGAGATGAGTGTGCCAACTTTGCGCACATAACTAATAAAATAAATGGAGTTGAGATCAAGACAAAGATGATCGTCATTTACCGTGTTAATTCAGATAATAAAATAGTATCATTACGTGCTTTCTGGGATTACCAGGCAATGGAAAACCAGATGAACGAACTTTTTTCGGGTGATTAGCTCAGTTGGGAGAGCATCTCGTTTACACCGAGAGGGTCGGCAGTTCGAGCCTGTCATCACCCACCAGCCAAAAAAAAGCCCGGATAAATCCGGGCTTATTCAAACAAATTTTAATTAGTCTGAATCGCTTACAGCAGCAACATATATCGCTAAACCAAATGCAATTTTATTAATAAAATCAGCAAGGTTATAGATTATGTTTGCATTTGCCATATCAGGATTACTTCCAACACCTAAGATATAACCTAATGGATAAATAGCCCATCCAAAAGTTACAATTAATCTTATAGTACTAAAAGCGCTTTGAGCGGCAGCATTACCACTTGAGGCATTGAGTTGTCCGGCTTCACCAGAGAACACCTCATAGATAATGTATAACCAAGCTATCATCCCGACTATAAACGCTGGCCATGCTGGTGCAGACCCGATTTCGCCTAAGAAACCTGCGATTAGCATAACAAGTGATGCAACAAGAAGTTTCCAGAACAATCCAGATCCTACATTAGTACAAACCCTCAGTATCAGATAAAATTCGATTATCTGTAGAGGCACTGTTATCAACCAGTCAATATATCTATATACAGTTGGTGATGTGCCAGTATCAGCCCAAACACCTCTCATATAAAGATAATGCCAAAACGCCACACCAGTAACTAAACCAGCTACTGAAAGTGAAGTTTTCCATTTACCTTTGACTACATCTCTTTCAGCAAAGAAAAAGACAGTAGCTGCTAACATTGCAGCAGTTACAAGCCAAAAAGTAATACCTGTCATATCGTTAGTCGAAAGATCAGCTGCAAAGCTAGGCATTGCAACGACACCGACTAAAGCTAATAGATATTTCATGTTTACTCCTATTATTTTTAGTTTATAAACTAAAAACTCCCCCTTAAAGAAGTTTTTATACACAAAAGGATGTCAGATGTTTATCAAAAAATCAATTTTTTTAAATTTAACATTAAAGAATACTTGCAGAAAATTTTTAAATAGATATTATTCGGAAACTATCGCGGACCGGTAGTTCAGTCTGGTTAGAATGCCTGCCTGTCACGCAGGAGGTCGCGGGTTCGAGTCCCGTCCGGTCCGCCATTTAATGTAGTTTAGAATGGAGATATTAAAACTTACCATAACTTTTCAAGCAGGTATTGTGTTGACGCATCTTGCTCTAACCACCCCTATAATTTTCAGCTTATTGGATAGTGATTCATCCTCAAAATTTCTTAGAAAAATCTTTCCAAGGTATTATTTAGGACTATTAATTTTCTCTTTTCCAGTCCTAATATTCGCCCTATTTAATCAAACAACGTCTTACGTCTGGTACCTATCAATCTTTAATTCTATCCATGCGGCCATTGGGTTTATTGTAATTCCTGCAACTAATGCAGCGAGAGACAGGGACTGGTCTAAAACTTTCAGTTATTTGCATGGTTTAAGCGTCTATTGCACAGCAGTTATATTTATTTCATCAATTCTTATCTTTTTCTCCTTATAAGTTAACTTTGCATAAAAAACTCAATCTACCCTCCAAAATTTGTTTGCAATGCAGCAAACCTTTTAATTGGAGAAAGAAATGGGAAAGAGACTGGGATAATGTCCAATTTTGCAGCAAAAAGTGCAAATATAAGCATCAGAGAGATTCGAGTAAGGATAATGAAGTGTTGAAGTCATGATTTCAAGCACTATATAGGTAATATCATAGGGACATTTATGGCTAAACCAAAAACTAAAGCTTTCCAAACTGAGACCAAGCAGTTACTTCAATTAATGATTCACTCTTTGTATTCAAATAAAGAGATCTTTATAAGAGAATTAATATCAAACGCATCAGATGCCCTCGATAAGTTAAGATTCAAATCACTAGAGGACTCCTCACTTCAGAGCGATTATGCAATCAACATTAGTCTAGATCCAAAAAATAATATCATTTCTATATCAGATAACGGTATTGGCATGACAGAAGCAGAGCTAATAGAAAACATTGGCACAATTGCAAAATCCGGAACCGCAAGTTTTTTAAACAGCATTACCGGTGATAAACAAAAGGATTCTCAATTGATAGGCCAATTTGGGGTGGGTTTTTATTCTGTATTTATGGTTGCAAAAGAAGTTGAAGTCCATTCTAAATCTGTAGTTGATGATGATGATCAAGGGCACTTATGGAAGAGTTCTGGAGAAGACACCTACGAACTTTCAAAAAAATCAAAAGATGATCATGGAACTACCATTATGATTCACCTAAATGATGAAAATAAAGAGTTTATTGATGAATCCAGAGTTAGTTTCATAATTTCAAAATACTCACAATATATTAATTTTCCAATCTATTTATCAGCTGAAGGTATGGAGAAAAAAAGATTAAATGATAATGAAGCAATTTGGCTGAAATCAAAAAGGTCAGTTAAAGAGGAGGAGTACAAAGAATTTTATAAGTACCTGACTCATGACTTTGATGATCCTTTGTTATGGATTCATAATAAAGTAGAAGGTAAGCAGGAGTATTCAAACCTCCTTTATGTACCAAAAAAATCACCTTTTGACTTATGGAATCGTGATACCCCCAAAGGCTTAAAGCTTTTCATTCAGCGAGTCTTTATTATGGACGATGCAGCACATTTCCTCCCTATTTATTTGCGATTCGTTAAGGGCGTCATTGACTCTAATGATTTACCCCTCAATGTCTCAAGGGAAATTTTGCAAGAACATCCCTTGGTTGAATCAATTAAAAAAGCTGTGACTAAGCGTGTCTTGGATGCCCTTAAAAAGCTCAAAAAAGATGACTTGAAAGCTTATCAAGAATTTTGGTATGAGTTTGGTCTTGCGCTTAAAGAAGGCCCTGCTGAAGACTATGAAAACAAAGAAGAAATTGCCAGCTTATTTATATTTGCCTCTAGTAACAATGATGATGATGAGATAAATGTTGATCTAGAGAGTTACATCGGGAGGATGGATAAAGACCAGGATAAAATCTATTACTGTCTCGGAGAAACATATGAAGCAGCATTAAATTCACCACATATTGAAAGCTTAAAAAAGGCCGATACTGAAGTTTTATTGCTTACAGATCGTATTGATGAATGGTTGATGACAACTCTTGCGGAATATAGTGGCAAAGAGTTGGTGAATGCTGCAAAAGCAGATTTTGATGATGCTGAATCCAAACCTAAAGTATCAAAGGATAATGAAAAACTTATTAAAAGGATTGCAGGTAAGCTCAAAGGTGAGGTTGCAGAGGTTGTTGTAAGCAGTAGATTGGTTGATTCAGCTGCAAGATTAGTCACGGCAAAGCATGATCCAGGAATTCAAATGCGTAAAATTCTTGAATCAGCTGGGCAAAAGATTCCAGATTCAAAACCTAGCCTTGAAGTTAATCTCAAGCATAAATTAATAAAAAAACTTGATACGCTCGATGGCAGAGAATTTACTAATTTCAGTAAATTCTTGCTGGATTATGCAATTATTGCTGAAGGGGGAACCCCCAAAGATCCTTCAAAATATCTGAGACAGTTGGATAAATTCCTAACCTGATTGGCATGAATAAAAAAATTGCAGTTTTGGGAGGCGGTAGTTTTGGTACTGTGCTTGCTAATTTATCTGCCTCAAATGGCTTTGAAACATCTCTTTGGGTAAGAGATACAGAACAAGCTCTTCGAATTAATGCCGAGGGAACAAATACTACTTATCATCCGGAGCTGAAACTTTCTGAGAAAATCATTGCATCCGATAGTCTAGAGCAATGTATTTCGGGTGCTGATCTGATATTGGTGGCGACGCCAAGCGCAATCTTTGAAAATATCATTAAACGTTTAAAACCACTTGTTAAGGACAATATGCATATTGTTTCATGTACAAAAGCAATAGCAAAAAATCCTATGCGAACAATGACAGAAATTATTTCCGATGAACTGAACGCAGTCATTGGCGATCAATTTGGAGTTATAAGTGGACCAAATTTGGCTAAGGAAATTGCTAATGAAAAGGTAGCTGGCTCGGTAATTGCCTCCAGTAATAAAGAGTTAAAAGAATTAATTAAGAATTCGCTTGAGAGTCAAAAATTTAAGATTTATGAAAGTGCTGACGTAAAAGGGGTTGAGTATGCAGGTGCTCTAAAAAATATTTATGCCATTTGTTGTGGCATAGGAGATAAATTAGACGTTGGTGAAAATGCCATAGGTTTAATTATCACTCGAAGCATGACAGAGATGAGTAAGTTTGCTGTACACAAAGGAGCTAATCCAATAACCTTTTTAGGTTTAGCTGGAATGGGTGACTTGGTCGCCACTTGTACATCAAAACTCTCAAGAAACTTTTCGCTTGGAAGAAGACTTGCAAAAGGTGATAGCCTTGAGGAAGCAAAAGCAGCAATTGGGCAGGTTGCCGAAGGTGTAAGAACCCTGGAAGTTGTTTATGAAGAAGCTAATAATAACAATCTAGCAATGCCCTTGGTTAATGCCTTACATGAAATAGTTTTTGAAAATGCAAACCCAAACATATTAATGGATGATTTAATAAGCCATCCAGACCATCTTGATGTAGAATTTTATGGAGGAACTGTAAATGAATGAGATAAAAAAAGAAGAACTGTTAAAGCCTAGTAAATGGATCCGCCTGCTATTTATGGTTGTTTATTCATTAATAATAGAAATTATCGCTTTACCACTTATTCTAATCTTGATTGTATTGCAGTTTTTATTTCATTTAATTTCTGGCTCTCCAAATAATCAAATTAAAAACATTACCAACTGGCTAATTGATTTTTTAAAAGAGAGTTTTGAATACTTAACCTACAAAACTGAACAGAAACCTTTTCCATTTGATCAGGATGATTTAGTCGAGAGTAACGATGATATTCAAGAAATTGTTGCTGAATCCAGTGATGATTTATCCTCAGAAGAAGAATCGAAAATATCTAATTAATTAGACTTTAGTCTTTAAAGTTTGGCTTTTTAGTCGTTATAATGTGGCCACTATGAATAAACCTAATGTTAAAGAGTCCATGAAAGCTGTTTCTAATCAGGCTTCTTCAAAAAAACCATCTAAAGAAAAAGCTATGGATGCAGTTAAAACGTTAATAGAATGGGCAGGCGATGATCCTTCTAGAGAGGGCTTAATTGAAACTCCAAAAAGAGTTGTTAACGCATATATGCAGTTTTTTGAAGGATACGAACAGGATCCCGAAGAAATTTTAAGGAAAACCTTTGAAGAGGTTGAGGGTTATGATGAGATGGTTATTGTCAAAGATATTCGCCTTGAATCTCATTGTGAACATCATATGGTTCCAATTTTAGGAAAAGCTCACATTGGATATATACCCAACAACAGGGTTGTAGGAATAAGCAAGTTAGCGCGCATAGTTGACGTTTTTGGTAAAAGGCTGCAAACGCAAGAGACCATGACTTCGCAAATAGCTAATACCATTGAAAATGTTTTAAACCCAAAAGGTGTAGCTGTAGTCATTGATGCCGGCCACCAATGCATGTCTACGCGAGGTGTTCATAAAACAGAATCATCAACAGTAACAAGCTCTATGAAAGGAGTTTTTAAAGAAAATCAGGTTACAAGAAACGAATTCTTATCATTTATTAATTTATCAAAAAGTTAATTGGAAAATCATTCGCTGATTTTAGCCTCCACATCTAAAATTCGAAGACAATTAGCATCAGAGTTCGATAGCTCAATAAAATTTTCTTCGCCCGCAACAGATGAAGATAATTTAAAAAAAACACTTCAAGATCTAGAGCCACCTCAACTGTGTTATGAATTAGCCAAGGCTAAATCTTTAAGCATCAATCATAAATTTCCCAATCATTTGGTTTTAGGATGCGATCAAATTTGCTTATTGGAAAATAAAATCTTTTCAAAACCAAAAACTGCTGATCGTGCAATTGATCAGTTACAGGAGCTCAGCGGTAAAATACATCATCTAATTGGTCAGTATGTTTTTTCTAAAGATAATTTGGTTATTCATGAGGTGGAAATTATCTGTACCATGAATATGCGAGAGTTAAGCCTAGGCGAAATTCAAAATTACGTAAATTTGGATCAACCGTTTTCTGCATGCGGAGCTTATAAGTATGAAGAAAATGGGCATCGACTTTTTAATGAGGTCAAAGGAAGCTTAGAGGCTATTAATGGATTGCCATTAAACGAAATTCTCAAAGGCCTTGATCAAATAGTTTCAGTAAATACTTAAAGAATTAGATATTTTTTTTTCATCCTCCTATTTAATAAATTTTTTGTATGGGAGCTCAGATTTAATACTGATTTTTTGATTAGTAGATTTAACTATCAAATCTGTTTTCGAGAACTTAAACTCTGACTCACCATCAATCACTCTATCTCCAAATTTATATCTTGCAAGAGGCTGTTGCAACCTACATTCATTATCAAAATTTTCCAATTCAATGATTATATTTTCTTGGATTTTTTTAAATGATTTCCATTTTTTTTCAGTATGTTTTTGTTGAAGAATTTCGTTGGTTTTTGATGGTGACATGATCAGAGAGGTACCATTGTTACCACCAAAGCCCTTTGCATTTAAAATTGCAAAATCATATTCAGTTTTTTTTATCTCTTGATTCTTAAGGAAAAAATTTAAATTTGATTTATAAACATTTTCTGCAAGTTCAGGGGTGGAACTAATTCCTGGGACAATACCCAGTTGCCATGAACCAAGCATTGAGGTTAGTTGATCTCCTCCGGCCGCTGCCAGTGAGTGAGCTAAATGCGACTTAATTGCAGTCACTGGCATAGCTGTAATACCAAATGCGTTGGCTAGACTTGAAAGAATATGCGATTCAGTGACCCTGTTTTGAGGAGTACCTGTTCCATGCGCATGCACCAAAATTCGATTCAGGGCATCTTCGCCGAATGCATCACTGACTTCGTTAAGAGCTCTTCCAAAAGTAATGTAATTACCCGCACCTGGACCGGAAATAGATTTTTTATATCCATCAGCATGGATATGAGACGACAAAGCAGCACCGTAAATATTGCAGCCTAACTCAAGCGCCAAATCATCTGCCATTAGAACAACAAATTGAGCAGACTCACCAATAGACATTCCAACATTCTCACCAAAAGGTCGACATGCTTTTCGATAATTCACTTCCTCAGTACCTTCACCTAGCTGCGCCTGCAAGTTGATAAGATTCTTATCTTCTGCCAACCCCTTAGCTGCTGCAAAACCCTCGTATACCTCAGGTACCAGGCCACTCTCAGCGGCGCCAACAAAACATATTTTTGATTGCCCAGAATTAATTAAATCAATACCCATGCTGAGGTTATATTGAAAGGTAGCGCAAGCACCGGTGTGATTTCCAGTGACACCCATGGAGCCAAGGACATATGCATGAACAAAATCTGCGCTCATTTCTCCTAGAGACATAGCAAGGTGTTTGCTGGTTGTTCTTGCTCCGGACAGTTGTGCTTGGTAAAAACCCCCCATACCAAATTTATCAGCGGTTGAAATTGCGCACCCTGATACGCACGAAACATTTTCTGGACCCACCTTTGCAGAAACTTCATCCCAATTAAGACCGATGCTTTTTAGTGCATCAGAGGCAGCAAAAATTGACATTGCTAAGGATCTTGGGTGTTGTCTTGCATTGTATGTTTCGCTTGGGTTAAATCCTGTTGGCAGCTGTCCAGCTGCTAAACCAGGAAGGCTTGGGTTTCTGTGAGAAACCTCTTCAAAGAAATTTTTTGAAAGTTTTCTGATAAGTGAATTATCTAAATTATATTTTTCATCAGGATTGCTCGTTAATTGGGCTAACGATTCGATGGTTTTAATCTTTTCGGTGTTGGATAAATTTTCATAAACCATCCGCTTAAGCGCATAATCTCCTGCAGACCTTCCAGCAGCATTAATCCCGCCGTAACCTACAATTACTGGAAGGACGCTCACTTGACTAATTTTTTTGCTGAAAGGAGGGTTTGATAGATAAGTGTATTAATGGTCATAGGACCAACACCGCCAGGCACAGGTGTAAAAGCATAGGCTGAGGATTCGATTCCCTCTAAATCAATATCACCACATTTTTCTTGAGGGTGATAGCCCGCATCGATGACAACAGCTCCAGATTTTATCCAGACAGATTTTATGAGTTTTGGAACTCCAACAGCGCCCACCAAAATATCCGCCTCTTTAATAATTGCTTTTAAGTTTTTTGTTCTGGAATGACAAATTGTGACAGTAGCATTTTCGTTCAGAAGCATCATTGCCATAGGTTTTCCTAGAATAGGACTTCTTCCAACTACCACTGCATGCTTGCCTTCGATTGGGATATCGTAATGCTCAAGCATTCGCATAATGCCAGCTGGAGTGCACGATCCATAGGCCGGTTCTTGCATCGTCATTGAACCAAATCCTAAGCAGGTAACGCCATCAACATCTTTATTTAATTCGATAGCATCAAAGCATTTGCGCTCATCAATGTGAGATGGGACTGGGTGTTGTAACAGAATCCCATGAACTGAATCATCTTTATTTAGCTCATGAATTTTATTTAATAATTCATCGGTAGTCGTTTTTTCATCTAGCTCAACAGCAATAGATTTCATGCCTAACCGCTGACAAGTGCTTTGTTTCATTTTCACGTAGGTAGCAGATGCCGGGTCTAAACCCACCAAAATGGTAGCTAGAGTAGGAGTAATTCCCTTTGATATCAGTTGCTCGGTTTCTTTTTTTATTTCAGATTCAAAAGCGCTAGCAAGAGATTTACCGTTAAGAATAATTGCTGACATTAGTGATATTTTCTCATCATAAATTTAATATGCAATGAAGATTGATTATTTCTTTTATTATCATTAATATCACAATCCTCGGGGTATGGCGCAGTCTGGTAGCGCACTCGCTTTGGGAGCGAGTGGTCGTAAGTTCGAATCTTACTACCCCGACCAGTGCGCCTGTAGCTCAGCTGGATAGAGCAACTGCCTTCTAAGCAGTGGGTCAGGAGTTCGAATCTCTTCAGGCGCGCCATTTTATTATTATGGGTGACCAAAAATTTTTAATAGCAGCATTTTATAAATTTACAAAGATTTTTTTGCTGTCTGAACTTCAAATCGAGTTTTATAAATTTCTAGAAAACTTGAGCATTAAAGGCACGGTTCTGATTGCTGAAGAAGGTATCAATGGAACTGTTTCAGGCTCATCTGAGAGCATTGCTAAGTTTAAAAATTTTTTATTTGATAAAGACTTACTAAGTGAAAGTGATTTTAAAGTTTCTTCTGCAGACTTTATGCCTTTTTCTCGACTTAAGGTGAAATTAAAAAAAGAAATCGTAACCATTGGAAACTGTGAAATTAACCCAGGTGAAAAAGTTGGCGAATATGTTGATCCACTAGATTGGAACCAACTTATAACCGACGAAGATGTTCTAGTATTGGATACAAGAAATACCTATGAAGTTTCTATTGGAAGTTTTGAAGGAGCCATCCAGCCTGAAACAACTAATTTTAGGGATTTTCCTAAGTGGGCTGAAACTGAAGGCTCAAAACTACCCAAAGATAAAAAAATTGCAATGTTTTGCACCGGTGGAATTAGATGTGAAAAAGCTAGCTCGCTTCTTAAGGATAAAGGCTTTGAAAAGGTTTATCATCTCAAAGGAGGGATCTTGAATTATCTTGAAAAAGTTAAGCCTGAGGAATCCCTATGGAATGGAGAATGTTTTGTGTTTGATGACAGGGTGGCTCTAAATCATAAGCTTGAACCAGGCTCATATGATTTATGTCATGGATGCAGAATGCCAATAACCGAAGGTGATAAATTATCTTCTAATTTTATTCATGGTGTGAGTTGCTCCCATTGCTTTGATAATAAGACTGAGGATCAAAAAAGAAGATATGCGGAAAGACAAATGCAAATTGATCTTGCAAAAAGCCGCAATCAAAAACATATTGGTTCAAAAAGAGAAATTGAACAAAAATGAATCATCCAATTCTTTATTCATTCAGAAGATGTCCCTATGCAATGCGAGCACGTATAGCAATTTACCTTGCAGGTATTGAGTGTGAGCTAAGGGAGGTCTATTTAAAAAATAAACCCACTGAAATGCTAGAAATTTCTCCCAAAGGCACAGTGCCTGTTTTACAACTAAATGATCAAGTTATCGAGGAGAGTAATGAGATTATCCAATGGGCTTTATCTCAGAACTCAAAAAAATTAATGATCTTGAATTCGGAGCAACAAGATTTTGCTTTAAAAACAATTCATGAATTTGATACCGACTTTAAGCATCACTTAGATCGATACAAATACTCTCAAAGATACAATACAGACCCTCAAAATCATCGTGATTTTTGCGATGAAATTTTAGCTGCATTAGATAAAAATATTTCTAACAATAAATGGATTTTTTCTGACAAAGTCAGCTTGTTAGATATTTCAATATTACCTTTTATTAGGCAGTTTAAAATTGCCGATAATGATTATTTTTTTAATCAGAAATACTCAAAAGTCATAAAGCTACTTAATCAATTTGAAGATTCCTCATTATTTCAGGAGATCATGAATAAATACGATGTTTGGAATGCGTCAGATAATAATTCAGTCTTATTCCCAACAGCCTTATAGACCAATTGTTTCGTAAGAAATTGCAATTTTATCAATGGCTGCTTTGTAGGCTGCTGTTCTCAGATCTGGTATCTTGGATTCAATCATTGCGGCACGAACTTTTTGGTATGCCTCACGCATCATATCATCCAAACCCGAGCGAATTAGATCAATTTCTTCAACACCATTATTAAATTTATCCTTGTATGCTTTGGGCATGGATTTTCCAGTCATGCTTTCAACCGCATCAATCATGGATTGAAGTTGAGTAAAATTTCTACGCTTTTCTAATCTTCCAAATCGAATATGACGAAGATTCCTTACCCACTCAAAATAACTCACTGCAACACCACCAGCATTGGCAATAATATCTGGAATAATAATTACACCCTGTTTATTTAAGATCTCATCTGCCTCAAAGCTAATAGGCCCATTGGCAGCCTCAACAATCAATTTTGATTTAATTTTTTTGGCATTTTTTTGATCGATGACATTTTCCTTGGCGGCCGGAATTAGAATATCGTACTCTGCAATTAACATATCATCTGTTTTTTCTTGAAACTTGCCTTCAGGACAGTTTTTAAAAGTTCCATGCTCGCTAAAAAATAATTTAGCTTTTTCGACGTTGATCCCCTTAGGGTTAATTAGTCCTCCATTAAATTCAATAATTGCAGTAATTTTTGCTTCATCATCTTCTTGCAAAAATTTAGCGGCATGATAGCCAACATTGCCAAAACCTTGAATACCGATCTTTTTATTTTTAAGAGTGCCTTTGAGTTTCAATTTCTTTAAATCATCAGGATTTCTAAAAAATTCTTTAATAATAAATTGCACACCTCTACCGGTTGCTTCGACCCTGCCTGCTATTCCTCCTTTACCGACAGGTTTTCCTGTTACGCAAGCCTTAGCGTTAATGTCTGCAGGGCTCATGATTCTGTACTCATCTGCTATCCAGGCCATCTCTCTGGATCCGGTTCCCATATCCGGAGCAGGGACATTTCTCGCCGGATCAATCATATCTCGCTTAATTAGTTCTTGAGCAAAGCGCCTTGTAATTTTTTCTAACTCATTTTCAGTCCACTGACTTGGATCAATTTTTAATCCACCTTTTGATCCACCATAAGGAACTTCAATAATTGCATTTTTATATGTCATTAATGCTGCTAATGCTTCTACTTCTTCAAGATTTGCATCAAGGTCATACCTTATTCCACCTTTCACCGGCTCCATGTGTTCTGAATGAACACATCGCCAACCTGTAAATGTGTGAATTTTATTACGAAGCCTTACCCCAAAATTAATTGAGTAAGTAGCATTAGGAACTTTAATTCGATGTGCAACATCTGGCGATACATCGGAATACTTAAGCGCTTTATCAATTAAACGATTTGTTGATTCGAGCATAGAAAGTTTTGTCATCCAATCACCCCCATTAATAGTATAGATTATATGATTTTTCTCTTATAATGTGATCCTTTTGCGTGGCGGGCGTAGCTCAGTTGGTTAGAGCGCTGGATTGTGGCTCCGGAGGCCGTGGGTTCGAACCCCATCGCTCGCCCCATCAATTAGATTAGATAATAACTTATGACCAGTAAACTAAAAAAACTCAAGGATCTAAATCGAAAGTTGACCGTAAATGTCGAAACTAAAAAATACGACGAAAAATATCAGGCCAAGCTTAGTAAGATTAGATCCACAGTAAAGCTTGATGGGTTTAGAAAGGGCAAAGTGCCAAACGATGTGCTAATTCAAAAATATGGACCTTCAATTCACTATGAAGTGTTGAATGAATTAATTCAGGAAACTTACCCCCTTGAAATAGCTGAAAAAGAAATTAAACCTGCATCTTCACCCAACATCAGCATTGATTCTGAGGATCCTAAAAAGGGTATTGTGTATTCAGCAGAATTTGAAGTTTTTCCAGAATTTAAACCTAAACTTACTAGATGGAAGTCTTTTGAAGAATCAAAAATTACTATTGAAAGTGATGATATTGATCTTGCTGTAGCTGATATTTTGGAGCGCTATGGTACTTGGGGGGATGTTGACAGAGCTGCTTTAGAGAAAGATCAAGTGATCATTGACTTCACAGGCACCGTTGACGGTGAAGATTTTGAGGGAAATTCATCCAAAGACTTTGCACTGGTAATAGGATCAAAATCCATGATTCCAGGTTTTGAGGATGCAATCATCGGTAAGAAAATAAATGACGAATTTAATGCAGAAGTTAAATTTCCAGACGATTATTTTAAAAGTGATCTTGCTGGAAAAAATGCAAATTTCTTAATCAAAGTAAATAAAGTTCAAGAAAAGCAAAATGCATCCATCAATGAAGAACTCTATAAATCTCTGGCAATGGAGGAAGTTAAAAATGAGAATGACTTCAAGGTAGAAATTGAAAAAAGAATGCAGCAAGAAGTCAAACAGCAAGAAGATTCTCTTACAAGAGAATCCATCTATGATTTGTTGCTTGAGGTAAATAATTTTTCTGCGCCTAGTTCAGTCATTAATGAGCAAGCTAATCTAATGAGAAAAGACTCATTAATGAGAATGGGTCAACAAGCTGATGAAGCGCCGGAGGATTTATTTCCTTTAGATACTTTTTTAGAAAACGCAGAAAAAAGGGTTAAATTGGATTTACTGTTTAGTGAGTTTGTAAAGTTTTTTAAATTAGAAGTTAATCAAGAAAGGGTTGATGAGTTTGTTGAGAAGGAATCAGAAAAATATAAAGATCCAGATCAATTTAAGACATGGATCAAATCTCAACCCAAACAGCTTGATAACTATAAAATGATCATTTTAGAGGAACTGCTTATTGAAAAATTGAAAAATGAGCTTAAATCAAGGGTAAAGGAAATTAAATTCAAAGATTTAGCTAACATAAAATAATTATGGACCATAAAACTGACATTCTTAATTCTGGTTTAGTACCAATGGTTGTTGAGCAAACTCCAAGAGGCGAGAGAGCTTTTGATATTTATTCAAGACTTCTCAAGGAAAGAATAATTTTCCTTACCGGACCTATTGATGATTACATATCGAACCTAGTCATTGCTCAATTATTGTTTCTTGAATCAGAAAATCCTGAAAAAGACATAAGTATTTATATTAATTCTCCAGGGGGAATCATTTCATCTGGACTTGCCATTTACGACACCATGCAATTTGTTAAGCCAGAGGTTGCTACTTTGTGTGTTGGTCAGGCAGCAAGCATGGGTTCTCTATTATTAGCAGGTGGAGCAGCAGGTAAAAGGTTTGCATTACCTAATTCACGTGTGATGATTCATCAGCCGCTAGGTGGATTCCAAGGCCAAGCATCTGATATAGAAATTCATGCCAAAGAAATTTTAGTGATGAAGCAAAAAGTTAATGAAATTCTGGCTAAGCATACAGGCAAAACTCTTAAGAAGATCGAGCAAGATACTGATCGAGATAATTTTTTAAATGCTGGTGAAGCCAAATCTTATGGGATTATTGACGACATCCTAGATTCAAGAGACGATACCAAAGATGGAAAGTAGCGATAATCAAAAACTAACTTGTTCCTTTTGTGGTAAAAATCAAGAGGACGTAAAAAAACTCATAGCGGGTCCAAGCGTATACATTTGTGATGAATGTGTTGATTTGTGTAATGACATTATTGAAGAAGAAATCAAAGCTGATGACCCAAATACCCTAAACGAACTTCCTTCGCCAGCAGAAATATTTAGTCAATTAGATGATTATGTGATTGGTCAAGAAAAAGCTAAGAAAGTTTTATCTGTTGCCGTTTATAACCATTACAAAAGATTAAAAAATCAATCAAATAGGGATGCTGTTGAGCTCCAAAAAAGTAATGTTTTATTACTGGGGCCGACTGGTAGCGGAAAGACTCTACTTGCTCAAACGCTTGCAAGAATTCTTAATGTGCCATTCACCATTGCCGATGCAACAACGCTTACTGAGGCAGGCTATGTTGGCGAAGATGTTGAAAACATTATTCAAAAACTCCTTCAAAAAAGTGACTATGATCCTGAAAAAGCACGACTTGGAATTGTTTACATTGATGAAATTGACAAGATTGCAAGAAAGTCTGACAACCCATCAATAACAAGAGATGTATCTGGTGAAGGTGTTCAGCAGGCGCTATTAAAGTTAATTGAAGGTACTGTCGCATCCATTCCTCCTCAAGGTGGCAGGAAACACCCTCAACAAGAGTTCATTCAAATAGATACATCTAACATCCTATTTATTTGTGGAGGAGCATTCTCGGGCATTGACGAGGTTGTTAAACAAAGAACTGATAAATCAGGTATTGGATTCTCAGCAGCCATCAAAGATACAGATGCTTCAGTGCAAAATTTAGTTGATCAACTTGAGCCGGAGGATTTGGTAAAGTACGGTTTAATTCCTGAGTTTGTTGGAAGGCTACCTGTAATCTCAACACTTCATGAGCTTGATGAAGAATCGTTAGTTAGAATTTTACAAGAACCTAAAAATGCTTTGGTTGACCAATATAAATACTTGTTTGATTTGGATTCCGTAAATTTGGATTTCAAGGAATCAGCCCTAAAAGAAGTTGCCCGACAAGCGATTAAAAGAAAAACTGGTGCCAGAGGCTTAAGATCAATTATGGAAGAAATTTTAATGGATACGATGTTTGAACTTCCAAATGAAGAGCTTGAAAAAGTTGTTGTTGATGAAAACGCAGCTTCTAGACAATCAGACCCAATTAAGGTTTACAAAACACCTAAAAAGAAAACCTCTTCAGGATCTTAAGTAAATGCCCTCAGTAAAATACGACTTACCTTTATTGCCCTTAAGGGATGTTGTCGTATTTCCTGGTAATGTTACAACCTTGTTTGTAGGGAGAGAGCCATCAATCAATGCTCTTAATCAAGCAATGGCAGCCAATAAAAAAATCCTTTTAGGAACCCAAATCGATGGCTCAATAGATAATCCATCATTTGGTGAAATATACAAAGTACAAACTCTTGCAACCATCTTGCAGTTGATCAAGCTTCCCGATGGAACGGTCAAATTATTGGTTGAGGGCGATCACAGATGTGCGGCCTTAAAAGTCTTAAAAGAAAAAGATTTTCTTAAAGCACAAGTGAAAATTATTCCTGAATCTCAGTTAGACCCTGCTGATAATAAAAACTTATGTAACTTTATCAAAGGCAAATTTGGAGATTTTATAAAAATTACAAAAAAAGTTGCTCCTGAAGTTCTTTCAAGCATCGATGCATTCGATGATGTAACGAGAGTTATTGATTCTGTTGCATCACATCTTCCCATTTCAATTTCAGACGCTCAATCAATTTTAGAATGCGAGGATTTATCCAAAAGGGCAGATATGCTCATCAGTTTGATACAAGGACAAATTGATGCCGTTGATGTAGATAAAAAAATTAGAGATAGAGTTAAAAAACAAATGGAGAAATCTCAAAGAGAGTACTACCTAAATGAACAGATCAAAGCTGCTCAAAAAGAGTTGGGTGATATTACCGAAGAGGGTGATGAAATTTCTCACCTCGAAATACAAATAAAAAAATCTGGCATGCCTAAAGAGGCCCTTAAAAAAGCCATGAGTGAGTTCTCTAAGTTTAAGCTAATGTCGCCGATGTCAGCAGAAGCTTCGGTCGTAAGATCTTATCTTGATTGGGTCTCAAATCTGCCTTGGAAGAAGAAAACTAAGATTAAATCAAATATAAAAAACGCTTTGTCTGTTCTTGATAGTGACCATTATGGATTAGAGGAAATCAAAGAAAGAATTTTAGAGTATCTAGCAGTTCAAAAAAGAGTTAAAAAACTCAAAGCACCAGTGCTTTGTTTAGTTGGCCCTCCTGGAGTTGGTAAAACATCTTTAGGTCAATCCATTGCAAATGCAACCAATCGAAAGTTTATAAGAATGTCCTTGGGTGGGGTAAGAGACGAGGCTGAAATTCGCGGTCACCGTAGAACATATATTGGCTCCATGCCAGGAAAAATTATTCAAAAAATTTCTAAAGCTGATTCAAAGAACCCCCTTTTCTTGCTAGATGAAATAGACAAAATGGGTATGGATTTTCGTGGTGATCCTGCTTCCGCTCTTTTGGAAGTTTTAGACCCTGAACAAAACTCTACGTTTTCAGATCATTATCTTGAGGTTGATTTTGACTTATCAGAAGTTATGTTTGTTTGTACGGCAAATAGTTTAAATATCCCAGGCCCATTACTGGATAGAATGGAGATCATAAGAATTCCAGGATATATTGAAGATGAGAAATTAAATATCGCCAAGCAGTACTTGATACCTAAGCAGCTGGAAAGGAATGGTCTTGGTTCAGAAGAAGTTAATTTTGATGATAAAGCAATCTTAGATCTCATTAGATATTACACTCGAGAAGCGGGTGTTAGGGGTCTTGAAAGACAAATTTCAAAAGTTCTAAGAAAGTCTGTTAAAGAAATTGAACTCAGTAGTAAAAAACTTTCACAAACTAAAGTTACATCCAAAAACTTAGAAAAGTATAACGGTGTAAGGAAGTTCCAATTTGGAACCGCTGATAAAGAAGATAGTATTGGAAAGCTTGCAGGATTAGCTTGGACAGAAGTTGGCGGTGAACTTCTTACTATTGAAGCATCTAAAGTTCCAGGAAAAGGCAGGATTATTAAGACAGGTTCACTAGGAGATGTGATGCAAGAATCTATCCAAGCTGCACTTACTGTGGTTCGATCAAGGTCAAAAATCTTAGGACTAAATCCCTCATTTCACGAAAAATTGGATATTCATATTCATGTACCTGAGGGCGCGACTCCAAAAGACGGGCCAAGTGCGGGAATTGGTATGTGTACAGCTCTAATATCTGTTCTTACCGATATTCCCATAAGATCTGATACAGCCATGACTGGAGAAATCACACTCCATGGTCAAGTCTTAAAAATCGGAGGATTAAAAGAAAAGCTTTTAGCAGCAAAGCGTGCGGGTATTAAACAAGTGATCATTCCTGAAGAGAATTTTCCTGAGTTAAAAGAGTTTCCAAAACAAATTACCAAAGCTCTGAAAATACATCCCGTTAAATGGATTGACGAAGTGATTTCCCTTGCGCTTACTGATGAGCCCAAAGCCAAATCGTCAAAAAGGCAATCAAAATCAAAACCCGCACCGGTAAAATCTAGTTCCAAACCAGCTACACCCAAGCAAAGATCGCACTAACAATAGGTTTTTAAACTTGACATTTCTATGCATATGGATTTTCATAGGTTATAGCAATCATATCTAACGAGAGGAGATAATATGAATAAATCTGATTTAGTTGACGCAGTTGCAAGTTCTGCTGATCTAACAAAAGCTTCTGCTGCGCGAGCAGTCGATGCGACATTAGATGCAATAGGTGGTGCACTTGGTAATGGTGATTCAGTTTCACTAGTTGGTTTTGGTACTTTTTCTGTCAGACACAGAGCTGCAAGAGATGGTAGAAACCCCCAAACTGGAGCTCCCATGCACATCCCTGCTTCTAAAGTACCTGGCTTCAAAGCAGGTAAGGGGTTAAAAGACAAAGTTAAATTTTCATAACTAGACCTTTTTTATTTAAAAAAAGGGGTGCTTTTGCACTCCTTTTTTTTTATTATTCTCCCACCAAATATTAAATAGCTATGCTTGAGTCATTTAGAAATCTTCTCTCCGGTAAAACCTTATATGTGATTGTAGGTATTTGTGCGATACCTTTTATCTTTACCGGAGTTTCCTCTTTCGGCACTATTTTTTCAAACTATGGGACTGTTAATGGTCTTGAAGTTTCTCAGGTAGATGTAAATTCTGCATCAGGAACAATTGAACAAAGATATAAATCTATTTTTGGGGAATCTTTCTCTTTGGATCAGCTTGATGAGGATGAACTTTTTGAGTTACTTAAAACTCAAATTATTAATCAAAAAATGATTGAATCAAGCGCCATTGAAAATCGTCTTGGAGTGAGTATTGATGACGCAAAAAAAGAAATTATTAAGCTTGATAGCTTTAAAGATGAAAATGGTAAATTTGATCAATCCATCTTTGAAGCAACAATCCGTGGCGCAGGCTTAATTCCTGATGAGTACATAGAATTAGTTGCATCAAGTATTGCCTCAGACAATTTAGTTAGAGCGCTAGGTAGCTCTTTTTTTATTCTTGATGAAGAAATAAAGAGTTTTATTGCTGTTAATGAGGTTTCACGGGACATAAAATTTCTTAAGTCCAATAATGAAAAAATTTTAGACTCTCAACCGGCTACACTGGTAGAAGCAGAAGTTTTCTACAATGACAACAATCTGCTTTTTCTTTCAGATGAAACAAGAAGATTTAAATTCATTAAAGCAAGCATAGAAAACTACGCTGAGGGTATTGATATTTCAGATGATTTGCTTGAAGACTCTTATCAAGACTATTTAAATGAGGCTAACAATTCACTCCAAAATAGAATTTCTCATATCATGATTGATAAATCTAATTATGCCTCTGAAAGTGAAGCTAGTGATTTAATTAATGAAATTTTTAATGATATTAATACAAGTAAGATTGATTTCGTAACCGCAGTAACTGAATTCAGTGAAGATGAGGCATCAATTGAAGAGTCAGGTGATTTAGGCTACTCGTCTGGAGATGCATTTCCTGACGAGTTTGAAAGCGTAATTGCAAAACTTAAATTAAATGAAGTATCTTCACCGATTGATTTAGGAGATACCCTCCATCTGATAAAACTTACAGAGGTTTTAAAGCCAGAGATAAGATCTAAGTCTGAAATTATCTCTGAGCTTAGAGAAGAAATTATTCTTTCTGAATCAGCTTCACTTATGAACGATGACATCGGAATAGCAGAAGAGCTAATTATTAGTGGTGCTAATTTTGAAGAAATTGCCACAACTATTAATCTAGAACAGCAAGATACTAATTTAATTGCTCAAGATGAGTTTGAATCTTTATTAGCAGGTATTGATGGATTAAGATTTTTTGATAGATCTCTGTTGGTTGGTGACAATGACATCATTGAAACGGAAGACGGTTTTTATATCATCGGATTAGCTGAAATTAATGCACCCAGCTTGATGACCTTTGATAGCTCTGTAGAACTCGCGCTTCAAGAAGTTCGCAAAGAGAAAGCTAATGCTCTCATACAGTCAATGAATGAAGATGCGTTTTCACTTATTGATGATCAAGGCATTGACATACCTAGTGGTTTTGAAATAGAAGAATATAAGGCAATAAATAAATTCTCATCTTTATTACCAATGGATGTTGTCTCACAGATTTTCTCAAGCAGTATCAATGAAAATATCATCACTGTTGGAAGTGATGGAAATAATTATTGGATCAAAATACAATCAGAGAACATGCCAACCGATGAAGAAATTAATGCAAAGGTTGATGATTACAGATCTTATTTCATTCAATACATCACACAGAAAAACTCTTCCTTGGTTGACCAAAAAATCAGAGAAGGTTTGAGAGTTGATTTAAAAAATCTTCAGCCTCAAGCTTGATTAGGATTCTAAATATTCATCTATTGATAGGGCAGAGGTACTGAACCCTCCATCGACGTACGTAATCTCACCAGTAATTCCGCTTGCTAGATCAGAGCATAAGAAAGCAGCAACATTTCCCACTTCGTCAGTTGTAACCGTTCTTCCTAATGGAGCTCTTTTTGCATAACTCGTAAGCATTTTTCTGAAGTTCTTTACTCCTGATGCTGCCAATGTCTTGATAGGGCCTGCAGAAATACCGTTGACTCTAATTTCATCCTTACCAAGCGAGGAAGCCATAAATCTTACGTTCGCCTCTAGGCTTGCTTTAGCAAGACCCATAACATTGTAATTAGGAAGAGACTGCACTGCTCCGAGATAGGTAAGAGTTAACAGGGAACTATTTTTATTTAGCAATGGCTTTGCACCCTTAGCAAGCGCGGTAAAGCTGAACGAGCTAATATCATGCGCAATTTGAAAACCCTCTCTGGTTGCAACATCAACAAAATTTCCATCAAGTTCATTTGCCGGTGCAAAACCTATGGAATGGACTAATCCATCAAAGTTTTCCCATGTTTTACTAAGCTCTTG
Source organism: uncultured SAR86 cluster bacterium (assembly GCA_902623535.1). Taxonomy (GTDB): domain Bacteria; phylum Pseudomonadota; class Gammaproteobacteria; order Magnimaribacterales; family D2472; genus MED-G82. The sequence continues at coordinate 55,279 of CACNUA010000003.1, read as the reverse complement.
ATACATTGAATGAATGCTTTCATCCTTACTAACATCGCATTCTATTAGGACATCATGGCCAAGCTCATGGGCTATTTTCTCAACATTTCTTTTTAATCTTTCACTTTGATAGGTGAAAGCAAGCTTTGCGCCTTGCTCTGTCATTGAGCGTGCTATTCCAGCAGCTATTGAGTGTTTATTTGCAAGACCAGCGATTAGGATTTTTTTATTCTCTAGAAACATTTCGCGAATAATATAACAAGTTTGGAATTTTTAAAAACTAAAGACAATTAAATAATACTAGTCTACAAATTCACAAAAATAAAAAGCCTGAAAGTTATGTACTTTTTAGGTAATTGTGCTTAAATAAAAGTCTAATTTATTTTTATAAAGGGAATATTATGAAAAATTTAAGCAAGCTTATTTTAGGCTTATTTTTTGTTGCTACACTTCCAACCACACTGTATGCTCAAGCTGATGGTGCTGACGTTGAAGAAGTAGTAGTTACAGGTTCAAGGATCACTGACCCAAATATTGTTAGCTCATCGCAAATAGCAGTAGTTGACGGTCAAGATATAGTTGACGCAGGTGTCACAAGGGTAGAAGACTACCTTAACGACATGCCTCAAATATCACCTGGACAGTCTATAACAAACTCAAATGGTGCTAGTGGTGCTGCAACGGTTAATCTTAGAAACCTTGGTTGCGGAAGGACATTAGTTCTTTTAAACGGAAGACGTATGCCTCCGGGTACTACTTCAGGCGGCAATTGTGCTGACTTGAATACAATTCCAACTCTTCTTCTGGATCGCGTCGAAGTCCTCACAGGTGGCGCATCATCCATATATGGATCTGATGCCGTTGCTGGTGTTGTTAACTTTATTCTCGATGATGAATTTGAAGGCTTTAAGGCGTCCTATCAGTACGGTTTTTATAATCATGAAAATGATAATAGTTCTCTTAGAGCTCTAGTTGATAGTTACAACTATGAAAAAGCTCCAAGTGATGTGCAAACTGGTGATACTAATAAAGTTTCACTTGCATTCGGTGGAGATATTGATGGTGGTAAAGGTCACATTACTGCATTTTTTGAGCATACTGATACGAAACCAATTCTTCAGGGTGAATTTGACATAAGTGCTTGTGCACTAAGTGGCGGTACTTCTAGGTGTGGTGGCTCATCAACAATTCCTCCCGGTAGATGGGCAGATTTTGGTGGTTATGGTGCCGCTGGTTTTGTAAACATAGATCCGTCAGTTACTGGAGTTGACCTTAAAGTCCAAGGTAATGAATTTGTGCCAAGAGCTGGACAAACATTTAACTATAATCCAACGAATTTCTTCCAAAGACCTGATGACAGGATTAATGCTGGATTCTTTGGAAAATATACTTTAACTGATAATGCTGAGCTTTATATGGATGCTACTTTTATGAAGTCAGAATCCAATGCTCAGATTGCTTTCTCAGGAACATTTGGAAACATTACCTCCCTCCCTTGTTACAACCCATTATTGTCTGCACAGCAATATGCAACAATCTGTGGTAATTGGACTGGAATGGGTGGTGATCATGCACCAGATTTTGCTTCTAATGCTGCTGCTCTTGCATATATTTCTGGTTTAGAAATCGCAAAAGGTAATGGTGATATTATTGATTACAGTGCGCCTTTATATTCTCTTAAAAGAAACGTAGAAGGTAATCCTCGTCAGTCAATTTTCATGATTAAGCAATACAATACAACCATTGGTTTAAGAGGAGACATAAACGATGATTGGTCTTACGATGTTTACTACCAAGACTCGACTGTTGATTATAGCAATGAGTACAGAAACGACCTTTCTGTTATAGCAATCAATCGAGGTGTTGATGTGATTAGTGTTAACGGAGTCCCAACTTGTGTATCTGCAATCAATGGAACTGATGCCTCATGTATACCTTACAATTTATTCCAGGGTGGACTACCTGGCGATCAAGGTATTCAAGGAGTTATTGACGGTGGTCAAGCACTTCAAAATTATGTCGCTAATGCTACATATATTCATGGAGATGGTAAGCAAAAGATTTTTTCTGGTTATATAACTGGTGATACTGGCTGGACCATTCCAGGCGCACCGGGTTCAGTATCCTTAGTAGTTGGTTTTGAAACCAAGGAACTAGATGCAGACTTTAGACCTGACTTACCAAGTAGAACAGGTGATAGATCTGGTTCAGGTGGAGCAACACTTCCAATTGCTGGTGAGTATGATGTTGATGAATACTACTTTGAAATGGGTATTCCTGTAGCAGATGGTCTTAGCGTTGATTTAGGTTATAGAACTGCTGAATATTCAACAGGTGCTGATACCGACTCTACTAAAGTAGGAGCATATTGGACAATTAATGATAGTGTTTCACTTAGAGCATCTTTTCAAACAGCACAAAGACACGCAAATATTTCTGAATTATATTCAGCTGTGAGCGATGGCTTGGTTGATTTGGATAACGATCCTTGTTCAATTCAGCAAAACGGAGATCCTGCTACTGCTACGCAAGCACAATGTGCTTTAACTGGTTTAGCACCTCAGTACTACAATACTGATTTGAACTCTCCAGCTGACCAGTACAATATTAAAGGTGGAGGTAATCCAAACGTAGCTCCAGAAGAATCTGAATCTACTACAATTGGTGTTGTACTTACACCTGATTCAGTTCCTGGGTTAAGCCTTACTTTAGATTACTTTGATATCACTGTCGAAGATGGTATTGGATCAATCAGTGCTAAAACTGCTTTGGATAAATGTATCGAGACCGGACAATCGTCATACTGTGGGCTTATCAATAGATTACCTAACGGTTCATTATGGCTCCAAGGTGGATATATTTCTCAACAGTTAACTAACATTGGTGAAGAATCCACTAGTGGTTTTGATGTAATTTTCTCATATGCACTTGATACTGACTGGGGTCCTGTGAGTATTGAGGGTGTCACTACATTTTTGGATTCATATGACATAGTAGAATTACCTGGCTCTCCTGCAATTTCTTGTTCAGGAAACTGGGGTGGTTCATGTGGTAAAAATCCAATGCCAGAGTTTATGGGTAAATATCAAGCAACTTTATCAACAGACTTTGATACTGACTTTACAATCGGTTTAAGACATCTAGGTGAAACTGATGACCTTAATTCTAATCAGATTGATTTTGATGCAATCACTTATGTTGATTTAAGAGCGCAATATACACCTACTGACAATTTGGTGGTTACTTTTGGTATTAATAACTTCTTTGATGAAGAGCCAGAGTACACTTCTGATGCTGGTACAGCTCCAGGAAATGGTAATACTTTCCCTGGATTCTTTGATGCCTTTGGTCAGTATGTTTTCTTAAACTTAACTGTTAAATACTAACTAAAAGTTTTTTAGCAAATAAAAGGGTGCTTAGGCACCCTTTTTTTGTTTGGAGTGATTATGATAAAAAGTCACAAAAAGTTGACAATCGTCACAAATTAGCCACAATTAACCCTTAGAAATAACTAAATGGGGAATATTATGTCTAAATTTCTTAAATTTTCGCTGGTATCAGTACTAGCAATAGGCACATTTAGCATTGCACCTACCTTCGCTCAAGAAGACGGTGATGTTGAAGAAGTCATTGTTACTGGTTCCAAAATTAAAAAAGTTGATATATTCGATAGTTCAAAGCCTCTCGAAGTTGTTGACGCTGCCCAAATTGAAAGAACAGGTCTCAATAACATTGGTGATGTTCTTCAAAACTTAACTTCATCTGATGGAACAGGTATTCGACCTGTTACTACAGCAACCAATGGTGGTGATGGATCTAATGAGATTTCATTAAGAAACCTTGGTGCTGGTAGAACATTGGTTCTTATAGATGGAAGAAGATGGGTTACAGATGCATTTGGTACTGTTGATATGCAGACCATTCCAGCATCTATCATCCAAAGAGTTGAAATCCTAAAAGATGGTGCTTCTTCAATTTATGGTTCTGATGCTGTTGCGGGTGTGATCAACATCATTACTAAAAAAGATTTTGAAGGCTTCGAAATGAGAGCCTCAATGGGTGAATATGAAGCCAACTACGGTGGTCAAGACTCAGTAAGTCTTACATTTGGTAGTACAGGTGAAAGATCATCTAATGTCTTCAACATATCCATGGCTAATCAGGAAGAGATTATGGCCGGTGATATCCCAAGAGCTAATCAGCCTTACTATGGTTGTACCAATGTGCCTGGTTCAGGTACTGGGCCGCAAAACAGCCCTACAAACTTAGGACCATCTCCTGAGCAAAATAGTGGTTTTGGTAACTTTGCACCTGCTAATAGCTTTATATGTGGATCTTCTTATCCTGCATATGGTAGATATTTTGATGCTCCAAATGGAAAAGGTGCTTTGATTCCAGGTCAAGCTGGTACTCAGCTAGATCATTTCCAGCCTTGGACTAATGCAGTCAGATATAACTATGCTCCAGTCAACCATGTTCAAAACCCAATAGAAAGAGTTGGTGTATACACTTACTCAGACTTTGAATTCGCTGATAACCTTTCAGGTTATGTACAGTTTGTATATTCAAAATCTGCTCGTAAAAACCAATTAGCACAAGTACCAATGACAGCAGCTAGATTTGCTGGTCCCCAGTGGCAACTTAACAATGGAAGGTTTGCTACTTCTGACGGTTATTTCAACGTGCTAGGCGGAGATACTTCTTTTGGTTTTAGAGCGATTGCTATCGGTCCTAGAATCTATGAGTATGATTACGATACATATGGTATCAGAGCTGGATTAGACGGTAACTTTGAAATAGACGGTAAAACATATTTTTGGTCAGCTGGTACTCAAGTTAACGATGCTAGATATGATGCTGAATTATTTAACTTTGTTGATCTAGTTCACTTAGCTAATGCTGTTGGACCATCATTCAGAGATGCTGCCACACAAGAACTTAAATGTGGTACTCCTACCGAAGTAATTAATGGATGTACACCGTTCAACATTTTTGGTGGACCTGATCTAGGTTTAGGTGCTGGAGTTATTACTCAAGCTGAATACGACGCTATGGTTAATTACGTCGGATACGACGGTGCTGCTGTTGCTGGCATGGATTCTGATAACTACTGGTTTGAAGTTTCAGGTCCTTTATTTGAAATGCCTTACGGAACTGCATACTTTGCATTTGGTCTTGAAAATAGATCTGTTGGATACTTTGATACTCCAGATGCTTTAGTTAGTTCAGGTGGTTCATCAACAAACTACAGAGAGCCTACCAAAGGTGGGACTAGCGTTGAAGAGATGTTCCTTGAGATTAACTTGCCTCTCCTAGAGGGCGTAACAGGTGCTCAAGAGCTAGAAATGACTATTTCTGCTAGAACTTCAGATTACGATGCTGACGGTTTTGTTGGCTCAACAGCTACTACTAATAATCCAGGTAAGCCTTCAACAACAGAAGTTGGAATCAGATGGAAGCCTATCGATGATGTTTTAGTTAGAGCTACATTTGGTGAAACATTTAGAGCACCAAACGTTGGACATCTATATAGAGGTGGTGGTGAATCATTCCCACAAGCTCTTGACCCTTGTAATACTGATCAATTCCCACAACAAAGTGCTGCTACACAGGCTAACTGTTTAGCTGCTGGTGTTCCTCAAGGCGGTATTGAACAGGCTACAACACAGCTCAGAGCTTTTGTTGGTGGTAACCCAAATCTTGCACCTGAAGAAGGCGAGAACAGAACATTGGGCGTTGTTTATACTCCTTCACAGGTTGAAGGTCTCAGACTAAGTGTTGACTTCTGGGAAATTGAACTAGAAAACATCTTTAGTTCAATATCTGCTCAACAAGTTCTTAACAGATGTTATATCGATGGGCCTAACCAAGATCCTGGTTTCTGTGCATTTGTTACAAGAACTGCATCTGGTAATCTCCAGACAGCACGTACTTCGCAAATTAACTCAGCTGTTAATAATGTGTCAGGTGTTGACTTTGTAGCTGCATATGACTTTGATGTAGATGGCTATGGAAGCTTTACAACAGCTTTTGACATGGTTTATTACACTAAAGATGAGTTTGCTCAAGATGTTGACTCAACTCCCTCAGAATCATTTGGTTACTATGAGGGTGCTGCTGATTTCAGATGGAGAGCTAATGCGACTGTCTTATGGTTCTATGAAGACTTTACTACTACACTTAACTTCAGATTCCTAGATGATAACTGGGAAGATTGTTGGTTACAGTTCTACTTCTCTGAAGCAGACAACGCTAACATTCCTTGTTCACATCCTGATAAAGGAAGTTATGGATTCCATGAAGTAAAAGCTGATCCTTATGTTGACCTCAACGTTGATTACAACTATGACGACAACATTACCTTCTCAATTGGTGCTAGAAACCTATTAGGTCAAGAGCCACCACTTGTGTATGATGCTTTTGCTCAAAACTTTGACTTTGCATGGGATATCCCAGGTGGAGCATTCATTTATGCAGGGTTTAAGATTAAGTATTAAGTCTTAGTTTTACTAATTAAAAGAGCCGGTTTACCGGCTCTTTTTTTATCTATAAGTTTTTAACAAAGGTATAATGACCACCATGAAATATTTAGCATTTCCATTGTTTTTTTTATTAATTTCATGCGGTGAATCTGTCACTCCTGTAGATTCAGGATTGGAAAATCAGATCTTCCATTTTGGTAATGGAACTGAACCTCAAGGCCTTGACCCACATATAGTTACTGGCGTACCTGAAAATCATCTTCTTACTGCTCTTTGTGAGGGCTTAACAATCTATAATCCAAAAGGAGGCTCACAATTACCAGGAGTTGCAGAATCATGGGATATCTCATCTGATGGACTAATTTATACCTTCAAGCTTAATAAAGATGCTAGATGGTCTAACGGAGACTCTGTCACGGCTGACGATTTTGTGTGGTCTTGGAAGAGAATTCTAACTGCGTCTTTGGGTTCACAATATCCTGATATGCTCTATTACGTTAAGAATGCCGAAAGTTATCATTTGGGAGAGATTGACGATTTCTCAAAAGTTGGTGTCAAGGCTATTGATGATAGTACGCTTGAAGTTGAATTAAGATCTCCAACAAGTTTTTTTATTAAATTACTTCATCACTACAGTACTTATCCTGTTCACAAGGAAACAGTTCTAAAGTTTGGTCCAATTGATGATAGATATGGAGAGTGGACACGACCTGGAAATTTTGTTTGTAATGGCCCATTTCAATTAAAAAGTTGGGAATTAAATAAAAAAATAGTTGTTGAAAGAAATCCTTTTTATTGGGATGCAGAAGAGGTTAGGTTAAATGAAATGCATTTTTACCCTGTCCAAAACGAATCAACTGAAGATAGGATGTTTAGAGCAGGACAACTTCATGTAACTAATGTAGTGCCTCTTGAGAAATGCCCAGTTTATATTGAAGAGAATAATCCAAATTTACGTATTGAGCCTTACATGGGTACCTACTTTTATCGGACTAATACAACAATTGATGCTCTTAAGGATAAACGTGTAAGAAAGGCACTCGCGTTTGCCATCAATAGAAAACAAATAGTTGAGAGGGTATCTAAATGTGGTCAACAACCTGCATATTCATTCACCCCTCCTGGTAGCGATGGTTATTTTCCAGAAACATCCATCCCATTTGATCCTGATCTAGCAAAAATACTGTTATCTGAGGCTGGCTATCAAAATGGTGAAGGCTTTCCGAAGCTAGAGATATTGTTTAATACCCAAGAGGGCCATCGTAAGATAGCATTAGCAATTCAGCAGATGTGGCAAGAAAATCTAGGTATTGAAGTTGAGCTTGTGAATCAAGATTGGAAGGTCTATCTTTCAAGAGAAAGGGTGGGTGATTTTCAAATTTCTCGTGCAGGATGGATAGGTGACTATGAAGATCCGAACACTTTTTTGGATACTCTAAGACCGAATAGAGGTAATAATAAGACGGGCTGGGAGAATCCAAAATATGATGAACTTTTATCTTTAGCTAATAGAACAATTGATAGAGATAAAAGGTATGAAATACTAAATCAAGCTGAAAAGCTTTTAATTGATGAGATGCCAATTATCCCAATTTATACTTACGTAAGGCAATATCAACTATCAAGCGATGTGAAAGGCTGGTATCCAAATTTTCAAGATATTCATCACCCAAAATATATTTATTTAGAAAGAGAATAATCTTTGCTGCAGATTCTATTAAAAAGGCTTCTTATTGCTATACCAGTGATTCTAATAGTAATCACTATTACCTTTTTTTTAATAAGAATGGCTCCAGGCGGACCTTTTGATGCAGAAAAGGCTGTTCCACCTGAAGTCTTAAAGAGCCTTAATGAAAGATATAACTTAGATGCCCCAGTAATCGTTCAATACAAAGATTACATGCTTAATCTCTTACAAGGAGACTTTGGACCATCATTTAGATATCCCTCTAGATCAGTTACTGAGATGATTTTTACTGGTATGCCTGTTACTTTTGAATTAGCATTTTATGCAATTCTGGTTGCTTTAATTATTGGGATATTTGCAGGTGTTTTAGCTGCAGTCAAAAGAAATACTGCTCTGGATTACATACCAATGACAATCGCTATGATTGGAATATGTATGCCAACCTTTTTGCTTGGGCCCTTATTAGTACTTTTTTTTGGAATTCATTTAGAGCTTCTGCCCGTATCTGGCTGGGATACCTTGCCAGGAGATAAAATCCTACCCTCGATAACTCTAGGTGCAGCTTACGCTGCTTACATAGCACGCCTTAGCAGAGGCGGTATGTTGGAAACTTTAAATCAGGACTATGTAAGAACAGCTCGAGCAAAAGGTTTATCTGAATTCAATGTAGTATTTAATCATGCTATGAGAGGCGGATTGATACCTGTACTGTCATTTTTAGGTCCTGCAGTTGCTGGATTAATTGGAGGATCATTTGTTGTTGAAACAATTTTCCAAATCCCTGGTTTAGGACGCTTTTATGTTGAGGCAGCGTTTAATAGAGACTATACAATGATTCTTGGTACGACAATTTTTTTCTCAGTGTTAATAATCTTTTTTAATCTTTTATCTGATTTAGCTGTTTTAATAGCTAATCCTCAAAGCAGGAGTTCTCAATAGTGAATAATAATTCTCTATGGAACGATGCGTTTAGAAGATTGATTGCTAATAGGGCTGCAGTAGGGAGTGCGTGTATATTAATTGTATTAATATTAGCCGCAATCTTTGCTCCTTGGATAGCTCCTCATTCTTACTCTTATCAGAACTTAGATGTCGGTGCTACGCCTCCTTCAGGAGAATTTCTGCTTGGTACTGACACCCTCGGTAGAGATTTACTCAGTAGGATACTTTACGGTGCTAGAGTTTCTCTTTTAGTAGGATTTGTTGCCACCGCAGTTGCATTAGTTATAGGTGTTTCATGGGGCATTATTGCAGGTTATTTTGGTGGAAGAATTGACTCGGTAATGATGCGCATAGTTGATGTCCTTTATGGGCTTCCTTTTATCATTTTCATTATTCTATTAATGGTAATTTTTGGAAGAAATATATGGTTACTTTTTATGGCAATTGGAGCAGTCGAGTGGTTAACAATGGCAAGGATTGTAAGAGGACAGGTCATCACCATCAAGAATCAAGAATACGTTATGGCAGCACAAGCAATGGGAGTTCCTAATTTAAGACTGTTTGTTAAACATATCTTTCCAAATATACTTGGACCCATAGCAGTTTATGCAACACTAACAATACCTCAGGTAATGCTTTTAGAAGCATTTCTTAGTTTCCTTGGCTTAGGTGTTCAACCACCTATGAGTAGTTGGGGTACTTTAATAAGGTATGGAGTGGAGTCAATGGAAGAGTACTCATGGCTTCTGATTTATCCAGGTCTTACATTCACCATTACACTATTTGCACTTAATTTCTTTGGTGATGGCCTCAGAGACGCTTTAGACCCCAAAACGTCAGAAGATTAGATCGCACTAATTACTAGTTTTAGTATTTGGCCGGGGCTTAAATCGCTTGATGCTAAATTATTGAGCTCAATAATTTCACTTATCTCAAGATTAAAAAGCTCTCCAATCTTATATAAGTTATCCCCTTGCTTTACGCTATACAAAACAGACCTTTTCTTTGCTTGCATTGATCTTGCGATATTGCCTGTACCTATATTTAGAGCGGTTCCAATAGATAGAACGCCATTTAAGGCCAGTTGATTATTTCGAGCAATTTCTATTGGCGCTATTCCATATTTTCTACCTAAACTCCATAAAGTATCACCTTCACTTACAATGTGGGATTGATAGGGTATGAAGCTAGATAACTCAGGATCCCCCAAGGGCACTAGCAACGTCTCGTTAATTGAAAGAATACTATTATTACTTTTTGAGTTAACTAATTTAAGGTCTTCCAGCCTAACATCATATATTTTGGCAATATCCCACAAGTTTTCTCCTCTCGAAACTTCGTGGGTCATCCATCTAATTGGATTTTCTTGAAAATATTCATCTAGTTTATCTTCTACACCAAAAATTTTTTCTGTTGGGAGATATAACACTGAATTTTCTGCTGGAGGTGTAGCCCATTTTGTATATCCCGCATTAAGCTGATATAGAAATTCTGGAGTGACCCCAATAAATTCACTAAACGCAAGCATTTCAACCTGACCAGATAAATCAATTTTTTTAATTACCTTTTCGTTTGGAAATCTAGGTAGAATTACTTCATATTCATAAGGATTTCTTATGATTTGATGAATAGCCAAAAATTTTGGAACATAGTTATAACTTTCTCTGGAAAGTTTTAAGTTTGATATTGATGGATTTAAGCCCCTTCTCTCGAGAGATTTTATTTGCTTTTCAAGAAAAGTTGGTCCAGCATGATAGGCAATTAAAGTAAGAATAGGGTCTTTATCAAATCTATTATAAAGATAAGCTATATATTTAATTGCTGCTTTAGTAGATAAGATTGGATCATGTCTTTCTTCTACCCACCATGATTTTTCAAGATCATAAATTCTGCCGGTTGTTGGCATGAGCTGCCATAAACCAACAGCACCAGATGAAGAAATTGAGAATGGATCATAATTGCTTTCAATATATGGAAGAAGGGCATATTCGGGTGGTAATCTATACCTGTCAAGCTCTTCAAGAACTTCATAAAGGTAGTATTCACCATTAGCAATTAATTCATTAAAGTGTTTTCTATTTTTAAGGAATCTCTTTTTATATTTTGAGGTTTCATTAGGCAAAGGATCAAAACTAAAATTATTTTCTGCATTAATCCTAGACCAAATATCAGTATATTTATCCTCTGCAGGTGTAATAACTTCTGATGGTTCGATATCTATATATGGGCGAGCAGGAATTATGCTTATATTTGCACATCCATAAAAAATAAAAATCGAGATAAAAATTACAAAGAGTCTTTCCATGATCTAAGGAATCCAAATACCTCTGCGTTTGTAGCCTGATTAGAACTATTAAGTTTATCACTTATAGCTTCTCTCAAACTAATTTCTGCGACTCTCAAAAATGGGTTTATTTGCAGTTCTTGACCTAATGTTGTTGGAATTGTTGGAATATTATTTTTTCTCTTATCAGTCGAATTTAATTGATATTCTTTCAAATTAAGATTATTCGGTTCAGCCAACAATGCAAATTTCAGGTTGCTAAGGGTATATTCATGAGCACAATATATTTCTGTTTTTGAGGGTAATTTAATAAGTTTTTCTAATGAATGATTCATTTGCTCAAAAGTTCCTTCGAACACTCTGCCGCAACCACCAGAAAAAATGGTGTCACCACAAAACAAAACCTCTTTTTCAGTTTCAGAATAAAACGCTATGTGATCTAAGGTATGCCCAGGAACTTCAAAAATAGAAAATTCTAAACCAATCGACTTAATAACATCTCCCTCAACAACATGTTTATCTAAAAGATCTATGGCATTATTTTCTGGACCAATAACAGACCCCTTAATATGAGGTTTCAGCGATTCAAGGCCACCGATATGATCAAAATGATGATGTGTAATTAAGATATCATCAATAGTGATACCCAATTTATCTATAGTCGAAATTATAGGTTTACTGTCACCTGGATCTACTAAAGTATTTCCTTCATTAGTTTGTATTAACCAAATATAATTATCACTAAATGCATTAATTGGAGAGATCTTTAACATAACCCTATTTTAACCTATGAAAGAAGTAATTATTTATACTGATGGAGCTTGTAGAGGTAATCCAGGCCTTGGTGGATGGGGTGTTTTAATGCAGTATCATAATGAAATTAAAGAGTTTTACGGTGGTGAAAGAAGTACAACAAATAACAAAATGGAGTTAAGTGCAGTGATTCAAGGACTTGGCGCACTAAAAGAACCTTGTCAGGTAAAACTCTTTACTGATTCAAAGTACGTAATGGATGGAATTAATTCTTGGATTCACAATTGGAAAAAAAATAATTGGAAAACTGCTAACAAAAAGCCTGTTAAAAACAAAGAGCTTTGGGTAGAGCTTGATAAGTTAGTTCAAAAACATAATATTTCATGGAATTGGGTAAAAGGTCACTCTGGGGATCCAGGCAATGAAAGAGCAGATGAACTGGCAAATTTAGGAATAGAAGATCTCTGATGGCAAAAAAATACATAGTTTTAGATACTGAGACAACTGGTTTAGAAACAGAGCAGGGACATCGCATCATTGAAATTGGTGCCCTAATGCTGGAGGATAGAAAAAAAACTGATAATCATTTTCATGTCTATTTGAATCCTGAGAGGTTGATTGATGAGGAAGCGCAAAGGGTTCATGGGATTTCAAATAAGGATTTAGTTGATAAGCCATTATTCTCTGAGATTGCAGATGAATTTCTAGAGTTCATTCAGGACAGCACTCTTATTATTCATAACGCACCGTTTGATTTAGGTTTTCTAAATTATGAATTTAATCTTATCTCCTCGAGCTATCCAAAACTAGAAGATGTCTGTAATGTTGAGGACTCCTTGGTTATTGCAAGAGATAAATATCCAGGTCAACGAAATTCATTAGATGCATTATCTAAAAGATTTGAAATAAATAGTTATGATCGAACATTTCATGGAGCGATGTTAGATGCAAACATATTAGCTGATGTTTACTTTCATCTTACTGGTGGTCAATCAAAGTTTGAATTTGAATCAAATCATACGTTAGATTCTGATATCAATGATACCGCCTCCAATCTTGATGACTCAGATTTACAAATTCATGCTTTTAATGCTACTAAGGAAGATATTAAAGCCAATCAGGAAAGGATTAATGAGATTGAATCAAAATATGAAATAAAGTCTATTTGGAACCAATCATGATAACCACTCGATTTGCACCAAGTCCTACAGGAGCATTACATATTGGCGGAGTGAGGACAGCACTTTTTAATTATATTTATGCCAAACAAAATAATGGTAAATTTCTTGTAAGGATTGAAGATACTGATCAAGTTCGCTCAAAACTAGAATTTGAGGAAAACATTATTACTGGATTAGATGATATTGGTCTCAAGCCAGATGAAGAGCCTGTTCGGCAATCTGAAAGAAAGCATCTTTATTTAGATGCAGCTCATAGAATTATTGAATCAGGCCAAGGATATTATTGCAATTGTTCGCCTGAGAGATTGGATGAGCTTAGAAATGCTCAGCTAAAAGCAGGTAAAAAACCAATGTATGACGGTAAATGCAGAGATAAAGGTTTAGAGAAATCTGAAAGCACAGTTCTAAGACTTAAAACACCCAATGATGGAGAGGTTAGATTCAATGATTTGGTAAGAGGTGAAGTAGTATTCAATAATTCCGAACTTGATGATCTTATTCTTCTTAGAAGTAATGGGGCACCGACCTATCATTTATGTGTTGTGGTTGATGATGCCGATCAAGGTGTTACAACTGTAATTAGAGGCGAGGATCACTTGAGTAATACTCCAAGACAGATTCACATTCAACAAGCTCTTGGGCTACCGGCATTGGAGTATGCTCACTTACCCCTAGTCCTTGGTGAAAACAAAAAAAGACTTTCAAAAAGAGATTCGGTAACAAGTCTCGATGAATATATCTCTAAAGGATATTTACAAACCTCAATGATAAATATGCTAGGAAGGTTAGGGTGGTCAAAAGGAGACAAGGAAATATTCTACATAGATGATCTTCTTAAAGATTTTAGAATTCAGGAGGTACAAAAAGCCGGTGCCGTATTTGATCTGAAGAAATTAGATTGGATTAATACCAATCATCTTGCAAATTTGAGCTTGGAGGATTTTATTATTCAATTGAATCCCTATTTAGATCAACTGGGAATTAAAATGAGTAATCGACAAAATGCTGAACTAATTATTGAAAACCTTCGAACAACAGCTTCGACACTGTCTGAGATTAGCATAGATTTAATTCCGTATTTTGATGATATTAAAGAATATGACCAAAAATCTGTTGAAAAGTTTATTACTGGATCAAAGAATATTCTTGAATACGTTCTAAGGCAGTTAGAATCGCTTGAACAATGGACTGAACAAGACTTAGATGAAGTTTTAGCAAAATGTCAGAAAGAATTAGATTTAAAAACACCTCAACTTAACCAACCCATTAGAGTTGCCTTAGTTGGAACCACTAAATCTCCGTCGTTAGGATTGACTTTGAGTTTGATAGGTAAGGAATTATCCTTGGAAAGAATTAAAAAAGCACTTGAGATGACATCTTAGGTAAAATTTCTGCAATAATTTTTGATTGCTTAAATCAGTTTTAATAATATATGAAATTGCTTTAATCAGCTTGTATTGCTACGCCAGCATTTGGTCTTCTTAAGTCCGCATAACCATAATTTATACCATCAATTATCGAAATACTCTGTGTGCTGCCTAATGTCTTTGAAGATTCTGGTTGATGACCTAATCTTTCCAAGACAGATACAATATCTGAGCTTAGTGTTGATTCGTATTCAAGTCCAGCGTAGGGCCAATCCTTATGTATTCTTGGAAGCATGGTTGCCTGACCCACATCAAGATTAAAGTCTATGATACCTGTAATTACTCTCAGAGCAGCTGCAGGAATGAATGAGCCTCCAGGTGATCCCGTAACGATTGAAATATTATTTTCCTTATTTTTTACAATAACTGGATTCATGGTACTCATTGGTCTCTTTCCAGGAATAAACCTATTTCCAGGACTGCTACTTCTAGATATTTCAGTTTGATCTCCATATTGGAATGCAAAATTATTCATTTGATTATTCATTAGTATGCCTGTGCCTGGAATTGTTACTCCAGAGCCAAACGAATAACCTAATGTGTAAGTGTTTGAAACAGCATTACCCTCTTCATCAATGATAGAGTAGTGGGTTGTATCTTTGCTTTCTTGAATTACCTCTAATGGTTTTACCTCGCTAGCAGGAGTAGCTTTATTAAACTCAATTTGTCGTGCATATTCTTGTGCATCCTTTTTATTGATGAGGTCATTAATGGGGACATCGAAGAATCCTGGATCCCCCACATACCTTGAGCGTGCGTGATGACCTTTTCTTAGTGCTTCTGCCAATAAATGATATGTTGCAGATGAGTTTTCTTTAAATCCATTCATGTTAAATGGCTCAAGAACATTAAGAGCGGTTAATAAAACAACTCCACCACCTGATGGTGGCCCCTGAGTGAACACAGTATTACCTCTATACTTCGTAGAAATAGGTTTTTGAATATTTGGTCTATAATTTGAAAGATCATTTAAATCTATAAAACCTTTGTTATTTTTCATTGCTTTAGAAATAAGGTTTCCTACTTCACCAGCATAGAATCCCTTCAAACCTTGATCCATAATTAAAGAAATGGTTTTTGCAAGATCTGGTCTTGTCATCAATGAATTTATTTTTAAAGCTTCTCCATCAATAAAGTAAATACGCTTTGATTCAGGATCTTCAAGTAACTGCGGAGCACTTTTGATCGCATTATGCAGATCGTAAGAGACTAAAATTCCTTCACGAGCTTGTTTGACTACTGGAGCCAAAATATCCTTTAGCGGCAATCTTCCATAAAGTTTATGTGCCTCTAATAGCCCTGCAACTGTACCGGGAGTTGTCGACGCTTGATAACCGTATCTAACAAGATCTCTATCAATTTCATTGAATTGTTCAGGCAGTTTTTTTTGAAAGATTTTAAATAAATCAGCATTTAGAGAAGAGGCTCCACGATAATCAATGGACACTATTTCATCTTTATCCTTAATGTATACAAGTAAAAAACCACCACCTCCAAGGTTACCGGCTCGAGGCAGGGTAATTGCTAATGAAAAACCTACAGCAACAGCAGCATCAATAGCATTTCCTCCCATATCCAGAATTTCAATCCCAATGTTTGATGAATCGATGTTTTGAGAGACAACCATCCCTGATTTACTAACTGTTGGATGAAACGGAGATCGATAATCAATATAGCTTTGCTGCGCAAGCAGAGAAAGGTTAAAAAATAGAAGGGAAAAATTAAAAAATATTCGGAGCAACATAATAAGCAAAGATTGTGACTAAAATGATTCCAATAATATTCAGCGCTAAACCAGCACGTATCATATCTGGAATCGAGAATTTATTTGCACCAAAAACAATAGCATTTGGTGGGGTTGCAACTGGCAGCATAAAAGCACAACTAGCTGCAAGGACAACCGGAATGGTTAGAGAAACAGGAAGCACACCAATTGATACAGCAACTGCACCAACAACTGGTAAAAATGTGCTCGTTGTTGCAACATTAGATGTAATTTCAGTTAGGAATATAATTAACGTAGCAACGCAAAGCACCAATACAATTGGTGGAACTGACTGAAGGACTGTCAAGCCATCTCCTATCCATTCTCCTAACCCAGATGAGCCTATTTGGGCTGCAAGCGATAATCCTCCACCAAAGAGAACAAGTAAGGCCCATGGAAGTTTATTAGCCTGATCCCAAGTCAGCAGATCATTTTTATGCATGGAGGAGGGGATAATAAAAAATAGTAATGCTGCAATCAATGCAACACCAGCGTCAGTAAGTAACTCAAACCCTGGAATTAAATTAATTAATTTTCTGAACATCCACGCAAGAGCAGCAAAGCTAAATATTAAAAGCACTTTTTTTTCATCCTTACTCAAAGCTCCTAATTCGTCCAGCATACTTTTAAGTTTTGTCTTAGTTTTTTCGGTAGCCTGAAAGTTAACCGGGTAGACAATTGAAGTTAGTGCATACCAGGATGCAATAAGCATAATGAATGAAAGAGGGACTGCAAGTCGCATCCAGTCTATAAAAGATATTTCTATGTCATATGTTTCTTTCATGAACCCAGCAAAAATAATATTTGGAGCAGTTCCTACAAGAGTAGACATTCCTCCAATAGTAGCGGCGTAGGCGATACCCAATAAGAGTGCAACTTCAAAACTTTTTCGATCTTTGCTACTCATATCTGGAATGGTTTGCGAGACTGACGCACACACAGCAAGACCAATCGGCAAAAGCATCAAAGTTGTAGATGTATTCATTACCCACATACTGATAAGAGCAGAAACTAACATAAATCCGCCAACCAACCTCGCACCACTATTGCCAACTAGCAAAAGCATCTTTAAAGCAAGACGTTTGTGTAGTCCCGATGCTTCAATACCAAGAGCAAGAATAAAACCACCCATAAACAGGTAAATATTCGGATTGGCATATGGCAAGCCAGCAGTCTTGATATCAGTAACTCCTAAAAGTGGGAAGAGTGTTAAAGGAAGCAGGGCGGTAACAGCAACAGGAACAGCCTCCGTTGCCCACCACGCTGCCATAAGTATTGTGACCGAAGCAACCACCCAACCGGATTCACTTAATCCTGGAGGAGGAGGTAATAGATTACAAATAATAAACAACAAAAGACCAACCCAAAATCCTTTCTTTTTATAGGCTTGCATTATTTGAGCCTCTCAAAAAAAAGTTCAGCTGCAAAAGGTACCATCTGTTTAGTATTACTATGCCCATCTTTGGTTGGCACCTCAACCATGCCCCATTTTAGAAATGTATCCAGTTCCCTTGACTTGCTAAGGACTCCATTAAAGAAATTTCTACCTCGCTCCAGTCTATGGGAGCCTTGGTCTGTTACTTTATCAAATATGCTTGCGACATAGTCTGTATTAGGTTTTGTAGATATGTCACTCATGCCTAGCATGAGTAAAAAATAATTTTGAAATGATTTTTTTAACATTTCTTCATTTATATCAGAATTTTTTAATCCAAATGGCCATTGCTTGTCGGTCATTGTTAGATACCAGCCTAGATTAGCTGCAATGGCTAGGGTGTAAGAGGATTCTGGATAATACAAAACATATCGATGAACAAAGTGAGCGCCAGCACCATGACCATATAGGCCCCAGTTATCTGATTTCAATCTAAACTTTTTTAGTGCTTGATTTACAACTAACTCTATATAGCTAAAACTTGAATCATTTAGGTTTGATAATTCTTCTGGCTTTGTTTTTATGCCACCATAGTTATAGCCCCAAACCATTGGGAACTGGGCTTCAGAAAATTCCGGCACAACAACAACGAGATTTAATTCATTTGCAAAATCTGACCACTGATCTCTATATTCCTCGGCATTCCTTTTTCGACCATGCATTACAACTACTAACCGTGTTTTATTATCGACGTATTTAGGCTTAGCAAAATATAAATTTATTTCTTCGCCATTAACCTTTTCTACTTTGTAGAAACCATTTTCAGCCTCAGCAGATAATGCGAAGGCTAGTAAAACGAAAAATATTGATGTTTTTATTTTCATAAAAAAAGGGAGCATAAAGCTCCCTTAAATTTTAGCTTATTTTTATAATGAAACTCTTAAATCAACGTAATAGTTTCTTCCATAGTCGCCATGAGCATCTGCAAAGAAACCGTAGTATCTGTCTGCAGTAGGTGCTCTTTCATCTTCAAGATTCTTTACAGCAAATCTGAGTCTTGCTTTATTACCACTTAATTCAAAGTTGTAAGATACAGTTGCATCAAGATGAGTAACAGAATCAACTATGTATGGAACACCATTCTTTAAGCCAAGAGAGGTTTGCTCAAAAGCACCTTTCTGAGTACCACTCAAGCTTGCGCCCCAATCACCCTTATCCCATGAGATTCTAAAGTTATGTTTTTCATCATAAATACCATCTTTGTTAAGAAGATCACCAAAACCTTTCAGAGGAATACTTTCAGGGATTTCACCAGAGTCTTTCTTAGCTTGTAAATCAGCAAATTGACCAGTTGCTTCTTGCTCAAATTTATCAAGGTAAGTTCCATTGTATCTGATATCAAAATCACCCCAATCGGTTGAGAAGTTATAGTAGATGCCAACATCCACACCTTCAACAGTTCTCATTGCAAGGTTGATATAGTTATTTTCAACATATTTAATCTCCCCAAAAGGACAAACACCAGCGGCAGCAAATGCAGCAAGGTCACCATCATCAGGCGCTTCCCTTACTACCAATGGATCACCAGCAAAAGTATCACAATTATTAGTACCATTTGCTAATCTAAGCAACATGTCGTTAACTGTTTGGTTTTCTCTACCAAATAAACCAATTGTTTTATCTTTTTCAATAGTCCATGCGTCAACAGTTATTGTAAGACTGTCTGAAGGCATTAAAACAATACCAAAAGAGGTATTATCAGATTCTTCAGCTTCAAGTCCTGATGCACCAACAGCTTTCCTCTGAATTGTATATCTTGAGTCTGAATCAATCACATTTCCAACGCTCTGAAGTTCATTCACTCTAAAAGCAGCACGGTCGTATCTTGTTCCGGATCTAACAACTACTTTTTCATTTATCTGAGGAATATTCGGAGCTCTGAATGATGTTGACACTGATCCTCTAAGCCTTAACCATTGAGCAACATCCCAACCCACAGCAAATTTTCCAACAGTACTATCCCCAAAGTCTGAGAAATCTTCATATCTCACAGCCAATTGAGCATCAATATTGTCAGCTAGTGGAATTTGGAATTCTGTGAATAATGATGTGACGTCTCTTGAGCCTTCTAAGTCTCCAGTAGGAGAGGAATTAACTACATCCCCAACCAAAGGATAGGTGTCTCCCTCATAATCAGTGTAAGTTATGGTTCCATCAAGCCTTGGATCACGATCATCAATGATTTCTTCTTCACGGTATTCAAAACCTACCAACATTCCAACATCACCAGCAGGCAATGATGCAACAGATGGGTTAGACATCTTGAAATCAAACATATCAAGAGAACTTTCATTTTTTCTATATACGTCAACAAGAGCTCTTTCGATATTTGTATTAACTCCTGCACTAAATGGGTTATATGCAGCAGGTGTAGGATCTCTTAGTGCTTCTTTTAGAAGATTATTTGATAATCTATTTCTAGTAACATCTCTATGTTTTGCAATGGAGGACATTATTGCTGTTTCCCAATCCCAATTACCAGAAGTGCCTCTGAAACCTTGCAAGAATCTATAAGTCTCTTTCTTAACATTCACCAATCTTTGTCTTTCAGTGTATCTATAGTTATCAATGAAAAGTTCTTTTCCAGCAAAGATAGCAACACCGTTATAAGTTAATTGATTAAGGTAATAGTTATCAGGACCTACTCTGTGTTTGGATGAAGTAAATGCGTATGATGCATGTGCAATTCTGTCACTGTCTGAACTATAAGCAGCGACCTCAGTGAAAGCCTCAACACCATTATCCATTTGATGATTGATAAAAAGAACAACATTATTCCTTACAAGCTCAGACCTTCTGTCGGTTGGCCCCCAAAAGTTTTCTCGAATGACTCCATTACCATCAGGAGCTATACAAGTACCGTAGCCTGTATCGAATAAAGGGTTTCCTCTATTTGTACATCTAGAATCACCTATTGGGAATAACTCAAACTCTCCAGCTGAGTCTGTAAAAACCTTGTCATATTCAGTTCCGGCAATACTTGTAGCACTACTGACCATATCCATTTGGGGATATTCTGAGTTTGTACTTAAATTTCTAAACGCTGTGCTTGTTTTCCATGGAGAGTCATCATCAACAAAAGGTCTATGTTCTCCAGCACCCCATCTGGGATCTTCTTGTGCATTAATAGCGCCTCGGTCGTAGTGGTCAAAGAAAACACTTACATTGGTTGCTCCATCATTAAAGAATGAACCCCACTTCACATTGACTGTATTGTCTTCAGTTTCAAAATGATCATAGGCTGTTATTTTTGCTCTTACAGTTAGACCTTCAAAGTCTTTCTGTAATACATTATTAACAACACCGGCTACGGCATCAGCACCATAAATAGCAGATGCTCCATCCCTCAATACCTCAACTCTCTCAAGGCCATACACAGGGATTAAGTTTGAGTTAGCTGAAATAGTTGGAACAAAGTCGCCACCGATTAATTCTGTTTGATAGGTACCACTATTAACAAGTCTTCTACCGTTGAGAAGGGTTAACGTATTACCAACACCCATGTTTCTTAGGTTATACGCTCCTACATCACCACGGTTAGCATTAACACCACCGGAAGCATCCTCAGCCTCATTGAAGTAGTTAGCGCCTTGCTCAACTAAATTCTCTAAAAGGTCATCTCCAGAATCTACACCGATAGTTTCAATATCTTTTGTAGAAATAACAGAAACAGCCAAGGCATCAGTAATTTTAGCTCCTTTAATTTGTGATCCAACAACCACAACTTCTTCAACATCATCACTAGATTGTGCAGATATGGTTAAAGGTAAAATTAAGCCTAGACACGCAAATAATGCAATTTTAAATTTCATAGTTCCCCCTGTGTTATGAACTTACTAAATATTAACAATTTTTTGGTAAAAAACAAAAATTTTAACTAGTTCCTATAGTTAAGTGGTGGCAGACGATCACCAAGCAATGGTTCGTAAACAAAATCTTTACCAACTCTTTTTTGAAGCTCTTGATTAGCATTTTGAATTATCAAAGGATTCATCATTAATTCGATTGCAGTGTCACTAAGTACTTCTGCAGCTAACTTGGTTCCTTTCAGTCCAATTGATGTTCCTCCAATAGCTACTGCCTGCCATGAATGAGAAGCTGTTCCAGGAACCCAGGTCGCTACACGAATGCCACCAGTTGGAACAACCCAACTTACATCCCCAACATCTGTTGAACCATAACCATGTGTTTGTCTATAGGCGAGAACTTTCTCTTGATCCCCAATTTTACCTGATGGACTCACGAGAGTTTGATAAATCTCTTCTGCGTATTCTTGTTCTTTTTGATTATAGGAAACACCACCTCTTTGAGTTAGTTTTTCGTACATTATCCGCTGAATTGCATCATTAGGTAATAATGAGTAATTTCCATGCATAACTTCGTAAGAAACACTTGTATCTGTTCCTATAGCAGCTCCTTCCGCAGCTTTTACAACTCTTTCAAAAAGTTCGTTGACCATCTGCATTTTAGGATGTCTTATGTAGTAATAAACTTCCGCAACATCTGGAACGACGTTTGGAGCTAAACCACCCTTGGTAATCACATAATGAATTCTTGACTCTTGAGGGATGTGCTCACGCATTAAATTGACCATCATGTTCATTGATTCAACACCATCAAGAGCAGATCTACCTTTATCAGGTGACCCAGCAGCATGTGCAGAAATTCCATTAAAAGTAAATTTAGCTGATTTATTCGAATTTGAAGTTCTTGGGTTTGCATGATTAACACTTCCAGGATGCCAGTGAAGTGCTACGTCAACATCCTTGAAGAGGCCTTCTCGCACCATATAGACTTTTCCTGAACCACCTTCCTCAGCTGGCGTACCATAAAATCTTATTGTCCCAGGGGTATTGGTTTTTTCAATCCACTCTTTGATCGTTACTGCTGCCCATGCAGAGGCAGCACCAAACATGTGATGACCACAGGCATGACCTGCGATCCTGTCGGCACGAGTTTCTTTGAAGGGAGACGATGTTTGCATCACTCCTGGCAAGGCATCATATTCACCCAATATCCCAATAATAGGACCACCATTGGAATACTCAGCAATGAAAGCAGTAGGAATATCAGCTACTCCGGTTGTAATCTTAAACCCATTCTTTTTAAGTACATTGATTAGAATTTCTGAACTCTTGTATTCTTGATAACCAACCTCAGCTAAATCCCATATATCCATAGCAACATTTTCAAATGTTAATTGGTGTTTTTTAATAGATTGATTTACTGAATTTTGTGAGGCATCTAGTGATGCAATAAATAGTGTTAAGAGACCAACACTGAGTCTTTGTACCTGATTGCTTTTCCAACCCATTCTTCTTCCCTCATGTTTTTTAAAATATCTACTTCATTTGATGTTACAACTTTTCTTTTTCCTTGCAAATCTTCAATGTATATAACTGCTTTCTCAGCATCTAATTTATCAAATAAAACTGTGTAACCGATGACATGCCCATCTCCAGACTCAAAAGCAGATATTTCTTTTGGAAGATCAATTTGCTTAGCATCTTCAGTAGTATCCAAATGAGTGAATTCATCAAGCTTCTGCCCTGACCAAAGGCCAAAAGCCTGTTTTGTCATCATCCCTGAGATACCTGTTATTAAAGCGATATTATCTGGATTCTCTCGCAATAGAAGTAACGCCTGTACTGTGGCGTGAAGCATATAGTTATTCAGAGGTCCACCAGCAAATGGCATTCCTCCGGTAATAGTTTTTGGTATTGAGGGATCTAGTTCAAGGACGTTTTCGCATTGCTGGATAGCAACTGGGAAACAGCTATAAAGGTCAACGATTGATGGGAGCTTCCCATAATTTGAAATCTTTTTATTTATATATGCAGCAGACAATTCCAATCCAGCAGAACTTACAAAGTTTGGTCTCTCAACAAGAGCGAGCATATGGTTAGTTTCAGATGAAGCCAATGGATATGATCTTTTATTTTTTGGGATCTTTAATTTATCAGCTATCTCTTCATCAATAATAATCATCGCGGATGCCTGATTAACATTCCATGAGGTGTTGTGTAATTTATTATATGGATAGGCAATTGGTTTATTTTTAGGGGAGGGCTCACTAATTTCTTTAGGCTGATATTCTTTTTGATTCCATGCATGAGGATTTTTTGCAGCAATTTGAGAAAAATCTGCATACATATTTGATAGATAGTCTTCATGTTCTTTTAATGTATGTTGTTTGTGAAATCGCATTGCACTTTCAAGAACTGCGTAATAACCAACCGCCATTAATCCTAGGATTTCAGCTTCTTGTGGCCCATACAGATCATCTTTTGCTTTGACATACATATCTGGATTCGTATTTAGCTCCAGTTCTTTGAAGTCTCTTTTCTCTTTTAAAGCTGAAATCATTTTTGCTCTGGACTCACCACCAAGAATAAGGCCGCCACGAATTTCACCATTTTGGATTCTTAGTGCAGCAGAATTTATGAGGTGCTGTTGTAAAACTCCGATCTTATTAACACTGGTTTTTGCATGCTGAAAACCATGCTTTTCTCCAATCCACTTGCCTGGATCTCTGTAAGCCCAAAAACCTTTAGGGATATCAATGATGTCAATGTAGTCAGTAATTTTTGGGTTGCCGCAATCCTCAATAGCTTCGAGCGTTGCTTTTTCCATCAAAATTAATGCTTCATCAAGTTCATCATATGTTCCATGTTGTTGGATTATTCCAAGACCAACTACGACAGGTGTTTTTTTATTCATAAGTTCTAGAGATTAACTTAGCGAAGATATCTTGAAATGCTATGTATAGCAACCAACCATAAAACAATTTAGAATAGCCAATCTAATTATTGGGGCTATAGCTCAGCTGGGAGAGCGCTTGCATGGCATGCAAGAGGTCGGCGGTTCGATCCCGCCTAGCTCCACCAAAATTATTAGCAAAGAATATAATTGTTAGAAATGCGTATTAATTTAAACAATGCTTTTATTGCAGTCAGTCTGATCTTTACAATTTCAATTTCTTCAGACGATCTAATCCCAATCATTAAATCTACAAAATCAAATGATATTAAATCAGTAATGTTTGTGGGACACAGTTTTTTTTATTACAACAATAGTCTCCATAACCACCTTGGAAAACTTATTAAAGCTGATCCTGAAATAGGAGACATCAAAAGGCGCTCAATTACCATCAATGGGTCTTCATTGTCTTGGCATAATGTTAAGAGTTATTTAAGCAATCCAAATATAGGTAGTTTTAAAATCGATTCTAATAAAGACAACTCGTACATTGAGTATGATGAGACTTCTGTGGATGCAGTAATAATTTCTGATTGCAGTCTTTGCCCAATTCATCCAAAGACCAAAGAAGCCTTTTATAGTTATGTTGCAAAACATTCAAAAACTATCAGAAAAAATAAAGCAGAGCCCATACTTTTTATGACTTGGGGTTACAAAAACAAACCCACAATGTATAAAAAACTTAAAAAGGAATTTTTAAAAGCAGCGAATTTAAATAAGCTACTTCTTATTCCAGCTGGCGAAGCATTTGATCTTGGAAATAAGTCCCATCCAGAAATTAATTTATACACTAGCGATAACAGGCACCCCTCAGAAGAGGGTACCTACCTTGCCGCAAGTGTTGTATTTGCTACTCTTTTTGAGCGCAGCACTGAAGGTAATATAGGAGTCGGTAATATCGAACCATCCGTTGCAATCAAACTTCAGAGGATTGCCGACAAAACAGTTTCTGAATTTTTTAATATACAATTAAAATGAAACAATGATCATCGGGGTTCCTAAAGAGCTTAAAAATAACGAATACAGGGTCGGCCTGACTCCTGAATCGACCATGGCTCTTTGCAAAGAGGGGCATGAAGTATTAATTCAATCAGATGCTGGCAGCTCAATTGGTTTTGGTAATCAAGATTATATTGATTCAGGGGCCAGAATAATTGATGAAGCTGAGGAAGTATTTGAAAAATCAAATCTTATTATTAAGGTTAAAGAACCCATTGAAAAGGAGCTCGGCTATCTTCGTGAAGACTTAACATTGTTCACTTATCTTCATCTTGCTGGAAATCCCGAAAGTGCAAAAAAGATTGTTAATACTGGCGTTACCGGTATTGCTTATGAGACTGTGACTGATGAGAGCAATGCATTGCCTTTGCTAGCCCCAATGAGCAAAATCGCAGGGCAAATAAGTATAGTAGTAGGCTCATATAATTTACTTAAGCACAATCATGGAAAAGGAGTTTTGCTTGGATCATTTCAAAATTTAGATTCAAGAGTTGTTACGGTAATCGGTGGCGGGGTTGCAGGCACTCAAGCCATTGAGAAAGCGATTGATAATAAATCTTTGGTAAATGTTATTGATTTATCCACAGATAAATTGAATTCCCTAAAGGCAAAATATGGAGAAGATAATGTTAATTACATTCAATCGTCTCCTGAGGCTATCTTTGAAAGTATTAAAAAATCTGATCTTGTGGTGGGATCGGTGTATGTGATTGGAAAAGAAGCACCTAAGATTATTACTAGGGAAATGATTGGTGAAATGTCACCAGGAACGGTAATGGTTGATATTTCTATTGATCAAGGTGGGTGCTTTGAGACCAGCAAACCAACCACTCATGACGAGCCAACATTTTTAGTAGATGATGTTGTTCATTATTGTGTTACTAATATGCCAGGTGCAGTCCCTTTAACTGCTTCGCTTGCTCTTAATAAAGCTACTTTGCCATACATAAAATTGCTCGCAAATTTAGGCGTTGAGGAGGCCTTAAACCAAAATGCTGGCTTAAAGAATGGTCTCAATATTTCAAAAGGTGAGATTAAACATCAAGCAGTCAGTGAAGCATTAAGTTGAGTTAAATAATCTCCTTTACTGCGATCCTAGCGTCAGATATTGCTCCCTCAATGTAACCGACTGAGGTGCAATCTCCTATCATAGAAACATTAAAATTATTTTCTATAAGTTCTTCAGCAAACTCAGTATTGGGTTCAGTTCCCATAGCTATGATGACCTGATTTGCTTTGATTGATTGACAGGCACCATCTAGCTCAAAATTTACATCTGAGTTAGAGATCTTAATATCTTTTGCGTTCTTGATAATATTAACCCCATGAGATTTAAGTAGATGTATTACTCGAGATCTCCTAACAATACTTAAATTAGGACCTAAGTCATTGCTAGGCTCTACGACGGTAATCTTTTTACCCCTTTCAGTTAGAAATTCCGCTAGCTCTAAACCAACCAGATCACCACCAATAATCACAAGCTCTTTTTTAAGAGGCATCCAAAATTTACTTAGGAATCTTAAGGTAGATATATTCCTTAAGAGTTGAGAAAGATTACCAGCTTTTAAGATTAGCCTTGAAAGAATATTTAGTTTTTTTTCAGCTTTACTGTTACTTGAAATTAATAAGGACTTTAACTCCTCTCCATCAAAAACATGCCCTAATCCTTTGCCGGGAATATGTGGTGCATTTCTTTTGGCGCCTGTTGCAAAAAGCACATGATCAGGAGATATCTTTTTTAATACTTTTAAATTTGCTTCAGTTTTAGTTTTAATTTTTATTCCAAGATGATTAAGACTATTTTTTAAATAAGTAATCAATGCTTGATTGGGTTCATATGCAAGTGAGGCAACTCTTAAAGTACCACCAATATCTTTTTCCTTTTCTATCACTGTAACGTTGTGACCTCGTTCACCAAGAATTCTAGCTGACTCCATACCTGCAGGCCCTGAACCAATAACCACAATGTTTTTCTTTTTATTAGGTTTTGAATAAAGATCTTTATCTTCAAATTCTTTACCCATAGATGAATTGACAGAGCAACACATAGGCTGATTTATAAAAATTTTGCTTACACAAACATAACAATAAATACAGGGCCTAATCAGCGACTCTTGATTATTTAGTAGCTTTTGGGGAAGAAACGGATCAGCAAGGAGCTTTCGTCCCATCACAACAAAATCAAAATCATTATTTTTTATGCCTGATTCAGCTACATCTAAATTAATTCTCCCAACAGCTAAAATAGGAATTGAGCATTGAGCTTTAGCAAGTTTAGCAAATTTTATAAACCCACCTGGCTCATGAACAAGAGGAGCTTCCGTAAAGGCAATTCCTTTAGCAGGATTTCCGTAAGCACTAATATCAAGTGCATCTGCTCCAGCTTCCTCAGCAAGTTTTATAGTAACAAGAAAATCATCAGTTGAGATTCCATCCTCAATTCTGTATTCAAATGCATCAAGGCGAACAATTACTGGAATAGAGGTAGGAATGGACGATTTAATATTTGAAATTATCTCTACCAATAATTTTGCCCTATTTTCTGCACTTCCTCCATATTCATCCGTTCGTCTATTAACTGCGGGAGATAAAAAGCTAGAGATTAGATAGCCATGCCCGGCATGAATTTCAATGGCATCAAAGCCTGACTCGACTGCTCTTTTAGCGGCTGAAACAAAGTGTTCAATTTCGACTTTAATCTCTTCAGTTGTAAGCTCATGATATCTAGGGCCTTTCCCATCAGGGCCCGCAGCTTTAATGAAATTCATTATTTCTGCTTCAGTCAAAAGCCCAAACATGTCACTTGGATGCATTTTGGGGATGGATGGAACTGGAATTTCCAAGCCAGCAACAACATCTTCCTGAGAAATTTTTCCACTATGATTTAATTGGGCTGCAATTTTGGCACCGTATTGGTGAACCCTTGATGTAAGGTCTTGTAAGTCTGGAATGAATCTATCCTCAGAATATCCAATCATATTTGGCATTGAGGATCCTGCAGGCCAACTCACCGCGGAAGTCTCTAAAATAATTAAACCTACACCCCCTTTAGCTCTTTCCTCATAATAAGATTTTAATCTCTCGCTTGCATGACCATCCTCAGAAGCGAAATTGGATCCCATTGGAGCCATCACAATTTTATTTCTTAATTGCATATCTCCAATGGAGGAGCTTTTTAGAAGGTTTGAATATTGCATATCTTTTACTTAGTGCATGAAAAATTATAGCCTATAGGACTAACTATTTAGGACAACTATTATGGAAGATTTAAACGAAGAAATAAGAACATTAATTGATAAAGAAGCAATAAAAGAGCTTGTAAATCTTTATTGTCAGGCAGCCGATAGGCATGATCATGAACTCATGCGATCTCTATATCATGAAGATGCTGAGGATGATCATGGTTCATTTTTTAGAGGTAAAGCCATGGATTTTATTGATATGCTTCCAGAAATACAAAGCAACATGGCAATCCTTCATCACAATGTAACAACCCATAATATTAAGTTAAATGGTAACAAGGCAGAAGGAGAGACTTATATTATTGCTTTCCACAAAGTAAAAGATGAATCTCAAGGTTATGATGTTCTCATTGGGGGGAGATATTTTGATAAATATGAAAAAAGAAAAGGAGTCTGGAAATTTTCTAAAAGGGTGGTAGATGCGGACTGGGTTTATGTAAACGAACCCTCAGAAGTTAATCTTGAACATCCAATGATCAAAGGAGCAAATATTGGAACCTCAGACCTCACGGATCCTTTATATTTGCATTTAAAAAGTTTTAAAAGAGGGCACAGGACTTAAATTAAGTTAGTTAATTCCCTGAAGTGTTTTCTACAAAAAACTTTGTAAGTATCATTTCCACCAATCTGAATTTTTTTACCTGCAGTAATCACATTACCAGATTCATTAAGCCGAACTACCATAGTTGCCTTTCTTCCACAGTCGCAAACAGTTTTTAGCTCAATCAAATTATCTGCAAGTGCAAGTAGTTCTGAGCTTCCCTCAAAGAGTTCTCCCCTAAAATCAGTTCTGATTCCATAACACATTGATGGAATATTTAGAGTATCGCTTATCTTACAAATTTGCCTAACCTGATCTTTTGTAAGAAATTGAACTTCATCAATTAATATTGCATCGACCTTCTTATTATTTTTAGAGTTTTGAACATACTCAAAAAAATCAAAATTAGTGTCTACTGAAATCGCATCAGCAATCAAACCAATTCTTGAGTGAATCTTATTTTCATTTGCATCTGCATCTACTTTAGGAAGAAAGAGCAACGTATCCATGCCTCTCTCATTGTAGTTATAGTTTGATTGAAGGAGGGCAGTAGATTTACCCGCATTCATGGTCGAATAAAAGAAATGAACTTTTGCCAAATTTTATGCAGTATCTGGGACTTCAGAGTAAAACTGACTTACCCATTTTCTAAACTTATTTATCGGACCATCTCCATCACAGAGTATTGGGTTTGCTACATAGCTTTTGTTATCCCATATTGGCATATCATCTAAAACACCATTAGCAATGCCATCTATGATTGCCATACCAAGCTCATCTTCAATATCTTTAGAGACTCGCATTGACCATCTTAAAATTGAATTTTTGTTATCAACCGGGCAGGATGCATTAACCATAATAAATTCTCCGCCTGAGGGAGGAAGATTTACCATATGCAACCCAACACAACCAAGACCCCAAGACTCTCTAGTGAAAGTAGTTGTAAACATTCCCTGATCTTCAACTTTAAATTCCTCAGAAACACTATCATTATTTGGATCCATGAGAGTTTCAGCTATGGTTTTTCTGTAAATACCATCAACGATAGCCTCAGTTTCAGGTAACGATGGTGAGCCATGCACTTTTGGAAAATGAGCTTGATCTACATCATTTTCTGCAATTTCTTGAAGAACAGTATTGATCTTATATTCGTAGTGATAAACCTTTCCCCATTTTTCATTGTCACCATTAAAGCCATCAAGCATTGGCAACTCAAAGTATGGTTTTTCTTTCAGCAAATGATGCCAAGCCCAAATAAAACCATTCATCTCTACAACTGGATAATTAAATATTTTAATATCTTTCGCTGATTCAGGAGTAAGCGAGTCATCATCTATATCAATACAAGAACCATCAGTACTCCATTTAATTCCTGTCTTTGAACAATATAGTGCTTCTTCTATAACCTCTCCACATAAAGCTATATTGATACCTGAATAACCGCAATAAGCATCTAGTACAGCAGCTATCCCACTTTCAGTTCTAAATGCAGCAACATCATTCTCGCAAAATTTTATATTTTTAAGTTCGCCAGCCTTTATTTCGTCAGATCTGCTGACACAAAACCAACCATTTGGCATAGGAAACGGAAATTCTTGTTTTGGCATATTTAAATTCCTTTAGATAATTGGTTATGATATCAGGTAAATCAAAAAGGATAAAAGATATGGCAACATTAAGATATGTAAAAACACCAGCTGAACTTCAAGAAGCAGCTGAAAATAATTTAGAGTTTTTTGATGCAACAATGCAAGCTGTAAAAGTTTTTTATAAAACTACACCAGGTCTCATTGAACAACTCATCCCAGCACCTTTAACTGTTGCTGATGACCCAATGGTAAGAATTGTAATGTCCCGAGTATTCGTCGATTTGCATGATGGTCTTGAGTTTGGTGCCGCGACTTTTGGTGTCAACTGCAAATACAAAGATATGGAAGGTATTTATGAAATCACAATGCCGATGGAAGGGGAAGGCGTTGTTGTGGGCGGTAGAGAAACCTATGGTGAACCTAAAAAGATTGCAAATGTCGAAGCAAGCAAAGATGGAGATTCATGTCATGCGAGTGTTGAAAGGCATGGCATTAAATATATTGAGTTTAATGGAAGTGTAAAAGATGAGGCTGAAACCTCATCATTCACTGATCAAGTTTTTTGTTTTAAAGTTTTCCCATCATGTGAGCAAAATAAAGTTTGCGATCAAAATCCATTGCTCGTCAAAATAGATATGCACCGAAAGCAAACAGTTAACTTGAATCTAGATGGCGAGCTTACCTTGCGAGAGTCTCCAGTTGATCCAGTTGTTGACCTTCCGGTTGAAGAGATGGTATCAATGACATGGGAGGAGGGCTCATCTTCAAGCAATGCATCTGTGATGCAAGAGGTGGACCCTATGGGCTACATTCCATTCATGCATTCAAGATACGACGGCTGATTAAATGTCTAACTTCAAAGATAAGGTTGCTGTAATTACCGGTGGAGCCTCCGGCGTAGGCTATGCAATTGGTGCTGCTCTAGCAAAAGAAGGAGCGAAAGTAGTTTTGAGTGACATTGAATCCTCTGCGCTCGAATCTGCAAGGACCAACTTAGAAAAAGAAGGCTCATCTGTTCACATTAAACAAGCAGATGTGTCCGATCATGAATCAATGGTCGCGCTCAATAAATTTGTCACCTCTGAAGTCGGCGATGTTCAAATGCTCTTTAACAACGCTGGTGTTGCACCAGCTGAATTACAATCCATTTGGGATACTAACCCTAATGATTGGAATTGGGCTTACGGGGTTAATGTTATGGGTATTGTTCATGGTTTGCAGGCTTTCATACCTGATATGTTAAGTCATGGAAAAGAAGCAAATGTTATAAATACTTGTTCAGGTAATGGCGCATTTATTAACCTTCCAAGTACTCCGATATACACCTCATCAAAAGCCGCAGTTTCAAGTATCAGTGAGGTCTTAAAGCTTCAATTAGATCAATCGGAAAGTAATATAAAAGTATCTATCCTATTCCCAGGACCCCATACAGTTAGAACCAATCTTTTTTCTGCAGAAAGAAATAGACCAGATGATTTAGCCAGAGATCCAAACGCCCCGGAGCATCCAATTTCTTCCGTTGAGGATATGGTTGATATGATGAAATCAATGGGCGTCGAAATGGAAACAACCACTCCTGAAGAAGTGGCTAAATTTTGCTTGGCTGAACTTAGGGAAGGCAAGTATTGGATTAACCCCGCAAATGAGAAATCAGAACAAGCTTTTAAAGACAGGGTTGACTCTATTTTGAGCAGAGGAGATTTACCTAATCCAAATATCTTTTAGTTGAGATTAGTTTCTACTTCAAGAATCGTCATTCTTCTTGCGTTGTGATGTTTGTAGTCATAATCCATTTTTCCAGAAAGGCTTAAATCAGGAAACCTTGAAAATAGCTCTTTGAGCATAACTTCCGTTTGAGATCTTACCAATGTAACCCCAATGCAGTAATGAGGACCTTGACCAAAACTTATACTTTTGTCATGACTTCTGTGAATATTAAAAGTATTTGCGTTTTCGTAAGCATTTGGATCTAACCCAGCAGTACTAGTTATCAGTTGTACCATCTCACCCTTTTTTACATTAACACCGAGAATCTCAAGGTCCTCAGATGCATACCTTGCTAAACCTGTTTTACCAGACGATTCGTACCGTAGAGTCTCTGAAATAGCATTTTGAATTAAGCTTTCGTCATTTTTTAATTCAGCTAGTTGATCAGGATGAGATAATAAAGCCCTAATTAAATAACTGTGTAAATCAACTGCAGTATCAGATCCAGCTCCTAAAACCGCACCGATTAGTGCGCACATTTCCCAGTTAGACAGTTTATCGCCATCTTCTTCTGCCGTAATAAGAGTAGATAAAAAATCATCAGATGGATTCTTTCTCTTTTCATCAATAAGCTCGTTAAGTAGATCTAAACCAGCAGGTACCCCTTCGATTGCTTCAGCTCTCTCTTGGGGTGTTAGCATTGGATTGATGCCTCTTACCACTCCATAAGCAAGCGAATCAAATATTGGAAATTTATCTCTAGGGATGCCTACTAAACTTGCAATAGCTTGGGTCGGAATAATTTCTGCAATTTCGGTGGCAAAATTAAATTTTTTAGGCTTACCAATTTCATCAAATCTTTCCTTAACTAACTTTGTAAATCTAACCTTCATCTGCTCCATAATGCGTGGTGAAAATGCAGGCAATGCAAGCTTTCTAAGTCTTAGGTGATTGGACCTATTTAAAAAGAATAAATTATTATTCATTAGCTTTTCAAAAGCATCCATATCTGCAAGCTCTTTTTTTGGTGGAGCATGCTCCCAGAGATTAAAGTCAGTTGATAGCCTTCTATCCAGTAAACAGTTTGTAATATTTTTATTACCTGTAACTAACCATGCTGACCATGCATTAAACCTAGCGATAGGAAATTCTTTAACTAATTTTTCAATAGTGGGTTTTGGATCATCTATGAAATTCTTTGATGATGGATCAAAAAAATGGTCTACTGTTAGCTCATCTATGTTAATCATAACAACATCATAAAGTATGAAAACCTTTGAGGAAAGTGGAATTAGATGCCTTGACCTGCATGGTGTTCGTCATAATTATGTTGAGTCACAGCTGATAGATTTTTGTTATAGATTTCAGGATGAGCTACCACTAAAGATAATTTGTGGAAACAGCAAAAAGATGATGGATATTTGCGCTATATCTCTCAGAAGTAATGGAATTGACTATGATTTTCAAAGATATGGCATAATACTCATTGTGAAAATTTAATTTAATTTATTTTATTTATTAGGGGACAATTATGAATTATAAAAATTACTTTTTTTCATTTTTACTTATTGCTTGTTTTACTTTATTAGCTGATGAGCCTGTAGGAGCTGTTCAGTCTGAAAACGCAAGTCAAAGAAATGATCAAACTCGTGCAATGACTGAGCAAAGCATGGAAGTACGATCCGCGGGCGGCATCGAGGAAGTGGTTGTTACAGCCCAAAAAAGAGAACAATCTCTTCAAGACACTCCAATCGCACTAACAGCAATTACTGCATCGACTATTGAAGACTTAGATATTAAAAATGTAGTTGATATGGCAGGTATCTCACCTAATGTCATGTTAGTTGAAACTCCATCAAATAACACATCAGCTACTATAGCGATGCGTGGTGGCGTTACAATTAATCCAGCTATTACATGGGAACCGACCGTTGGAGTTTACCTAGATGGTGTATATCTTGGAAAAACACAAGGAGCCATTTTTGATGTAGTTGACTTAGAAAGAGTTGAGATTCTAAGAGGTCCGCAAGGAACTTTGTACGGAAGAAATACTCTTGGTGGTGCTATAAATTTAATTTCACAAAGACCAAACGGTTCTGGTGTAGAGACAAAGCTAACTCTCGGAAATTATGGTCTTACTCAGGCTCAGTTTACTACTGATTTTGAAATTGGCGATGGTACTTACGGTAAATTAGTAGTAAATAGTAAAGAGCGGGATGGATATGTTCATAATGCTCCTGGTCCCTTTGGTGGCGCACAAGGTGTTGTTCCATCTGCAGATCCAACTGTTAACGAGTTAGATACTATTAATTCTCATGGCTTTAGATTTACTATAGCAAGAGATACTGATAACAGTTCATTTGATTTGTCTGTTGACTATAATGATCAAAGTAATACACCCCCATTTGCACAACTTGGATACACAATTCCAAACTGGAGTGCAGCATTTGGCGTTGGTGCCTCTCCTGCAACTGGTGGATTAAAATTATGGCCGATTGAACTTTACACTTCCAAGGGCAGAGCTAAAGTGGCTCATGTCAATGAAGCAGTTTTTGAAAAATCGGAGGTAAGTGGTGTTGCATTAACTTATTCACGAGACACTAACCTAGGAACTGTAAAAGCAATCCTAGCAAGAAGAGATACTGAATGGTCTGATAACTTAGATCTTGATGGAGGGCCTTTCCCTATCGCTAATACTTCTAGATTTACTGACTATACATCAGAAACTTTTGAACTTCAGTTAACTGGCGAAAGAGGTAATCTTAACTATGTATTAGGATATTATGCGCTAAAAGATGATGCTTATACTTCAAACCCTCAATTATTTTTCGGAGGGGGAACTAATATTGTGCAAAATTATTCAGGTAGTGGAGATAGCACCGCTATTTATGCTCAATTTGACCTTGCAGTAACAGATAAAACAAATGTTACCGTTGGTGTAAGAAGCACCGATGAAGATAAAGAGGGCTTTAAAGAGTATGTTGGATTAATCTCTGCTTCTGGTGAAGGTAGTTTTGATGATACAACGGGAACATTCATTGTTTCTCATGATATTAGTGAATCTGCAAATATGTATTTTAAAGTAGCTGATGGATTTAAGGCTGGTGGATTTAATGCTGAAAGCTCTAACCCATTTGCAGCATCCACACCTTATGCACCTGAAACAGTTCAATCCACTGAAATTGGATTCAAGGGAAGATATTTAGATAATCGTGTGATGGTTAATGTTGCATACTTTGATAATGAGCATGAAGATATGCAAATTTCTTATTTCACTGCGGATGCAGCTGCGGCTTCAGAAGTAATTAATAATTCAGCAGATATCTCAGGTATTGAGATTGAAACAACTGCTTATGTAAATGATACGACCAAACTGATGGTTAATTATGGTAGTTTAGATGCCGAGTTTACTGGCGGTGCTGTTGCAAGTGATGGATTTGCTTTAGAGCAATTCCCTTATGCTCCTGATCATACTTTATATGTTTCTTTAGAAAAGGATTTTGGGCCATACAGAATGAGATTAGATCATAGTAGGATTTCAGAGCATGCTATTTTTCCATACAATGGAAATGATCCAAGGGCTGCTCTTACTAATGTAGCTTCACGAGGAATAACAGATCTAAGATTATTTACAGATCCAGCAGAAAATATCAGTCTAACTTTCTGGATCAAAAACTTAACCGATAATAGTTATATTGTTAACAATATTCCCTTCGGTCCTGGTTTTGGTCAGATAACACTTGATTATTATGGAGCACCTAGAACAGTTGGATTTGATGTTAGATATAAATTTTAACTTTTAATTTTATGAAACCAGCTTAGTATTAATAAGCTGGTTTTTTTTATGCAAAATCACTGGGAAGACATTCTATTATTCGACGAACAGCTCTCTGAGGAGGAGAGAATTATTCAGAGAAATATTCACGAATATTGTCAGAATTCGCTTATGCCTAGAATTCTTGAAGCTAATCGAGATGAGGTGTTTCATAGAGAAATTTATAATGAACTTGGTGATCTTGGAATGCTTGGTCCTACAATTCAAGGTTACGGTTGTGCAGGCATTAGTTATGTTGCTTATGGCTTGATTACAAGAGAAATTGAAAGGGTCGATTCAAGTTATCGCTCTGCAATGAGTGTTCAATCTTCGCTTTCGATGTATGCAATTTATAAATTCGGTTCAGATAATCAAAAAGAGAAGTATCTACCAGAAATGGCTAAAGGAAAGTTAATTGGTTGTTTTGGCCTCACAGAACCGGATGCAGGTTCAGACCCAGGAAGCATGAAGACTGTTGCTAAAAAAGTTGATGGTGGTTATAAGTTATCTGGCTCTAAGACATGGATTACGAATGCTCCAATAGCAGATATCTTTGTCATATGGGCAAAAGATGAACAAGGAATTCTGAGAGGTTTTATTGCAGAAAAAGATGATAAAAATATAAGTACTGCCAAACTTGAGGGTAAGTTTGCTCTTCGTGCATCAACAACAGGGCAAGTCTTTATGGACGAACTTTTCATACCTGATGAAAGACTTCTTCCAAATGTTCAAAGTTTTAAAGGACCCTTTTCGTGCTTAAATTTAGCAAGATACGGTATTTCATGGGGGGTTATTGGGGCAGCAGAGTTCTGCTGGAAGGCTGCTAGGCAGTACACCCTTGATCGTGATCAATTTGGTGAACCCTTAGCAGCCAAACAACTTATTCAAAAAAAGCTTGCAGACATGCAGTCTGAAATTACTCTTGCACTGCAGGCTAGCTTAAGAGTTGGGAGATTAATGGACGAGGATAAAATGATCCCAGAAATGATCTCACTTGTTAAAAGAAATAATTGTGGAAAAGCATTAGATATTGCAAGAGCTGCACGTGATATGCATGGAGGCAACGGAGTGATTGATGAGTATCACGTAATTAGGCATACCATGAACCTTGAAGCTGTAAATACTTATGAAGGAACTCATGATGTCCATTCTCTTATTTTAGGTAACTTTCAAACTGGTATATCAGCATTTAAATAAGAAATGGCAGAAAAATATTCAGAATCTTCAGCTAAATTTGGGAAGTTTGTGATTCGTATTTTTTCAAAGCTTCAAGCACCTATTTTTTTAATGTCTAAAGGTAAGATTTGGAATAAGTGGCCAGGTGGTTTTCCAGTTATGGTTGTAAGAACTATTGGCGCCAAAACAAATAAAATTCGAAACATTCCCTTAATACATGTTCACAAGAATGGTAATCCTATCTTAGTTGCCTCGTTAGGAGGAATGCCTAAAAATCCTAGCTGGTATTACAATGTTAAAGCGAATCCGAAAGTCGAAGTTATGACTTCTACCAGTCATGGAACTTTTCTTGCAAGGCAAGTGTCAGAAGAGGAGAAAGCATCACTTTGGCCAATTATATGTGCGACGTATCCTAACTACCAGACTTATCAAAATAACACCGATAGAGACATCCCAGTGTTTATTTGTGAACCTACCTAAGTGTAAAGTATACTTTACATCCAAAATTTATGAGCATAATTAAAACTGAAAATTTGGTTCGTCACTTTTATGTTGGAACCCAAACTGTTGAGGCTCTGAGAGGAGTTTCACTCAACATAAATAAAGGAGAGTTTGTCGCAATTATGGGTCCATCTGGTTCAGGTAAATCTACTTTGATGAATATTATTGGATGTTTAGACAGTCCTACCAGCGGAACATATTACCTTAATAACAGAAATGTGAGCATGCTCGATGATGATGCTCTAGCATTAATAAGAAATCATGAAATTGGATTTGTATTTCAAAACTTCCATTTATTAGCAAGAAACACAGCTTTAGACAATGTTATGTTGCCATTAAAATATGCTGGAATAGATAAGTCTGAGCAGGAGGTAATTGCCATGGAGGTAATAAAATCAGTTGATCTTGAATCTAGGGCTCATCATCAACCTTCAGAGTTGTCCGGAGGACAACAACAAAGAGTTGCAATAGCAAGAGCACTAGTTAATAAACCATCAATTCTTTTTGCTGATGAGCCTACTGGTAATTTAGATAGCAAAACTGGTGATGAAGTTATGAATCTTTTTATAAATCTTCATAAACAAGGACAAACTATTATTGTAATCACACACGAAATAGAAGTTGCGAATCAAGCTGAGAGAATAATCTCTATAAAAGACGGTAAAATATCTGAGGATCAGAAGGTACTAAAATGAAGCACAAAATATTTTCTTTATTAATAATTCCAATTGCTCTAGTAAGTTGTGGAGGTGGCTCAAGTGACGAAGAGGAATTTAAATTTTATTCAAAAAAAGAAGTTAAAACTCAACAACTTGATTTAACTGTCGAGGCTTCAGGAACTGTTGAGGCAATATCCTCTATTGAGATCAAGTCTAAAGCATCAGGAGAAATATTATATTTGGGTGCAGAAATTGGAGATTTTATAGAAAAAGGTCAAGTATTAGCAAGAATTGATCAAAGAACACCAAAAAATAATCTAGAGCAAGCGTCTGCTGATTTAGACGTAGCAAAGGTTAGATTACAGAATGCTGAAAGCCAATTTCTTAGATCAGAAACACTCCATAATGAGGGAAGCATTTCTGATAAAGCTTTTGAAGATGCCCAAGAATCCTTTTCCTCTGCGAAATCTCAATACGTAAGATCTAATGTTTACTTAGAAAATGCAAAAATAGCGCTCGATGATACCCTTGTTAGATCACCAATTAGTGGAACTATTATTTCAAGACCAGCAGAAGTTGGACAAGTAATTACATCACCAACATCAGCTGTTGGTGGGGGGACTCTTTTAATGGAGATGGCTGACTTAAATCAAGTGAGAGTAAGAGCATTAATCGACGAGATAGATATTGGCAAAATCACTATTGGCCAAGAAGTTACCTTGAAAGTTTCAGCTTACAGAGATAAAAAATTTACTGGCATAGTTTCAAAGATTGAACCTCAGGCTAGAGAGGAGCAAAACGTTACTACATTCCCGGTATTGATTGATATTAAAAATGAGAATAATTTGCTACTGATAGGGATGAATACCGATGTTGAAATAGAAATTTTAAATGAACAAGTTGCTCTAGCACTGCCCTCTGGATCCTTAAGAACAAGAAGAGATGTTATGAGTGTTGCCATGCTTTTAGGGATTGATAATGATCAAATCAGTTCATTTTTAGAAAAAAGAGTTGAAGGTGAAGGTTTTACTTATTTTATAGTTTTTAAAGAAACAAATAAGGGACCACAAATGCAATGGGTTAAGGTTGGCAAAACTGACCTTAACTATGTCGAACTAAAAGAGGGGCTTAATAAAAATGATATTGTTTATGTCTTACCAAGCGAGGGATTAATTAAATCTCAGCAAAGATTTTCTGAACGTTTAAAAAATAGGTTTAGCTAATGCTTGTCCAAGAATCCATAGGCACTGCAATAGATGCTATAAAAGTAAATAAATTAAGATCAATTTTAACTACGCTTGCCATTATTATTGGTACAGCTGCTGTTATTGCTATGGTAGCTATGGGTTCGAGTGCTCAACAGGCACTCAATGACTCGATTACCGACCTAGGAGCAAGAACAATATATGTTTATCCAAGCTCTTCTAGGCAAGGGGCAACAAATACTAGTAAGGTTCCGTTGGATATCAAAGATGCCATTGCTCTTTCAAAGGATGAAGAAATACCCTGGCAAATTGCCCCTGAGATTAGGGGATCAAAACAAGTACAATTTAAAAGCGAGAATGCAAGTTTACAAATTGTCGGCAGCACGCAGGATTTTTTTCCAATCCGAGGATATGAATTAGATTCTGGTATTTCTTTTACTGAAAATGACAATTTAGCAAGAAAACGGGTTGTTATTCTTGGCTCAAAAGTTGCTAACGAACTTAAAACATCATCCACAGTTCTTTTGAACAATGAAATCTTTATTAATAATATTCCATTTAAAGTAATTGGCACTATCAAAGAAGAGGGCGCAAGCTGGGGGCCAAATCCTGACGAGCAGATATATACACCCTTATACACTGCCTCTGATCGAATCTTTGGAAGGGAGACAATAGGGTCTATTGCTATAAATTATCCTATAGAGTATGCGACAGAGGAAGTAATGATTGCTATTGAGAGGATTCTAAGAAGAGAGCATGACATAGGGCCTGGTGAAAATAATAATTTCAGTATTAGAGATTGGGGTCAAGCATTAGACCTTCAAAGACAAGCCACATCTATATTCTTTGCTTTAATAATTGGCATAGCCTCAATAAGCCTTTTGGTAGGGGGTATTGGCGTGATGAATATTATGTTGGTTTCAGTTACTGAAAGAACAAGGGAAATTGGATTAAGAAAAGCACTAGGCGCTACACAAAATACAATATTATTTCAGTTTATTATTGAAGCAATCACGTTGTGCTTAATTGGCGGTTTTATTGGAGTTATTTTTGGAACCTCAATATATTTTCTAATAGCTTTTTTACAAGAATGGCCGATAGTATTTCCTTTTACCGCGATAATTGGATCAATTACTTTTTCTGCAATGGTAGGACTATTTTTTGGAATTTGGCCTGCTAGAAGAGCAGCCAAACTTGATCCAGCAATTTCACTAAGGTACGAATAAATGAAAGTTGCTCAATTACTTCCAGAATTAAATTTTGGAGGTGTTGAACGTGGAACTGTCGATCTTGCTAATTTTTTAGTTTCTCAAGGTCATGATGCTCTTGTCATTTCAGCAGGTGGCGTTCTTGAGAGTGAATTAGATATCGAGGTAAAAAATTTACAAATTCCTATTTCAAAGAAATCCATATCTGCTTTGATGCAATT
Source organism: uncultured SAR86 cluster bacterium (assembly GCA_902623535.1). Classification (GTDB taxonomy): domain Bacteria; phylum Pseudomonadota; class Gammaproteobacteria; order Magnimaribacterales; family D2472; genus MED-G82. The sequence continues at coordinate 13,723 of CACNUA010000003.1, read as the reverse complement.
TAATGCGCTCAAGAAAATTCTTCTTGAAGAGAAACCAGATATTGTTCATGTTCGATCAAGATTTCCAGCCTGGATATATCTCTTGGCCATAAGAGGATTGGCAGATGATCAAAAGCCAATCTTAGTATCTACCTTTCATGGTCTTTACAGCAAGCCATGGTACAGCCAATCAATGGCTAAAAGTGATTTAATTATTAGTATTTCTAATACTGTAAAGCAATACATTAAAGAAAATTACAGAATTTCAACTACAAATATAGTCAATATTTACAGAGGTTGTGACACAGAAAAATTCAATCAAGTTCCTCTAGAAAGTAGTTGGCTCAATAAATGGTTTGCAGAATTTCCGCAAACAACAAATAAAAAAATCTTATTAATGCCTGGCAGGATCACTTCATGGAAGGGCATTGAAACGTTTATTGAACTAATACATAGGCTTAAAGATCCTTCACTGATTGGCATTGTCATGGGGCCTGTTGCAAAGAATAAAAAAACTTATTTTAAAAAGCTCAAAATGTTGGCATCAGACCTTGATTTAGATGACACTAAAATATTATTTTGTGATGGAAGATCTGATATTGAAAATGTTTATAAAATTTCTTCTATTGTTTTTAACTTATCATCAAAGGCTGAACCGTTTGGAAGAACAATGATTGAAGCTGTTGCTTGTGGCTGCTCGGTTGTGGGATGGGATTATGGAGGGGTAAAAGAGTCTCTATCTCTCCTTCAATCTAATGGTCTTACTAAACTTAATTCAATGGATGATTTAGAAGTTAAAGTAAGACGTTTATTAGATGTACCTGATCAGTTAATTTTAAATAAAGAGTTCAAAAAAGAGTATCAAACCAACGCAACATTAAAAGTTTACAAAGAATTGCTTAATACTGAATCGTAAATTTTACTAACCTTTTTTGCAGAGCTTTCTACTGTATAGGATTCAAATATTCGTTCCTTAATTGCACTTACATCAAGATTTTTTGCTAAGGGCACAAAACTTCTTATTAAAGAAATAACTTCATCTTCATTGCTGGGATCAGCCAAGACCTCTTGGGGAAATAATTCACTCATAATACCTACATTGGTTCCAAATACCGGTAAGTTAAAAGCTGCTGCCTCTAGAGCCACCCTAGGTCCTCCCTCTCTTGAGCTAGTGACGATTAAGCCTTTTGCTCTTTTATAAATATTAGCCAGTTCCTGAGAATTGACCTCTGACCTGATGGTAATTCTTTTGGCTAGGTCGTTATTCTCAATGATAGTTAGCAGAGTATTCTTTTCTAAACCATCTCCGATGATTTCAAGTTTTTCATTAATGCCTTTCCATGCATGAATCAATAAATCGAATCGCTTGATTTTTTCCAGTCTTCCAACCGCAATAAAGCTTCCATCTCTTGAGGAATTAATTATTTCTAATCTGGGATTTACCCAATTACCTATCACCTCTGCAGCAGGATAAGTTTTTTTTAAGAGCTCATTTACGATAATTGTTTTCCTAAAGCCATTTGTAGGAACAGGTCTTTTTTTATTAGCATGAACTGTTGCAATTAATTCTACCTTTGTAATCCAGCTTACCCAACGACCTAAAAGGATTGATTTTGAACCATGACAGTGAAGTATTTGAATTTTATGAACTTTTATTAATTTTCGGAGCTTGAAGAGAGCAAAGAGATTGAGCCTGAATTTATTAGGAAATACTTGAAATCTATGATTCTGAAAATGAGTTTCTAAGTTTTTATCTGCAAAGATATAAAGACGATAATCAGAATTATTTGTTAGTGTTGATGTTAATTCTTGAACATGTTGCTCAATGCCTGAAAAATTTTTGCTACAAATTAAATGCGCAATATTATTCATTTATAAGTCTTTTAACTTTGAAAGCAATTTTCTCGACTTCAGCCAATGGTTCAAAACCTGGATTTGGAGATATGATGTAACTTATTACTCCTGATCGATCAAAAACATCCCTTTTTTGAACAATACCAATGCGTTTTTCGTCAAGTAATCCATTATTAATTCTTTGATGCTTATTGCTTTTAAAGCTGAACCAATGTTTTTTAGGGCATTTGCTGGTTTGCAACAAATAAGTTTCACCGTAACTCGATAGACTCTCAAATATCATACTAATGCTGTCGGGTGTGATGAATTTTTTTGAAGCCGATACAAGATTGCTGTTAAAAAAATTAAAGTCAGTATCTTCAGAATCATACAGTCTAATATTTTTATAACAAGAAATTTCAGACCATAAATCATCGGGTGTTCTTCTTGAATTAAAAATAGAAATCTTAAACTGCCGGTGAGTATCAATAATGTATTTTAGATTATCTATTAGGAGCCCTTTTTCAAACGGCATATTCTTTATTGGGCCGCCAATACACACAACAAGTTTATTATTTTCAGGTTTAAGAAGGGATGTTTTACAAAGGCTGCCTTTAAACAACAAACAGTTTGTAGGCATCTTTCTGTCAAAGTAGTCATGTTCTGGGGCTACAACTAGATCAAACTTTTTAGCATTAAAAGTTGGTCTTAGAACAGCAATAAGAGTAATGTTATGAGAGCTAGAGAGGAGTCTTTTTTGTTGCAGTAATGCTTTATGCACTCTATGCCCAACCCCAATTAAAATAAGTTTATTTGAATTAGGTTTAAATTTGTTTAAGTTATCTATTGAGCATTCTGACGTTGCACAATTAAACTCATTACCAAGGCATTCTAAGAGAATATTTCCTTGGTTATAATGACCTGGCCTTTGGTCATATATGTGAATAATTTCCATACAATTGTTAATTTTTATTTTATTAACTTCCTAAATTACACCTACCATTCTACTATGTACAAACTCAAGTTTCGCTCGATATTCTTCTCAGTTATTCATTTGGGCTAAGAAATTTCTTTTGTCTGTCTGAATAAGCTTTGAATCTAGCTTTACTTGGGATAAAGTTGCAGAACAATTTAAAATAATGTGCCAGTTGCAAAAAGCCTTGAATCAAGTAACAAAAACAGCTCGAGACCTTATCTCTCAATATGGTGATGATGCGGAATCTATAGCGATGCTAAGAGCGGCTGAATATGCTGCAAACCTAAATCATTCTGAGTGGAAAATATGGGAGGAGGTTCTTAGTAGGGTCATTGAGTTACAAAATGCAAAACATCTCGATAGCTAATGTTTTTCTTACCTCTTTTTGATGATAATCCAATAAAGAAAACGCCTTGGGCGACTTATACAATTATAGGCTTAAATGTATTGGTATTTTTATTCCAGTCTAGTCTTAGCAGTAGCGAACTAGAAACATTTTTTAGAGAAAATGGATTTATTTCCAGAGAATTTTTTTCAGACTCGAGTCTGCTTTATTCAAATCTATACACATCCTTATTTATTCATGGAGGATTTTTTCATTTATTCTCAAATATGCTCTATTTATGGATTTTTGGAGATAATATTGAAGCTGAACTTGGATCGATTAAGTTTCTTATCTTTTACTTAGTCTGTGGCGTTATAGCTTCTCTAGCTCAAGGAATTATAGATCCTGATAGTCTAATACCTTTGATAGGTGCAAGTGGTTCAGTTGCCGGAATACTAGGCGCATATCTGATTTTATATCCAAGTGCAAATGTAAGAGTTTTCGTTTGGATTTTTATTTTTATCCAAATTATTAATGTCCCCGCAGGCATAGTTCTGGCAATATGGATTATTGGTCAGTTTTTCTCATTAGGATCCTCTATGTCCGATGGTGTTGCCTACATGGCTCATGTTGCCGGATTCATGAGTGGACTCATATACACGTTTTTATTTAATAAACGAAATAAAGTTCAAACCACTCATCACTCAAGACCTTTTTCAAGTACCTCTTTTAGAGAAGCCTATGATCAAAAGATTTATGATCGATCAAAATCAAAAGGCATTAAGGATTACAACTAATTCTTTTCATGAAATCATCTTTTATTAAAACACCAATTGGTAATTTTTTAGCTCACTTCAAAGACAGAAACCTCACAAGACTGGAGCTGGTAAGTTCAACTGTAAACTTATTTTTTGATCAAAATCTTCAAGAAACCTTTAACCAGCTATTTAAAGGTATGATTTCAGTCAAAGAACTTCCTATCAATTTTAGCAAATTAGAAGGGACTGAATTTCAAAAAAAAATTTGGAAATCCCTTACTAATATAAAATATGGTGAAACATGTTCTTATCAGGAAATAGCAGCATCCATTAACAATCCAAATGCTGTCAGAGCAGTTGGTTCAGCATGTAGATTAAATCCAATTCCGCTTATAATTCCATGTCACAGAGTATTAAAATCTAATGGAAATATTGGTAAATATGCTTTTGGAATTAAAAATAAACACAAACTTTTAAAGCTAGAAAGTTATGAATCTCGAAACAGAAATAAGAAATAAAGTTTTTGAAAAATTTCCCAATGCTGTTTTCAAGCTTCAAAATGAAAGTCATATGCACTCGGTTCCAGAAAATTCAGAAACTCACTTCAAGTTAATCATCGCAGATGATTCATTTGTTAATACACCAAGAGTTTTAAGGCATAAAATGGTTTTTTCTCATCTTGGAGATTTAATGCAGAAATTTCATGCGCTTGCACTTCATTGTTACACACATGATGAACTTTCAAAATTAGATTCTGAGCCTGAATCACCAGAGTGTGCAAAAAAATGATTTTTAAACAAATGCTTCAAAGACCAGTTTTGGGATTGCTGATGCTTCTGATTGGATTAGTTCTTCTGTTACCTGGACTGCAGAATTTTAAGCTTGATGCATCCTCAGAAGCATTGGTTATTCAAGGGGACGAAGCATTTAAAACTTACAGAGAGGTTGGTAATACATTTGGTAACTCAGATTTTTTAATTGCAACGTTTACTCCAAAGAATAATTTATTTGAGCCACAAACATTATCAGTTATAAAAAATTTAGAATCACAATTATCAGATTTAGAGGGCATTTCTTCAGTTCTCTCTTTATTGGATGCACCTATTTTCTTTCAACCAAGAGTAGAGCTTAGTGAAATAGCAGACAACTTAAAGACACTTGAAGATCCTGTGGTAGATATTCAGCTGGCTAAAGAAGAAATTCTTGATAATCCCATCTACTCAGAACTAATAATAAGCCCTGATGGAAAAACTACTGCTTTACAAATAGTTTTAGAAGAAAATCTAGAATACAGGCCCTTAATAAATAAAAGATATGAATTACTGGATAAAGTTCAAACACCTAAAGTTCAAGATGAGATAGATAAAATAAATTTAGCTATTTCTGAGATCAATGATCTTGAGTCTATAAAACAAAAGCAATTAATCGAAAACGTAAGATCAGTTTTAAATAAATTTAGGTCTGAGGGGACAATTTTCCTAGGTGGAGCGTCAATGATTGCAGTTGATATGATGTCATTTATAGAATCTGATCTTAGGGTCTTTGGAATAGCAGTTGCAATTGTGTTTGGTCTTTTGCTGTTCACATTTTTTGGGAAAATAAGCTATGTATTCCTACCGCTTTCTAATGCTGTAATAGCCACCATTTTTACCGCATCTTTTTTGGGTTTGGCAGGTTGGAAAATTAGTGTTGTCTCATCCAACTTTATTGCTCTTTTATTAATTCTTACTATCTCGTTAACTGTTCACGTTTTAGTGAGATTTAATGATGTTAGGCGTGAGATGAATTCTGTGGATGATGCTATAGCAGAGGCATGTAAACAAATGTTGTTTCCATGTTTTTTTGCTGCATTTACCACTGCAGTAGCTTTTATCTCATTAATTTTTGGAGAAATTAAACCAGTAATAGAGTTTGGGAAAATGATGGCGGTTGGCATGATTTTTGCGTTTTTACTAACCTTCACGTTTTTACCAATGATGATGAAGATTTTAATCAACAGGAAAGCAAATGAGCCTCATTGGATTCAATCTGTTCCAGTTTCATTAGTTAAATTTAGTCATTATGCAAAGAATCGAATTTTTTTGGTATCTATCATTTTGATGTGCGGATTAGTGTATGGGTTTTCACTTCTAAAAGTTGAGAATAGATTCATCGATTATTTTTCTGATGATACTGAAATTTATCAAGGAATGTACTTGCTTGATAAAGAACTCGGAGGGACGGCAACTTTAGATATTGTTATAGATGCTCCAAAGGAATCAATAGAGGATATCGGTCTGGATGATGATTTGTTTGATGATGATCTTTTTGAAGATGATGCAAGTGAAGCATCCGGATACTGGTGGAACTCTTTTACTTTAAAGCGACTTGAAGGCATTCATGATTATTTGGATAGCACTCCAGAAATAGGAAAAGTGTTAAGTGTTGCAAGTGGAATAAAAATGGCACGACTTATCAATAATGGCAAAGATCTCAATGATCTTGAGTTAGCATTATTAAGATCTGTTTTGCCTGAAGATCTCAAGGAGTCTCTTTTATATTCGTACATAAATGAAGACGATTCACAGGTTAGGATCTCAACACGCGTTTATGAAACTTCAAATACCCTCAATAGGAACCAACTGATTAATAATGTTTCAAGTGATCTCCAGGAGAAATTTGGATTAGCAGAGGATCAATTTAGAATTACCGGCCTTGCAGTTCTTTACAACAACATGCTGCAGTCATTATTTGATTCTCAAATAAAATCTTTGGGTATTGTTTTTGGGGTGATATTGATTATGTTTTTGGTAATATTTAGATCAATCAAAGTTGCAGTTATTGGACTGATCCCTAACATCTTAACTGCGTCAAGCGTTCTTGGGTTACTTGGAATTCTATCAATTCCATTGGATATTATGACCATCACTGTCGCTGCGATCAGTGTTGGGATGGCAGTGGATAATACAATCCATTACTTATATAGATATAAGGTTGAAATTTCCAATGGAGTAGCGTCGAGTGATGCAATTCTCAAATCGCATACCACTATTGGAAGAGCTATCTTGTATACAGCACTGACAATTTCTATTGGATTCCTGATTTTCAGCTTTTCAAATTTTTCTCCAACGGTTTTATTTGGAACTTTTACATCATTAGCAATTTTTACCTCATTAGTGGCAACATTAATATTATTACCACTTTTGCTACAATCCTTTAAAGCATTTGATTCATAAGGCAGATAAATGAGCGGACCACTTAAAGGGACAACTATCATAGAATTTTCAGGAATTGGTCCAGGACCTTTTTGCGGGATGGTATTAGCTGATTTGGGTGCCGAAGTGATAAAAATAGATAGGGCCTCATCTCTAGGTAAAGGTAATGAATTAGACTTTCAAAGCCGTTCAAAATATTCAATAACCGCAGACTTAAAGAAACCTGATGCTATTGATGAAATAAAGAAATTATTATCCCAAGCAGATGCATTATTTGAAGGATTTCGTCCGGGCGTAATGGAAAGATTAGGCCTTGGACCAGAAGAAGTCTTAGAAATAAATCCAAATATTGTCTATGGAAGAATGACTGGTTGGGGACAAACGGGCCCTTTAGCAAATTCAGCTGGGCATGATTTAAATTATATAGCCCTAACAGGAGCACTAGACTCTATAGGTCGCAAAGGTGAAAACCCACCACCGCCATTAAATTTAATTGGTGACTATGGCGGAGGAGGCATGTTTCTTGCATTGGGTATCCTTGCTGGCATATTAAATGTTAAAAATGGTGGTAGGGGTCAAGTTGTTGATGCTGCAATGGTTGATGGCGCCTCACTTTTAATGACAATGTTTTACTCTTTTGACGCTTCAGGTTTTTGGAAACAAAGCAAAGAGTCTAATTTGCTTGATGGTGGAGCTCATTTTTATGATACTTTTGAATGTAAAGACGGCAAGCATATGTCCGTTGGGTCAATCGAACCACAGTTTTATGAAATACTCATCGATAAGCTTGAATTAGATAAAGATTATTTTGGTAATCAAATGGACCAGAGTAAGTGGTTAGAGTACAAGGAGGTAATCAAAGATCGTTTTAAAACAAAGACTCGCGATGAGTGGGCAAAGATTTTTGAAGGAACCGATGCTTGTGTTGCTCCAGTTCTAAGCATCGCAGAAGCTCCCCAACACCATCATCTCAAATATAGAAATACTTTTATTGAATTGGATGGACACTTTCAGCCTGCACCAGCACCAAGATTTTCCCTTACGAAAGAATCTGTCAAGCACGGACCTCCAAAATGTGGACAGGACAATGCCGTCATATCAAAAAAATTTAAACTTGATGGATCTAAGTTAAGTTAAAAAATTTTATTGCATTGTTGTATGTTTGTGTCGCTATCTCATCGATACTGTAATTAGTAAGAGATGAAATCTCTGCTGCAATATGAGGCAAGTACTTTGGCAAATTAATATTTTTACTGGGTCTCGGTTTGAGATTTCTTGGAATTAGGTATGGTGCATCAGTTTCTATCATCAATTTTTCAAGAGGAATATTTTTTATAGAAGCTCTTAATTCTTGATTTCTTCTTTCATCGCAAATCCATCCAGTCAGTCCAATATATGAACCAAGTTCCAAGTATTCATCCAACTCTCTTTGTGTGCCTGTAAAGCAATGGACCACAAGACTTGAAAGCTCTGAATTGTAGTTACGAAGTATTTTTAAAAAATCATCATGCGAGTCCCTTTGGTGAAGGAATACCGGCAGCTCTAAATCAATTGAGGCTTGGAGTTGGATTTCAAAAGCATGTATCTGTTCCTCAAGTGTTGAAATATTTCTAAAATAATCTAATCCAATCTCGCCAATTACATTTGGATTGTATTTACTTACAAGCTGAATAAACCCATTTTTTGTGACCCCATTAAGCTGACTTGCATGATGAGGATGCACACCATAGGTTGGGGCAAGATCATTAGGGTATCTTTTTACAAGAGAGGCTATCTTACTAAAGTCTTCTAATTCAGCTGAGATTAATCCGAGTTTATTAACATTAACCAAATTGGCTTCACTAATTACATCATCAATATTTGGCAAAATAGATTCATGCGTTAAATTACAGGCTATATCAAAGAATTCAGGCATTTGAATAAAGTATCCTTTACAATAACAGTCTTTTAAATATTTATTATGAATCATTTTCTGCAATTTCAGAAAGCAATATCTATTGAACAAAAGTCGGATAATTTGTTTAAATTTACGCCTGATAAAAAATATTCAGTTGGCGCTACTCCGAACGGTGGATATCTTGCAGCCATTATGCATAAAGCTTTGGTAAGCGTTCTTCCACACAGCTGCTCAATAAATTCAAATGTTTTGTATCTTGATAGAACTGACCATGAGCCTGTGGACATTAAGGTAACACCTATAAGAATAAGCAAGGGAACATCTGTGGGAGATGTTGAACTTATTCAGGGAGATAAGATTACTTGTAAAATGACAGGGATTTGCACAGACCTAGACAAATTATCGGGCTACTCAGATCTTCATACACCGTTACCAGGAATTTTTCATGAATCAAATCACGATTCGTATGTGCCAATGAATTACGATTCGTTGCAAAAAGGATTTACTCCAGAATTTGTAAAACAATTAAGCTTATTGGTTCATCCTGATCATGTTTGGTGGTTAAGGGATTCTCATGGAGAAGGTTATGATGCAAGATGCTCAGGTTTTGTAGAGCTTGAGGGTGATCTACCGGACCAATTTGCATTATCTTATTTAGCAGATATTTTGCCACCTGTTGTTACAAACAAGTACGGACCATTAGGATGGATACCAACGCTCACTCTTACAACAAGCATCAAGCAATTACCCACAACGCAAAAAGTTTTTATTGATGCGATTGCTACAGACTTAAATAAAGGATATTTTGAGCAAAACTTATCAATGTGGGATCTAAATGAAAATCTTGTTGCAACCAGCAAGCAAATTGCTAAAGTTTTAAAATCAAATGAAAGATTGGCAAAAAATTAATTAAGGAAAAAAATATGAAATTTAAAGGCACTAAAAATTATGTTTCAACTGATGATTTGAGTATGGCTGTAAATGCATCCGTTACTTTAGAGCGACCTCTTATAATTAAGGGTGAGCCTGGTACAGGCAAAACATTACTTGCGATCGAGGTAGCAAAATCTCTAAAAATGGATCTTATTGAATGGCATATTAAGTCCACAACCAAGGCATCTCAGGGTTTGTATGAATATGATGCTGTTACGAGACTTCGTGATTCTCAATTAGGTGACGAGAGAGTTAAAGATATTAAAAATTACATTAAGAAAGGGAAGTTATGGGAAGCTTTTGAATCAGACAAACAGGTAGTTTTGCTCGTAGATGAGATCGATAAGGCAGATATCGAGTTTCCTAATGATCTGCTACAAGAGCTAGATAGAATGGAGTTTTATTGTTATGAAACTGGAGAAACAATTAAAGCTATAAAGAGACCTATCATTATTATTACATCAAATAATGAGAAGGAACTGCCAGATGCATTTTTAAGACGATGCTTCTTTCACTATATTCAATTTCCAGATAGACCTACCATGGAGGCTATAGTCGATGTCCACTATCCTAAAATAAAGAAAAAATTAGTCAAAGATGCATTGGATATCTTTTTTGACATAAGAAAAATTCCTGGGATGAAAAAGAAACCCTCTACGTCAGAATTGATTGATTGGTTGAAGTTACTTTTATCAGATGAAATTCCTGATGAAATTTTGAAAAATGCTGATAACTCTAAAGCCATACCACCGCTTTACGGTGCTTTGTTAAAGAATGAGCAAGATGTTCATTTACTTGAGAGGCTTGCTTTTATGACCAGGAGAGAACAGTCAAATAAATAATGCTAATTAATTTATTCAATACGGTTCGTTCTTCAGGAGTGCCTTGCACTCTTAGAGAGCTTTTAGATCTTTTAGGAGCACTAGAAAATAGATTGGCCTACGCAAATTTGGATGACTTTTATCATTTATCTAGAGCAATTCTTGTAAAAGATGAAAAGCACTACGATAAGTTTGATAAAGCTTTTGAAATATACTTTAAAGGAATTGAAACTCTAGAGGACATTTTTCAAGCACTGATTCCTGAGGATTGGCTTAGAAAAGCTTTTGAGAAAGAGCTTGATCCAGAAGAATTAAAAAAAATTAAATCTCTCGGCGGTCTAGATAAACTCCTTGAGGAGTTTAAAAAAAGAATGGAAGAGCAAAAAGAGAGGCATGAAGGTGGGAACAAATGGATTGGTACAAATGGGACTTCTCCTTTTGGCAATAATGGTCAAAATCCTGAAGGCATTAGAGTAGGCGGTGAAGGCGGTCAAAAGAAAGCTGTAAAGGTATGGGAGCAAAGGCAATATCAAAATTTAGATGACTCAGCAGAGATAGGCACACGCAATATCAAAATGGCCTTGAGAAGGCTAAGAAAGTTTGCTCGACATGGCAACGATCTTGAACTCGATATGAACGGCACCATTAGATCGACTGCAAAAAATGGCGGCATTCTTGACATCAATATGATTCCAGAAAGATCTAATAATGTGAAAGTTCTTATCTTTTTTGATGTGGGCGGTTCCATGGATCCTTTTGTGAAGCTATGTGAAGAATTATTTTCAGCAGTAAAGACAGAATTTAAGCATTTGCATTACTATTATTTTCATAACTGCATTTACGAAACTGTTTGGAAAGATAATAGAAGAAGATCTCAAGAACGTTTTTTTGTTCAAGACATCATTAATAAATATACAGCCGACTACAAGTTGATTTTTGTTGGAGATGCGACTATGGCTCCCTATGAAATTACAAATGCTGGAGGCAGCATTGAGCATTGGAATGAAGAGCCAGGTGGAGTTTGGGTCAAACGTTTATGCGAGCATTTTTCAAATGTTGCTTGGTTGAATCCTATTCAAGAGGATCATTGGGACTATACTTCATCAGTTTGCTTAATTCGTGATCTTGTTGAACAGAGAATGTTTCCACTTACATTAAAAGGCCTGGAGGAGGGCATGAGTAATCTTTCAAAATGAATAATTCAATCAGCAATGGTGTTAAATGGGGACCATTTACATTAAGAATTCCATTTATTCATATTAAATTTAGAAGTGGTGAATTCCTCCAAGGCTTGGTTATTAGCGGAGCTACAGCTTTCGCAGCTGCCCCTCTTGGTATGCAGCTAGGACTAACTTTTGAAGAAGCTGTGGCATTAAGCCTCATAGCTGGAACTTTAATATCTGCAGGACCAATTATATTCGGAGAACCTATGGCACCTGGATGGGTTACTCCGGCTGTTCCACTTGTAATGGGAGCTTTAGCAACAGCAGGAATGTATGGCGTACAACCTTGTGTTGATGGAGTATGTCAATACAATCCTGATAGCTTTAGATTTCTTGCAGCGATGTGTATTGAATTTACGATTCTAATCTTAGTCCTTGGAATTACAGGGATGGGAAAAAAGCTTGTTGACATAATTCCTAGAGGACTGAAGGCTGGGATCATTTTAGGTGCTGCACTCGCGGCATTTTACCAAGTCTTTTTCAAAGATTTTGATTCCTATATGACACAGCCAATTTCAATGACAACTGCTATTGTCTTATGTGTAATTACTACGTTTTCAAATCCATTTAAAAGATTAGCAACAAAATCAAGAGTATTCTCTGTGCTTGGGTCTTTGGGATTGCTACCGGGATTCGTAGTAGCTGGTTTGGTTGCTTATTTTTTAAATGAAGTACAGTTTAATATTGAATGGGGATTTAAAATCCCAGCTGTTCTTAGCTTGATTGAGAAGACCTCACCTCTTTATCTTGGTTTTCCAGACTTAAATATGTACATCGATGCCATTCCATTAGTTTTAATTGGTTACATGCTTTTATTTGGAGATCTGGTAACGGGAACTGAAGTGCTTAAAGATGCCCAAAAAAGTAGACCTGATCAAACTTTACCAATCGATTTAAACAGATCTCATTTATCAGTAGGAATAAGAAATCTGCTAGGTATATTCATCAATCCATTTTTTCCAACTCAGGGTGCTTTATGGACCGGTGTTCATGTAGTTGTAGCAGACAGGTGGAAACAAGGCCCCAAAGCAATGCCTTCAATATTTGATGGAATTGGATCATATTATTTGATGGGTATTCCTTTTTTATACTTTACATTACCTTTTGTAACTTTAATGCAACCACTCATGGTGATGGCTTTAACATTAACTCTTATTCTTACAGGGTTTGCTTGTGCTTACATTGCAATGTCAATTCCAAAAAAAGATTCTGAAATGGCTACTGCTCTACTTATAGCATTCTTTATAACTTTTTATAGTGCTTGGATTGGACTAGTTGTTGGGATCATTTTGTCTTTATTGGTTGATGGTTATGAAAGAGATGTTGAAGTATAAATGACTGATCTCGCATTAAAAATTTCTTCATTAGAGAAGAAATATGCATCAGGTGTTAAAGCATTGGATGGTATAGATCTTGAGGTAAAAAAGGGTGATTTTTTTGCCTTGCTTGGCCCAAATGGAGCAGGAAAATCATCTACGATTGGAATAATTTCTTCTCTTGTAACCAAGACATCTGGAAGTGTAAAAATTTTTGATATAGATATAGATGACAACTTTAACGAAGCAAAGAGAAAACTAGGCGTAGTTGCTCAAGAAATCAATTTCTCACCTTTTGAGAAGGTAGAGGACATTGTAATTACTCAAGCAGGATTTTATGGTATTTCTGCATCACAAGCTAAACCAAAAACTGAAACTACACTAAAAAGACTAGGTCTTTGGGAGAAGAGATCTGAACAAGCAAGAAATCTTTCAGGAGGTCTGAAAAGAAGACTTATGATTGCTAAG
>CACNUA010000002.1 GCA_902623535.1 uncultured SAR86 cluster bacterium | reverse complement strand
AAAAAGGAGTACCTATTATTAAGAATGCTGATGTTGAGTGGAAAAAATATGAATCCTCCAAACAAGCTTTTATGATCTTAGATAATTTAAGTCAATTACGTTTAATGTCTGATAAAAAGAATATGGATGATATCCTTAACTTTGAAAATAGTAATGTTGGCACAGAGCTTGAAAAATGTATATTGGTTAGGGAAACAGCAATTAATATAGGAGATCCCGATATATCTCTCATTAGCAATTGGAATAATGGATCATGTAATAGGTTCGATCTTGAATTTGAGCTAACAAAAATTGAAGATGACTTAATCAGTAAATATGGTCAAGTTTCAGTATTCTAAAAGTATTCTATTTCTAGTTTCCCTAGGGTTGATAGGATGTGGATCAGATGTACCTCCGGGTTTTGTGGAGGGTGCTCCCCGTCATGAAAACAAGATCTATGAATCTGATTTAAAGTTTTACAAGACCAAAGAGGATTTATTTCAATCCTCGCAAGAGGACATTGATAACACACAAATTCTTTTTGGTGACCTTCATGTTCATACTACATATTCCATTGATGCTTTTACATTGGAATTACCAATGATGGGCCTACAAGGAATTCATGATAGTTCTATGGCATGCGATTTTGCTAGATATTGCGCAAACTTAGACTTTTTTAGTTTCAATGATCACGCAGAAAGCTTAACTCCTGAGCATTGGCAAGATCAAAAAGAGATTGTGCAACAATGCAATATAAACTCCACTGATTCAGTTACAGCTGATTTAACTGTTTTTCCGGGTTGGGAATGGACACAAATAGGCAACACTCCCGAAAATCATTGGGGCCACAGAAATGTTATTTTTAAGGATTTAGATTCTTTGCCTGCTCGACCAATAGGATCAAGAACTCCGGAGTCCGGACTAGGAGTGTTTAACATGACAAGGCAAGCAATCAATGCGAGATGGATAGATCCATTAAACTTTAAAAGATACTCTGATTTAGAATGGTTGCTTGATAGAGTCGCTGAAATACCTTTTTGTGATAATCAATCAAGTGTTCATGAACTTCCTCTTGATTGTTATGAATACGCAGAAACACCTAGAGATCTATTTAGCAAACTTGATGAATGGGGTCATGATTCAATCGTTATACCACATGGAACATCTTGGGGCCTTCATGTTCCTTACAATACATCCTGGGATAATAGATTAAATGTTGAGGGTCATGATCCTGAAAAACAAATTCTTCTTGAGGTTATGTCAGGGCATGGAAACAGTGAAGAGTTCAAAAGTTTTTTTGGTGCTGGATTGAATGATGATAGATCAATGTATTGTCCTGAGCCAACCAGTGACTTTTTACCTTGTTGCTGGCAAGCGGGAGAGATGATGAAGGCAAGATGTGAGGGTTTATCTGAAGCTGAGTGCTCTGCGAGAGTTGAGCTGGCAAAACAATATACACTTGAGGCAGGACCATACTCTAATATGGTATTCCCGGAAGCTGAACCCGAAGAGTGGTTAAACTGCAATCAGTGCACAGATTGCTTCAAGCCTGCTTTTAATTACAGGCCAAAGCAATCTGCACAATATGCACTAGCTTTAACTAATTTCTCTGAGGATGGCCAGAGATATAATTTTGGATTCATAGCTTCCACTGATGATCACACCGCAAGACCTGGCACAGGCTATAAACAATATGAACGTCGGAAAATGACATTTGCTGCAGGTGTAAAATCTTCTCTCTTTGATTATAAGTATCCCGCAGAAGACCCTAATTTCCCTGAATTACCCAGCACTCTTCCTGGAGAATCTCAGACTGACAGTGAAAGGAATTCAAGCTTTGCTTATCCTGGTGGACTTGTAGCAGTGCATTCAAAATCAAGATCTCGTGATGATATTTGGCAAGCATTAAAGAATAAGAATGTATACGGTACTTCAGGCCCAAGAATTTTGCTTTGGTTTGATTTATTGAATGGGCCAAATGGTGAGGCTTCGATGGGAAGTGCAGTTACCATGATTTCAAATCCTACGTTCAGAGTCAAAGCTGCGGGTAGCTTCAAACAAATTCCAGGTTGTCCTGAAAATTCGATTCATTCACTTTCAGAAGAAAGATTGGATTACTTGTGCTCAGGAGAATGCTATAACCCCAGCTCAGAAAGATATTTGATTGATAGAATTGAGGTAATTAAAATTACACCACAGGAATATCAAAGTGAGCCCATAGAACCTTTAATTCAGGATATTTGGAAGGTTATTAACTGCCCTAAATCAAACGCAGGATGCGTGGTTGAGTTTGAAGATACTGAATACTCACGCGATAGTACGTACTATATCAGAGCCATTCAGGAAGGCACACTTGCTATTAATGGTAAGAATATAACTATTGATGAAGGTGGAGATGTTAATATTTGTAAAGGAAGTTACAAAACAGATCTAAATGATGATTGCCTCTCAATAACAGAAGAAAGAGCTTGGTCATCACCAATATACTTATTTAAACCCTGATTTAATTTTGTTAAGGGTTGAACGTTTTATCTTTAGAAGTTCACCAACGCGGTAAAAGATATTTTCTTCATATGGATCGATTTTTCCATCAGCAATAATTAGCATCCATATGTCTTTAAGTAAGCTCTCTTTTTGTGACCTATCAAAATTAATGTTAATAACCTTAATTTCTTCAAAAAAAGAAGTTGAGTTATTCATTTTTTTATATGCATCAAGATAAGTTTTTTCCTTATCTTCATTTGGATAGTTCTCTTTAATGTATTGCAATACATTATCTATTTCATCTTTTGCGATACTCCCATCAGCCAAAGCAACATGCATTAAAAGATCAAGAGCAACAAAATCTATTTTTTTGACTTCTTCAACAACCTCTTTATTTTTTTTTAAAAAATTAAACATCTTTAAGCTCTCTTTTAACAATTTCTAATAAGTTATTTCTAAAAATGCCTGTAATAGTGGCAAATAGAATTTTCATATCAAGTTTTATTGATTTAATTTTCGGATATATAGAATCAATTTTACTTAACAGTTTTGGATCACTCATATCATGGCCTGTAACCTGTGAAAGCCCTGTTATTCCAGGCTTATGATCAAACACTGACAAGCTATCTCTATTATCCCTTAGAGCAACTTGATTACTAAGACCAGGTCTATGTCCAATTAAATTTAAATCTCCCTTCAAAACATTTATAAGTTGCGGAAATTCATCTAGCTTTATTTTTCTTGCAAATCTTCCAATAGTTAAATAATTATCATGCTGAATTTCATGAGTGCCTTTATTTGGCGTACCATTTTTCATTGTTCTCAATTTATAAATATCGAAGCACCTTTTATTTTTACCTAACCTTTGTTGTGAAAATAACAAAGGTCTTCCATCCTCTAACAATAATAGAAATGAATATACTAAAAAAAATGGCAACACAATAATCAGGCCTGCAACACAAATAATATTTCTTAGTAATATCTTAAACATTAAAAAATATGTATTTGATTAAAAATCTTCCATAGATTCAAATTTAAAGTTATTCATTAAAACTTAATTATAATATGACTAATGAATATTGTTCTGAGTGGTTTCAGTGGTTCTATAGGAAAAACTATATTCAATAGTTTTGTTTCCACGGAATATAATTTTTTTCCATATAACATGCGCAATGATAGATTTGAATTTGAGCATGATTTGGAAAATTTTGATGTGTTCATTCATCTAGCCTCTTTAAATGCAAATCTTCAAAATCATAGCCATTTTCAAGAAGAGGTCAATCTATCTAAAAAGGCATTAAGTTTTTGTATTAAGAGAAAAATAAAACATATAATTTTTTTTAGCACATCTCAAATATATTCTAAGAAAAATTCCATCAATGGATCTATAGATGAGGCAGCTATCATTCAACCAGAAAACATTTATGCTAGTGCTAAATTAGAGTGCGAAGAATTTTTATTAGAGGCTTGCAAAGAATATGATATTGACTTGACCATCCTTAGATTACCTCCTTTTGTGGACCTAAAAAGTAGCACCAAGGTATCAAAATTAATAAAATTCAGTTCAAGATTAAGGGTTTTTCCTATTTTTGAAGGAGCAAATAAAAACAGAAAGTCATTTCTAACAAAAAAAAATCTCATCAGTGTCGTAGAAAAGGCTATTTCAAGAGAGCAAGATAATTCAGATAATTTATCAGTTTTTAATGTTGCTGATAAAAGACCTATCTCAACAAACGATCTTGTTAAGGCTTTTCATAAAAAAATGGAAAGTCATGTTGTTTATATTTTTATGCCGAAGTTCATCGAGATTTTTGTTTCGAAAATACCCATCATTAAGAAGATTTATTTTAATTTAACAAATAATTCCTCGCTAAATGTTTCACGCTTTGAAAAGCGCTATAATTGCTCTCTACTCGAAACACAGAATTCAATTGAACTATGAACGTAATCGGCAATAGGCTTTCGAGCCTGAATAGAAAAACAAAACTTGCCATTATTGTTTCAAGCGATTTAATAATGGCTTTAACTGCTTGGATAATTTTTGGGCCACCATTAATTAATGCTGTAGGTACAAATTTCAGCATAACAATTCTTGATACAGTGCTTAATCAGTTTTTTCAGTTTTTTTTCCCTGCGGTCTTAGCAGTCCTATTTATGAATTTCTTTGGATTTTATAGGTCAATCATAAGATTTTTTGACTCTGTTGATTCAATTATGGTTTCAATTTTTGGATCAATGATATTTGGATTTGGTTGGTCATTAATATATCTTTCACAGATTACTCAGGCCACTTCAACAATTTTTTTTGTTGCAATTTTACAAGGGTTTGTTCTTTCAGTAATGTTCTATGCGCTTTTAAATACTACACGAGATATTGCCAAATTAATCTTATATCCTTACACAATCGAAGATACTGCTAACCCTGTGGTCATTTACGGAGCGGGCGCAGCCGGAAAAGAGTTAATGCAGACCATACTTTTAGATAGAACTAAAAATCTTGTTGCTTTTTTCGATGACTCCAAAGATTTAAAGAATAGATTAATTAATAATATTCCAATTTACGGCTCTATGGAAAAATTAAAATCACTCCGAGATAACAATAATAATCTAGAGGTTTTATTAGCAATACCCAGTCTTGAATCAGAAAAAAGGAGAGATGTTATTGCAAAACTTGAAAAATTAAAGATATCTGTAAGAACTGTCCCAGCATTTCATGAGTTAATTTTTGATTCAAAAAAAATGTCTGATATTCAGAATTTATCTCTAGATGATTTGTTGCCTCCAAGAGAAATCGATAATTTAACAGTAAATAATAGTGAATCAAGAGAATTTTTAGTTACTGGAGCAGGGGGCTCAATAGGTTCTGAGATAGTTAGACAATTAATAAACTATAATCCAAAAAAAATTATACTTTTTGAGATTTCAGAATTTAATCTTTTTAAGATATTTGAAGAAATCAAAGCGTTAATAAAAGAAAAGGATCTTGGAACAGAGATTTATCCAATTCTAGGTGATATAAAAGACAGAAATCATTTAAGAAGAATTTTTAATTCGCATGATATAGATACTATATATCACGCTGCTGCATATAAGCATGTTCCACTTGTTGAAGATGTTAATAATATTTCAAAATCTATTGAGAATAATTTATTAGGTACTTTTAATCTTGCAGAGGAATCAATTTCTGCAAAAGTTAAATCTTTTGTACTCATTTCAACTGATAAAGCTGTTAGGCCAAAAAACATTATGGGTGCAACAAAAAGGCTTGCTGAAATTGCTATACAAGTTTTAAATGATAAAAAACTGATTACAAAATTATGTATGGTCAGATTTGGAAATGTAATTAACTCATCTGGATCAGTCATCCCACTTTTTTTAGATCAAATTGCTAATGGAGGCCCAGTAACAATTACTCACAAAGACGTAGAAAGGTATTTTATGACAATCCCTGAGGCATCAAATTTAGTTTTACAGGCAGGAGAAATGTCAAAGGGTGGAGAAGTTTTTATTCTTGATATGGGAGAGCAAATGAAGGTTATCGACATTGCAAGAAAATTAATTCACCTTTCAGGTAGGAGTGTTGCTGAAACATCTAACAGAGAAGGAATTGAAATTATTGAAGTTGGTCTAAGAGATGGAGAAAAAATGTTTGAGGAATTACTAATTTCTGGAAATGAAGAAAAAACCTCTAATTCTAGGATCTTTAAATCCAATGAATCATTTGTAACAAATGAGGAACTTAATGAAATTATTAAGGATATGTCTGACGCAATTATAAAAAACGATACTAATAAAATAACAGAAATAATGACAAAATATGTGGATGGGTTTAAATATGAATAAGAGCTTTTTGTTTGCTTTACCTTTAATGTTAATAATTCTAATAGGTTCCTCTGACTCTGGAAAAATGGTCAACCATAACTTAAGCATTCAATCATCAGATGTTTTTAATCTTTCTCTTCCAGAGGGATTTAAGATAGAGCTCTTTGCGAGTGGATTAGGTACACCTCGGCAAATGACTGAAACTGATGATGGGTATATTATTGTGGGTACTATCAGAGAAGGAGATATATACGCTCTCAAGGACACTGATGGAAACGGCCAAGCTGATTATTCAAAAAAAATTCTTTCATCCTTAGAACAACCTTCCGGAATAGCTTTTAATAATGGGTCAGTCTTCTTTTCAGAGATTAGCAAAATCTCAAAAATTATCGATATAGACTCAAAACTTAATAATCAAGAACAATCTTTTGAAGCAGAGGTTGTGAACGTAATTGATAACTTGCCTGCAGATAGGTGGCATGGGAGAAAGTGGCTAAAATTCGGAGCAGATGGAGGACTGTATTTTAATATTGGAGCTCCATGCAATGTTTGCTTAAATGATGATGATCGCTATGCGACCATTCTAAAATTTATTGATGGTGAATACTCTGTATATGCTCGAGGTGTTAGGAATAGCGTAGGTTTTGATTTTCATCCTCAAACAAACAAGCTATTTTTTACAGACAATGGTCGTGACTGGCTAGGAGATGATTCGCCTTCTTGTGAATTAAATATTGCCAATCAGCCTGAGCAGTTTTTTGGTTTTCCATATCATCATGGAAAAGATGTTCAGGATCCTGAATTCGGAAATATCAATCATGGTTATGAAATTATTAAACCAATCTTTGAGTTAGGGCCCCATGTTGCTCCAACAGGAGCAGATTTCTATTCTGGAAATATGTTTCCTGATAGCTACAAGAATAATCTTTTTGTTACCTTGCATGGATCTTGGAATAGGTCTCAAAAATCAGGATATAAAGTTGTAAGAATTATTTTTGATGCCGATAATCAACCCAAAATGCAAGATTTTTTGGTTGGTTTCCTAAAAGGTGAGGAAGTCTTAGGTAGACCTTCCTCTCCGTTTGAAATGTCAGATGGTAGCCTCTTAATTTCTGATGATAAACTGGGTAATATTTATAGAATAAGCTACGAGGGTTAGAAAGCTCTTAAAATATCTCATGAAATCATCAAACTTACTTTCTTTGGCAAATGTTGCTAAAGAAGCTGCTAAAAATGCTGGAAAAAAGCTCCTTGAAGAATTTCAGAGACCACAAGAAGTACTTCTAAGTAAAGGTAGGGACATAAAATTAGCAGTAGATGAGATTGCTGAGAAAATAATTATTGATTGCTTAAAAGAAGATTCAAAATTACCTATATTATCTGAGGAAGCTGGAATAACAGATGATCTTGGGTCTGAATTCTGGGTTGTTGATCCATTAGATGGAACCTCAAACTTCTCTAGGAGCATACCAATTTGTTCTTCGTCAATTTCACTCTTTAAGGATGGCAATCCTTGTATAGGAGTTATTTATGATTTTTTAAATAATAATCTCTATTGGGGTGCCAATGGCATGGGTGCTTATTGTAATGAAATGCCTATTCAAGTTTCTAACGTTAGCTCTAAATCGGAGGGAACTTTAATGACAGGGATCCCAGCAAAAGATCATTACTCAAATTCTGAATTTGAAAAAATGATAGATTATTTCCAGTCATGGAAAAAAGTAAGAATGATTGGATCTGCAACTATGGCAAATGTTTTTGTAGCATCAGGAAAAGCCGATCTTTATCAAGAGAATGATATTTTTTTATGGGATATTGCCGCAGGAGCAGTCTTGGTTAAAGAGGCAGGAGGTAAAATTTCAATTTCTGAACCAACAAAAGAATTTCGTGTTAATGCTATTTTCTCTAATGGGTTGTTATGGTGAAGTTAAAATCTTCGGATTCAGTAGCAGTTACCTCTAGATCATTCTCACAAAATGAGGTGCTTGTAAATGAATTAAAAAATTATTTTAGTCAAGTGAAACTTAATGAAACCGGTGAAACTCTTAAAGGAGAATCTCTAAGGGTTTTTTTAGATAATGTTGATAAAGCAATTATCGGAATCGAAGAAATAAATAAAGGCTTACTGAGTCAATTACCTAAATTAAAAATGATCAGTAAATATGGTGTTGGACTTAACAACATTGATATTGAAGCATGCAAAGAGCTAGGCGTTGAAATTGCATTTACCCCTGGTGCAAATAAATCAAGTGTTGCAGAGTTTGCATTGCTACTTATATTGAATGCATTGAGGAGAATTGATTCAAATAAAGATGAAATTATCAACAATTATTGGTCACAACAAAAGGGGCGAGGGCTTTTAGGAAAAAGAATCGGCATTTTAGGTATGGGTAATATCGGCAAGGAATTAATTAAATTATTAGCACCATTTGACACCGAAATATTTTTTTATGATCAGGTTCCGCAAACTGTCGAAGTCAATAAATCAATAAAGATTTCACAAGTCACCCTCGATGAATTGTTAACGAATAGCGAAATAATTTCTATTCATTTACCACTTACTCCTGGAACGCAAAATATAATAAACTCTGAAGTCTTAGAGAAAATGAAAAAAGATGTCATTTTGATAAATACTGCTCGGGGTGGAATTGTAGATGAAGATTCATTATTTAGTTTTTTAAAAAATTATCCTAAATCTTTTGCATCTTTTGATGTTTTTGAAGTAGAGCCAGCTTTTGACAATAAATTACTAACTTTAGAAAATTTTTTTGCGACATCACATAGGGCAAGCTTAAGCATAGATGGTATTCTATCTATGGGTAGGGCTGCAATTAGAGGCTTATTAAAAAATGAATAAAAGAAATTTATCAATTGGCACTTGGTTAACTATCCCAAGCGAGGCCATAGCCGAAATTTTTGCTCAATCTGGATTTGAATGGATAGTAATTGATTTAGAACACTCTGCAATTAATATTAATCAAGCTGAGAAATTAATTAGGGTGATTGATCTTGCAGGTTCAAAACCCATGGTTCGACTTTCAGGCCATGACTCTAATCAAATTAAAAGAGTATTAGACTTTGGTGCTACAGGTATTATCGCTCCCATGGTTGATACTTATGAGCAAGGAAAAAATATTTTAGAAGCCTCAAAATATTATCCTGATGGTAAGCGAAGTATGGGGCTGTACAGAGCACAGGGATATGGAAGTAAACATAGAAAAGAACAATATTTAACTCAAACATCCAAAGAGATAAAGGTTTACTTTCAAGTAGAATCTAAAGAATGTGTAGAAAACATTGAAAAAATATTTGAACTGCCAATAGATGGCTATTTTATTGGGCCATATGACCTTTCAACCTCATTAGGTGCTCCAGGAGATTTTAATTCAAGTAAATTTGTAGAAGCAGAGGAGTTTGTTCTAAATGCTGCAAAAAAAAGAGGACTTGAAAGAGGCTTTCATCTTGTGGAACCATCTCCAGAAGAGCTTGAAAACCTATTTAATAAGGGCTACTCAAAAGTAGCATATAGCGTTGATTTTCGCATGCTTGAAAATGCTTCCTCAAAACCATTTGAGTAATGGGTAAGACTCTGGGTGTTGTTCCAGTTCGAATGGAATCATCTAGGTTTCCAGGTAAGCCGCTTCAACTAATTCATGGTATTCCTATGCTAGCTCATTGTTATGAAAGAGCATTGCTTTCTGATTGCGACGCTGTTTATATTTCTACACCTAATATGGAAATTGTTGATTGGTGTAAACAAATGAATATTTCATGTGTTTTAACCGGAAGTCATCATGAGAGAGCTACTGATAGAGCAGAAGAAACGCTTAGAATCTTAGAAAAACAAAATAATATCTTTGAACATATAGTCTTAGTGCAGGGCGATGAACCTCAGGTTAGTCCGAATGAAATAGATAGCATTATTCACACCATAAAAAATACTAATGCAAGTGTGGTCAATACAGTAATTCAAGTTGATTCTATAGAGGCTGAAAGTTCAGATGTCGTAAAGGCCATAATCGGTCAAGATAACAATGTACTAATTTTTTCGAGATCAAAAATCCCATTTAATGGAGAGAAATTTTATAGACAAATGGGAATGATAGCTTTCTCGAATAGAGCATTAAAGGAATATTCAGCTCTTACGCCTAGCTATCACGAAGAATTAGAGTCTATAGACATGATGAGATTTCTAGATAATGATATTTCAATAATTGCTCATGAGTCTTTTTCTCATGTAATTGGTGTCGATAGACCGAAAGATTTAGAAAAGGTTATATCTTTATTTGCTGGAGATAAATTTCTTAGTTCATATAGTGATAAGTACACTTAAAACAAATTAATATAATTATGAATGGTTTAGTATGGTTGAGATCAGATTTAAGATTAGACGATAATCCAGCGCTAAGCATAGCAGATAATGAATGTGAAAAGATTGTGTGCTTATACTTGCTATCTGAGGAAGAATGGAAGACTCATAACAACGCAAATGTAAAGCTAGACTTCATAACTCAAAATTTATCAAACTTATCCAAAGGTCTTAAAAAGCTAAACATACCTTTGATTACCGCATCTATTAAAAACTTTGATTCAATACCAAATCAAATCGCTGAATTTTCTAAATCCAATAATATTTCAAAATGTTATTGGAGTAATGAGTTTGGTATCGATGAGCATGAAAGAGATCAGAAGGTTCAAAATATGCTTGAAATTTCTCAAATTGATTATCAGTTTTTTGATGAACAAATTGTATTTAAGCCAGGAACTTTATTAACTGGTCAAGGTAAACCTTTTTCAGTTTTTACCCCATTTAAGAAAAAATGGATTGAAAACTTTTCAATAGATCATTTGGAAATAGAATCAGATATAACTGTTAAAAAAAATTTTAATGTTATCAATACATTTAACAATGAAATATCTTTCGTTCAAGATCATGATGTAGACATGAGTTTATGGCCTGCTGGTGAGCTGGCTGCAAAAACAAGATTAGAAAACTTTCTTAATCATAAAGTTTCTAATTACTCAAAAGATAGAAATGATCCAATACTCGATGGCACAAGCAGAATATCTCCCTATCTTGCTGTAGGAGTCATTTCAAATCGTCGCTGCATATTGGAAGCTCTTAAGTTAAATAATTTTGAATTACAGGCTGGTAACAAAGGGATATGTAAATGGATTGATGAGATTATTTGGAGAGAATTTTATAAAAATATTATGCATTCCTTTCCAAGAGTAAGCATGAATCAGCCATTTAATATGTCTACCAAATCAATTCAGTGGAGGTATAACGAAGAGGAAATAAAGGCCTGGAAAGATGGTAAAACAGGCTTTCCTTTAATTGATGCTGCAATGCTTCAATTAAAATACGAAGGCTGGATGCATAACAGGTTAAGAATGGTAGTAGCAATGTTTTTTACAAAGAATTTGCTCCATGATTGGCGAATCGGTGAAGCTTTTTTTATGGAAAACTTAATTGATGGCGACTTTGCATCTAATAATGGAGGTTGGCAGTGGAGCGCCTCAACAGGAACAGATGCTGCGCCATACTTTAGAATTTTTAACCCTGTAACACAATCACAAAATTTTGATTCGGAAGGGCGATTTATTAAAAAATATTTACCTCAATTGGCCTCACTCAATGATAGGGAAATTCATTTACCCTCACCTGAGCATCTATATGAAATTAATTATCCTAGCCAAATTGTTGATCTTAAATCTTCTAGGTTAAGAGCTATTGAAGTATTTAAAGCCAACAAATAACAATATAAATATCACTTATTTTGTAAATAAATATTATTAATAATCATTACTGTTTATGTATAATCTCTTTACTTAAATAGGGAAAATTACATGAAAAAAGAGCACAGATTTTATATCAATGGTGAATGGATTAATTCATCCTCAAAAGAGCTTATAGAGATTGAAAATCCTTCAACTGAGGAAGTTATTGGTACTATTTCTGCTGGTACAAAAGATGATATAGATCTTGCAGTTGCTGCAGCAAAAAACGCATTTAAATCCTTTGGGTTTTCATCAAAGGAAGACAGGATTGCAATTTTAGAAGAAATTATAAAAAACTATGAAACATCAGCTGAGGATTTAGCATTGTGCATATCTGAAGAGATGGGTGCACCACTATGGCTTTCTCAAGTCGCGCAAGTTGCATCGGGCTTAGGGCACTTTAAAGATACTTTAGCGGTCTTGAAAGACTTTGAATTTGAGTCAAATGAAGACCATTACTTAGTCAGAAAAGAACCAATTGGTGTTGTTGGAATGATCACTCCATGGAATTGGCCCATGAATCAAATGTGTACAAAAATTGCTTCAGCATTGGCTGCTGGCTGCACCATGGTCCTTAAACCTAGTGAAATAACCCCTTTCTGTGCAGTAATGCTCACTGACATCTTAGATAAATCTAATTTACCTAATGGAGTTTTTAACTTAGTTCATGGATATGGACCTGTTGTTGGAGCAGCTTTATCTGAGCATCCTGATGTGGATATGATGCACTTTACAGGATCAACTAGAGCTGGTGTAGCCGTTGCTCAAGCATCTGCTCCAACTGTTAAAAGGGTTGCTCAAGAGTTAGGAGGAAAATCGGCAAATATAATTCTTCAAGATGCAAATCTTGAAAAGGCAGTAGCTGCAGGCGCAAATCATTGTTTTTTAAATACTGGGCAATCATGTAATGCTCCTACAAGAATGTTGGTACATTCGTCTCAATACGATGAGGCAGTTGAAATTGCTAAAAATGTAGCTAATTCTATCGTTGTTGGGAAACCAAATGATGAAGGAGTAAGAATAGGCCCCATTTCTAATAGAACTCAATATGAAAAAGTAAAAAGACTTATTGATATTGGTATTGAAGAAGGAGCAACTCTTGTTTGCGGTGGGACTGATTTACCTGAAGGACTTGAGCATGGGTTCTTTGTAAAACCAACAATTTTTTCAAATGTTACCAATGATATGACAATAGCCAGAGAGGAGATATTCGGTCCTGTCTTGTGCATGCTTTCTTATGAATCTGAAGATGAGGCAGTTACCATAGCAAACGATACTCCATATGGATTAGCGGGGTACGTTCAATCTGAGAATTTTGATCATGCAAAAGAAGTTGCAACAAAAATAAGAGCAGGACAGATTGCTATTAATGGCGGTTCAAATGCTGGACCGGCAGCACCATTTGGAGGATTTAAAACATCTGGGAATGGAAGAGAGCATGGCAGATTAGGCCTTGTTGAGTGCCTTGAAACCAAAGCAATTATTGGAAATTAATCTAAAAGATCAGGCTGCGAACTTACAATCATATCAAACAGTGGTTGAAAGCTTGCCCATAAAGCAACATCGTTAGCAATAAAACCTCTGGTTTTAATTGCTACTTCATGAGGAATCAAAGTTGGTTTTCCTGCTGCTTCTGCCATCAGTTGGGACTGACAGCATTTTTCCATAGATAAAAAGTACCAAAGAGCTATATCTACAGAGCTACCAGTAGTCAAAATTCCATGATTCTTCAAGATAATTACTTGCTTATCTCCTAGAGAATTTGCAATTCTATCACCTTCCTCAGTTTCTTCTACCACACCAGAAAAATGATCGTACATTGCTTGTCTTTCATAAAAAGCACACGAATCTTGAGTGATTGGATCAAGTAACTTGCCAAGAGATGAGAAGGTTCTTCCATACATTGAATGTGAATGAGCTGCTGCATTAACATCAGGTCTGGCTTTATGAAGTCTTGAATGTATTGCAAAAGCCGCGACATTGACAGGCCTATTACCTTGAACTACTTCACCATCATGATTTACTAGTAATAGATCAGATATTTTAATTTGACTGAAGTGAACTCCCAGAGGATTCACCCAAAAATGATCACTAAATTCAGGATCTCTAAAAGTAATATGCCCAGCAACTCCTTCATCATAGCCAAAACATGAGAACAATCTAAAGCCAGCGACCAGTTTTTCAAGCTGGTTTCTTCTTAACTCAGTCGGAGATTCAAATTCAACCATTTCAAGCCCCTTATCTTTTAAGGGTAATTTTCCTAATTCAGTATCAATCCTTAAAGGTGAAACTTTTGCCATAATTCTTTCTCCAGAGTGTAAAATAGTTTAACCAAATCGAGGCGGATATGAAATATAGAATAGAAAAAGACTCTCTTGGTGAAGTTAAGGTGCCATCAACCGCTCTTTGGGGTGCTCAAACGCAAAGAGCATTGGATAATTTCCAAATCAGCGGAATTAAGTTTGCATTTCCTTTTGGAAGATCTTTCATAGAGGCACTTGGAATAATTAAACACGCTGCAGCTAGCTCTAATGTGGCATTAAAATTGCTACCATCAAGTAAATCAAAACTTATAAAGTATGCAGCAAAAGAGATTATTGATGGCAAGTATGATGATCAATTTCCTTTAGATATTTTCCAAACAGGTTCAGGAACAAGCACAAATATGAATGCAAATGAGGTCATGGCAACTATTGCATCAAAAAAAGGTAAAACATCGATACATCCAAATGATGATGTAAATATGAGTCAGAGCAGTAATGATGTTATTCCAACAGCAATTCATATTTCTGCTTTGCTTGATGTTGAAAGGCTCTTATTACCATCCTTAAAAAGCCTTATAAACCAAATAAAATCTAAGGAACTCAAAGTTAAGGGCGTAGTTAAAACTGGCAGAACTCATCTTATGGATGCTATGCCCATCGATATGGCGCAAGAACTATCAGGTTGGGCTGCTCAGTTAAGTGATCAGTACAAGCAAATTAAGCTAGCGGCTGATGGTTTAAAATCATTGCCTCAAGGGGGCACAGCAATAGGAACTGGAATTAATGCACCTAAGAATTTTGGAAATATTTTCGCTATTGAGGTTTCAAAACTGACAAAGACAAAATTTAAGTCATCAAGAAATTATTTTAAATCTCTTAGCAGTCAAGATGCTGCTACAAATATGTCTAGTGCAGTAAAGAACTTGGCATTAGTGCTTTTAAAAATCTCAAATGACTTGCGATGGATGAATAGTGGTCCACTGACTGGTTTAGGTGAAATTGAACTTCAGGCTCTTCAGCCAGGAAGCAGCATCATGCCTGGAAAGGTTAATCCTGTCGTAAGTGAATCGGTCATGATGGCTTCGGCTGATATATTAGGAAATGATTTGACTGTTTCTTATGCCAATCAAGCTGGAAACTTTCAATTGAATGTTATGTTGCCTGTCATCGCATATAACTTGCTTAAAAGTATTACTCTTGCAGCTAACTCATGTACTTTGTTGGCTTCAAAAGGAATCAAAACTTTTAGGGTCAATAAAAAAAATATCGAAAAACAATTATCTAAAAATCCTATTTTAGTTACTGCTCTAAATAGAGAAATTGGCTATGAAAAGGCTGCGTTGATTGCTAAAAAAGCTTACAAGGAAAATAGACCCATAATTGATGTAGCTCATGAAGAGACAGGGATATCAATTAATAGATTAAATTCAATATTAGATCCAAAAAAGCTTACCAAAGGCGGCATTTAATTGACGGATCTAACAAAACAAAAGTGTGAAGCGTGCACGATCGATGCTCCATTGGTAGATAAAAAAAGATTTACTGAACTTTTAAAGGATCTTGATGGCTGGGAAATTATTTATGAAGATATAAATATACTCTCTAAAACCTATTCATTTGATAACTATGAAGACTCGGTCAAGTTTGCCACAGACATAGCGAAATTAGCGGAAGACGAAGATCACCATCCATCAATTTTATTAGAGTGGGGTTCGGTAAGAGTCCAATGGTGGTCACACAAGATTAAAGGCTTACACATGAATGACTTTATTTGTGCAGCCAAAACTGAAACACTGATCAACTAACTTCATAGAGTTATTTTTGTTTTTTCTTTTCCCTAAAAGTATAATTCCATATGGAAAAGATCAAATTCAAAGCCCTTACGTATGATGATGTCTTGCTTTTACCAAGATACTCCGACTTTACTCCAAAAGAAGCTTCTTTAAGAACAAACCTCACTAGAGAAATATCTCTAAACCTCCCAATAATTTCAGCTGCAATGGATACAGTAACTGAATCCAGAATGGCAATTGCTATGGCTGAAAGTGGAGGCATCGGTGTTATACACAAAAACAACACCGTTGAAGATCAGGCCGCCTATGTTCGAACAGTCAAGAAATATGAGAGTGGAATTGTTAAAGATCCGATAACAATTGAGTCAACTCAATCCATCGAAGACTTAGTTAAGCTAACAAGTGAACTCAATATCTCTGGTATGCCAGTTGTTGATAATGGAGTTTTAAAAGGCATCGTTACTTCTAGAGATTTTAGGTATGCAGATAATTTAAATGAATCTGTAAGTTCTATCATGACTCCACTTGAGAGATTAATTACTGTTAATGAGGGAACTGATCAAGATGAAGTAAAAAAATTAATGTACCAGAACCGTATTGAAAAGGTATTAGTGCTTGATAAAGCTGGCAGTCTTTCTGGACTGGTTACCATGAAGGACATAGATAAGTCTGCTGAATTCCCCCTGGCAACCAAAGATACCTCTGGACAGTTGCTGGTTGCCGCTGCTTTAGGAACAGGAACTGATACACTGGATAGGGCAGAAGCCCTCAATGAAATGGGCGTAGATGTATTTGTTGTAGATTCAGCTCACGGCCATTCAAAAAATGTTATTGAAACAATCAAACTTTTAAAAAATAACTTTAAAGATGTTCAAGTGATTGCTGGAAATGTTGCAACACCTGATGGTGCTGTTGCTTTGGATGAAGCTGGAGCAGATGCAATAAAGATAGGCATGGGTCCTGGTTCCATATGCACTACGAGAATCATTGCTGGAATGGGCGTCCCTCAAATTACAGCAATATTATCAATAAAAAATGCTATGAAAAATTCAACAACACCATTAATTGCTGATGGCGGCATAAGATTTTCAGGCGATTTAGCAAAAGCAATTGCTGCTGGCGCATCCTCAGTAATGCTTGGCAGTATGTTGGCAGGTACAGAAGAAGCTCCAGGCGAAATAGAACTTTATCAAGGTAGAAGCTTTAAAACTTATAGAGGAATGGGTTCTTTGGGTGCAATGTCAGAAAGAAACGATGCAAATAGATATTCTCAAGATAAGGTCGAGGCAGAAAAGCTTGTTCCTGAAGGAGTTGAAGGCAGGGTGCCTTATAAAGGCGTTGTAGTTAAAGTTTTAGATCAGTTTGAGGGTGGGCTGCGTCAAAGCATGGGATACGTTGGATGCAAAACCATAGAATCGATGCAAACTGAAACAGAATTCATTGAGGTAACTAATGCTGGGATGATGGAAAGTCATGTTCATGACGTCATGATCACCAAAGAAGCTCCAAATTATCAAAGAAGCTAGTTTATAAAAAAATAAATTTTGATAAAAAGATTATTGTAAGAAACCATGCTCCTGAGGAAATAGCTTTAAGTTGTCCTGAAAAAATTTTTATTATCACATAAGATAAAAATCCTAGTGCTATACCATTGGCGATTGAAAAGGTTAATGGCATCATTACAATTATTACAAGAGCCGGCAGTAGGTCGCTTAAATCAGACCAATTCAGTTTTTCCATGCTTCCTAGCATCAATATTGCTACGTAGATCAATGCACCAGATGTTGCATAAGCAGGAATCATTGTAGCTAGTGGAGCAAAAAATATTGCCAAAAGAAACAAAATTCCAACAGTAACCGCAGTTAAACCAGTTCTTCCACCAGCCTCTATTCCAGCAGAGCTTTCAACGTAACTAGTTACAGGAGAGCATCCAAATAAAGAACCAATAGCACTTGAACTACTATCAGCTTTCAGTGCTCTATCTAAATTATCAATATCACCATCAGCGTTAATAAGTCTAGCTTGGTTAGCAACTCCAACAAGGGTTCCAGCTGTATCGAATAAGTTAACAAAGAGAAAGGACATAATGATACTTATCATGGCTAAATCAAAGGCTTTAGAAATTTCAAGTTTCAACAAAACAGGCATTAATGAGGGGGGTGATGAAACAATCCCATTAAATTTAATTAGATCTAGAGCTAGAGCTATGGAAGTCACTAGAAATATTCCTATGACAATGGCGCCTGGTATTTTGCGGATTGAAAGCACTGCAATTACTAAAAAACCCACCATTGCTAAAATTGTTTCGGGCTTTGTAAGATCACCCATGGTAAGGAGGGTGGCTTCATTTGAAATAATTATCCCGCCACTTTTAAGACCAATAATCCCAATGAATAGACCAACACCAGCACCCATTGCAATTCGTAAATTGAAAGGAATACTCTCTAACATCCATTGCCTAAGTGGCGTTACACTCATTATAAAAAATAGAATTCCAGCTAGAAATACTGCACCTAAAGCCACTTCCCATGAGTAACCCATCTCAGAAACTACTGTGTAGGTAAAAAATGCATTTAGACCCATGCCGGGCGCTAAACCAACAGGCCAATTTGCATATACTCCCATTGCAATACAGGCAATAGAAGCAGCAATACATGTTCCAACGAAACTGGCACCAATATCCATGCCACTTGCAGCCATCATTTGTGGATTTACAAAGATAATGTATGCCATGGTTATGAATGTAGTAATGCCTGCAAGAACCTCACTTTTAAAATCTGTATTAAAATTTTTTAATTTGAAGATTTTTTCCAGCATTTTTTATTAAAAGGTATTTAAAAATTAAGTTTACAACTTATACTATATTTTTGTTATAGCTTTTAAATGCATTTAACAACCAAAAGTAAATCTCTCATACTTTTCAAGGTTCCAAATTTTAAAAATTATCTAACAAAAAATGGCATTAATATTGCATCAATATTATATGAGAACATTTTCTTTAATAAGGGATTAAAAAAATTATGAAATCAAAAAGTTATCTAAAAAGTTTTAAGTTTTTTACACTTCTTTTTGGCTGTATAGGTCTGAGTGCACAGGATAGTTTTATAGAAGAAGTATTCGTAACTGCTGAGAAGAGAAGTGAAAGCTTGCAAGACATATCACAAGCGGTTACAGCAATAAGCGATGAGGATATAGAAAATAAAAACATTACCTCTTTTGTAGATCTTAGTGCAATTGTTCCAGGAGTAACTGTCGCAAAGAATGAAGGTTATAAGACGGTAATATCTATAAGAGGTGTTGGAAATGAAACCAATCAAAACGCAATCGCAGCCCCTTCGGTTGCTTTTCACATGGATGGTATTTTTATAGCCTCTCCCTTTTCTCTGCAAACTGATTTTATAGATGTAGACAGAATTGAAGTTTTAAGGGGGCCTCAAGGAACCTTGTTTGGCCAAAATTCTACTGGTGGTGCCATTAATGTAATAAGTAAAAAACCTATACTCGATGAGAGATCGGGTAAATATGATTTAAGTTTTGGTAACTATGGACTTGTAAAGTTCCGCTCTTCAAGCAACATCCCTTTATCAAAGTCATCAGCTGCAAGATTTGCAATCTCAGTGACAGAAAGAGATGGCTTCAGTAAGAATGTTTTTACTGGTCAAGAATTGGATGATGCGAGCAACATAAGCTTCAGAACAGATTTAATGTTTGAGTTAAGTGAGACATCTTCTCTAAGACTCTTTGCTCAATATTTTGATGTAGATCGAAATGGTTCCGCTATGAGAGGAATAGATGATCCTACACCAGATTTAAGAAAGCTTTCTCAGGATACTGTTTCAAAGCATGAGCTTACCTCATCAATTATTGCAGGTATTTATGAGGCAGACCTTGACTTTGCTACTTTAAAAATAATGGCTAGTATTCAAGAGGACGACATATTGGTTGTAAGAGATAATGATAGACATAATTTTGGCGACCTTGTTCTATCGATACCTGGTCTTGGCTCTGGTGCAGTTTATCAACGAGCTGAATTTAATCCTGAAACGTCTCTAGCTGATACTACTACTTTTGAAATTAACTTAATCTCAAACGAACCAGCAATGGAAGGCAAACTAGATTGGACTATTGGTGCCTTCTACATGGAGCATGAAATTGAAAATGTTATTCGCGGTTACAGAGATAATGATCTTACAGGCCAGCTGAGGTATTTGTGCAGTGAAAGTTTTGCTTCGTCTGATTACTGTTATACACATGACTTTGGAATTCCTGGAAGGTTTGATGTCTTTGGAGCAGATTGGGATTTTGTGACCGATGCTTTTCCATCGAGAGAATCTTATTCTGTATACGGACAGATTACTTACAGTTTAAGTGAGAATTCACGTTTAATTTCAGGCTTAAGGTATTCTGAAGATACTTTTACAACTGACGTGACAAACTTTTTCAATGTTGAAAGTTTTCAAGAAAAGGGAACCAATGATGAGACAACCTGGAGGCTCACTGGAGAGAGAGATTTAAGTGATTCCTCAATGGCATACCTCTCATTCACTAGAGGCTTCAAACCAGGCGGATCTAACCTCACTTTTGGATTCACTGAAGCTCAAGATTTAGAAGCTGGAAGACCGGTGGCACCCGCACTAGTTTTTCCAACCTTTGAAGCAGAGACTGTAGATTCTATTGAGATTGGCCTCAAAGCAGACCTTAATGAGAGTAGGACACGTGCAAACCTTGCATACTTTACCTATACCTATGATAACCTTCAGTTCCAGGCTACAGATCCTGATCCATATCGTGGTGGAGTTGCAAACATTCCTGAGTCAGAAATGTCTGGTTTCGAAGTTGAACTTAAGAGCTTAGTCTCTGATTCCTTAACATTTGATATGAATTTAGCTTTTTTAGATTCAGAAGTAACTTCTGACTACATGGTTCTTGATAATGTTGATGCTTATCAATATTTCTTTGGCCAGGAAGATCTTAGATATAGTCTTCGTGAGAATGTTAAAGGAAATGAACTAGCAAAAAGTCCTGAATTCACCGCAGATATAAACTTGACCTATGAAAGATCGTTGCCATCTGGAACATTGGTTACAAGTATTTTTCAGTTTATTCATAGAGGTGACTTTCAACAGCGAGTCTCTAACAATCCAGCAGTTGATGCTATTGATTCATATGAACTTATTAATTTTACTTTAGGATTTGATTTTGTTGGTGATAAATGGGGATTAGATTTTATGATCCTGAATGCAACTGATGAAGATGGAGTTAATTCCAGTATGACAGATGTGTTTGGAGTTGCAGCTACTGGTTTAGAATTAATTCCACCAAGACAATATATGCTTAGATTGAGCATGAATTACTAAAAGTTATACAGCTCTACTCTTAAATTTCCTGGTTATCAATATATAATTAGCCATGGAAAAGCATTTTATTAGAGCCGAAGATCTTATTCAGGACTCATTTAACCTAGCTTTGGAAGTCTATGAGGATGGTTACAGACCGAATTATATTATTGGTGTTTGGAGAGGCGGAGCCCCTATAGGAATTGCTGTTCAAGAACTTTTGAGCGTCCTAGGCGTTACTTCAGATCACATTGCCATCAGAACCTCTCACTATAAAGCTATCAATCAAAAAGAAAATGAAGTTCAAGTATATGGACTTAACTATATTATCAAGCAAGTTGAATCTGAAGATTCGCTGCTTATAGTTGATGACGTTCATGACACTGGCATCTCAATTGAAAAGATAATTTCTGACCTTAAGTTCGCTTGTAAAAAAAATACGCCAGAAATAAGAGTTGCAACACCTTATTTTAAGCCATCAAAAAATAAAACAGAAAGAAAACCAGATTATTACCTTTACGAGACTGATAAATGGTTAGTATTTCCGCATGAACTTGAAGGGCTATCACTACAAGAAATTAAGAATAATAAACCTGAAGTTTCTAAGCTAATCGATCAAATATCTCATCTTGTAGAATGAGAATTAATAATACTTTGTCTAAGTCAGATCTTGATACTATTTTAGTTTTAGACTTTGGATCTCAATATACTCAATTAATAGCTAGAAGAGTGAGAGAGTTGGGAGTATATTCAGAAATATTTCCATGGGATATTGCACTAGATAAAATATCCTCATTAAGTCCAAAGGGCGTTATTCTTTCTGGAGGACCTGAATCCGTAACTAAAGAAAATACTCCAAGGATTCCAGAAATTATTTTTAACTTAGATATTCCTATTCTCGGCATTTGTTATGGGATGCAAACACTTGCAGAGCAAAATGGAGGAAGCGTACAAACTTCCTCTAAGAAGGAGTTTGGTTTCGCAGAATTAAAGATCGAGCATTCATCAAAAATCTTTAATGGTCTAGATACTGGTAATCTAGATGTTTGGATGAGTCATGGAGATCATGTTTCAATCTTACCTGACGATTTTGTCTTGAGTGCTTCAACTGAATCTGCGCCCATTGCGGCTATGGAACATAAAGATAAGCCTTATTATGCTCTTCAATTCCATCCAGAAGTAACACATACAGATAAGGGTCAAAAAATCATAGAAAACTTCACTATAGAAATTTGTAAATCAAAAAAGACATGGGTATTAGACGATTTAATTAACCAAAGAATAAAGGAAATTAAAGCCCAAGTTGGAGATAAAAAAGTTTTGTTAGGATTATCTGGAGGCGTCGATTCATCTGTTACTGCTATGTTGCTCGATAGAGCGATAGGTAAAAATCTAATTTGCATGTTTGTTGATAATGGCCTATTAAGAAAAAATGAAGTCCAGGAGGTGATAGATCTCTTTAAAAATAAAATTGATCTAAATCTTGAAGTTGTCGATGCAAAAAAAACATTTTTAAGACACCTCAAGGGCGTAACTGATCCTGAGCAAAAAAGAAAAGTAATTGGCAGGACTTTCATAGATATTTTTGATAATGAATCAGTAAATTTACATGCTTCCAGTGAGATAAGTTTCTTAGCACAAGGAACAATTTATCCGGATGTGATTGAATCATCTGAGTCTGAATCTAAAGAAGCAAGAATTATTAAGTCACACCATAACGTAGGTGGCTTACCAGAAGAAATGAAGATGAATTTAGTAGAACCTCTCAGGGACCTATTTAAAGATGAGGTCAGAAAAATGGGTGCTCTCTTAGGCTTACCCGATGAAATACTTAAAAGACATCCCTTCCCTGGTCCTGGACTAGGAGTAAGAATATTGGGTGAGATAAATCAGGAAAAGATTTCCATACTTCAAGAGGCAGACTCAATTTTTATTGATGAATTAAAAAAGGAAGGTTTTTATGATGAGGTTAGCCAAGCATTTTGTGTATACCTGCCAGTAAAATCTGTTGGTGTAGTTGGAGATGAGCGGCGTTATGCAGATGTTATAGCTTTAAGGTCTGTAAAGACAGTTGACTTTATGACTGCTGAATGGTCAAAGCTACCGTTTGACTTTTTAAGCAGAGTATCAAACAGAATCGTAAATGAATTAGAAGGAGTAAGCAGGGTAGTTTATGACATTTCAGGCAAACCACCTGCCACTATTGAGTGGGAATAACAAAATACTCTGAAACCCCTATTCTTATATGGTTTTCGTTTGACAAAGTTTGCTAAACTTAATAAAAATTACATATTTTAATAAATTTGTGCGTACATTTGTGTAATTATTGATAAAATAATAGAATATGCGTACATCATGAGTACAAATAAAGATAAATACCTTGTTTTAAGGGGAAAAAATAAGAATATTTATTTTATTCAAAAAAGGGTCTCGAAAAAGATATCATCAATTATTGGGAAAGATTTTATTAAAAAGTCTTTAGAAACAGGCGACATTCATATAGCTAGAAAAAAAAGAGACGCAATTCTTGAAGAACTGAATGAAATTGAGAAAAAGGCCAAGAAACCTTATATTCAGGTAAAAAATAATGTACCCACAGAGGGAGATTTAACTCTTTCTTATGAGTACAACGAAGATATTACAACATCTCATACTGAAAATGTACTCATAGATATAAAAGAAGATAATCATGGGTACAAAATAGACAATATTACTTCTAAAAAGCTAAATAAACGGGCTATTTTAGAAAAAATTGATAATTTAACACCTATAGGGATTATCATCATAATACTACTGCTAATTTACATTGTATAAACCTTGAAGCATGAAAATTTGTATAGTTTTTGGTCATTACAACACTAAAAATTCGTTTAATGCATCTGTAAGAGATACTTTTATCGATGAAGCAAAAAATATTGGACATGAAGTAGACTTGATTAATTTATTTGATGAAGAAGAACAATTACCTTTTTATAGAAGTGATATTAATCCTCCACCAAAGTTAGTAACTGATTATAGAAATAGACTTGAGGATGCTGATGTTATGTTTCTAATGAGCGCTTGTCATAACTTAAGAATGAGCGGAGTTTTAGAGAATTGGATTGACTGGGTTCTTCATCCAACTTGGTTTTTTTCTTACAAATCATTATTACCTGATAGTAAGTTTTTTGGAAATTATGGATATCCTGTTGCTGGAGCAATGAAAAATAAAATTGGGATTGTTTCAATGACTTATGGAGGACCAATGATAAGCTATTTTAATTTTTCTCTTTTTGACAATATCCCCTATAGAAGATTAAAAAAGTCCGTATTTCAATTAGGAGGATTAAAGACAAAATATTTAAGATTCTATTCAGTCCTTCCAAATATGAAAAAAAGTGACTTTGAAAAGCATATGCAAAAAGTAAGAAAATTTGCAAGAAGTCTAAAATGAAAAAAATTTTATACAAACATATTGGCAAGTTACTGATTGCACAGTGTACTTGTTAAAAAATACAAAGTTAGTAAAAGTAATTTAAAAGTTTTATAGTGGTGCGATCTACAGAATATTTTGTTATCGACTGGGAATGATACATTAGCTGAGGATTATGAGTAGTTTTTTCAAAATTCTAAGAGAGCATGGAAATGATTACCATGAAAGGAATTTATCTAGACTTAATGATAGAGAAAAATCGCAGTTTGAATCCTTAGTAGTTTGGATGAAACCTTTGTGCTCAAAGCATAAATTAACAAATATGTTAGAGATTGGATCTGGCTCTTGTTTTGTTCTGAACTACTTGAGCAAAGAGTTATCATTAAAGGGTTATGGGATTGATCCAAGCGATAAAGCCAATCGATATGCTTCTGAATTATATCCAGATCTTAAATTATTTAATGGAGTATCTTACGACCTTAGCATGTTCGAAGAGAAATCATTTGACTATATTCATCTTGGCTTTTTTTTATATTTATTAGAAGGTGAATATTATTCCAAAACAATATCAGAAATTAACAGAGTTCTTAAATCTGGTGGATTCTTATCAATTTATGATTTTGATACGCCCCATAAGATTACAAATGAATACATACACCATAAAGATTTAAACAAAATAAATAAACTTGATCATAGTCACTCATTTACAAAAACATCTCAATTTACATTGATAAATAAGTTATCTTTTTCAGAAAATGGTTTTTATTTTAATGAAGATCTTCATCAAAGAATGTCAATTCAATTATTGTTTAAAGAAAAAAACTTAAATAAATGAAATCATTTGATCATAATATTCAAAATCAATATGCTCCTAGAGAGCATTCATTCTAAAATATTGATTAAACTAAAGTTCTGAGCTTAATTATCACCGTATAATTTTTTTACAACTTGCTGAGCTTCTTCATACAGTGCATTTACTTCCTCAATCAATACTGTGTCTATTTTAGACATATCTATAAGCTTTGATCTGTCTAATGCAGACTTGTCAATTCCTTTTGATGCTTTGAATGAAGAATCTGAGAGTACAGGGTTTCCATTAAATGTTGGTGTTAGTAAACTTTTTTCAAAGCTTAAATTTAATCTTTTACAAAGTTTTAGCACACCAAGCTCAATATCTTCTAAAAAGTCTTCAAATATAATAAGAGTTATATTTTGATTTGATATGGCATTAGTAATCGATGCTTTAGTTGATTTTTTCCAAATCGAAATAGAGGCATTTAAATCTTTTTTATATTTTTTATCATGTTTTGTAGCACTCGCAAGCCACGACAATGGATTTCTTACAACCGTAACTATGTGACCATCTGGATAAATTGAAAAAAAATTTGATATTGTTTTGTCATACATTATTGCACGTGGAGTAAATGCCGAAATAAATTTTTTATTCTTTCCGTTGTTAATATAATTATCAAAGCTATTAAAAAATGATGTGAAATATGCATTGAAATAGTCGCGTTCAGTTTTCTTCGAAATACTTTCATAAATGGATCTTTGCTTTAAAAGATCAAAGTCAAATTTATTTGCTAAATCATTATTTGCTTTGGATCTTTTGATATAGAAACCTAATTCTGAATACTCTCTCATTTCTCTAGATCTATAGGAAATAAAATTTTTCTTTTTTGACCAATCCCACTTTGGATTTGTAAGAATTAGTTCGCTAGGAAAAGCATGTAATTCTCTATGATTATCGAGAAGTTGAGATATTAATGTGCCTCCACTTCTTTGCACTTGAGTTATCAGTAATAGAGGCTGGTTAACTTTAATATAATCGTGATTTTTATCTTTAAAAAAAGTGTAATTTAAAGAATATGAGAATTTCTTTATATTATGCTCTGTAGAACTGACTAGGGGTATAATTAAGTTAAAAAACCTTATTCCAAGTACATTAATTAATACTTTTTTTATAAATTTTTTCATGGAGAGAATGCATTATATCAAACCAGTCAACTTAGTTATTTATGGAAATAAAGAAGATGCACTGAATAATGTGAACAATTTCTTTATTGGCGAGTGGTGCATTTCTCCTTTTTTTAACAATTTTGATATTCTTAAAAATTACTCTTTTTTTGAATATCATTGGAATGATAGAAATAAAATTAAACTAGATCATCAATATCTTGAAAAATTATATGAAAAGATTCTCAAAGAGCTATCAATTGAATTATCTAAAATCCACGCAAAAGAAAGGAGTGTTGATTACTGGAGAATTATAATAGGTCCTTGGCTCCTTCAATATATTGGTGTGATATTTGACAGATGGAGTGTATCTGACTGTATTAAGAGAGAAAAACGTAACTTTAAAGCATCAATAATTTTAAACAACAGAAGAAGTCCACCACTTGAATATAATGAGGCTATTCCAATATTTTCACAACAAGAGTGGAATTACGAATTATTTTCATCAATACTTTTTTTTAGAAAATTTGATAATGTAGAACTCGATGTTATAGAAAGTAATTACCTTTATAAGCCAAAAACCAACGATAAACGCCTAAACGAAGATGGTTACGTTTTTGCTATTAAACAGAGGCTTATAAGAATTTATGATTTACTTGCAAAATTTATTAATAAATTCTTACTCAAAAATGATGGTTTTATAACTCTCTATCACACTTACTTTCCAAAATTTTTTCATTTTAGGCTTGCTTTGAAATT
Organism: uncultured SAR86 cluster bacterium; assembly: GCA_902623535.1. Classification (GTDB taxonomy): domain Bacteria; phylum Pseudomonadota; class Gammaproteobacteria; order Magnimaribacterales; family D2472; genus MED-G82. Next base: position 113,378 of record CACNUA010000002.1, on the reverse strand, counting down.
AGGAGTTTTGCCAAGATCCTATAATTCTTTAAGCATAAAAGCAAAAGGCAATAGTGAAGTTTTAGGTTATGAATTTTTGTCGCAATTTGATTATGTAAATGATTTCGAGAAATTTTTGTGTAGCAGAATCTCAAAAGATATACCAAAAACATACCTAGAAGATTTTGATGAATTACATTCCCTGCAATCGAATATTAAACAGACAAAACTAATTTTCACATCAAACGCTCACTTTAATAATGACTTATTTAAAATCTGGATGGCAGAGTGCAAAAGAAATGGTTCGAATATTATAGTATCTGCACATGGGGGTGGACTTTATCCAAAGTACAGTGTTTTTAATCATCAAGAAAAAATAAGCGACAAAAAAATTGTTTGGGGGAAAGAGTGGGTGGAAAATCATCACCGATTACCACCTAACAAACTTTTTTTTAAAAATTGGAAGTATAAAAAAAATTCTTTAATTACCCTTGTTGCCTTTAATGGACCTATACTATGTTCTAGGCTTACATCACAAGCCTTAGGCTCGTCTCAAATTAAGCAACTATTGTATCAGTGGAAAGATTTCTCAAATCATCTTGATAAAAATGCCAGAGATAAATTAAGAATAAAGACTCCACCTGCTTATATTGATGGTCGTGATGTATTAGATCAAAAGAAGCTTGCTCACTATTTTGGAAATAAAAATTTACTAAATGATGCAAAATTTATTCCTGTAATAAAAAAATCAAAAATAATAATATGCACCTATCCACAGACTACACTTTCAGAATCAATCTTCTCAGGCATACCTACAATTTTGCTGATGAAAGAAGAATTGTTTGAAGTCATTGATCTTCACAACGAGGTAGTTGATATCCTAAAAAAAGCAAACATTTATCATACGTGCCCAAAAGATGCAGCAAAACATATTAATAAAATACATAATGATCCATTATTATGGTGGAATAGTGATCTTTGTAGGGAGGCAATTCACGAATTTAAAAAAATTTGTTTAACAGAGCACAAAAAACCTATTAAGGCTTGGTCAGACTTTTTTATTGACTTTAAAAATGCATAATTTGTTTGCTAATAGGTTTTAGCTCGACCTAACATGTTTAATTATGACCCGATTATTTATCAGTTTATAGAAATCTATGAAAGAAAAAATTAACTACATATCTTTTTTGAAAGAAAACAGGACTATTGAGCAGGCAAGAAATATTTATAACTTAAGGATTTCTGATAGTCGAAAGGTATTTGATAAGTTTTCTAATGATTTTTATAGCAGGAAATGTCCCGTATGCGGTTCTGAAGAACAGAATAATCTTGCAAAATTTGATGATCGTTATGATATTTCTCAATGCAAGAAATGCCTAACTAACTATGTAAACCCAGCACCAAATCTTAAGGCCTTAGATTTTTATTATAATTTTTGTGAGTGTAATAAAAAATTTGAAAAACTTCTTAAAGCAAGATCAGGTGTGGGAGGAGTTATTCTCAGTGAAAGAACAGATTTAGTATTAAACCAAATTAAAGATCTTCTTCAAAATACATCACAAAAAACTATAAAAGTTTTAGATGTTGGCTGCAGTTCAGGAGCATTTCTTCATGAACTTGATGTTGCGATAGATGGCCTAGGACTATCTTCAAAGATTGAACTCTATGGAATTGACATTGACGAAAATGCTATAAATAACCCAATAAGCCATAATCTGAATTTATCTCATACATCTGTTGAGGATTATGTTAAAAAAAACAAAAACTCCTTTGATCTGATACTTCACTTTGAATTACTAGAGCACCTACATGATCCTTTTTTATTTATTACTTCATTAAGAGATTTACTGAATGATAATGGTCTGATGTATTTTCAGACTCCAAACGCACTGGGTTTAGATAATCAAGCTATTGGTTATAATGAATTTAGACCATTAGCTCATGGTATTTTTCCTCCAATGCATCTTCAAGCTTTTACAACCCAGAATATTACACATTTTTTATTAAGGGCTAACTTTGAGGTTAAAGATATCTCAACCCCTGGTAATTTTGATATAGATATTATTAAAAACTTCCTCCAGAACGAGAGCAGTACATTTACCCATTTAAAGTCAATTAAATCTAAACAAAGCCTTGCAGTTTTCCAAAATGTAATTAGGGAACTTGGCGCCAGCTCGCATATGGCGGTATTGGCTAAAAAAGTTGTATCAAAACAAGATAACGAGGAAACAGAAAAATTAACCCCAGTTGATTTAGGTCAGAATAAATTAAGAACACAAGAATATTTTGAAAAATTTAACAGAGAAAAGGTACTTAAATATCTTATTGAGATTGATGATCCAGTAATTTTTGATGTTGGTTCAAATGATGGTGTTTCAATTTTGCAATTTAAGCAAATATGGCCTAAATCTACTATTCATTGCTTTGAGCCTCAGCATGAATGTTGGGAATCACTTGATCAGTTAGCCAATCAATACTCAGAAATTATAGTTAATAAATTTGCAGCAGGAGAAATTACTGAAAAAGATAAAGAATTTTATACGCATGATTTGAACTCAGGCATCTCTGGATTCAACAAAATTAATTTGAAGAGCAAGGATTCAATAGATTTAAATAAAATTATTAGTGAAGATAAACCACTTAAAAACTACTCTGAGACTATCAATCATCCCCGAAAAGTCATGGTCAAAAATTTGGATGAATATATCAATGAGAATAACATTAAAAGAATTAATTTATTAAAACTTGATACGCAGAGTTTTGAAATTGATATTCTTAAGGGTCTAGGGAAAAGCCTTTCAATTATCGATATTATAATTTCAGAGGTTAAGTTTTATGATTATTATGAAAAGCAACTTTCTTTTCATGAGCTTGAATCTTTACTCAATCCATTTGGCTTTAAGTTATATGACATCTCTCATATTTCAAAAAATCCAATGAATGGAAGGACTGATTGGGTGGATGTTATTTATGTAAAGTCTTCCTAGGCTGATGAAAGATAGCATTTATGCATTCAGTAAAAAAAACTCTTTACCCTCATCTTATATAGTTATTTCTCCACTCGATACAGAGGGACTATCAAATAATCAATCATTTCTTCTAGGTAATTGGTGTTTAAATCTCAAAGATAAAAATTGGAGACAGGATAAAATAAGATGCCTTAAATATCATTGGGAAGACAGAGAAAAGTTTAGGAGAGATTATAGGTATTTGTATGAGCTTAAAGAAAAAGTCCTAAATAATCTTTCCAATCATTTAAACAAAGTTCATAAAAAGACATATCCAAAAAATTATTGGAGAATTATTTTGGGGCCTTGGTTGATAAATTTTATATCTGTAATTTTTGACAGGTGGGAGATCATAAGATCAATTAAGCACGATTTTGGAGAAGATTTTGATTGTAGAATTTTAGTTGACAGTCAGCCCATACCAAAAGATTTTATTGAATTTCGAAGTTTGCTGGATGACGATGCTTGGAACTACAAGATTTTTTCAGAAATCTTAATCAGTCAATTTCCAAATAAAGAATTTAATATTCTTTATAAAAAAAATATCTTTGAAAAAAATATCTTTAGAAAGAAATTTAATCCAACAAAAAATATTACAAAAAAATTTTTTTATTTTTTTATTAATTTTTTTGAGGAAATTATAAAAAAAATTATTTTTCTCATTGGTTATAAAAAAAGGTTTGTTTTTTACGAGTCTGGATTTAACAAAAAATTTTTTTCTAAGATTCTGCTGTCTTTAAAAACATTTCCTCTTTTTTATATCAACTTTAGAAAGCAATTACATATAAAGAAACACAAAAATAGATCTAAATTCTCCATTAATGGATTGCGCTCAAAAAATGAATTTGAAGAATTTCTTTTTGAAATTATTTGGAATCATCTACCTTATGCATATCTTGAAGAATATCAATACATTGAAAAAAAATCTTTAAAGGAATTGCCTGCTAAGACAATTATTACAGGCTATAGCTATTGGTATAACGAACTATTTAAAGTCTGGACATCACAGCAAATTTTAAGAGGTGCTAAATTTATTATCCTTGAACACGGAGGTAGCTTTCAACTCAAAATGAATACAATGGATCATCTAGAGGATATTGCAGATGTAAATGTTTCATGGGGAAAAGAACTAAATAACAATTACACGAGATTGCCACCAAATAAGCTGAGCATTAGAAGGAAAATACCTTTCAAGAAAGAAGATAAAATCACCTTATTTGATTTTGAAAGTGTTAAATATTCCTACAGGGCTGTTGGAGCTCCAGTTGGGCCTCTTGTTCTAGAGGAACATATTCAAAAGCTAAGCTTCTTAAAATTGCTCTCAAAAAATGTTCTTGATTTACTAAAGGTAAAACCGAAGTACCTTGGAAGTTGGCACTTAGAGCATTCATACATACAAACATTTGGGAAGGAAATTATTTCAAGAAATAACGATTTGAATTCAATAATCCAAAACTCAAGACTTATCATTTCTGGATATCCTCAAACTACTTTCTCTGAAGGTATGTACTCTGGTGTGCCAACAATTTTGCTATTTAGAGAGGATTTGTGGGAGATTGATTCAATGTATTTAGAACTTATCAGCGACCTAAAGACAAAAAAAATAATCCATACTGATCCAAAATTTGCAGCAGATCATCTTGAAAATATTTTCCAACATGAGCATGAGTGGTGGAATTCAAGTGAAATAATTGAATCCAGAAAATTCTTTAACGAGATATGTAATACAGTTTCAAAAAACTCAACAAGTGAATGGGTCAATTTTTTTAGGAGTTTTTAGATTAATATAGGAAATATGAAAAGACTTAAAATTGGTATTGCAGGCTTTGGAGTTGTGGGATCAAAAAGATTTGATTGTCTACAGAATCATCAATATGCAACAGTTGTAAGTATTTGTGATGAGAAGTTTAAAAAACAGCCCCTCAAACTTGAAGGGATTGACGTACATGAAAATTATGAAGAATTACTCAAGGATTCGATTGATGCAATATTTATTTGTATGCCAAATGATATTGCACCTAAGGTAACAATAAAGGCGTTACATAAAGGAATCCATGTTTTTTGTGAAAAGCCACCTGGCAGATCTGTAGATGATATTAGCAAAGTTATAGAGGTTTACAACGAAAACCCTTCACTGAAACTAATGTATGGTTTTAATCATCGATATCATGATTCGGTTTTAGAGGCACAAAGAATTATAAATTCTAAGAAAATGGGAAGAATAATTAATTTAAAAGGTACCTATGGTAAGTCAAAACTAATTACATTTAATCAGCCTATATGGAGAACTAAGAGAAAAATTGCGGGTGGTGGTGTACTGCTTGATCAAGGTATTCATATGCTTGATCTTATGAGATTATTTGGTGGAGAATTTGAAAGAATACATAGCTTTGTTTCAAATGATTTTTGGAAACATGATGTAGAAGATAATGCATATGCATTAATGCAAACTAAATCTGGTGTTGTGGCGTTTATTCATTCCTCAGCAACTCAGTGGAGGCACAAATTTAATCTAGAAATAAATTTTGAAAAAGGATCGCTAATTTTAGGTGGCATCCTATCTGGCTCAAAAAGTTATGGCGCAGAAACCTTAACCATCATTGAATCAGACCCAGATAATGATATGGGAGATCCCACAGAGCAAATAATTAAATATAATAATGATCCTTCATGGCAGTCCGAAGTTGATTATTTTTTAAATATAATCATTAAGAATAAAGAAGTTAAAAACGGAAGTCCTATAGACGCACTAAGAACCATGAAATTGGTAAATAAAATTTATACAAGTGACTCAAAATGGAAAACAAAATTTTCTATACCTGAACATGATTAACTGATATTAATATAAAATAAGTAATGATTTTAAATAAATTCTATAAAGACTATTTTAAAAAATATAATCATCTTTTAATCAATGAAAATCTTGAAAATAACCTCTTAGCTTTCGAGGATATTGTTAAAGAGGTAAAAAAAAATAATTCAAAACTTATATTTGCTGGTAATGGTGCCAGTGCTTCAATATCTGCTCACGGAGCAGTTGATTTTTCTAAACAAGCAAAAATAAAATCTTTAACATTTAATGAAGCAAATCTTATTACATGCTTGTCTAATGATTATGGCTATGAAAATTGGGTTTCTGAAGCATTAAATATTTATGCAAATAGTAATGATGCTGTAATTCTCATTAGTGTAAGCGGGGAGTCTTTAAATCTTGTAAAGGGTGCAGAAACCGCAAAAAAAATGGGTCTTAAAGTTATAACTTTCACTGGCAGGGAAGCTACAAACTCGTTGTCAAAAATATCTGATATTAGTTTTTGGGTTGATAGCCATGCTTACAACATTGTTGAGTGTATACATATGATTTGGCTAACTTCAGTAATTGATTCAATTATTGGTTCTGATACTTATGAAGTTTCCTAGAAATTTAATTAAATCCTGTTTCAAAAAGCAATACTAAAATATGAAAGTAATTTTTTAGATTTAAATCTTAATACTGTCACCAATCTTTGACTTGTAATTTTCCTAAAAAGTAATCAATTTATGACTATATAATAGATGTACAATCGTATCTCTAATTCCTAACGGTAAAAAATATCATGCAAATCATTAAAAGAAACTTGATGAGATATGAAATAATTCATTTTTATGATTCTCTAACTGGTGACTATATAGTTAGTAATGGAAATGCTTTTGAATTTTCACTTAATAAAGAAGTAATTTACTTCAAAATTAAAAACAACAATCCATTTCTTAAACTTAGAATCTTTAGAAGGTTATTTCGACTAGATAAATCAAATGCCTTCTTTAATTATAAGAAAACTGTTGTGATAGTTATATATCAGGGAATGATTTACAGTTTTCATATCAAAAAAAAATCATTGAAGACTTTATCCAAGTTAAGACAATCTCGCTGTGTTCTTCATAATTCAATCGCAATAAGCAAAGGATGTATTGTCTTTGGTGAGTATGGAAGAAATACAACCGGGAATGATGTTCCTCTATGGGTATCCAGAGATGATGGTGAATCTTTCAAAGTTGTAAATGAAATAAAAAATATTAAGCATATTCACGGAGCCTACAAAGACCATTATAAAAATTCGATCTGGATTACCACTGGTGATAATGATGGTGAATGCTTTTTAATTGAGTTTTCAGATGAGGATTTCTCGAATCCAAAATTTCATGGTGATGGCTCGCAGAAATGGAGAACTGTCTCATTAATGTTTAGGGAGGATAAAATTTATTGGATTATGGATTCTCCCAATGAATCTCCAAAACTCCAAATTTTAGATAGAAATACTATGGAGCTCAGTCAAGGTAAGTCATTTGATGCTCCAGTTTGGTATACAAAAAGACTAGGTGATGGTTCTTATCTTGTTCAAACTTCAATTGAACCTGGAAGTGCAGTTAAGTCAAAGCATTCAAAGATTTTTTATTCTAATGATCTCTCAAACTGGTATCAAATTGCTAGTTTTAAAAAAGATTTCCTTCCAATGGTTTTATTTAAATTCGGTGTGATTTCTTTCTCTGAAGGACATCAAACTAAAGATGACTTTACAATTTCCGGTGAGGCTTTATTAGGACTTGATGGGCGTTCATGGCATTGTTCAATCAAGGAAAACTAGTAAATGCAAGTTCCCAAAATTTTGAGGACCCTAACTAAGGAAGAAAAACTCGTTATCGAATCTGAAATTCAAACAAATACTATTTTAGGAAAAAAATGGCTTGAAAAGTTAAGGCGGTATGTATCATTCTACAATCATAATTTGTACTCAGAATCTAAATCAAGATTTGGGTTTGCACATGAAGATGAATTAATGTGGTATGCAAAAATATTTAAATCAGAGATAAAAAAGAATCACAAATCGCCACCCTTTGATAATAGTTACCTTAACGCATTTATGCTTATAGATAATGCTTTATCAAGTCCACCAAAGTTAAATGGATACACTAAAGATATTGTTGCAGAAATTAAGCAAGCATTAATTGATAACGAATTAAAAATTAAGCTACAGAAGTTATCTCCTCAATTGACTAATAATTTTGATCACCTATATTCTGAGAGCACACATATAAAAGGTGTGATTATTTTATGCCCAACTGCATTTAGTTTATTTTCTCTAACAGTAGCTGAATTATGTAAAAAACTTGATATTGAAATAATTGGAATATATGTCCTCAAATTCACCCCTAAGAGATTTTTTTATGAACTCAAAAGAGATGGCATTAAACTTTTTACAAAACGAATTTGGCGCAAACTAGTAATTAGAGGAGATGAAAATAATTATGTTTCTAAGATTAGTTTAAAAAAACTCTATAAATTAATCTCCAATTACAAAGATCTAAAGAAATTCTCTAGAGTTAATAAGATAAATTATTTCAAGATAAGAGATTTTTCAGAAATTGAAAAACTTTCAGCCACCGACAATATTTTTACAATATTTACTGGGGGTGGCCTTATTAATCAAATTACTCTTGAAAACTTAAATAATAAAGTAATTAACACCCACATGGGATTACTCCCTTACTATAAAGGGATGGATGTTGTTGAGTCACCATTACTTGATGGGCGTCTAGATGCTATTGCGTTGAACACTCATCTGATGACTGAAGGTCTTGATGAGGGACCCTTAGTTCAATTAATGAGCTTTAATCCAGATGATTATGAATGTATTAATGAGCTTAGAAATGAGATTTCTGCATTTTTGCCAATAATAGCATTAGATTCATTATGTGGCTTGGCATCAGGGAGACTTAAGCCAATAACTCAGGATCTAAATCTAGGAAAACAATATTTTTTTGTAGAAAATAGGTTAATTTCAATGTTAAACGACGTTATGAGCTCAAGAAATAATAATTCTTCAAAACAAGTTCATAGAAATGAAAACATTGAATTATTTAATAATTTTGTGAAGTTGTTTTCATAATGAATTATATTCAGATAAGTAATGAAAGATAATTTGAATATTCTTGCAATTTTGCCAGCTAGAGGTGGAAGTGAAAGGATACCTTTAAAAAATATTAAAGAGTTTTGTAATCAGCCAATGATTAGCTGGCCTATTTCTGTTCTTAAAGCTTCTAACTACGTAAATGACATTATTGTCTCAACAGAAAGTAAAAAAATTAAAATAATAGCCGAGCAATATGGTGCAACGGTACCATTCCTTAGGCCGTCTGAGCTTGCAGATGATCAAACTGGTACAAAAGAGGTGATTAAGCATGCTACAGAGTGGTATGTAAAAAATGTAGGCAAGCCAGACTTGATACTTACTATTTATCCAACAGCAGTTTTTATAACAGAAACAGATATAGAAAAAGCGATTAATCTTATGAGAAAGACTGATTCTAAAAGCATAGTTGCTTGCAAAGAGTATAACTATCCAATCCAAAGAGCAGTTTTTGTTAATGAGCAAGATAAAATTGAAATGTTTCAACCCGATTATATTCTCACTAGAACTCAAGACTGTGAGGCAGCCTATCATGATGCAGCACAACTATATCTTTCAAAGGTAGAACAAGTACTTTCTGGAGAGGATGAATTCCATAACAACTCCTCGATGCTAATTATTCCAAAGCATAGGGCAGTGGATATTGATACCCCCGATGACTTTGAGTTTGCTGAACAGCTTTTTCAGATAAAACTTTCAAAGGAGAAGATGAATAGGATTGCGATTGGAACTGTGCAATTTGGCATGCCGTATGGAGTTGCAAACAATGATGGGCAGGTTGATTTTAATACAGCATCAAAGATTGTAAAAATTGCTGAAGATCATGGAATAGATACTTATGATACTTCTATTTCATATGGTGATAGCGAGGAATGTTTGGGTAAAATTGGTATGAAAAATAAGTATGTCATCACTAAACTTCCACAAATACCAGGTGGGATTACTGACATTCCAGATTGGATTGTCAGTCAAGTTAAATCTTCGCTTGAAAGATTGAATGTTAATAAAGCATATGGATTACTTTTGCATGATTCATCACAGATAGAGGAGCTTGGTAAAATTTTTAACAAGACCTTTATGGATCTTAAATCCGAAGGGCTTATAGAAAAAATAGGTTTATCTGCATACACACCAGAAGAGATAGCGAAAGCCTCTACATTGATTGATTTAGACATTGTTCAAGTACCTTTCAATATCATAGACAGAAGATTATTAGAAACTGGTTGGTTGAATAGGCTTCATGATGCTGGAGTAGAAATTCATGCAAGATCTATATTTCTTCAAGGGCTCTTACTACTGACAAGAGAAAACATCCCACCTAGATTTAGTAAATGGAAAAATCTTTGGAATGATTGGCATAATTGGCTGGATGATAATGAGGTTTCTCCATTAGCGGCCTGCCTTCATTATCCATTATCGATTCCTCAGATTGATAAGGTAATTGTTGGTCTAGATAATATCGAGCACCTCAATGATTTAACTCAATCCTTTGATCAATCAAACAGACCATTTATTTTTCCTGATATTTCCTGTGATGATGAGCAGCTTCTCAATCCATCTAAATGGATGCAACTAAATTGATTGCAGCAATTATTCAAGCCAGACTAACTTCTACGAGGCTTCCAAGAAAAGTTTTAAAAGAATTCAAGGGATTGTCAGTAATTGAGATAATTGTAGAGAGATTAAAAAAATCAAAGAAGCTTGATGAAATTATTGTTGCAATCCCCAATAATAAAGAAAATGAAGACTTAAAAGAGCTTCTTGAGGCTAAGGACATTAAATTTTTTGTCGGTTCAGAAAATGATGTTCTTGAAAGGTTCCATAATTGTGCCGTTCAATATAATTTAACAACAATCGTAAGAATTACAGGCGATTGTCCTTTTGTAGATCCGATTTTGGTTGATACTTTTTTAGAAAAATTCAATAACTCAAATGTCGATTACTTAAGCAATACTAATCCTCCAACTTATCCCGATGGCCTCGATATAGAAGTTTTTACAAAAGAACTTATTCAAACTTCACATAATAATGCTTCTAAATTATTTGATAGAGAGCATGTAACTACATTTGCTAAAAAAGAAAAAAGCATTAAGAAAATAAATGTAAAGTCACAAATAAACTATTCTGAATTACGACTAACATTGGACGATAAATCTGACTTATCGGTCATAAAAAATGTTTTTGATAATTTTGACGATATTTTTTTCTCATATGATGAGATAATTAATTTATACAAACGCAATGAAAAACTATTTACTGCTAACCAACACCTTAAAAGAAATGAGGGATCATCTGTGAGCTCCGGTCAAAAACTTTATAAAAAAGCCAAAGAAATAATTCCTGGGGGAAATATGCTTCTTTCCAAGAGACCAGAGATGTTTTTGCCAGATAAATGGCCTTCATATTTTAGTAAATCAAAGGGGTGTACAGTTTGGGATCTGGATAAGAAAAAATATTTTGATGTTTGTTTAATGGGAGTTGGTACCAATTTACTTGGTTATGCTAACTCAGCAGTAGATAGTGCAGTCTTGAAAACCGTAGAATCAGGTAATTTATCAACCCTTAATTGTCCCGAAGAAGTTTATTTAGCCGAACAATTAATTGAACTCAACCCTTGGGCTGATATGGTTAAGTACGCAAGAACAGGAGGTGAAGCGAACTCTATTGCTATTAGAATTGCAAGAGCGGCATCTGGGAAAGATAATGTTGCAATTTGTGGTTATCATGGTTGGCACGATTGGTACCTCTCTGCAAATCTAGGAAAATCAAAGGATCTTGATGGTCACCTATTGCCTGGACTAGAGCCTAACGGCGTACCAAGAAATTTAGAGGGTACTTCTTTTTCATTTCAATACAATGATCTTGAGGGTTTAAAAACTTTAATTAAGAATAATGAAATAGGTATTATTAAAATGGAAGTTATGCGCAATGATCCTCCCAAAAATAATTTTCTTGAAGAGGTGCGTCAATTAGCTAATAAAAATAATATAGTTCTGATTTTTGACGAATGCACATCAGGTTTTAGGGAAACAAATTCAGGTTTGCATCAAAAATTTAACGTTCAACCTGATATTGCAATTTATGGCAAAACATTAGGCAATGGTTATGCGATAACCTCTATTGTCGGCAAAAAAGAAGTGATGGATCATGCTCAAAGTTCATTTATAAGCAGTACATTTTGGACTGAAAGAATCGGCCCAACTGCTGCAATAGCTAGTTTAAAAGAAATGAATCAAGTCAAATCTTGGGAAGTTGTTTGCAAAAAAGGTAAAGAAATAAAAAAATCTTGGAAAAAGATATTTAGTGATCATGATTTAAATTTTGAGATTTCTGGTCTCGATCCTTTACCATCCTTTTCCTCACAACAAAACGATTTCCTCAAGATAAAGTCATTCATTACTCATGATATGCTTCAAAAAGGGTTCCTTGCATCAAATGCTATTTACCTTTGCACTGAGCATTCAGATCAAATCCTTTCAAGCTATCTTGATGCCTTTGAAGATACAATTTCCAAGATATCAAATCAATACAATAAATCTGGTTCAATCGATCAATTAATAGACTTCCCACTTTCGCATGGTGGATTCAAAAGATTAAACTAGTTTTTTGGCCTACAATGAAAAATTCATGAGATTAGCTTTAGAGCAAGCTAAAATTTCATTTTCTAGTGGAGAGGTTCCGGTTGGTTGCGTCATTGCAATTAATAATGAGGTTATTGCTTTAGGAAGGAATAGGTGCATTGAGAAAAATTCACCTACACAGCATGCTGAAATAAATGCTATAGAGAATGCATGTCATAAAATTTCAAATTATAGGCTAATAGATGCATCAATTTACTGTACATTGGAACCATGTCACATGTGTGCATCAGCAATAATTCATGCAAGAATTTCGAATCTTTATTATGGAGCACGAGAGCCAAAGACTGGATCAATTAAATCAGTAGATAATTTTTATGACAGTTCATTTCATAATCATAAAGTTATTTCCGAAGGGGGATATTTAGAAAAAGAGTCAATTGAGTTACTGCAAGATTTCTTTCGTAACAAAAGGAAGAATAATTAACTGATTTCAACCCAAACAGGACAGTGATCTGATGGTTTCTCCATTGCTCTAGCCTCATAATCAATCCCGGTAGATTTGATTGACTTAGATAATTCTTTTGTAACTAGAATATGATCAATTCTCAGACCTCTTTTTGGATTATCATCGAACATTCTTGATCTATAATCAAACCAAGAATATATTGAATTTTCATCTGGATTTTGTTCTCTCCAGCTATCGATAAATCCGAGATTCTTTATTGAATTCCACATCTCAATTTCTTCAGGTAAAAATGCACATTTACCCTCACGAAGCCACCTCTTTGCATTTACTTCACCAATTCCAATATCATTCACACCAGGAGCAACATTAAAGTCCCCCATAACAATAATATTCGATGAGGATTTCTTTAATTTTTTAATATGATTTTTTAAATCTTTATAGTATTTAATCTTTTTTGGAAACTTTGATTCATGATTTCTATTTTCACCTTGAGGAAAGTAGCCATTCAATATGTAGACTTCATCATTATTAAATTTATATTTCCCCTGAATAAACCTTTTTTGATCTTCATCAGTATCTTTTGTAAATCCTTTTACAATTTCCAATGGCTTTTTTTTGCTCAGTAAAGCAACACCATAATGTCCTTTTTGACCCCAGAATTCACAGTGATAGCCGATATCATTGATCAATTCTTTGGGAAACTCATCATCATGTACCTTAGTTTCTTGAAGTCCAATAATGTCAGGTTTAAGATTGTCGCGAATAAACTCAAGTTGATGAGGCCTAGCCCTAACACTATTTATGTTGAAAGATATAATTTTCATCAATTCTTATTAGCTGCAATTAGTGGAGAGCTAAATTTTAAGTAATCGATAATTATATTCTTCGACTCATTAAGGAGAAAATCATTCTCCATAGAGATTTCATCTAAATCAATATCATCTCTAAAGGCTTCTAAATCATCATAGGAATTAAATACATCCATATTTAAGAGACTTCTTCTAGAATTTTCAGTATTTAAAATCCAAGATCTTCTATCTAATTTATCTTTTTCCCTTTCTTCAATATTTAATGAAAGCTTCTTTCTATTTTTACGTTGGTCATATTTTTTTCGAACTTTTTGCATATATAGCATATTAGGGTCATTGGATAATCTATAAAGGTGATTCTCTGACGCTTTCTGTATTGCAAAGTTATTAAGATTATATGTTCGATGTCTAATAGGCCGAATAGTATCCCAAGGGAGCGATTCATCTAACGAACTTTCACCAGTTTCTTCAATATCCCATGTAGAAGGCAATACAATATCTGGTTCAATTCCTTTTGCTTGTGTACTGGAACCACTGACTCTATAAAATTTTGATTCAGTGATTTTAATTTGACCATCACTAAGATCATCAAGACGCTGGACAGTTCCTTTTCCAAATGTTCTATGCCCAATTACAATACCTCTTTTGTAGTCTTGGATTGCCCCCGCAAAAATTTCTGAAGCAGAGGCTGAGTACCTATCCACTAGAACTGCAACAGGTTTTTTCCATATTTGTTTAGCCCTTCCATCACCCCAAGGCCTAATATTTCCCGAACTTTCCTTTACCTGAACAGTTGCTCCAGACGCAACAAACAAACCAGTTAATTTATTAGCTTCATATAAAGACCCACCAGAATTTCCTCTTAGGTCAACTAGTACAGCATCAATATTTTCCTGATTAAATAATTTGAGAATATCTTCAACATCCCTGGAACTACTCCTAAAATTAGGGTCTCTATCTCTCCATGCATTGAAGTCTATGTAAAATGCTGGCAACTCGATAATTCCAACTTTATAGTTTCTTATTTCCGAATCGACAACGATTATTTTACTTTTTGCTGCTTGTTCTTCTAGTTGAACTTCTTCTCTTAAAAGTGTCACAAATTTTCGTTCAGAGGAATCAAGAGATTTTGATGGCATGATTTCTAACTCAACTTCAGTACCCGCATCTCCGCGAATCAGTTTTACGATTTCATCAATTCTCCAACCAACTACGTCAGTACTTTTTTCTTCATATGCTTGTCTAATAGAAACTATCCTATCGTCTGGTGATAATTGATTTGATTTAGCTGCAGGCCCGCCAGGAACTAAACTAACAACTTTTGCATAATCATCCTCAATTCCTAATAGGGCGCCAATCCCCTCAAGACTTAGGCTCATTTGCATATCAAAATCTTCTGCAGATTTTGGTGAGAGATAAGCTGAATGAGGATCAAACTGATCAGTGAAGTTATTCATAATGATAGAAAAATAATCTTCGTTATTGCGTTGAGAAATTCTTCTTATTCTACGTTCATATCTATCAATAAGTGTTTGCTTGATTTCAGTTTCTTCAGATATATCTGCATCAAGGACTTCATTTAATAAATCATTTTTTGTCAGAAGAAACCATTCTTTTCGAAGTTCTGCAAAAGTTGATTTCCATTGGTTATCATCAGAATAGATGTCAATATATTCAGATTTAGAAAAATCAAAACTATAATCATTTAAGATTTCAATTTGAAATGAAGTTGCCTCAACTAGTCTATTAAAATATTTATTCAATATTTCAAAGCTATTGTTTAGATCAAAAATCTCGTTGTTGAAATTGTTCTGATATTGCTCAACTTCCAATTTAGTAAAGTAAAGTTTTGAAGGATCAAGACTTTCAATTAGTTTTTGTTGAAAAATATTATTTATATCAACAATATTATTAACTTTAAAAAAGTGCTCTTCTTTAACTTTTTTAATAATTTCTTTTTGTATTTTTTGATTTTTTAATGTTGGTTTGATGTCTAAATCAACATCTACTGCAAGTATAAAACCTGTGTAAATCAGGCATAAAAATAAATTTAAATTTCTAAAAATTATCATTTGGAATAAACTTACAAAGATGAATAGTAACTATATCGAATTCTACTTCGATTGTTCAAGCCCTTGGACATATTTAGGCTTTGTTGGCATTAATGAGATTTCTTTTAAGTACAACATTGAGGTTAAATTCTTACCAATTCTCGTAGGAGGTATCTTTAATTCGGTGAACGATGAAGTATATAAATTAAGAGCCAAACCAAACCCATTAAAATCAAGTTACTACAACCAAGATCTAAAAATGTGGGCCAAAGTAAGGAACATAATAATTAATTGGCCAACCATCTTTCCCATCAATTCTGTAAAAGCGATGCGGGGCGCCTTATTTTTTAATAAGCAAGAACAAATATCTG
The DNA here is from genome assembly GCA_902623535.1 of uncultured SAR86 cluster bacterium. GTDB lineage: Bacteria > Pseudomonadota > Gammaproteobacteria > Magnimaribacterales > D2472 > MED-G82. The sequence continues at coordinate 97,165 of CACNUA010000002.1, read as the reverse complement.
ATTATGCCCTCAGAATTTTTAAAGCTTACTGGACAGACGATAAAGATATTTCCCAAGATAATGTAATTTCTCAAATATGTGAGGATTTAAACGTAGATTCAAATGTTTTCTTAAATTTTATAAATCAAGAGACCACAAAAAATACATTAAAGGAAAATACTCAGGAGTTAATTGATAGAGGTGGCTTCGGATCACCAACATATTTTTTTAAGGACTCTATGTTTTTTGGCAATGACAGGATTCAATTACTTGAGGACCAATTGCAGATTAGTTAAGTTGCAGTAATGCTGCTTCTTCACGTACACGTTCTGGCGTGCCCAATAATTGTCTATTTAAGCCAATTCTTTTGAACCAATAATGTAGTCCTAATAAGTCTGTAAAACCCATACCTCCATGAACTTCTGTTGACTTTTTTGCTACTTCTTTAGTTACATCACTCAAATGAGATTTAGCTTGGCATGCCATCAGCCTTGCTTCATTAGGCAAATGTTTTTGTGCATGAGCTGCATGCCACACCAAGGCGTAGCAGGGCTCTAATTCAGCAACCATCTCTGCACACATGTGCTTTACAGCCTGAAAAGAACCGATAGCTCTACCAAATTGTTTTCTTTCTTTTGCATAATCAACAGCTTTATTAATCATATTTTGAGCAGCTCCAAGTGAGTCAGCTGCCAGCATTATTCTTCCTGCATCAATTACTTTTTCGGCAGTATTTTTTGAATTTTTTGTTTGCTCAAGTATTTTAAAATCAACATTTTTTAGTATCAATTCACATACATTTCTAGTTCTATCAATTGTTTTAAGTTCAACTAAATCTATTCCATTTGCTTGCGCATCAATGATTCCAATGCACCCATTTATATCAGAGATCAAAAAATGCGTTGCATATTCATAATCCAAGACAAAAAGTGATCTGCCTGAAATTTTATTTCCTTTAATTTGAATTTCTGAGTTGTCTCGTGCTCCAGTGAGCGCCGAAAATCCAACTCCAAATTTAACTTCATTAGATGCAATTTTGGTTAAATAATTTTGCTTTTGTTCATCTGATCCACCACCAATAATAGCTAATGGTGCCATGACATAAGATCCTATGAAAGGTGATGCTCCTGCTCCATATCCCAATGCTTCTGATATTGCCGCTGCAAACAATATGTCTAATCCAAGTCCTCCAAATTCCTCTGGGACTAGAAGACCATTGATGCCTAAATTAACAATTCCATCATGAATATCATTTGCGAATGTTCGATCATCAGCTGCAATTTTTCTAAGAATGTCTACTGATAAATTCTCTTCAAGAAATTTCTTAATATTATCTTGAAAGAAAATTTGATCCTCTGATAAACCAAAATACATTTTTATTGTACTCCTTGAATTTTAGGTTCCTTAGGGAGCCCAAGCCCACGTTCGGAAATAATATTTTTTTGTATTTGACTAGTGCCACCACCGATAATTAATCCTAGGAAATACATATAAATAAATTGCCATGATCCTTTATCACGAAGGTGGGGACTATCCTCATAGAGCACTCCAATCTCACCCATAACATCAATCGCTAACCCCTCCAGTTCATGTCTTAACTCAGTACCAACTAATTTTTGAATCATTTTGCCAACCTTTACATCTTGACCAGGATTCAACTTAGCTGACAATAATCTCAGTGCATGAGACTGGGAAGCCATAACTTTGCCTTGGATCTTCATAAGCCTATCCCTGTAAATTGGATGCTCAATCAGTGGCTTACCGTCAAGCTTTTCTTCTTTCATTAAATCAATAAGCATGTGTACTCTATTCATAATTGCATCAGGTGGAGCCAATGATCCTCGCTCATGACCAAGTGTTGCATTTGCAACCGCCCAGCCTTCACCACGTTTACCGACAATATTTGTTTCAGGAATTTTTACATCAGTAAAAAATACTTCATTAAATCCTGCTTTCATTGTCATATCTACTAATGGTCTTACTTCGATACCCTCTGAATCCATTGGAATTAATAAATAGCTTATACCTGAATGTTTTTGAGCCTCAGGTTCTGTTCTGACTAAGCAAAACATCATCTGCGAATATTGAGCTGTTGAGGTCCAAATCTTTTGCCCATTAATTACCCATTCACCATCAATTAATTCACCTTTCGTTTGCAGCGCAGCAAGATCGCTACCTGCATTTGGCTCAGAGTAGCCTTGGCACCAAATCATCTCACCATGAAGTGTTGGTTTTATGTATTTCTCTTTTTGTTGATCCGTACCCATTTCAAGTAGGGTAGGTACCAACATATCTATCCCTTGGCCTCCCATTGGAGCAGGTGTCTTTGCTCTAGAGAACTCAGTTGCAATTATTCTGCTTTTTAGAATGTCTGGCTCACCACCATATCCCCCATATTCTTTTGGAACTGCTCTTGCAAAGTAACCTTGTTCGATAAGAATTTTTTGCCACTCACTCCTGGTTATTTGTATCTTTTTTTTCTTGCTGCTTGAGCTTGCAAGAGGATTCTTGCTTGCATCTGTGAAAGTAACACCATCATATTTTTTACAAAAAGCCTTCACTTCTTTTTCAAAATCTAAATATTCTTTACTGTAATGTAGATCCATGTTTACCCTATAAAATTATTTCCAGTTAGGAGGTCTCTTTTCTAAGAATGCTGTTATGCCTTCTTTTGCATCTTCACCTTTTAGACATTTTGCTAGCTCATCTTTTAAAAAAGGAATTGCCTCATCAAAGTTTAAATCATCTTGAGCATTGTAAGCAGTTAGACCTTGTCTCATGGTGGTAGGTGCTAGGCTTGCTAGTTCATTAGCAATGTCGTCAACAATCTTGTCAAGATCTTTAGCCTTTACTACTTTGTTGATTAAGCCATATTCTTTTGCCGTTTCGGCATCAATAGCATTGCCTCGCATAATGAAGTCAAGTCCTTGCCTTTTGGGCATTAGTCTAAATAAGCCTGCCATGACCATGAAAGGCCAGATCCCTCTTTTTATTTCAGGTGCTGAAAATTTAGCTTCTCTAACTGCAACCGCATGAGTTGAGTTAGTTACCATTAACAACGCTCCAGCTAAAACACTACCTTGTATTTTACAAATAACTGGTTTGTTAAGTTTTCTAATTCTAATGCTAATATCCTCAGTGCCTCCACCAACCTTAGGAACACTTGATTGCTCTGATTCTTCTTTTCCTGACATACTTCTGAGATCACCACCAGCACAAAAAATATCTCCAGCTGCTTCAATTACAACAACTCTTATATTTTGATTCTGATCTGCATAAGTTAGGCAGTAAATTAACTCATTCGCCATCATGTCATTGATAGCGTTTTTTCTTTCAGGTCTGTTTAATTTTAGGTTTAAGATATGATCATTTTCATTCACTATCAAAGCACCAAACTTTAAATTATTCATTGACAAGATTTTTTTATCGATATTCATTTACAGTCTCCAAAAGAGAAGAGGGGATATTTGCTTTTTTTGCTCTAAGGTATTCTCCTAAAGATTTTGCCTGGGCATCTTTTCGTGAATTAGATGAAACGCCATCTTCTAGAATATCGTGAATATAAAAATTAAGAGAAAGGATGTTTGGAAGATCAAATCTCTCTATTTTAAATTCTTTGAGATCAGGCATTAATTCTTTAAGCCTTTCAATTGTTAGAAATGAACTCAAAAATGCAAACGCATCTAAATCTTTTGCCCACACTCCTAAATTTGCACAACCACCTTTATCTCCTGATCTTGCCCCAAACAACGTTCCTAGAGGGACATGTCTTGTTTCACCTTTTGGAGCATCTGGTATTTTTACAGGCTCTGTTTGATAGTAAATTTCTTCAAAATTTAACTGACTTGTTGGCTTAAGTTTTTTCGATTTACCATTGAAATGAACCACTTCATTGATATGCTTTGAGTCTACTAATGCTGGCCAATAAATGAGTACCGGGCCACCAGATTTAACTCCACCACCAGCAAAAAAGCCAGGATAGTTTGATAATGCTAATTCAATAATCTTTGCACTAAAAAGTCTGCCAACAAGTTCTTTATCTTTTGATTTTACATTTATTCTTAGAGCAGCCATTGCTTCTTCATTAGTGTTAGGATCATCTTTATCATTCCTATCAAGATGAATTGAAACCTCATCAAATTGTTCTCTTCCCCCTACAGAGTTGAATAAAGTATCTGTAAATATTTTAGCTTTCTCCTCAATATCCAATCCTGTTAAAACTAGCTCCATACCATTTCTATAACCTCCGGCAAGGTTAATGCACACTTTATGTTTTTCTGGAGGCGAGCTTCCTCTACAACCCGAAACAAATACTTTATCTTTTTCGGTTTGTTCAATTTTTAAAGTATCAAAATGAGCAACAACATCAGGATTTATATAAGCAGGAGTAGAAATTTCATATAACAATTGTGCCGTTACTGTTCCTGTCGATACAAGCCCTCCTGTTCCAGGATGCTTCGTGATATAAAAGCTACCATCCTCAAGAATTTCTGCTATTGGATAGCCTACGTTATCAAAGCTTGGAACTTCTTTAAAAAAAGCATAATTACCACCTGTTGCCTGGCAGCCACATTCAATAATATGACCAGCAGCTAAAGCACCTGCTAATTTGTCATAATCGTTACGCTGCCAACCAAATTTCCATGCAGCCGGACCTATAACTACTGCAGCGTCAGTTACTCTTGGGCAAACAACTATGTCTGCTCCTAGATCTAAAGCCTCCTTGATACCCCATGCTCCTATATAAGCATTTGCTGTAAGTGTATGATATTCAGATTCTTGAAGAGGCATACCTTTATCAATGTTATTAAAAGGTTCGTTTAATTGAATCAAATTTTCCATTCGTGGCATCAAGTCATCACCAGTAATGAAGGCTACCTTGAGATCAATTTTTAATTCAGCAAGAATCTTTTCAATTTCATTTGCCATTGATTGTGGATTTAAACCTCCAGCATTGGTCACTACTTTAATGTTCTTCGATTCACATGTGTGCGCAATTTCTTTTATTTGTTTTAAAAATGTTCCTACGTAGCCTTTATCCTCACCTCTTTGCATTCTTTGATTGAAAAGAATTGTCATTGTCAGTTCTGCTAAATAATCTCCAGTAAGAACGTCTATAGGGCCTCCCTCAACCATTTCTTTAGCTGCAGATAACTTATCTCCATAATAACCACTGCAATTAGCTATTCGTATAAGATCAGTCATGCTGCTTCTCTATTAAACCCGACAAAATTAAATCAGATAAAAAATTTGATGCATCTTCTGGTGAAGCCAATGACGTCTTAGAGTGAATTTTTTTATTTTGGAAGTATCTGCCTAAACCTCCCAAGGCCAAAGCTGTTGCTTCGGTATCGATATCAGCAATTTCATTAGCTTGAACAGCATCATCCAAAAGGCTCTTAATAAAATTTGTAATGTAATTTTCATGAAAATCTATCATTTCATTGGTTGAATGTTTTTTGCTCAAAGATAAAGTAAATTTTTCAAATCTTGGACCCACAGCCTGATTAACAGTATTCAAGTAAACACGCAATTTTTCTATGGGAGAATCTAGAGTTTGAATTTTTTCCATGGCGATTTTGCCATGCTTGGTTAAAACATTATTAATGGTTAAATTTATCAGCTCATCCTTACTCGGTGCAATTTCATAAAGCGTTCTCAGAGATACCTTAAGCATTGAGGCTAAATCGGCCATTGTTTTATATGACTTACCTTCATCAATTATCTCTTCAAGCCGATCCATAACCTCAATATGACGATGGTTTAAAGTACCTGCTTCTTTTAAAAGAGCTTTATTCATCAATTACCAATAGTGATTCACCGTTTTCAACCTGCTGACCTTTTTTAACCATAATCTTTGAAATTTTGCCTGCATTTGGTGCCTTGATGGTTTGCTCCATCTTCATAGCTTCAATAATCATTAATGATTGTCCCGGTTTAACTTTCTGATCTTTTTTTATAAGTACCTCTGAAATTTTGCCTGGCATCGGAGCCAATAAACCACCTTCTATGGATGAAGTATTTGGATCAATGAATCTAGGTAAAACTTTTAGTTGGATATCATTAAATGAATCAAAAACGAATAACTTATCTTCATCCCTATAAATTTGATATTGACTTCTAATATCATCAATAACACATTCAAACATTTCATTATCAAAGGAAATAATTTCTACATTTTTTTCAAGAATCGAAACAGATTCTTTACTTATATATCTATATTTAATTTGATGTATCTCATTTTCAAATTGAAAGGAAATATTCTGATGCGGAAGTCGACCATTCGTCCAAGATTGCTTAATAAATCGAAGTTTATTTTTATTTTTGATATTAGTTTGTGATATCCACAAAGCGCCTGCGATCATTAAGTTATTTTTATCATGATCGTTAAGAATTTTTTGCCTGTTAGGACTTTGAATCTCAATAAAGTCAGATGTTGTATTTCCGGCCAAAAACTCTGGATGTCTAATGCATTCAACTAAAAAATCTTTATTTGTTTTCACTCCTCCAATACAGGATTTTTCAAGGGCGGTTGCGAGTTGCAAGCATGCATCTACTCTGTTGGGGGCCCAGCTGATTACTTTTGAGAGCATTGGATCAAAGTTTGTACCTACCTCATATCCTTTCTGGACACCTGAATCCCACCTAATAGATTTATTTTTGTAAGGTTCATAACATACTATTTTTCCAGTTTCAGGTAGAAAATCATTATTTGGATTCTCTGCATAAAGTCGAACTTCTAGTGCATGCCCATTAAACTCAATATCCTTTTGTTTTAATTCTAGATACTCATTTTTTGCAATGTTAATCTGTTCTCTTACAAGATCAACTCCTGTAACTTCCTCAGTAACAGGATGTTCAACTTGCAACCTAGTATTAACTTCAAGAAACCAAAACTCATTTGTATTTTCATCAAGAATAAATTCGACAGTGCCTGCCGATTGATATTTAATCTTTTTTGCTAATTTGACTGCAGCATTACCAATTTGCTCTCTTAACTCATCATCAAGTTTGGGTGAAGGGGACTCTTCAATAATTTTTTGGTGTCGTCTCTGAATTGAGCATTCTCTTTCACCAAGATGTATAACATTTCCATGTTGATCACCCAGAATCTGAATCTCAATATGTCTTGATTTTTTAATGTATTTCTCAATAAATACTCTCTCATCTCCAAAACCAGCTTTTGCTTCTCTTTTTGCAGCTGCAACCGCATCTTTAAGCTCATTTTTATTATTAACAATTCTCATCCCTTTACCGCCACCTCCAGCAGCAGCTTTAATTAGCAATGGGAATCCAAGTTGTTTAGTGTCTTTAATACTTTCAGCTTTTTCTAGAGTTGGTACGCTTGCTTTTATCGCTAATTCTTTAGCTTTGATTTTGTCTCCCATTACCTTAATAACATAAGGTGTTGGTCCAATCCAAATTATGTTGTTACGAATTACTTTTCTTGCAAAAATTGAGTTTTCGGATAGAAACCCATAGCCAGGATGGATAGCATCGGCTCCTGTCTTTTTTGCTGCATCAACAATTTCATCTGCATCCAAATAGCCATTTTTAAGTTTTACTGCAACATCAGACATGCTTACAAATGTTGCATTTGAATCAGCGTCTTCATAAACAGCAATTGTTTTAATGCCCATTTCATTTGCTGTTCTTATGATTCTGCAAGCAATTTCACCGCGGTTAGCTATAAGTATGGAGTTGATTTTCATAATCTGAAGACTCCAAACTCACTTGCACCTTTAATTTCAGAGTTATTAATTACAGATAAGCAAAAACCTATTATTCTTCTTGTATCTCTTGGATCAATGATCCCATCATCGGTAATCATGCTACTTGCAACCAAGCCTAGGGACATTTGCTCAGCGGCATTTTCAACCATTTTTACAATTTCAGTATCAGCTTTTTCATCAAATTTTTCACCTTTTCTTGCAGCCTGACCTCTCCTTACAATCGACATAACACCAGCAATTTGCTTTGGTCCCATCACAGCAATCTTTGCTGTTGGCCAAAGGAAAGTGAACTTATTATCGTAGGCCTTACCTGACATTGCGTATGTCCCAGCCCCATAAGATGATCCCACAATAATGGTAATATGAGGTACGGTTGAATTTGATACTGCATTTATAAGTTGAGAGCCTTTTTTAATGATCGCTTGCCTTTCAAAGTCTTTACCAACAAGAAAACCGGTAACATTTTGTAAAAAAATTATTGGCATATTTCTTTTATTGCAGAGCTGAATAAATGTTGCTGCTTTTTCAGCAGACTCTGGATAAATTGGACCATTGTTGCCAACAATACCAACAGGATAGCCATGCATCATTGACCACCCACATATCATTGTTTTTCCATAAAGAGGCTTATATTCTTCAAACCTTGACCCATCAACAATTCTTCCTATCACCTCTCTAATATCCAATGGGCTTTTAAGATCTTCATCAACCATTCCCAATAACTCTTCAGGATCTAAGGTGGGCTCATCTCCAACTGAGGTAGGCTCAATTCCCTGTTTTTCCCAATGAAGATGTGAAACAACGTTGCGGCATAAACGAATAGCATCCATTTCATCTTCAGCAAGATAGTCAGATAAGCCTGATACCTCAGAGTGCATCTTTGCGCCGCCAAGGGTTTCATCATCAGACTCTTCGCCAGTTGCCATTTTTACAAGAGGGGGTCCCGCCAAAAAAACTTTAGCTTGATCTTTAACAAATATATTGTAATCAGACATTCCAGGTTGATATGCACCACCGGCTGTAGAAGATCCGAAAACAACTGAGATAACCGGTATTCTCATTTTTGAGAGTTCTGTCATGTCATAAAAAAATCTTCCAGTCGCGGCAAAATGAGTATGTCCAATTGTGGGTGCTACCGGAGGCTGATCTCCTTTCTTGCCTGTACCCATTCTTAAATCACCACCTGCAGATTCAACAAAATTTATATATGGCAATCGATTTACTCTGGCAATTTCCATTGCACGATTCCACTTTTCTCCGACATAAACTGTCATGGCTCCTGCTAGCACAGATGGATCATTTGCAAATATTACGCATTCTGTACCAGCAACAACTCCTATGCCACATACACAACCACCCCCAACAGTAAATTCCGTCCCATAGGCTGCAAATGGTGCAATTTCAAGAAATGGTGTGTCGGGATCAAGAAGATTAAAGACTCTTTCTCTAACTGGCATTTTTCCTCTTTTTGCTAGTCTTTCATGATGATGTGTACCACCTCCTAGTTTTGCTTTATCAAGAAGTTCATCAAGGAAACTTATCTTATCAAGCATCATTTCTTTGTTATGAGAAAACTCTTCAGAGTTAGTATCAAGATTGGATTTAATTTTTGGTGCAAGATTTTTCATATCAGATAATCTATTAATGGTAATATAATGTATTTAATATTACCAATAAATAATTCTTTTAAAATTAGTTAAACTATTATTTAAAAAAGGAATAATTAATTATGAACTCAAGAATCTGCGAACTATTAGATATCGAATTTCCTCTGGTAGCATTCTCTCATTGTAGAGATGTAGTTGTTGCTGTATCAAAAGCAGGAGGATGTGGTGTACTAGGTGCTGTTGGCATGACACCAGAACAATTAGAAGAGGAGCTTAAATGGATTGATGATCATATCGATGGCTTGCCATACGGAGTAGATGTTTTGATACCTAACAAAATGGCAGACAAGGACAAAAAGTTTGATGCAGAAAAGCTATCATCAATGATCCCACAGGAATATGCTGATTTCAGGGCTGATGTTCTTGAAAATCATGATATCGAAGCTAGTGAGTTAAGAAAAATTAATACCGCTGCAACATATATGGCTGAGAACACCAAGGAGGATGGAGCTAAGGCACTTTTAGATGTTGCGTTCAGTCATCCTATAAAAATAATTGCTAATGCTCTTGGTGTGCCACCCGATTGGATGGTAAAAATGGGTAAAGATAACAATGTTAGAGTTGCTGCACTTCTTGGGACCGCACAACATGCTGTTAACCAAGTAAAAGCTGGCGTCGATATATTAGTTGTTTCTGGCACTGAAGCAGGTGGTCATTGCGGTAGTGTTTCAACAATGGTCTTGATCCCTGAAGTTTATGAAGCTATTCAACCCTATGGTGATGTTCCAATCTTAGCAGCAGGCGGAATTGCAACTGGAAAACAGATGGCAGCAGCTATGAGCATGGGTGCATCTGGTGCATGGTGTGGATCAGTATGGCTAACAACAGCTGAGTCAGAAGTTCCACCTGTAATTAAACAAAAAATGATCGAAGCGTCCTCGAGTCAGACAACTCGTTCTCGAAGTAGAACTGGTAAACATTCAAGACAGCTTGTTTCAGCATGGACTCAAGCTTGGGAAGCTGATGGTGCACCTGAACCACTTCCAATGCCCTTACAGCCAATGGTCGCTGAACCAGCATTAGCAAAGGTTAATAAACTAGCAGAGGGTGGCCATGATGGAGCTAAAGATCTTTCTACCTACTGGGTTGGTCAGGGAGTAGGGCTAATGAATCAGAGCATTTCTGCCAGCGATGTTGTCCAAGAATTCAAAGAAGACTTCATTGAGGCCTTTGAAAGGCTAGTTAATTTTATAGGCGAATAATTTTATTAGTTTCTGTTTGATTGGTGGCTGGCTCAGAAACAGTTAACTCTATTCAATAAATCTTTGTGAAGTTGCCCGTTTAAAGGCATCTCGATTAAATAGTTTTTCTGACCATCGAGCTATATTTGGCTTTAATGCTTCGTTAACATTTAAAGAAGTGGCTAAATAAATAGCATAGCTTACACATATATCAGCTAGAGTGAATCGGTTGCTACAAAGGTATTCCCTAGATTCTAACTTTTTTTCTAACAACCTTAGTCTTGCCAAAAACCATCTTTTGTAACCTTCTGCAGCTGCATCAGCCACACCAACTTCTTGGAGGGCATATCTTAGGTAGACAGTAAGAGGGAATGTCAAGGTTGCATCTGAATGTGCAAGCCAATTTAGATAATCAGCATAGTCATCTTCATCAGGAGAAACAATTAAATCAGTAGGACCATATTTATGACATAAGTAGGAACACATAGCTACTGACTCGGTCATTTCAACTTGTCCATCTTTTAGATATGGAACTGTACCAAGAATATTTGTTTCCAAATATTCCTTTACAAAATATCTTGGTGGAAATGGCATCATTTCTAGCTCGATCTTTAAATCCATTTCTTCAGCAGTCCATAAAGGACGAACGTGTCTAGAATCATTACAGCCAAAAATTTTTATCACAATATTTTCTTATCAGGATATATAAATTATTAATAGTTAAATCTTTTAACCCATCCAGCAAGATTACTCTCTATTGGAGACAAATGCACTGAGTAGTTTTCCCATTTACCAATTGAATTATTGTAGATAGGCTTTATAACTTGATCATAGCTAGCAGTATTAATCCTCTTATTCTTAGCCCTATCATAAAAATTGTTAATACTTTCCTCCCAATCACATCCAAGAAAATCAAGCAAAATTTCAGTAGTATCTTTGAAATTATTTACAAGATCTTCATACTTAATCTCTAAGAAATTTATTTCAAATTTTTCTTTACAAATTTCCCACATCTTCATCATATCGATGTAGGTACTTGCGGTATCTCCCAAATCTATTAGGCCTGCTGTTGCAGAACTTAATTTAAAGTACTGCATGTACGAACTTAAAACACAATCCATTGGATGACGGATCATAAAAATAATCTTAGCCTTAGGAAAATGGAATAGGATGTCACCAATATAAACAGTATTGAAGGGATGCCTATCAATACAAATGCGACTGTCACCATCATATTTTTTTATCTCATCCAAATATAATTTATTTGCTTTTAAAAATTCTTCACTTTTAGTATTTAAGATGTAGCTTGGATCAGAAATATCTTGGGAATTTCTAGAAATCATTCTTCTTATGAAAGGTTTCTCTTCTATGCAGCTAATTGAACTATGAGAACTAAGAATATTATCTATTAAGGTTGTACCTGATCTTGGAAAACCGATTATAAATACTGGTTCTTCTTGCGAATTCATCTCAGTTATTTTCTTATCAATCATTGTTGAGCTATAAAACTTTAATCTATTGGTAATAATTTTTTGAAATCTTTCTTTTCTAATATCTTTATTAGGCTGATTTAAATAATAGTAATCATTAGCTTTTTTAAAAAAAATAAATGCATCACTATAGTTTCCAATTTTGTCATTGCATTTTGCAATTAAATTCAATCTTCTAGATTCGAGTTGAAAGAATTCTCTTTTTGAGCTATCTATTTTCCCTATCTTATTAAGAAGATTTAATGACTTTTTGAAGCTTGATTCACGATAAAAGAAAATTGCTTCATATAATAAAAAAGGCTTTAAATCTCTGACTTCTTTAGGAGCCTGATTTATAAGATCTTTTAATTTTGCAAGCTGATTAGTCTTTTCATAAAAATCCATTAAATGCGGATAAGCGGATAATAATTTTGGACTTGCTTTTATTGCCAGTAGATAAAAATCCTCAGCTTTTATATAGTCTGAACTCTTTTTCTCTTTATAGATATTTCCTAAGTTAACAAGAGATGGTACATAGTCATGTTTTTCAGCAAGAGCATTTTCATAGCATTTAATTGAATTAGGTATATCAGATAATCTTTTATTGATATCGCCAAGAGTATGAAATGCTATATATTTTTTAGGTAAATTTTTATGTACGAGTGCAGACTCATAAAGCTTTTTAGTTAAAATTAAATTATCTAGTTTGTAATATATCTGACCAAGATATATTTTATAAATAGGGTCATTGCTGAGTGAAATTGCTCGATTTAGGTATTCGATTGCCTCATCTGAATTACCTATATTGAAATAGCAGTTTCCCATATTAGATAAGACTTTTGGATTATTAGGAACTTTCTCAAGTATTAGCTTGTAGGCATTAATAGCAGATTCAAAATTTCCATTACGAAAATCGTCATCAGCATCTTGAGCTATTTTTTTTAATTCCATTGAATCTAATAAATTTTAGTAAGATAGAATATACAACATCCAAATTATAAAAATGAAAATAGATGCGTCAATTATCACTAGAAATCCAGAAGATGCATCCTTAATTGCATCACGAATTGAAAAGAGTGGTTTTGATGGTCTTTTTACTTTTGAAGGACCTCATGATCCATTTCTGCCTTTAGCAGTATCTGCTCTCAACACTTCAAAAATTAAATTAATAACCTCAATAGCAATTGCATTTGCCAGAAACCCAATGTTACTAGCCAATATTGGATATGACCTTCAATTATTATCAAGAGGACGTTTTATAATGGGCCTTGGTTCACAAATAAAGCCTCACATAGAAAAACGCTTTTCGATGCCGTGGTCCTCACCTGCAAAACGAATGCGAGAGATGATTCAGGCAATCAAATCTATTTGGAATTGTTGGGAAAATGGAACTGATCTAGATTTTACAGGCGAGTTTTATAATCACACCCTAATGACACCACTTTTCAATCCTGGAAAATCTGAATATGGCCTACCAAGTATTTATCTTGCCGGCGTAGGGCCTCTTATGACATCTGTAGCAGCTGAAGTTGCTGATGGGTTAATGGTACACCCGTTCCATACATCTCAATCTCTAAATACAATTACAATTCCAGCAGTCAACAAGGGTTTGCAGATATCAAATAATCAAGATTTTAAAATATCGATAGGTGTAATGATCGCAGCTGCTGATGAACAACAAGAACTTGATAAAGCAATTGAAGGATTAAGGACGCAACTGGGTTTTTATGGTTCTACCCCTGCATATAAAGTTGTACTTGAAGAGCATGGTTGGGAAAATATACATTTAGAGCTAAACAAGCTTTCAAAGCAAGGATCTTGGGATGAGATGCCAAAACTTATTAATGATGAAATGTTAGAAAAAATTGCCATTGTAGGAAGCATTAATTCTGCTAGAGATCAGATTTGTGAAAGGTACTCCAAGATTGCTGAAAGAGTAGCACCAACTTTTTTTAATCCTAATGCCGAAGCACCCTTCAACTTTATAAAAGCATTTAATGAAAGGCCTTAATTGAAAACTTTACCAGATATATCAGACCTATATCCTCAGAAGCTAAATGTCTCCAACAAAAGATTTCTTAGGTATGGCAAATCTCATATTCTTAATGGTGAGATAGAGACTGTTTTCTGCACCGATGATAACAGCCCAGTAAAATCCATTCTTGCAGAAGATGGTAGAGGAAGGATATTAGTTATTGATGCAGCAGGAGTTAATCATGTTTCCATGATTGGAGATCAAATTGCAGCCGAAGCAGCAAAAAATAATTGGCAGGGAGTCGTTTTAAATGGATACATAAGAGATGTTAATGAGATAAATAACCTACCTATTTTAATAATGGCAAGAGGCAGTGTATTTAAAAAAACTGAAAAATTTGGTCTTGGCAAGATAGGAGTCATGATTTCCTTTGCAGGACTGGTATTTAAACCGGGCTATTGGCTGTATGCTGATGAAAATAATTTTGGGATAAGTCGTCAAAAACTAGAATTTTGATCAATAATCAATTGCTTTTTCTTCCAAATATCATCAACGAAAGTTTGAAATTCTTTCCTATAGTCATTTGAGCTTTTATCATTATGATTAATTAGCTCAGTAGGTATTTGATATTTTTTAACTATAATTTTTACATTTTTCATTTCACCACAAGCGAATGCCCATGCTGACCGTTTATTTGTTTCATAAATCAATGTGAAATCAATCAATTCATTTACCATCGGCATGCCTGCAAGCGCAGTTGCAAGTGCCCCAATTTTTGGATTAAGTAAATTTTTATAGTCTGATTTCATTGCTACTTTCTTACCGTCTGAGAATCTTGTTCCCTCAGCAAAACTGAAAGCTGTTGCAGGATGCCTTGTAAATCTTTTCGCTGCAATTCTTGAATTTTCAAAATCAATTATTTTCAAGTTAGGATTTTTAGTTATTTCTTCCCTAGAGTGCCGGTTCACAAATGGCATATCTATAGTCTTGTGGACCAAATAAATAAGCGGTATCCATTGCAACTGTTTTTTCATAAAGAATTTTAAAAGCGGAGCTTTATAATTTGCAGAAAAAAGAAGTACAAATATGTCAGCCCAGGACATATGATTACTGGTGCCCAGGTACCAACTTTTTTTGGAAATCTCATCAGGAAATTCAATCATCCAATTTGGTCTATGAAGAGGAATTAATGCAATTTTCATTGTCCACACAACAATGTCACCAATTCCATTAGCAATTGCAGTGATAAATTTTTTTATTTTTCTTGAGGGGAATACGCGAGGCAAGCAAACAATTGAAAGTACAATTACCCCGATCGAAAGAATAATAATAATTGTGTTAACTGTTAGAACACCAATTATATTTTTATAAAGACTTTTCACCCCGTTTAACCTCTTCCCAAAGCTCATCAAGGTCATCTATATTAGCATTTTCTATATTTTGATTTCTTTTTTTTGCAATTTCCTCAAGCTTTAAAAATCTTCTCATAAATTTTTGGTTAGCTGATTCAATTGCTATATCAGGATCAATTTCAAGGTGTTTGGCTAAATTAATTAAAATAAAAAAGAGATCTCCTAACTCCTCTTTTGCCTTGTCTTTTTTATGTTGAATAGATTTTAATTCGTTTAATTCTTCATAAACTTTTTCAAATACATCTTCAGTAGAATCCCAATCAAAACTCTTCTTGGAGGCTTCTTTTTGAATCTCTTTAGATTTTTGAATTGGAGAAAGAGAGCTTGAAATCGATTCAAAACTTACCTTATTTGTATTTTGCTTTTTTTCTTTATCTTTTATCTCATCCCAAAGTCTTGGTTGCTCATCTGCTGAAATCTTTAGATGAAAATCCGGATCAAAAACATATGGGTGTCTTGTTATTAATTTTTTGCTCAAAACCTCGATAACATCATTAAAGTCAAAATCATTATTTTCTTTTGCAATCTGTGAGTGAAAGATTACTTGAAGTAAGACATCGCCAAGCTCTTCTTTTATATTTTCTTGATCATTTTTGTTTATAGCTGCAACTAACTCATAGGCTTCTTCTATGGAGCAATGTGCAATTGAGTTGTGATCTTGTTTTATATCCCATGGACAACCCTTATCTTTATCTCGAAGCTTTTCCATCAGCTCGAGAAGAGGGTTTATATCTGTCAACTTAGTAGCCGCTTATATCTGCGTATCTAGCTTTATGATAAGTTGAGGAACCAAAAATTTGTTCTGCCACTCTTGCACGTTTTAGATAAAAGCCAATGTCATACTCATCTGTAACACCAATACCACCATGCATTTGTATTGATTCATTGCTTACTGTGTGCAAGGTTGTGCCAGCTTGAAATTTTGCTAGGCTTGATAGCCTCTCAAGCTCATTAGAGTTTTCATCTGCAGCATGCATTGCAGCTATTACAGCTGATTTTGTTAACTCGATTTCACAAAACATTTTTGCTGCTCTATGTTGCAAAGCCTGAAATGACCCAATTAGAACACCGAACTGTTTTCTTTCCTTAAGATAATTTAAGGTTATTGCAAATGCTTCCTCGGTATTTCCTAGCATTTCCGCTGACATTGCAATTCTTCCAAAATCTAAAACTTTATGAATTTGATCAGAAGCACCATCAACCTCGCCTAGGATTTCCTCAGCTGAAATTGTTACACCATCAAATGATATGTTTGCATAATTTCTTGAATCTGCAGTTGGTACTTTTCTTCTATTTATACCCTTTGACTTAGGATCTACAATGAATGCTGACAATCCTTGGTTATCACCTTTGTTACCAGAGGTTCTAGCTATGACAATCAAAAGATCAGCACTTGAACCATCAATTACAAATACCTTTTTTCCATTGAGGACCCATCCATCATTATTTTTTTCTGCGGTAAGTTCTGTATTTGCAGGTTCGTGATGTGATCCCTCATCAATTGCCAGAGCAGTCGTCAGGTTACCCTCAAGAATTTTTCCAAGAAGATCTTTTTTTTGAGACTCGGAACCCATTTGATTGATTGAAGTAACGCCTAAAACACCTGTAGCAAATAATGGAGAGGGAACTAGAGTTTTGCCTAACTCTTGAAGCACCACGCATATGCCTGCAAGACCAAACTCTGAACCTCCATATTTTTCTGGAATAAGAATGCTCGTCCAACCAAGTTCAACCATTTCATTCCATAGACCTTCATCCCAAGAATTTGGATGATCTTCATCTCTAAGTTTTCTTAAGTGAGACACCGGAGCTTTATCTTTTGCAAAGTTTGAAGCAGTATCTCTTAAGAACTGTAATTCTTCATTTAGAACTAGTTTCATATCAATTCTTTGTTAGGCCGGAAGATCTAAAACTCTTTTAGCGATTACATTTAATTGAACTTCAGAAGTACCACCCTCAATTGAGTTTGCTTTTGTTCTCAACCATGCCCTTGTAATGGCTTTCTCTTTAGATTCAGCTTCATCACCATCCCAAATAAAACCTTTGTTGCCCATGGCTTCGATCATGAGTTCATACCTCTCTTTATTATGTTCTGTCCCGTAGTATTTAAATATTGATGATGCAGCTGAGGCTTTTCCACCTTCATCGCCAGCTCTTTGAAGAGTTAAACCAAAGGAATGTTCTTTCATCTTATGCTCAGTCACTCTTGATCTAAAATCTAGATCTGCGATTTTTCCATTTTCTTCGCCCAGGTATGTTTTTGCGAGTCCTACCACGCCTTTAGTCCTAGATCCATCACCGCCACCACCTGCAGCAAGCCCAAAGTTTGATATAAAGTTTCTTTCATGTTGAAGGAGCTTCTTTGCAATCGTCCAGCCTTGATTTTCTTCTCCAATCAAGTTTTCTTTGGGAACTTTCACATTATCAAAAAAAGTTTCACAAAATGGAGATTTTCCACTGATTAAGGTTATAGGTTTTGTAGTAACTCCAGGATCAGCCATATCAATCAATAAAAAACTAATACCACTATGTTTTGGCTCTTTTGGGCCAGTTCTAACCAGAGCAAATATCCAATCAGCCTGATCAGCATATGATGTCCAAACTTTTTGGCCATTTACCAGATAATGATCCCCCATATCTTCAGCTTTTGTCGAGAGAGAGGCTAAATCAGAACCTGATCCTGGTTCGGAGTAACCCTGACACCATCTAATTTCACCTTTAAGGATTTTTGGTATGTGTTCCATTTTTTGTACTTCATTACCGTATTCAATTATTACTGGGGCCAACATCCAAATACCAAAACTATTTAGTGCAGGCCTTGCTCCAATTTTGAAGAGTTCAGAATTAAGAATTTTAATTTCATCACTATTAAGACCGCCTCCACCATACTCCTTAGGTAAAGCTGGAGCAGTCCATCCTTTTTCACCCATTTTATCTAGCCATATTTTTGATTCTGGATTCTTGTAGACAGCGTTCCTGCCACCCCATACAACTTCGTCTTCTACCATTGGAGTTCTCATGGATGGAGGACAGTTTTCCTCTAACCACTCACTAACTTCAGCTCTAAAATTTTCTAAATTACTCATAAAGGTTATTTCCTAGATTATTTACTTGATAAATTGAACAGTTATTATAATCAAAAGATTTAATTAATTGTAATAAGGAATAGTTATGAAAGCCTATCAAGTCGAAGAGCCAGGTAAGCCTTTAGTTTGTAATGAAGTGGAAACTCCAAACCCGCAAGGCAAAGAAGTTTTAGTAAAAACTATTAGTTGTGGCGTCTGTCATTCTGATGTTCACATTCATGAGGGCGCATTTAATCTTGGGGGTGGTAATATGCTTGAACTGCCTCTGGAGAGACCTTATACCCTTGGGCATGAGGTATTTGGTGAAGTGATTGCCTGTGGAGAAGATGCTACTGTTGAAATTGGATCTAAATTTGTTGTTTACCCATGGATTGGATGTGCAGAATGCGAGTTATGCAAGAAAGGGGATGAGCATCTATGTAATCTAGCTCAAAACATAGGTGTGCAGATGCCAGGTGGTTTTGGAGATCACATTTTAGTTCCTGATCAAAAATATTTACATGAAGCTGGGGACATAGAGCCTCATCTCGCAGGAAGCTATGCATGCTCAGGCTTAACAGCATATAGCGCTTTAAAAAAAGGCTTACCCTATACATCCGATAATAAAGTAATCATTTTGGGGATAGGAGGAGTTGGAATGATGGGATTACAAATTGCAAAATCTGCGTTTAACGTTAATCCAATTGTTATTGATGTTGATGATGAAAAACTTGAAATTGCAATGAGTAATGGCGCTTCAAAAGCATTTAACTCTAGTAAAGAAGAATCATTAATGGAGATCCTTGAACATACTGAGGGCGGTGCAATGACGCTAATAGATTTTGTTGGTTCTGAGTTATCAGTAGGCTTTGGAACTAATCTTTTAGCCAAGGGAGGTAAATACATTATAGTGGGTCTTTATGGTGGCGAATTAAAAATGCCATTACCCTTAATCCCAATTATGGAGAGAACCATTCAGGGCTCATATGTTGGAAGCCCTGGAGATATGGAAGAATTGATGGAGTTAGTTCGCGCAAATAAAATTGATCCAATACCAGTCGAGAAGAGAAATGCATCTGAGGCTTATCAGACTCTTTTAGATCTTAAAGACGGAAAAATAATTGGAAGAGCAGCATTAATGCATGATTAGTCTAGATTTATCTTTGAAATAACATCATTTATTTTTGCATTAATAACAATATCGGCTAACCCATCGTAAGGAGTCTCGTCATTATTAATGATGGCAAGCCTAGCATTATTTTCTAATGCAATCTTTGGAAGTGAAGCAACAGGTTGAACAACTAGTGATGATCCAAGCACTAAAAATAAATCACAATCCGCAGTTAAATTCTTAGCATTATTAAGGTCTTCTGTATTCATCGGTTGACCAAATGAAATGGTGGCAACTTTTATTAAGCCTGAGCAGTCATGGCAGGTTGGAATTGTTTCGTCATTTTTTACGGCTCGGTGAAAAATTTTTATAGAATATTCTTTTTTACATTCAAGACATTTTGCAAATGTTGCATTTCCATGGATTTCAATAACATTTGTATTTTTCTTGAATACTCTTTGATGCAAACCATCGATATTTTGAGTTATTAGAAAATTATCTTCATTGAGATCTAATAGTTTTGAAACAAATATATGCCCTTCATTAGGATTAATTTTCTCAAGTAAATTATTTAATTCAATATTTCTTTTCCATGAAAGAATTCTCGATTGCTCATTTTTTATAAAATCATTGAAATAAATTGGTTTATTTGATTTCCAAAAACCATTATCACTCCTGAAATCTGGTAATCCGGAGTCAGTGCTAATGCCTGCCCCTGTAAGAATAATGATTCGGTTTGAATTTTTAATAAGATTTGATAATTCTTGAATTCGATTACTCATAAGGAATAAATGCTTAGAGTAGTTATAATACGCGCATGTTTAAAAAAATAGGCTTAATTTTTAAGAATTCTCTTTCAGATAACGACAAGAATAGTCTTAAGCAATTAATACCAGTCTTGATAAAATCAGACTGCACTATTTTTGTTGAGGAAGAAGTTAATCTTGATGGGAATTTTGAGGCTTTGGTGTTAGATGATTTTCCAAAGACGCTAGATCTATTAATTGTATTCGGTGGAGATGGAACTTTCCTCAGCTCAGCCCGAAAATTTTTAGAGTTTGAAATACCCATGTTGGGAGTTAATTTTGGCAGCGTTGGGTTTTTAACCGATATAAGTGTTGAGGGTTTTGAAGAAACCATTAAAGACATCTTATCTGGTAGGCATATTATAGAAGAAAGAGATTTAGTAAGGGCCTCATTTTCTAATCAGACATACTTCGGCTTGAACGAAGTCCTTATTCACTCCGGCTCATATGCTCAATTGATGAGATATAAGTTAAAAATTGGCGAGAGAGTTGTTTATGAGCAGCGCTCTGATGGACTTATTGTAGCCACTCCAACAGGTTCATCAGCCTATGCATTATCTGCAGGAGGCCCAATTATTGATCCCGAACTATCTGTCTTTAATATTATACCCATGATGTCTCAAAGCTTATCCTCTAGGGCTCTTGTCTCCCCAAACAATAAGGATATTTCAGTTGAAATAATGGATGGTCCTCTTGAGCATGGAATGATATGTGTTGATGGTCAAGAAAATATCCAAGTTAACTTTGGCGATGAAATTTTAATATCTAAGAATGAAATTAAATTAAAAATTGTCCATCCAAAAAATAATAATTTTTACGAATCTTGTAGAGAGAAACTGGGATGGAGTCTAGATATTACCAATACCAAGCCATCTTGAGACTATCTCTTTCAAACATTCTTATATTACTAGCGATTCTTGTAAGCCTGATTACCTTTTTTGGACAAAATCAACTCACTTTTTATTTAACTTTTTTGAAGGCAGACATAGCAAATGGCTTTTTAAGCTTTAGCTCGTTTGAAAAGACATATTTCATAGATTATGAATTTTGGAGATTAATATCACCAATCTTTATTCATTTCTCAGTGGCTCATTTAGCATTTAATTCGTTATGGGTTTATATTTTAGGAACTAGAATTGAAAATTTAGAAGGCTTTAAAAAGTTAATTCTTCTTATTGTCTTTTCAGGAAGTCTAAGTAATTTTGCTGAATCTGCTGCATCAGGAGCCATTGTATTTGGCGGCTTATCAGGCTGTGTTTACGGTTTGCTAGGTTATTGTTATATCAAAGAGTTTATTCAAAAAAGATTTGTTTTTGGAATGCCTCCGGCAATATATATTTTTATGATAGTTTGGCTTGCACTAGGATACCTTGATATCTTGAACCTTTTTGGTTTTGGGAAAATTGCAAACACCGCTCATTTGACTGGACTGATTTGCGGTATATCATTTGCACTAATTAAAAAATGAGCAACGCTAAAACTATTAAAAAAGCTGTATTGCCAGTCGCTGGTCTAGGTACTAGGTTTCTTCCTGCTACCAAAGCAATACCAAAAGAAATGCTTCCAATAGTTGATACACCATTGGTTGAGTTTGCTGTTAGAGAGGCAATTGAAGCCGGAATCGAGGAAATAATTTTTGTAACTAGTCATACAAAACGATCTATCGAAGATCATTTCGGTAGAAATCTCGAACTTGAATCAAAATTATTGAGCTCAAATAAAGAAAGTTACCTAGATAAAGTCAATTTAAGTAAGTATGAAGGCATCAAGTTCTCATTTGTAATACAAAGAGATCAGAAAGGACTTGGTGATGCAATCTCACAAGTTTCTCATCTCATATTTCCAGATGAGTATTTTTCAATTTTGCTTGCAGATGATTTATTTGATGGTAATCCTGGGGTGACCTCTCAGCTAGTGGATGCATTTAAGTTGCATGGCAAAAGTATTATTGCGGTTAACGAGGTAAGCGAAGAAGAGACAAAAAAGTATGGTGTTATTAGTGGCGAGCTTTCAGGCAATCTTATAAGTATTGAAGAGATTGTGGAGAAACCGCAATCTAATCCTCCAAGTAATTTAGCAGTAACAGGAAGATACTTATTGAGCGGCGAAATTATGGAAGAACTGAAAACTCTTGAACCAGGCTTTGGAAATGAAATCCAACTAACTGACGCAATTGCTAAAATGCTGCAAAAACGTGAAATGCTGGGATTAAAATACGATGCATTGAAATTTGATTGCGGTTCAAAAGAGGGTTTTGTTCAAGCCAACATTCATTTTGCAAAAAAACAAAACATAATAAGTTGAGCGACTTACTCTTAAACCTTATAAAATTTTTTAATCCAGAAACCTCTCATTCGCTAAGTCTTTCATTGCTTAAAATTGCCTATAAATTGAATTTATATTCCTTACTAGGAATTAAATCTAATTTCAAAAATCAAGATTCGCTTGTATTCAAAAATTTAACCTTCAAAAATAGACTTGGCACGGCAGCTGGCCTTGATAAAAATGCTGACTATATTGAATGTTTAGGTGCATTGGGGTTCGGGTTTTTAGAAGTAGGAACTGTTACCCCTAGGCCCCAGATCGGTAATCCAAAACCAAGAGTTTTTAGATTCACTAAACATAATTCTGTTATCAACAGACTCGGTTTTAACAATAAAGGATTAGAGCACTTAGTTAATAATTTAAAAAGATCTGAATATGATGGAGTTTTGGGAGTAAATATTGGTGCAAATAAAGACTCCAATGAAGAACAACGAATCAAAGATTATTTAATTTGTTTTAGAGGGGTAGCAGAGTATGCAGATTACATTACCATTAATATATCCTCACCAAATACGCCAGGTCTTAGAGATTTGCACTCTAACAATAATATAGCTGAGCTGTTAAATGAGATTTCATTAGAAAGAGAAAAGCTAAATTATAAAAATCCAATTTTTTTAAAGATTAGTCCCGATGAAGATCTGAATACATATCAAAACATAATTAACGCAGTGATTGAGTATAATCTTGACGGTTTAATTGCTACTAATACAACAATTCAAAGAGACCAATCTAGGTCAAGTTCAATCACAGATACTCAGGGTGGCTTATCCGGCAGACTACTATATGACAAATCTAATGAAGTACTAAAGCAAATAGCTGATCATTCGAAACAAAATCTTCTAATCATAGGTGTTGGAGGAGTTGACAGCAGAGAATCTTTTTATAATAAACTTAAACTAGGTTCATCTCTGGTTCAGATCTACACAGGATTTATTTTTAGAGGCCCAAAACT
Organism: uncultured SAR86 cluster bacterium; assembly: GCA_902623535.1. Taxonomy (GTDB): domain Bacteria; phylum Pseudomonadota; class Gammaproteobacteria; order Magnimaribacterales; family D2472; genus MED-G82. The sequence continues at coordinate 73,490 of CACNUA010000002.1, read as the reverse complement.
TATAAAAGCAATACTTGAGTAAGTTATGGAAATTATTATCCCTCTCTTAGTGATAATTTTTTTAGCTGGGTCAATAGGCTTCTTAAGACCATCAAAAAAAATGAAGTTTCTTGCTGAATTAAGAGTTGCAGCGCTGAAGCTTGGATTCAAGATTAATTCATCAATTACATTAAAAAATAAGTTCAAAAACATGCAACCTAATCTGGTTTTATATCAGATAAGAAATACTACATCTATAGAAAAAGGACAATTTGTAAGAGACGAAAATGCACTAAAATTATATGATCCAGCATCATTAAAATTTGATCCAGAGTTTGTAAATATTGAAAAAAAAATTAATCAATTACCACAATCAATACTTGAAATTATTTTTTTTGAGTCCAATATAGCTATCCTTTGGGATGAAAAATTAGGTTTAAGTGAGTTGAAAAAAATTCATCATTCCATAAATAAGATTTAATTAAGAACAAAAAATTTAATGCCATCAAGTCTTGTAATAGTAGAGTCACCAGCAAAAGCTAAGACTATTTCTAAATATTTAGGCGATGAATATATCGTTAAATCAAGCGTCGGCCATATTCGTGACCTTCCTAAAAAAGGCATTAAATCAGGCGCCAAAAGAAATGTAATTCCTAAGGACCTGCCAGCTGATGAAAAGGCAAGATTAAAAAAAATTAATGAAAGAAAAAGATTAATAAATCGGATGGGAGTTGATCCTGATAGTAATTGGAAAGCTACCTATCAAATTATTCCTGAAAAAGAGAAAGTAATCAAAGAGCTTAAAACCTCTGCTAAGAAGGTTGAAAATATTCTCCTAGCTACAGACTTAGATAGAGAAGGGGAAGCCATTGCTTGGCATTTAAAAGAGGCACTAGGTCCAGAAAAATATAATTTTCAAAGAGTAAGATTTAATGCGATTACCAAGGATTCAATCCTTGAAGCATTTTCTGATCCAAAGGAGATTGATCAGAATCTAGTCAATGCACAGCAAGCCAGAAGATTTCTTGATAGGGTTGTGGGATTTGAGCTTTCTCCCTTACTTTGGGCAAAAATTGCAAGGAATTTGTCTGCCGGAAGAGTTCAATCAGTTGCACTAAGATTATTGGTTGAAAAAGAAAAGAGTATTAAGGAATTCAAACCCGAAGAGTTTTGGGATGTGAGCTTTATTGCAAAAGATTCTAATGACATCGAGATTAATTTTGATTTACCTAGAAAAAAAACTGATCCACTTCTATCAGCTGAAGAAGCAAAGAGTATTCAAGCTCTAATTGAAAATACTAACCTTAATATTTCATCAATTTCACAAAGACCAGTTAAAACAAAACCAAAGCCTCCGTTTATTACATCTACTCTTCAGCAAGCTGCAAGTACTAGGTTGGGTTTTAATGTTAAAAGGACAATGAGGGTAGCACAAAAATTATATGAAAATGGTTTTATAACCTACATGAGAACCGATGCTCCTTCGTTATCAAAAGAGTCTATACAGGATGCAAGAGCATTTATTAGTGATGAACTTGGCTCTAGTTATTTAACGAATGCTCCAAGAATCTATTCATCGCAGGAAAATGCGCAAGAGGCTCATGAAGCTATTAGACCGACGAGTGCTTCTAGGAAGCCCGGAATGATAACTTCATCTTCAGATGAGGAGCAGCGATTATATGAACTTATTTGGCAACAATTCATAAGTTCTCAGATGCCAGATGCAGAATATTTATCAACTTCAGCAAAAGTAAATCTAGAAGGATATGAATTTGTTGCTAGAGGTAGAGAGGTTGTATTTGATGGATTTACCAAAGTCATGCCGCCACGTAAAGATGAAGATGCAATTTTGCCCCCACTTGCAGAAGGGGATACCTTAAATCTTGTTGATCTTAAAAACGAAAAGAAGTTTACAAAACCACCCGCCAGGTTTTCTGAAGCCGCACTTGTTAAAGAGCTTGAAAAAAGAGGTATTGGCAGACCATCAACGTATGCAAACATCATTTCTACTATTCAAGACAGGGGCTATGTATCGATTGAGAACAGAAGGTTCTTTGTTAAAAAAATAGGAATGATTGTTTCAGATAGGCTAGTGGAAAGCTTCGATGACATTATGGATTACGGTTTTACTGCAAACTTTGAGACACAACTTGATGATATTGCGAATGGAACTAAGGATTGGATTACAGTATTAAACTCATATTATGAAGCGTTCCAAGATGATTTAAAAAATGCCTCTGATGCAGAAATGGGAATGAGAGGCAATAAGGCAACTCCTACTAATATTAATTGTCCTCAATGCGGAATAAATAAACTAAATATCAGAAATGCAAGCAACGGAGTTTTTCTTGGATGTGCAGGATACAGATTGGAAGGGGATGAACAATGCAAAAAAACACTAAACTTAATTTCTGGTGATGAAGCTATAAGTGTTGATGATCAAGAAGAAGCAGAAAATCTAGTTATTAAAAAGAGATGTCCTCTTTGTGATACTAGTATGGATAACTATCTAATTGATGAGCACCATAAGTTGCATGTCTGTTCAAATAATCCTGATTGCAAAGGTGTCATCGTTGAAGAGGGCAACTTTAAGATCAAAGGATATGATGGCCCAACATTGGAATGTCATAAATGCGGAGCTGATATGCAGCTTAAAACAGGTAGGTATGGCAAATACTTTGGTTGCAGCAACGATAATTGCGGTGCTACAAGAAGATTGCAAAGAAATGGAGATCCTTATCCAATATTTATGGATCCAATTGCATTAGAAGATCTTAAGTGTAAAAAAGTTGATGACTATTATCTTTTAAGGGATAGCCTTAAAGGGTTATTTCTAGCAGCTAGTCAGTTTCCTAAAAACAGAGAAACAAGAGCACCTTCTGTCGAGGAATTAAAGATGGCAGGTAGTCAACTACCGGAAAAACATCAATACCTTTTAACAGCTCCAAGTCATGCTGAATCAGGTCATCCATACATCATTAGATACAATAAGGCTGAAGATGTTCATTATCTATCAGCCGAAAATGAAGGAAAAAAAACTGGAATTAGCTCAACATTTGAATCGGGTACCTGGGTAACAAAGTCCAAAAAATAGCCTTTTAAAAATTTATCTTTATGTTAAGGTCAGTATATGTCTAATTATCTCGAACTAACACAATTACCAGACGGGACAATCGTCCTTAGAAGATCAGATGATCATGAAAATCCAATTGTTAAAATTGAATTTGGTAAAGAATCAAAAGACTTTTTGAATGGAGAAGAGTTAGCTGTAGCTAAAGAAATGATCAGAGCTGGAATAGAGAGCGTGAGCGGAAATGTTATAGACTTCGACGAGTTTTTTGATTCAAAAATGCAACGTGTTTCCAAGAAACCAGTTACTGTGCATTAATTTTTTCTTATTAACCCTACACCGATACCTTCAACTTCTGCAGATTCGTTTCTGAGATCGATATGAATTGGATCGAAGTCTTTGTTAGCAGGCTTTAGTAATAATTTATGATTTTCTTTAAAAATATATTTTAAAGTAACATCATCTTCAGTTCTGACTACAGCCAAATCACCATTTTTGAAATCATTAGTTTTATGAACGGCTACTAGATCATCTTCATAGATGCCATCCTCTATCATTGACAGTCCTTTGACCTTGAGAAAATAATCTACGTTTCTAGAAAATAAACTGGGATCAACATTAATTTCTCTTTCTATGTTTTCGGATGCCAGGGTTGCAGAACCTGCTGCTACCAAGCCAATAACTGGAACACTTCCACCTGATGAGCTTTTTTTGTTTTTAATGCTGATTCCTCTGGAAGAACCCCCAGCAATGGAAATGATATCTTTCTTTTCCAACGCGCGCAGATGACTCTCTGCAGCATTTGGAGATTTAAAGCCCAATTTTTGGCAAATTTCAGCTCTTGTAGGCGGGAATCCTGTCTTATTAATACTTTCTTCTATACAATTTAAAACTTTAGATTGTTGTGCAGTTAAATCTTTCATAATTTAAAAAATACTATATATTTATACAGTATAAAAATTTATTAAACATTATGCAACCTGAACGTTCAAAACTAACTATAGGCATATCATCAAGAGCTTTATTCAATCTAAATAATAGTCATGAAATTTTTGTAAACGAAGGAGTTGATGCCTATAAAAATTATCAAATTAAGAATGAAAATAAGATACTTGAACCTGGTGATGGCTTTAGCTTAGTTAAAAAGATTTTAAATCTAAATAGCTATTTTTCTGATGATCAAAGAGTTGAAGTAGTTCTGCTATCAAGAAACACAGCTGATACTGGCCTGCGAGTATTTAATTCAATTGAAGAATATGGACTCAATATTTCCAGGGCAGTATTTTGTGGAGGAGAGAGCCCATACAAATATGTGGAAGCTTTTGAAGTTGATCTTTTTTTATCAGCTAGCACAGAGGACGTTAAGAGGGCAATTGAAAACGGAGTTGCTGCAGCAAAAATTCTATCATCAAAATCTAGACCACTATCTAAGGACAAAGAATTAAGAATTGCCTTTGATGGTGATTCAGTAGTATTTTCTGATGAAGCAGAAAAATTATTTGAGGAGAAAGGTTTAAAAGCTTTTCTAGAAAATGAAAAGCAATCTAGGTCTCCTCTAAAAGCTGGTCCTTTTAAGTTATTTCTTGTGGAGTTAAATAAAATCCAATCTGAATTAGATCCAGATGATTGTCCTATTAGAACAGCATTGGTGACTGCTCGATCAGCCCCTTCGCATAAAAGAGTTATTGAGACCCTCCGAGATTGGGGTGTCAGAATAGATGAGTCCCTTTTTCTAGGTGGGATGGATAAGGGGGAGTTTCTATCCTCTTTTAATGCAGATATTTTTTTTGATGATCAACATAAGAATATTGAAGAGGCTTCTGATAAAGTAGCAGCAGGACATGTTCTATACGGTGTTAAAAATAAATGAAAATAGCTTGCTTTGATATGGAGGGCACACTCACTCCTGAAATTTGGGAACAAGTTGCACTTGATACGGGTATCGAAGGTTTCAATAAAACAACTAGAGATATCCCAGATTATGGGGAGTTGATGGATTTTAGACTAGAGTTAATGGCATCAAATAATCTAGGCATTTCTGATATTCAAAACGCAGTTAATAAACTTGATTTATTAGATGGTGCAAAAGATTTTCTTGACGAGATCAAAGAGAGTTTTCAGGTTGTTATTCTATCTGATACATTTCATGAATTCGCATCACCTCTGATGAAGAAGATGGGTTATCCATTATTGCTTTGTCACAATTTAGATATTGACCAGGATGGATCAATTAAAAGTTACAAACTTCGACATACCAAAGCAAAGCAACAAGCCATAGAAGCTTTTCAATCAATAGGCTATCAGTGCTTAGCGGCAGGAGACTCATATAATGATATTCAAATGTTTGATGTAGCAGATCATGCTTTTTTTATGAATGCACCAGAAAAGATCGCAATGGAATTTCCAAAAATACCTTCCTTTAATAAATATGATGATCTCAAAAAAGCTTTTTTAGAAGTGGTATGAAAATAAAAAAAGATTTAAGCCTTGATGGCTATGAAAGACCTAAACTTGAGGTTCCAAATAAAGAATCAAAGCTACTTCTCCATAGTTGCTGTGCTCCATGTGCTGGAGAAATTATGGAAGCAATTGCATCCTCAGAGATTAAAACAACTGTTTTTTTCTACAATCCAAACATTCATCCCAAGGAAGAGTACGAGATACGCAAAGACGAAAATAAAAGGTTTTGTGATCAGTTAGGCTTTGAATTTATCGATGCTGACTACGACAAAGAAAACTGGTTTGAGCGAATTAAAGGACTTGAAAATGAGCCTGAAAGAGGTGCCAGATGTACAAAATGTTTTGATATGAGGTTTGAGCGCTCGGCTTTATTTGCACATGAACATGACTTTCCAACTTTTGCCACCACACTTGGAATTTCAAGATGGAAAGATATGAAACAAATTAATGACAGTGGTCATCGAGCTGCATCAAGGTATCAAAAAGTAAACTATTGGGATTTTAATTGGAGAAAACAGGGTGGCTCATCAAGGATGATTGAAATTTCAAAACGAGAGAACTTTTATCAACAAGAATACTGTGGATGTGTTTATAGTCTAAGAGATACCAATAAGTGGAGAATGTCTCAAAACAAGCCTCGCATAATTAGAGGTATTAAATTCTATAATTAATTTGGGAAATCGAATCCCGAGGGATTACAATACCTGCTCGATGGAAAGTCCAGGGAAAAAATTCAGAGAAGCTATAGCAGATAATAACCCATTGATGGTTGTCGGCGCAGTAAATGCATATTGTGCAAAAATGGCCGAAAAAGCTGGTCATAAAGCCCTTTATCTTTCTGGAGCAGGAGTTGCTAATGCATCTTTTGGATTACCTGATTTAGCCATCACAACTCTTAATGATGTTGCTGAAGACTCAAGAAGAATTACGCAAGCAACTGATCTACCTCTTTTAATTGATATCGACACAGGCTTTGGTGGTGCATTCAGTATTAGTCGCACTATAAAAGAAATGATTGCTGCTGATGTTGCGGCAGTTCATATTGAAGACCAGGTTACTCAAAAAAGATGTGGCCATAGACCAAACAAAAGTCTTGTCGATAAAATTGAAATGAGTGATCGAATAAAGGCTGCAGTTGATGGTCGAACAGATGAAAGTTTTTTCATCATGGCAAGAACTGATGCATATGCAACCGAAGGGATAGAAGGAGCCATAGATAGATGCAAAGAATACATCGCTGCTGGAGCTGATGGGTTATTCTTAGAGGCTGTTCATACTTTAGAGGATTACAAGCAATTAAAAGACGCGTTACAAGTTCCTGTTCTTGCAAACATTACTGAATTTGGAAAGACACCACTTTTTACGGCAGAGGAACTTGCATCAGTTGGAGTTGATATAATGCTTTTTCCTTTATCTGCTTTTAGAGCAATGAATAAAGCAGCAGAGTCTGTATATCAAGACATTTTTACTAACGGGTCGCAGGCAAATTCTGTAGAAAATATGCAGACAAGAGATGAACTATACGAGTATTTAAACTATCATTCATTTGAAGAAAAATTAGATGAATTATTCAAACGTAAGGGGAATAAATAAATGGTTAAGAAGTTAGAGGGTGCAGGACTCCGAGGACAAGTTGCAGGTGAAACATCGCTTTGTACTGTTGGGCAAGAGGAAGGATTGGCTTATAGGGGTCATAAAATTGAAACCCTTGCTGAAAAAGCTACCTTTGAAGAGGTTGCTTATCTATTGCTTTATGGGAAGTTACCAAATCAATCAGAACTTGATTCATATAAAGAGCTTCTGAAGGGACAAAGAGACCTACCTCAGGAACTTAAAGAGGTATTAAAAAAAATACCTGCCAGTGCTCATCCCATGGATGTTATGCGAACTGGTACTTCCATGCTTGGTAACCTCGAAGCAGAAGGAGACTTCTCAAACCAATTAAATTCAATCAATAGAATGGTTGCAACCATGCCTTCAATTGTTACTTATTGGTATAAGTACTCTCACGATGGCGAGGATATCTCTTTAGTTAATGATGAGGACACTATGGCAGGTCATTTTCTTCACATTCTTCATGGGAAGACACCTTCAGATTTATTTAGAAGAGTGATGGATGCTTCGTTAATTTTATATGCAGAACATGAGTTTAATGCTTCAACTTTTACAGCAAGAGTTTGTGCTTCGACTATGTCAGATATTCATTCGTGTGTTGTTGCAGCCATTGGCTCTTTAAGAGGTCCACTTCATGGTGGAGCAAATGAAGCAGCCATGGAAATGATAGAGAATTGGAAAACAAGAGAAGAAGCTAAAGACAACATCTTAAAAATGCTTGCCAACAAAGATAAGATTATGGGTTTTGGTCATGCTGTTTACTCAGAGAGAGATCCTAGAAACGCAGTTATTAAAGAATTCTCAAAAGAGCTTGCCGAAGCTTACGGCGACGATAACCTTTATCAGGTTAGTGAAGAAGTTGAAACTGTTATGTGGGACGAAAAGAAACTTTTCCCAAATGCAGACTTTTTTCATGCATCAGCTTATTTTTATATGGGGATTCCAACAAAACTATTTACCCCGATCTTCGTCATGTCTCGTGTAACAGGATGGACTGCTCACTGTATGGAGCAAAGAGCTAATAATAGAATTATTAGACCAAGTGCTGACTACACAGGACCTGAGTCATCTGAATGGGTCAACATAGAAGATAGAGAATAATGTCTGATAACGTTGATATAAATGTCCGCTCAGGATATGACTCCCTATTAACAGAAATTGCTCAATATGTTTCGGATTATGACGTTAATTCTGATTTAGCACTTGAAACAGCAAAGAATTGTTTAATCGATACAGTGGGCTGTGGTCTCCTTGCTTTAACTTTCCCTGCATGTACAAAAATGTTGGGTCCGGTAGTTCCTGGAACTGAAGTTCCTCATGGAGTAAGAGTGCCTGGCACCAACTTTTCACTTGACCCTGTAAAAGGTGCTTTTGACATTGGTTGTATGATCAGGTGGCTGGATTACAACGACACATGGCTTGCTGCTGAATGGGGTCATCCATCAGATAACTTGGGTGCAATTTTAGCTGTTGCAGATTTTGTATCTCAAAAAAATATAGCAGATGGAAAAGATCCTCTAACGATGAAAGATGTTTTGCAATCTATGGTTATGGCACATGAAATTCAAGGAGTTTTGGCACTAACAAACAGTTTTAATAGAGTCGGCTTGGATCACGTTGTTTTAGTGAAGGTTGCATCAACAGCTGTTGCTACAAAATTATTGGGCGGTAATTTTGAACAAATTAGAGATGCCGTTTCTCAAGCTTGGGTTGATGGTCAAAGCTTGCGTACTTATCGTCATGCACCAAATGCGGGCTCAAGAAAAAGCTGGGCTGCTGGTGATGCCACTAGTAGAGCTGTGCGGCTAGCAATGATTACTCTTAGTGGAGAGATGGGTTATCCAAGTGTTCTTTCTGCAAAAACCTGGGGTTTTGAAGACGTGCTTTTTAATGAACAGCAACTTTCTTTATCACAGCCTTTTGCAACGTACGTGATGGAGAATGTTTTATTTAAAATTAGTTTTCCAGCTGAGTTCCATGCCCAAACAGCTGTAGAGGCTGCAGTGACTTTGCATAGCCAGATCAAAGATAGGCTTTCAGATATTCAGCAAATAGAAGTAACAACTCATGAATCAGCCATAAGAATTATCTCAAAAGTTGGCGAGCTAAATAATCCTGCTGATCGAGATCATTGTTTGCAGTACATGATTGCCATTGGTCTAATACATGGAGATCTGATTGCTGAGCATTATGAGGATGATGTGGCTGCAGATCCTTTGGTGGATGAGCTTAGAGAAAAGATGGTTATTAAAGAGGATAAACGTTACACAGAAGAATATCTTGAAGCTGATAAACGCTCGATTGCCAATAAAATTCAAATATTTTTTAATGATGGTTCTTCCACTGATGCTGTTGAGGTGGAATACCCTATTGGGCATAAAAGAAGACGTGAGGAGGGCATCCCAGTACTTGAGAAAAAATTTAAAACCAATTTAGAAAAAATCTACGATGCTGAGCATGCTAAATCTATTTTTGATAAGTGTTCAGATCTTGGATCTTTGAGTCAAATGTCCGTTATAGATTTTCAAGAATTATTTGCCTTAGAAAACAATCCTTTTTAGATCAAAACTCAGAGGGAATAAACCTCATTGCCTCTTGGCTAAATAAAAATGTTTGATCTGCAAAATGGGGCGAGGATTCTACTCTTGAGGATCCAAAATTATGCATCCCATAAACAAACCTATTTTTTCCCTCTTGAGCAACGATGAAAAATAATCCATCACCGCCACTCATGTCCATGCTTTGGGTTTCTTTATTAGGAACACCATAAACAGCCCTTAAGGTATCGACAGAGCCTTGGATTGAATGAGATCTATCTCCTCTTGAGATGGTTGTAAGATCTTCCCATTCATCATCATATTGTTTATCAATCGTAGAAAATATCTTTTTGCACTCTTCAATTGCATCAAAAGTCGAAATAAGGTCTTGATTATTAAATTCAGATAACCATTCTTGAGCCATTATGCATGAACTCATGCCGGCCAATCTATTTTGGAAATTTGTTTTGAGATTCCATGCAGATAGTGTATTTAATTTTTTTGGATTTTCTTTAATAGCTTTTTGAAGATACTTGAATTGTCTAGATGATTTTGAATATTGGTTATCATGCTTAAATTTATAAAACTCTTCATAGTTAAAAATTATCTCAGATTCTAAAATTTCATTTGCCCTAAACGACCTATTAGTAAGTCTGGTCTCAAAATCTACATCGGGATAATTATCTTTTAATTCTTTTGAGAATTTTCCCATCACATAGAAAGGATCTTGATTCGTGCTTTGAATCCATCCGTTATCAGGGTTTACATAAGTTGGTAGATCTAAAACTAAATCTTGCAAGGGCAAATTTTTTGATTTCGAAGTTGTAATGATTTTCCTGGATAAAGTTGGGTTATCCCTTTTTGGAATCATGCCATTATAAAAATATCCAATATTTTGTTCTCGATCCATTACTACAAAATTAAAACTTGGAATTCTTCTCTGAATAATCTTTTCTTTAAATTCATTAACTGAGCTAGATAAATTCAACTCAAACCATCCAAGGGTTTCACCAAAATAATTATCTGTTGAATGACTGATAGCAAACTTATTTCCTTCTATTTCAATGACAGGTCCAAAATCAGAGTACTGGAAGTCTCGCTTAACATTAATCGTTAAGATATTAAGTAGCCTTATTCGCAATGAATCTTTTTCCGTAACAAAATCTTTCCAGCTATCATCGACCTTATACTGATTAGTATTATTAGGATTTATTTCTAGTTTATAGATATCAAATATATCTGGTCTATTTACCGTTGCACCCCATCCAATGTTTTTATTGAAACCCACATTGATTAAAAAAGATCCAGGAAAATTTCCACCATGAGCTTGCCAACCTTCACCACTACTGACATTTAATTCATACCATCCAACAGGTCCTGATAAAGGTTGATGAGAATTAATCATTAGATAGGAACTATTAGGAATAGTTTTTTTTCCATTAACTGCAATTGCATTTGAACCGGTCGGCACCTCAGCAGATTTTTCAAAGTTATTTAATGACTCGATTTCCCTAAAAAGTCCAGCAAATAAAAGATGTTGTATGTGCGAACCCAAGAGCACGTCCCGAATACTTACGGGATGCATTTTTCTGTTTACTTTAGCTGGATTCTGTTTGGCAAAATAATTAATCCCGTCAACATAGCCTTTGGCAAGGTCAATGATTTCTGATGGAAGTTGAGCTAAGCCATTCTCATCATATTTTTCATGAATTTTTAGAAGTCTTATAAGGTAATCAGTGGTTGCTCCGTCAATTCCATTTTTTATACCGTTTTCACCTTTATATAGGGGCATAAGCTGAACTAAATCTTCATAAGCATCTTCAGCATGCACATAACCAATACCAAAAGCTATATCCTTATTTGTTGCTCCTTTGATGTGAGGTACTCCCCAAAAATCTCTATTGATTTCATAGGAGTAATTGTTGATATCAACATTTATTGGTTGAAACTGAGCGCAAGATTGGAATACAACCATGCACAAAATTATCATGAAATGAGCTATTGGTTTTTTATAGAAAGACACAATATAAATTCTATACATTTTTATTAAGCATGAGTAAAAATATTCTAATTATTGGTGGCAACTCAGAGATCGGCAAACATTTAGGAAAACTTTGTCATAAGGACGGTTATTCTCTATTTGTTACGTCCAGGTCAGGACAAACTGAAATTGAAGGGACTCAAATTCAATGTGATCCATTAGGGGACTTATCAGTTTTAGATGAGCTTCCAGAATCATTGGATGGATTTGTATATTGTCCTGGCACCATCAATTTAAAGTCTCTCCAACGAATGACCCTGGATGATTTACAAAACGATATGAATATAAATTTTTTTGGTGCCTTTAATACCTTCAAGCACGTACTTTCAAAACTTAAAAAGGATAATGGTGCATCAGCAGTATTCTTTTCAACAGTTGCAGCCCAAACAGGAATGACATTTCATTCATCAATAGCTGCTGCGAAAGGAGCCCTAGAATCTTTTGCAAAAGCATCTGCAGCTGAATTAGCACCTAGATTAGCAATCAATGTGATTGCTCCTTCAATTACCAAAACACCCATGGCATCTAATTTGCTTTCAGATGATAAAAAGATTGATGCTTCTGCTGATAGACACCCCTTGAAGGAAATTGGAAGTCCTGAACAAGTAGCCAAAACTGCTAGATTTCTGCTGGATGCTAAAGAGAACTGGATTACTGGTCAGATTGTTAATCAAGACGGTGGCATGTCAACGTTAAAGTAGGGCTATAACTTAAATTGGACTATAATCACGTCCATGTCAGGTAACACATACGGAAAAATATTCACTGTTTCGACTTTTGGCGAGAGTCATGGAACAGCCATGGGCTGCATTATCGATGGGTGTCCACCTAACATAGCTATCTCAGAAACTGACATTCAGCATGATCTTGATCGAAGAAGGCCAGGTCAATCTGACGTTACTACTCAAAGAAAAGAAGATGACAAAGTTAAGATTCTTTCAGGTGTATTTGAGGGAAAAACCACCGGAACGCCTATTGGCCTAATTATCTTTAATGAAGATCAAAGATCGCATGACTATTCAAATATAAAAGATGTTTTTAGACCTAATCATGCTGATATTACTTATCAAGGTAAGTATGGAATAAGAGACTATCGTGGAGGCGGCAGGGCGAGCGCCAGAGAAACATCAATGCGAGTCGCAGCTGGAGCTGTTGCCAAAAAGGTGCTCAAAGAAAAAGGCATTGTCATTAATTCTTGGGTCCAGCAAATTGGTGAAATTAAAGCAGAGAATTTCAGTAATAACTCTTCAAATAAATATAATTTTTGCGACGAATCAAAACTGCCAGAGCTAGATGAATTATTTAATCAGCTTATTGATGATGGTGATTCAGTTGGAGCTGAGTTAGGAGTCAAAATTTCTGGTTGTAAAATTGGTCTCGGCGAACCAGTTTTTGATAAATTAGATGCAGAGCTTGCAAAAGCAATAGTTTCAATCAATGCTGTTAAAAGCGTATCTTTTGGGAATGCAGATCTATTTTTATCAAAAAAAGGCTCAGAGGTAAGGGATGAAATGAACTCTGATGGTTATCTCTCCAATAATTCTGGTGGGATTCTTGGAGGAATTTCATCTGGTCAAGATATCGACCTTTCATTTATTATCAAGCCAACCTCAAGCATTGCATCAAAATCAAAAGCTGTGGATGTGGATGGCAACGAAGTATCGCTTGAGGTCAAAGGAAGGCATGATCCGTGTGTTGCAATAAGAGCAGTTCCCATTGCAGAAGCTATGTGTGCTCTTTGTATTCTTGATCATTATCTAAGAAATGCTGCTCAATGCTCTGATGTAAACCAAAAGCTTCCTTTTAATTCCTGATGAAAACCCTTTATGACAAGTTATGGGATGACCATGTCGTAGAAGATCTAGGATCGGGTGATCACCTTGTTTATATCGATCGACACTTTCTTCATGAGGTTACATCTCCACAAGCATTTGACGGGATTAGCAAAAAAAATCTAAAGCCTTGGAGACTTGCTGCCAATATTGCAATTCCTGATCACAATGTTCCCACAGCAAGGGGTCAAAACTTTGAACTTGAATCCATTGAGGATGAGGTATCAAAAATTCAGATTATAGAGCTTGATAGAAATTGTAATAAATTTGATATCCCGCAATTTGATATCAATTCAGAAAAACAGGGGATAGTTCATGTTGTTGGTCCTGAAAATGGCTTCACTTTACCAGGCATGACAATAGTATGCGGAGATTCTCATACCTCAACACATGGAGCATTTGCTGCTCTATCAATGGGAATTGGCACCTCAGAGGTAGAACATGTTTTAGCTACACAATGCTTAAGAATTAAAAAGCTTAAGAACTTTAGAATTAATCTATTAGGTTGTCCTCGAGATGATGTTACTTCCAAGGATGTTATTTTATATGTGATCCGATCAATCGGAACCGATGGGGGAACAGGACATGCCATTGAATTTAGCGGAGACTATATCTCATCTCTTTCAATGGAATCTCGAATGACTATTTGCAATATGTCTATCGAAGCAGGAGCTAAGGTTGGCTTAATTGCTTTCGATAAAATTACAGAATCTTACCTATCTGACAAGGTGCAGCTAGATAAAAGTGAATATGATAATGCGCTAGAATACTGGAAAAGTCTTTCTTCAGATTCAAACGCAAAGTTTGATAAGGAAATAGATATTGATGTTTCCAAAATTAAGCCACAGGTCTCCTGGGGAACCTCTCCTGAAATGACAAGCGACTATGACTCATGTGTTCCCGAACTAGATCAAAATAGTGATAAATATTCAACTTATAAAAAGGCAATTGAATATATGGGTCTAAAAGAAAGAGAAAAATTATCTGATCTTACTTTTAATAAAGTATTTGTTGGTTCATGTACTAATTCAAGAATAGAAGATCTAAGGTCAGTAGCAGCTGAGATTAAAGACAAAAGAATTTCAGAAAGTATTGAGGAGGCTTTGATTGTTCCAGGTTCTGGTCAAGTAAAGTTACAAGCTGAAAAAGAAGGCCTTGATAAAATTTTTATTGAAGCAGGCTTTAGTTGGAGGGATCCAGGTTGCTCAATGTGTTTGGGGATGAACGAGGATAAATTATCTCCCGGTGACAGATGTGCATCTACATCTAATAGAAATTTTGAAGGCCGGCAAGGACATATGGGAAGAACACACCTGGTAAGCCCCATGATGGCAGCAAGAATAGCTATCCATGGAGGAATTCCGCATGAGTGAGTTTAAAAATATTTCAGGAATTGCCTGCATCCTTGATATAGATAACATTGATACTGATCAAATTATTCCTACCGAGTACCTTAAGTCTATAAAGAAATTTGGATTTGGAGAATTTTTGTTTGATGGATGGAGATATCACGATATTGCAAATATTAATACTCCAACTTCATCGAGATCACTAAATCAAGATTTTATTTTGAATCAAGCGCCATTCAACGAATCAAAAATTATTATCACAGGTAAAAATTTTGGATGTGGGTCTAGTAGAGAACATGCAGTTTGGGCACTACGTGATTTTGGTATAGAAACAGTTATAGCAGAGTCTTTTGGCGATATTTTTTATAATAATTGTTTTAAGAATGGAGTTCTTCCAATAGTCCTTAACCAAGATAAACTTTTAATGGTGAAAGACCATGTGAGCAATGAATCAAAACTTCACATCAGCCTTGTAGATAAGAACATTGTCATCAAAAATGAAAGAATAGCTTTTGAAGTTGATTCTGGGATGCTAGACATGATTATTACAGGTCAGGATGAGGTGGATATTACCTTATCAATTTCTGACAAGATCAAATCTTATGAATCTAATAGATTGAAACATAAGCCTTGGCTTAATTAAGTAAATGAAGAAGATATTAGCATTACCTGGAGATGGAATTGGTGCTGAAGTAATGGAATCTGCGCTTGAGATTCTTGATTACTTGATGACCAGAGATAATCTTGATTTACAAGTTAATCACAAGTCAGTTGGGGGAACCTCATATGAAGAGCATGGGTTGCCTATTACTGATGAAGCTCTTTCATTGGCAAAAGATTCAGATGCAATTCTTTTTGGTGCCGTTGGGGCTCCGAAATGGGACTCTTTGGAATGGGATAAAAGGCCTGAGCAAGCACTTTTGACTTTAAGAAAAGAGCTCGATTTATTTGCAAATCTACGTCCAGCTTTTCTATTTAATGAGCTCGCAGATGCATCTTCTCTTAAAAAAGGGGTTATTGAGGATTTAGATATTTTAATTGTCCGTGAACTAACTGGCGGACTATATTTTGGTGAACCAAGAGGCATTGATAAATCAGTTACCCCAGCATTTGGCTTTAATACAATGCGATATGATGCTGACGAAATTAATCGAATAGCTAAAATTGCATTTGAGGCTAGCCAAAAAAGAAAAAATAAAGTTTGCTCAGTTGATAAAGCCAATGTTCTTGAAGTTTCTAGATTTTGGAGAGAAACAGTAACCGACTTACATAATAAAAATTTTTCTAGCCAAGAACTTTCTCACATGCTCGCAGACAATGCTGCCATGCAGTTGGTCATAGACCCTAATCAATTCGATGTAATTTTAGCTTCAAACTTATTTGGGGATATTCTTTCAGATATTGCTGCTACATTAACAGGATCAATTGGGATGCTTCCTTCAGCTTCATTAAATGAGAAAAATGTAGGTATGTATGAGCCATGTCATGGAAGCGCTCCTGATATTGCAGGCAAAGATTTAGCTAATCCTCTGGCGATGATTTTGTCTTTATCGATGGCTTTTAGGTATTCTCTTAATTTAGATAGCCTTGCTGATGAACTTGATAAGGCTGTACGTTGTCTAATTTCTAATGGAGCAAGGACTAAAGATATAGCTAATGAGAGTACTTTTTTAAAAACTTCTGAAGTAGCTAAAGAACTTATCGAGATTCTTAAATGAAAGCAATAAATTTAGGCATTGTTGGGGCAACGGGAATGGTTGGTCGAAAGCTATTAGATTTATTAGCTAAAAGAGATTTTCCAATTAATAAACTTTCTTTATTTGGAAAAAGTACTGTTGGTGAATCCGTATTATTTAGCTCAGAAAAGCAAATTATTGAGCCCTTAAATAAGGATTCGTTTAATGGTTTAGATTTAACAATTTTTAGCGCCGGCTCATCAGTAGCAAGAAAATTTTGTTACGAAGCTATAAATCAAGGTAATTATGTAATCGATTTGTCTTCTGAGTTTAGATATCAGGAAGATGTCCCGCTCATTGTCCCAGAAATAAACGGAGGAATAATTGACGACCTAAAGCAACCAACACTCATAGCTAATCCTAATTGTACAACTGCTCAACTGCTTATGGCCTTAAAGCCAATTCATGACTTGGCAGAGATAGACCATTTTGATTTAGCAACCTATCAAGCGGTTTCAGGGACTGGAAAGGCAGGTGTAGAAGAACTTCGTCAGGAAATATTCTCAAAAGAATCTACCGAAATTCAAAAGGTCTATCCAAAACAAATAGCTTTCAATGCAATCCCTCAGTGCGACATATTTTTAGATGATTACTATACAAAAGAAGAGATGAAAGTGGTTTGGGAAACTCAAAAAATTATGGATCCAAAAATAAGTGTCAATGCAACATGTGTCAGGGTCCCTGTTTTTAATGGACATTCTGAAGCTGTATTTATTAAAACCAAAAATTTTGTTACTAGAGAAGAAGTTTTAAAAGCTCTTAATAATTTTAATGGGGTTACAGTAATAGATAATCCTGATTTACAAGAGTATCCAACACCCCTTGAGCATGCAAATGATACTGAGGAGGTTTATGTAGGCAGAGTAAGAAGTAAAGATATGCATGATCATGGGTTGATATCTTTATGGATTGTTGCTGATAATGTTTATGGAAAAGGAGCGGCACTCAATGCAATTCAAATTGCTGAGAGATTGTTAAATAATAACTCTTTAAAGAGAAATTAAAATGAAGTTTCAACATCTAGTTTTACTGTGTTTAGTAGTGCCTCTTTTTGGCCAAGTCAAGATTTCAGCACCCGATGTAAGTATCAATAATGATGGCGAGGCAATCATAAAGATAGATTTTTCAGCTTCAAAAACTTTTGAAGAGAATGAACTAATTTTTTCTACATACAAGACATCTAACCCGCTTGATCTAACAAGTATCAAGTTCTCTTTGCTTGAAAATTTTGAAAATAAACAAAGATTAACGATTGCTCTAAAAGATTCATATCTAAATGATTATTTTTCGTTTAGGTTGAGCTTTGGGGAAAGCTTTAAGAAGGATATATTTATTTTTTTACCTTCAGATGCTAGAAGAATAATCTCACAGCGTAAACAGCAAACAAGTTTTACATTGCCAGCAAAAAAGATTGTAGGCGAACCTGAAATATTTGAACCAAAAGATAATAACGAACCAGTTCTCATGGCTGAAGACATTGATATTGAGGAGAAGGATCTTGATTTAGATGATCAAACTGAGTTTACTCCTATAACCAAAAGCACAGTTTATGCAGAAGAAATTGATACCATTTGGTCAGTTTCAAAATCTTTAGCCTCATCTTACGATGCATCAATATATCAGATTATGTGGGCCTTATTTATGTCAAATCCTGATGCCTTCATTGATGGGAATATCCATAAGGTTCGATCAGATTTAGACTTAAACATTCCATCAGCAAATGAAATAGAGTCAGTAGATTCTGAATCAGCAAAAGAATCTATAAATTTTATGGATCCGAATATTCAAAAAAATGATAGTAAACTAATCCTCACCTCTCCTGAAGATTCTATTAATTATGCAGAAAATGAACCTATCATTGAGAATGAATCTGAAGCAACAGAAAGTTATATTGACCCTGTTTTAAATGAAGTAACAGAACCTATACCTCAAGCTACATCTCAGGCTACGCCTGAAAAAATTGTTGATGCAAACACTTCTATTGTTAATTTAAAGGCCTCATCAGATAGTAATAGACAGGTGAGCTCCTCAACAGATAGATCCTCCATGTCACTAATAATTATTAGCTTATTAAGCTTTGCATTTGGTGTAACGATAGCCTACTTCTTGATCTCAAGAGGTAAAAAAACCATCAAGAATGATAATGATGAAACAGATATTCAAGATTCCAATCTTGATACTGAACTAAGCATTGAGAATGACGATGAGATGCAACAACTTGATTTAGCAAGAGCATATATTGAAATGGGCGCTTTCGAGGATGCAAATAAAATTTTAGATGAACTGCAGGAGGCATCATCAAGCAAGAGAATCCTTGATGATATAAAAGTGCTCCAATCTAAACTCGAGCTTTGACTAGGTTTGTAGGCATTTGTCAGTACGACGGAACCCTATTTTCAGGGTTTCAGTTTCAAAAAAATGCTCGCTCTGTTCAAGATGAACTCGAAAAAGCATTAAAGAGCTTTTCTAATCTATCTTCAAGAGTGAATTGTGCTGGCAGGACAGATAAAGGCGTACATGCATTAAGTCAAATATTTGATTTTTCAGTTGAAGATCCCAGCAGAAATATAAATTGGATAGCTGCATTTAATAGTTCCCTTCCAGATGATCTTGTTGTAACTCATGTTGAGGAAGCTGATTCTAATTTTCATGCTAGATTCTCCGCATATGAAAGATCGTATGTTTATTTAATTAAGGTTGGAGAAATCAGATCTACTTTTCTTAGAAACTACGTTTATCATGTCAGCAAACCAATAGACCTCAAACTATTAAGTAAAGAACTTAAAGGAATTATTGGTACACATGACTTTAGTGCCTTTAGATCATCTCAATGCTCAGCAAAAGATCCTGTGAAAACCATATTAAAAGCTAGTTTTGAAGAAAGAGATAACTTAATTTGTATTGAATTTAGTGCCAATGCTTTTCTTCATAACATGATCAGGATACTGATCGGTACATTAGTTGAGATTTCAACAAATGCAGATTCAGAATATACAATAACCGACATAATAAGTTCTAAAAATAGAGCTTTGGCAGGAAAAACTGCGCCAGCTAATGGTTTATATTTTTTAGGTGCTAAATATAAGGACATACAAAATACCAATATTTCTTTTAAGAAATTTTTTGATTCGTTATGAGTAAGATTAAAGTATGCGGAATTAATGATTTAAGCTGTTTGGATAGTGTTCAAAAATTTAAACCAGACTACTTAGGATTTATTACATACCAAAATAGCCCAAGATATATAGATGCTAATTTTTTAAAGCAAGCTCAAGAGTTTATTGATGATGAGATCACGCCAGTTATTGTTTTTGTTAATGAAAAAATTTCATTCATTAATGAAATTATCAACATTATTCCTAATGCATTGCTTCAATTTCATGGCAATGAGACTGACGAATTTTGTGTACAGTTTAATAGGCCTTACTGGAAGGCCATTCATGTAAAAGATGAAACTTTTGTAGATAAAATAAATTTATATCCAAATGCAGATGCTATTTTATTAGAATCATACTCACCTCAAGCTTCAGGAGGAACGGGTAAGCGCTTTAATTGGGATCTACTAAATGGCTTGGAGAAAGATAAAAAAAAGTTTATTCTTGCAGGCGGCGTAGGCAATAATAACTTTGAATTAGCGCTGAAGCTGGGGCTATGGTGCCTGGATGTTAATTCATCCCTTGAAACATCTCCAGGAAAGAAATCAGAAAAGAAAATTAAAGAATTTTTTCAAAATCTTAGAAATTATGAAAAACAAGTACAGTGAACCTAATAGCGAAGGCTTTTTTGGCAGCTATGGTGGTAAATTCGTCCCTGAGACCCTCATAGAAGCACTGGATGAGCTTGAAAAATGCTATGAAGACATAAAATCTGATTCAGAATTTCAGAAAAAAATTGATAGGGATTTGGCTGATTTTGTTGGCAGGCCATCTCCACTTTATTTTGCTGAAAGGTTAACAGAGCATTTTAAGGGGCCAAATATTTGGCTGAAGCGAGAAGACTTAAATCACACTGGTGCGCACAAAATAAATAATACTATCGGACAAATCTTGCTTGCCAAAATGATGGGTAAAACTAGAATCATTGCTGAGACCGGAGCAGGGCAGCACGGGGTTGCAACGGCAACAGTTGCAGCTCGGTTAGGACTAGAATGCCATATTTACATGGGAGCTGAAGATGTCCAAAGACAATCACTCAACGTATATAGAATAAAACTATTAGGAGCACATGTGCATCCCGTTGAATCAGGGACGGCAACACTCAAAGATGCTTTAAATGAAGCCATTCGTGATTGGGTAACCAATGTTGACAATACTTACTATATTATCGGGAGCGTTACCGGACCTCATCCTTACCCGATGATCGTTAGAGATTTCAATGCAATTGTTGGAAGAGAGTTAATTCATCAATCTCAAGCTTCTTTTCAATCCTTGCCTGATGCCATAATTGCTTGTGTTGGAGGAGGCTCAAATGCAATTGGTATTTTTCATCCGTTCATTGATGAAGATGTTCGGTTGATTGGTGTAGAAGCGGCAGGTCAAGGCATCGATACAGGAAAGCATGCTGCGCCGTTAAATGATGGTGAGCCAGGAATACTGCACGGTGCTAAGAGTTATCTAATGCAAGATTCAGATGGACAAATTATGGCAACTAGTTCTATTAGTGCTGGATTGGATTATCCCGGTGTTGGTCCAGAGCACTCATTCTTAAAAGATAGCGGCAGAGCTGAATACATTGCAGTTGATGATGAATCAGTTATGAAAGCATTTCATCAGCTGAGTGAGCTGGAAGGAATTATCCCCGCATTAGAAACTGCTCATGCGTTTGCTCCACTTGATTTAATATGTAGTGAGTTTAATGAAGATCAAAATATAGTTATCAATGTATCAGGAAGAGGTGATAAAGACATTGCATCTGTTGCCAAGCTTGAGGGCATAGATCTTGAATAGGATTGAAAAACAGCTTGTTGAAAATAAAAACAATAATATTAAATCTTTAGTAGCATATTTAGTTGCTGGGGATCCAAACATGGATGATACACTTTCGTTAATGCATGGCTTTGTTGATGCAGGTGTTGATGTTATTGAAGTTGGAGTACCTTTTTCTGATCCCATAGCTGAGGGCCCAATAATTCAATCGGCTCATGATCGTTCGCTAGCAAATAAAACTTCATTTGAAGGTATTATTGATCTCATTTCTAATTTTAGAAAAAAGAACACAAATACTCCTATTGTTTTGATGGGCTACCTAAACAGTTTTTTAAAAAATCAAAAAGCTTTTTCGAGATTCGATGATATTGGGATTGATGGGGTTTTAATTGTTGACGCTCCCGGAGAATATTCGCTAAAAGATCTTGGAATTTCAAATGCTAACGTAGTTTCAATTTCGCTAGTTTCACCAACAACGACCAAAGAAAGAACTAAGAAGATATGTAATGCCAGCTCAGGATTTATTTACTACGTAACACTTAAGGGGGTCACCGGTTCCTCAAATGTTGACCTTGAAGAGATTAAGAGCAATGTAATTGACCTACAAAAGAATACTGACCTACCAGTTATGGCTGGATTTGGTATAAAAAATAAAGAGCAAGCCGAGTCAATCTCTAAAGTTGCAGATGGAGTGGTGATAGGATCATATTTAGTTGAAAGTATTTTCGAGGCAAAAAAAACCACAGATTATAAAAGAATATATAATTATTTAAGCGAAATTAAGTCGGTTATAAATAAATGAATTGGTTAACAAGGCTCATACCCTCAATAGGTGAAAAAGAACCTTCAGCCTCCAAAAGCAAAGTTCCTGATGGTCTTTGGAATAATTGTCCAGCATGTGAATCGATTTTGTACCAACCGGAACTGGAAAAATCGTTATTTGTATGCCCAAAATGCGGCCATCATCTGAGAATAGGTGCTAGAAAAAGGATCTCAATTTTTTTAGATCAAGATTCCTTTAATGAAATCTCTTCTGATGAGGAAACAAACAATATCCTCAATTTTAAAGATACTAAGTCCTATGATCAAAGAATTAAAGAGGCTGTTAGTTCAACAGGGGAGAAAGAAGCTCTTGTTACTGGAGTTGGGAAGCTTGATGGAAAAGAAGTTGTAGTCGCTGCATTTGAGTTCAGATTTATGGGTGGTTCAATGGGTGGTACTGTTGGAACTAAATTTGTTAAAGCAGTTCAGACTGCAATCGACAAAAATCTACCACTGATATGTTTTTCTACAAGTGGGGGCGCGCGCATGCAAGAATCAATGGTCTCTCTTATGCAAATGGCAAAAACTGCAGCAGCATTGGAAAAACTTAGAGAGAGGTCGCTACCTTATTTTTCGGTGATGATTGATCCAATCTTTGGAGGAGTCTCTGCAAGCATAGCAATGTTAGGGGACATCAACATTGCGGAGCCCGGTGCATTAGTTGGATTTGCTGGAAGAAGGGTTATTGAGGAGACTGTTAGAGTTGATTTGCCCAAAGACTTTCAGCGAGCTGAATTTCTACTTGATCATGGAGCAATAGACATGATCGTTCACAGGGGTGAGTTAAGGTCAACAATTTCAAATCTTCGAGATAAGTTACTAAGCAATAATGCTGCTAAATAGGCTAATTGGTTTTCTCGTAATAGCCACACTCATTTTATTTTTATTTTTTTTCTTTGGGCCAAATAGCATTCAATTAACAAGTAAGATAGTTGACCAAAATGATGCTCCCTTAGAACCACTAAGAAACTATGTCTACAGAGTTGGCATATTTAAGGACCCTTCAAAAGCAGAAAATCTTATTGCTAAGTTTAGGTCTCAAGATGTTTTAGCATATTCAAGCCAAAATGCTGATTTGATTTATGTTTATGTTGGACCATTTATTGGAAAGGAAAAGATTATTAAATCTAAAACTCTCTATAACGAAATGGCCGGTGTTGAAAATGGAGTAATAGAAGAATGGAAATAGCTGGCATGAATCAACTTGATATGATTATTTTTTCAATTATTATTGTTTCAGCAATAATCTCTCTTTTTAGAGGCTTTGTAAAAGAAGCGTTTTCATTGATTTTGTGGATTTCGGCTTTTTTCTTGACCATACTGTCCCAACCCTCTGCTCAAAAATTTTTATCTAACTTTTCAATTTCAGCCTCTATGCTTGAACCGTTAACCTACATAATTGTTTTTGTAAGTTTAATATTTATAGGGGGTCTAGTTATAAATTTTATTCATGGTCTTGTGCAATGGTCTGGTTTGTCAGGATTTAATAGGCTTCTAGGATTCATGTTTGGATCATTGCGCGGAGTAATTATTGTGAGCCTATTATTTATAGTTGCGGATGATTATGTTGAACAAAGTACTCTCGCAGAAAATTCAAAAATTTACCCAATCATCAAAATATATAATCCAATCTTAATTAGTAAAATTAGCTCTATGATTGCAGATACAAATTCGGGTATGCTAACAAATGAGCAATCCATCCTAGGAAATACCTAATGTGCGGAATAGTTGGAATTTCAGCTGAATCAAACGTAGCCTCGGAAATCTACGAATCATTGCTTATGCTTCAGCATAGAGGCCAAGATGCAGCCGGAATGGTTGTCTGTGACGATGAAGGAAGATTAAACAGTAGAAAATCAATGGGTTATGTTAGGGATGTTTTTCAGCAAAGACACATGGAAAAACTCATCGGAAACTATGGGGTAGGGCACGTTAGATATCCTACTGCAGGTGGTGCCGGTAAAGAGTTTGCTCAACCAATGTATGTAAATTCACCATATGGGATAAGCCTGGCTCACAATGGCAACTTAACCAACTCAAAGTCATTAGCTAAAGAGTTATTTTTTGCTGAAATGAGACACTTAAACACTGACTCAGATTCAGAAGTTCTTTTAAATATATTGGCTCATGAGATAGCTAAGCAGAAAGCAATTAATCCAACACCTGAACATTTATTTAAGGCTGTTTCAAAAACCCATATAAGATGTGACGGGGCATATGCAGTTGTTGCCTTGATTACTGGAGCAGGAATTTTGGCATTTAGAGATCCAAATGGCATTAGACCATTGGTGATCGGTGAACGCGAAGGTAAGAACAGAAAAGAATATGTGATTGCATCAGAGAATGCTCTATTTGCATCTTTAGGCTTTAAAACTCTCAGAGATGTCGAGCCAGGAGAGGCGGTCTTTATTGACAAAAAAGGAATTATTTCCTCAAAACAATGCTCTTTATCAGCTAAATCACAACCATGCATTTTCGAGTACGTTTATTTATCAAGGCCTGACTCAACCTTAGATCAAATTTCTGTTTATCAATCAAGAATGAGAATGGGTAAATATTTAGCAAAGAATATTTTGGACAATATGTCAGACCATGATATAGATGTTGTGATTCCAATTCCAGACAGCTCAACAACAGCTGCGTTGCAGTTGGCAAACGAACTAAATATTCCATATCGGGAGGGATTTGTTAAAAATAGATACATAGGCAGGACATTCATAATGCCTTATCAAGAAGAACGTAAAAAATCTGTTAGACGTAAATTAAATATCTTGGAGTTAGAGTTTTTAAATAAGAATGTTCTGTTAGTTGATGATTCAATAGTAAGAGGAACCACTAGCAAGAAAATTATTGAGATGGCTAAACTAGCAGGTGCAAAAAAAGTTTATTTCGCCTCTGCTGCGCCACCAATCAGATATCAAAATCTTTATGGAATCGATATGGCTGCTACTGAGGAGTTAGTTGCTCATAATAAAACTGAAGATGAAGTTTGTGTTGAGATCGGAGCCGATAAGATTTTTTATCAACAATTAGATGATTTGATAAGCTCGGCCAAAGAGGGTAATCCTAAGATCATTGATTTTGAAATTTCAATTTTTAACGGGGAGTATCCAACACCAATTAGCTCTTCTTACTTAGAAGACTTGGAAACGAGTAGAAGCGATAGTAAAAAGATAACTAGAGAGGCTAAGTAGCTTCAACTACATTGATCGCTGGTATTTCAGCATCATTTGCCTGATCAACATAGGACTTTATTTCATTAAAGTTTAGATATCGATAGATCTCACCACTCATAGTGTCAATTTCATTCATTATTTCTAGATACTCACTCAGGCTTGGTAATTTACCTAAGACTGCAGAGACTGCAGACAATTCTGCTGAGCCCAGAAAAACATCAGCACCATCACCAAGTCTGTTAGGAAAATTTCTTGTTGAAGTTGAGATTACCGTAGAATTAGCAGCTACCCTTGCCTGATTACCCATGCATAACGAACATCCTGGTACTTCAGTCCTTGCCCCTGCATCACCAAAAACATCATAAACACCCTCTTCAATAAGCTGTTTTTCATCCATCTTTGTTGGAGGGACGACCCATAGCCTAGTTGGTATCTCTTTGTATTTTTTTAATAACTGTCCCGCAGCCCTAAAGTGCCCAATATTTGTCATACAGGAACCAATAAAGACCTCATCGATTTTAGTATCTTGTACTTCAGAAAGAGGCTTTATATCATCAGGATCATTTGGGCAGGCCAGCAGAGGCTCCTTGATCTCATTAAGGTCAATCTCAATGACTGCAGCGTATTCTGCATCCTTATCAGCTTCAAGAAGGGCAGGGTTCTTGATCCATTCTTCCATTCCTTGAGCACGTCTTTCAAGTGTTTTTGGATCGCCATATCCATTCGCTATCATCCATCTCAGCATTACAATATTTGAATTTAAATATTCAATAATTGGATCTTCGCCTAATTTAATTGTGCATCCTGATGCAGACCTTTCTGCAGACGCATCGGATATTTCAAAAGCTTGCTCTACTTTTAGATTCGGTAATCCTTCAACTTCTAAACATCTTCCTGAAAAAACATTTTTCTTACCTTCCTTTTCAACTGTAAGCAATCCTTGTTGAATTGCAGCATATGGGATTGCATTTACAAGATCTCTTAGAGTGATGCCTGGTTGCATTTCTCCTGAAAATTTCACTAAGACAGATTCAGGCATATCAAGCGGCATTACTCCAAGCGTTGCGGCAAAAGCAACTAATCCTGAGCCTGCAGGAAAACTAATACCTATAGGAAATCGAGTATGACTATCTCCCCCCGTTCCGACAGTATCCGGTAATAGCATTCTGTTTAACCAAGAGTGGATGATGCCATCACCTGGATTAAGTGAAACTCCTCCTCTGTTCATTATAAATTCAGGAAGGGAATGCTGGGTTTCTATGTCCACGGGTTTAGGATAAGCAGCAGTGTGACAGAATGACTGCATGACTAAATCAGCAGAGAAACCAAGGCATGCAAGTTCCTTTAATTCATCCCTTGTCATTGGTCCAGTGGTATCCTGAGAACCAACCGTTGTCATCCTAGGTTCACAATAATCTCCTGGACGAACACCCTCAACACCGCAGGCCTTTCCGACTATTTTTTGCGCTAAGGTATAACCTTTTGCATCACTTTTATCGTTGTTTGGCCTAATAAAAATATCTGTTGCCTTAAGTCCAAGTGTTTCTCTAGCTTTGTCAGTTAACTGCCTCCCAATAATTAAATTTATTCGACCATTAGCTCTTACTTCATCCATTATGACATCAGTTTTTAACTCAAACGTAGTTAACAATTCACCTTCTAAATTTGTAACTTCTCCAGCATGAGGTTTAAGGATAATTTCATCACCCATATTAAAACTAGATACATCGCATTCAATTGGCAACGAACCTGCATCTTCAAGGGTATTAAAAAATATAGGCGCAATTTTTCCGCCAAACACAAAACCACCCTCATGCTTATTAGGTATAAATGGTATTTCATCACCAATGTGCCACAGCAGAGAGTTGGTAGCAGATTTTCTTGATGAGCCCGTACCCACAACATCTCCAACAAACACTAGCGGGTTACCTTTCTTTTTAAGTTCTTCTATTTTTCCAAGAGCATCATCCAAGCCTTCTCTTGGCATTTTGAACATTGCTTGGGCATGCAGAGGAATATCCGGTCTTGACCAAGCATCTTGTGCTGGTGATAAGTCATCAGTATTAATTTCTCCAGATACTTTAAAAACTGTTAACTTTATCTCATCGTTTAGTTTATCTTTTGAAGTGAACCATTTGCCTTCGGCCCAATTTTCTAAAACTTTTTTTGCATAATCATTACTTTTTGCTAGCTCATTAATCTCATTAAAGGCATCGAAAATAAGCAAGGTATTTGATAGGGCTGCTACTGCAGCTTCTGCAAGATTTTCTTTTTTTAAGCATTCGACTAGAGGGGTAATGTTATATCCTCCAAGCATTGTTCCGAGTAACTCAACAGCATAATTGGCATTAATATATGGACTCGTTGTTTTCCCTTCAGTTATATCTGATAAAAAACCAGCTTTCACATATGCTGCCTGATCAACTCCAGCTGGAATACGCTGTACCAAAAGCTCCATTAATAATTCAGATTCTTCTTGATCAGTTTTAAGTAGTTCAATTAATTCTGCAGTTTGATCAGCAGACAGAGGTAATGGCGGCACATTTTGCTCTACTCTCTCTTCGCAATGAAGTTTGTATTGTTCTAGCATGATGAATCCTCGACGCATATTTTACTTCTCATTGAGAATTTGCTCCAGCATATTAAGTTATTAATATTTTAAGTATTTAGAGTATTATTTTGGTATGCGTAAACAACGTTCTTCAACACCTTGTCTTGGAATATGCTCAACCACTTATGGAGATGATGTCTGCAGGGGCTGTAAACGCTTTATACATGAGGTCATTAATTGGAATTCTTATTCTAATGATGAAAAAGAGATTGTTAATTCAAGACTTGAAGAGTTTAAGGTGACCATCCTTAGCCATCGATTTAAAGTGACTGACGCTGAGCTGTTATCTTCTAAACTCAAGGAGCACGCTATCAATTTCAATGACTCCCTTGATCCGATCACATGGGTATTTGATTTATTGCGTGCATCATCGCAAGATCTTGATCTTGAATTATTTGGTCTTGAATTGTTGCCCGATCATCGAACCTTTTCACTATCTTCCATCAAAGATGAGATAAACGCTGAACTTTTTGAATTGTCTCAAGCACATTTTGACAGGTACTTCACTAATTAACTGTTGGTAGTTCAAACCAGCTTGTTGTATACCTAGGTGACACATTTGCCCTTCTCATCGCTGTGAATCCTATTTTGCTTTGAGAAGCAAAATTTATTTGAGTGCTAGAGTGATTAATCTTATCAAGAGTTTTCATTAGTTGATTGTTGCGCCTTGCTCCATTTATTTGCTCGAATAGCTCATACTGTAAAACATTTTCATCAGTAAACTGACTTAACATTACCCCAGCTTTTGCATAACAAAAACCATGTCTGAATATCTTAGGAAGAATCCATCGTATGCCGGATAAGATATCCCGAGTATCGTCGCTAGGCTGATGCAAAGTATAGAATTTTATAGTTTGATGCTGCCTGTCTTGTGTTCTAAAAGGGCTTGTCCTAATAAAGACACCAACTTTTGAGCATAGCTGACCCTCTTTTCGAAGTTTCTCACATGCCCTAACACCAAAATCATTCACAATAGGTGAAAGAGTGTTGAGATCACTGATTTTATTCGCAAAGCTTCTACTAACAACAATTTGTTTTTTGGGAGCAGGATTTTCATCCATTGCCAAGCATCTTTCTCCTCTTAATTCCCTTACTGTTCTTTCTAAAACCACACTATATTTTTTTCTAATCAATGGAATGTTCGAGCATGCCAAGTCGTAGGCATTTTTCATTCCAGAATCGCTAAGCTTTTTATTGAGTCGCCTTCCCACTCCCCATACTTGGTGAATGGGTACTCTTTTTAATGCGGTCTCAATATCTTTTTGATTATTAGTGATGCTGAAAATACCAGGATGATAGGTTTGTTGTTTAGCTAAATAACTTGCAACTTTAGTTAAGGTTTTAGTTGGAGCAATCCCAATTCTTACAGGAATCCCAACCCACTGCTTAACAATATTCCTGCAGTATACTCCGAAGTCATTGGCCGCATTATGACTCTCAAGTGCCAAGTTTCCTAAATCAAGGAATGCTTCATCAATGCTGTATATCTCTATTTTTTTTGACATTTGAGATAGTACGCTCATGACTCTGCTTGAAATATCTCCGTATAAAGCAAAGTTCGATGAAAAAACTTGGCCTCCGCTCTTTAGAAAGTCTTCTTTTACCTTGAACCATGGAGCTCCCATTTGGATACCAAAGTCTTTTGATTCTTTGCTACGAGCTATTACACAACCATCATTATTTGAAAGCACAACAATTGGTACTTTTTTTAGATCAGGCCTAAAGATTCTTTCACAAGATGCATAAAAATTCTCACAATCCACTAATGCCAACAGATCCATATTATTTGTATATATTGATTGCTGCTGTAACAACGCCTATCACTTCTAGTTCATGACCTTGCTCAACAAAGATGGGCTGATATTTAGCATTTTCTGCTATCAGTGCAATACGTGGTTTTAATTGTAATCTTTTGCACAAAAATTCACCGTCTATAGATGCAACAACGATATCGTTATGGCTGGGTTTAATACTCCTATCCACAATTAATACTGCGCCGCTACCTATGTTCGCATTGATCATTGAATCACCAGAAGCTTTTACTAGAAATGTAGCAACTTGATTCTTAATCAAGTACTGATTCAAATCAATTGGAGTTTCTAGGTAATCATTTGCTGGGCTTGGAAAACCAACAGGCACGCTCTCCGCAAAGAATGGAGTATAGTTTTGAGGCAGAGAATCCGCCGATATATTACCGATATAGCTTAATTTCATAAAGGATAAAGTACTGTATAAATATACAGTATTAAGCTTTTAAAGACAACTAGATTGAAGGTTTAGATTTTAAACTCTTCCAAATTTTGAGATGTTGGATCTAGATAAAAACACCAACCTGTTTTACCCCAATCACCAAGAACTATACGTTTTATTTTGGAATTTTTGCCACTAAGCTCATGAATATTTGGCTTATGGGTATGACCATGGATAAGCAAGTCGATATCATATTTATCAAAAAATGAAGCTACTTCATTTGTATTAACATCCATGATCATTGAGTCTTTTTGTGAAGAATTTCTTTTGCTAGCGTCACGCATGCTTGAGGCAATTGATTTTCGTTCGACCAGAGATTTGTTAAGAAACTCAGCCTTCCATTCAGGCGACCGAACTTGCTTTTTAAATGCCTGATATTCAGCATCATCAATACAAAAAATATCACCATGCGAAATAGAAATTTTCTTTCCAAAATAGTCGAAAAAGAAAGGATCTGGAAGTATTGTGATGCCGGCAGATTCTGCAAAAGAACTATCCAAGAGAAAATCTCTATTACCATGAATAAAAAATATTTCTAAACCTGATTTGGATGCTTTTCTAAGAGCATCTTTTGTTGAAGTAATTAGTGATGACGAATCATCATCACCTATCCATACCTCATAAAGGTCTCCCAGAATATATAGCTGATCCAGGTTAGAGGAATGTGATTTTAGAAAATCTATAAAAGCGTTAGTAAGTGAATTATTGGTCTCTGATAGATGTAAATCAGAAATAAAGCCGAGGTTCATTCACTAATAGAAACAGAGTTAATGGTTACAGGGTTTGCTGGGGCATCTTGATAGCCATTAACAACCATAGTAGGAGTTAGTGCAATACTATCAACTACCTCCATGCCTTCAATTACTCTTCCAAAGACCGCATAGCCCCATCCTTGGGTAGTCTCTGAAGAAAAGTTTAGAAAATCATTATCCGCATGATTAATAAAGAACTGACTCGTAGCAGAGTGGGGGTCCATTGTTCTTGCCATGGCGATAGTACCTCTATCATTTTTCAGACCATTATTGGCTTCATTTTTAATCGCAGCAGATCCTGAAGGTTTATTTTGCATGTCAGCATCAAGGCCACCACCTTGAACCATGAATCCTTCAATAATTCGATGGAAGATCGTATCAGTGTAATAACCGCTATTAGCGAGTGAAATAAAATTATCAACAGATATAGGTGCATTTTCTTTATCAAGCTCAATGATAACTTCTCCAGCAGTAGTTGAGATGGTTGCAATAGGCATATTTTTCTCCATTAAAACGGTTTGTTGATTAGGGGCCTCAGAGCAGCTCACGACACAAAAAAAACTAATAAATAATAAAGCAGTTTTTTTTTGAAATTTCGCGATAGATTTAATTTTCACTTTGAGAATCTAATATTAATTATTAACTATATGACCTTATAATATAGCAATTCTAGTATACACATGAGTCTTAAGCTTTATAACACTCTCACTAATAAAAAAGAGATTTTTGAACCCATTGAACAGGGTAAAGTTGGAATGTATGTTTGCGGTGTGACCGTATATGACAATTGTCACCTTGGTCATGCACGAGCATATGTAGCATTCGACATTCTAGTCCGTTACTTCGGGTACCAGGGCTATAAAGTTAATTACGTGAGAAACATTACTGACATTGAAGATAAGATTATTGAGCGAGCTTATGAGAACTCAGAGTCAATATATGATTTAACAAGTAGAACAATTGCAAGCATGCACGCAGACTTTCAAGGACTTGGATTAATTGAACCAAATAGTG
Source organism: uncultured SAR86 cluster bacterium (assembly GCA_902623535.1). Taxonomy (GTDB): domain Bacteria; phylum Pseudomonadota; class Gammaproteobacteria; order Magnimaribacterales; family D2472; genus MED-G82. Next base: position 41,322 of record CACNUA010000002.1, on the reverse strand, counting down.
AGCCTAAAGCTACTGAATATATCGATGGCATGGTGACAATGATTGAGGATTTGATAGCAAAAGGTCATGCATACGTTGCAGATAATAATGATGTATTTTTCTCTGTAAGAAGTTATGAGGAGTATGGAAAATTATCTAACAAAGTTCTTGATGATTTAGACCCTGGATCAAGAATTACAGAGGATCAGGCAAAAGCTGACCCATTAGATTTTGTTTTATGGAAAAGTGCAAAACCTGAGGAACCATCATGGGACTCGCCATGGGGGAAGGGAAGACCTGGTTGGCACATTGAGTGCTCTGTGATGTCTTTAGAAAAGCTTGGCAAGAATTTTGATATTCATGGAGGCGGACCAGATTTAATTTTTCCACATCATGAAAATGAGATTGCTCAATCAAAATGCTCAAACGATTCTGAGTTTGCAAATTACTGGATTCATTCAGGATTGTTAAAGATCGGTGGTGAAAAGATGTCAAAGTCGCTCGGTAATTTTGCTCTGATAAAAGATTTAATTAAGCAATATCATTTTGAAGTCATAAGACTTTTCTTAATATCGAGTCACTATAGAAGCGAATTAAGTTTTGATGAAGGCTCTTTAAACCAAGCAAGAGCAGCACTTGAAAGACTTTATACAACATTACAATTAAATGATGAAGCTGCTGAAAACACCGCTACAGATAATCCTTTCATTGAAGCATTTGAGATGGCCATGAATGATGACTTAAATACACCTAAGGCTGTGAGTATTCTTTTTGATCTTGCAAAGGAATTAAATTCAAGCAAGGATAAGAATTCTAGAAGTGAAAAATTATATGCATTCAAAACCATTGCAAATAATTTAGGCTTGCTTACTGACAAGCCTGAAAATTTCTTTAAGTTTGGAGCCGAAGTGGATAGTTTATTCATTCAAGAAAAAATAGATGCAAGGAATCTAGCACGGAGTGAAAAAGACTTTGTCAGAGCTGATGAAATTAGAGACGAACTATCAGATATGGGAGTATTACTTGATGATGGGCCTGATGGAACGACATGGAAAATAGAAAAACCTAATTAACAATTATCCTGTTTTCAATGAGAGGCTGATACTTATTAGTCTTACTTAAGAACTCTTCTACGATTTCAACAACCATAATGCCTGTATCTTCAATATGGGCTGCATTTCTAAATTCTAAATAGCCATCACCGCCTTGGGTAACGAAGTTAGGTGCAGCAACCCAATACATTTCATTACCTTTAATTTCAGTATCGTTTAGTTTGAGTGCACTAGCTTTGCCTGATGAATTAATTGAGTACTGAAACTCACTGGAAACTTGTAAGACTCCATTAGTCATTCCAGCAGCATGATCAAAGATAATTTTAATTTGATCTCCAGATAAATGAGCCATCACCAGTGTATTTGGAAAAGGAAAAGCAGAGATCAAGTCTCCTTTGGTAATGGTACCTGCATTAATATCCTGTCTTAAGGCGCCACTATTGACCATTGCAAAATCAATTCTTTCATCAAATGATGACATTGCATCAGCAAACATATTACCCATATTTGATTCAGATCCGTACGCTCTCTCCATTTTGTTAGTGGATTGAGTAATAGGTTTCGAAGCAATTACCTTTACTTTATTTTGCCATTTCATAATCTCTTTAAGCATGGAAGGATCATCCTTAATTTCGTCATCAAAAACTTGTATTAGCTTATTTTTATGCTTCACAATTTCTTTTTTTTCAGTATCAAAAAATATTTTAAGTTCTCCTAATTCAGAAGTGTAAGCATTCGTCGATACTATGATCGTGTCATTAGAGATTAATGCTTTTGGTGTGCCTGTATGCGCATGACCGGTAATAATGATATCCAAGTCACTAACTTCTTTTGCTAGCATGATGTCGGCATATAAACTTCGCTCAACATCACTTAGCCCAACACTGGATTGCCTACCTGGCATACCTCCATGTACAGATAAGATAATTATGTCAGTTATGGGCTTAAGTTCAGCTATATATTTTTTTAAATAATAAACTTCATCGCGTGTCTCAATAGCTTCTATCATTTTGAAATTTATGGTGTCGTAAAATGCAAACTTTCCATGCAGTCCAATTACCCCGATCTTGAGACCTGCTTTATTTAATATGACATAGGGATTATCCCAAAATAGCTGATCTGAATTCTTATAAAATATATTTCCATTTACAATTGGGAAGTTGGCTTTGTTTAATTGTTCTAGTGTGTTTTCCCAGCCATGATCAAATTCATGATTCCCAATACATGCGACGTCTAATCCAAGATAATTCATTGATTCAATTACAGCAGCACCATTGGTTAAAGTGCTCACATAAGGGCCTGAAAAATAATCCCCAGAATCAATATAAATAGTGTCCGGATCAGATAACTTCTTTTCCCTTACAAGCGTTGCGATATTTGCAAACCCCCCTACAGGTCGAGTCTTGCTAATCCTTGTTTGAATGCTAGGAAGTAAATGAGAGTGCAGATCATTCGTATAGAGAATGCTCATAGTTTTTATTTCAGCGTGTGAAATAAATGATATTAATAATAGTAATATGTAGGGAATTGTTTTTTTGATCATATAATAATAATAAGTTATTTATTTGAAAGATCCCATGCATGAAGTAAAAAGCTACCAAATGTTTTTGTATAGATTGGAAGACAATTTATCAAAAATCACATCTTTAGAAAGAAGAATTTCGATGAAAGAAGAAAATGGACTAAATGCAGCAAATGAAAAACGACTTCTTAAAGAATTAATTGAAAAGCAAACCTTGATTGTAAGAAAATTGATTGATGATTTAGGAATTCAGGTTGAGGATAGGAGTGATGAAGAGCGTAATAGAATTGCAAAAAGGATACTAAAAGCTCTAAGTTAAGAATGGCTCCCCGAGCAGGGCTCGAACCTGCGACAAATTGATTAACAGTCAACTGCTCTACCAACTGAGCTATCGGGGAACAAGGTTGGCATTATAAATAAAAATCATAGAAAGTAATATATTAACCATGACAAAAGTGTTGAAGGTACACTCAGATTTTGATCCCGCAGGCCATCAATCTATGGCTATTCAGCAGGCAGTTGAAGGCTTAAATGATGGACTGTTGCATCAAGTTTTATTAGGTGTCACAGGGTCTGGTAAAACCTACACGATGGCAAAGATCATTGAGGAAACTCAAAGACCTGCAATCATAATGGCGCCTAATAAAACTCTTGCTGCTCAACTTTATGGAGAATTCAGAGATTTCTTTAAAGAGAATTCAGTAGAATATTTTGTTTCTTATTATGATTACTATCAGCCAGAGGCATATGTTCCAACGTCTGATACTTATATAGCTAAGGATGCTTCCATTAATGAGCATATTGAGCAAATGCGTTTATCAGCAACAAAAGCTTTACTTGAGCGAAATGATACAGTTGTTGTGGCAACAGTATCTTCAATTTATGGATTAGGCGCTCCTGAATCTTACTTAAACATGATCTTGCACTTAGATCGTGGAGACATCATTGATCAGCGAGCTATTCTCAGAAGACTTTCCTCAATGCAATACACTCGTAATGATATTGATTTTAGAAGAGCTACCTTTCGAGTGAGAGGAGATGTAATCGATGTCTATCCTGCAGACTCTGAGAAAGAGGCGCTGAGGATTGATTTGTTTGGTGATGAAATAGAAAAATTATCCTGGATCGACCCTTTAACTGGCGAACTTATTAGCGAGGTACCCAGAGCAACCATTTATCCGAAGACACATTATGTGACACCTCGCGAAACAGTCACAGATTGTTTAAAGCTTATTAGAGAAGAGCTAAAAGATAGAATCAAATATTTTCAATCCAATGAGAAGCTTGTCGAAGCACAACGACTTCAAGAAAGAACAACTTATGATTTAGAAATGATGGCTGAACTTGGTTATTGTCAGGGGATTGAAAATTATTCACGATACTTATCAGGCAGATCATCTGGTCAGCCACCTCCATGTCTATTTGACTACATCCCCAAAAATGCAATTGTTTTCATGGATGAATCTCATGTCTCTGTTCCCCAAATTGGCGGGATGTACAAAGGTGATAGATCTCGAAAAGAAACGTTAGTTGATTATGGATTTCGATTGCCAAGCGCGCTTGATAATAGACCTCTTAGATTTGAGGAATGGGAGCTCCTAACACCTCAAAGAATTTATGTATCTGCAACCCCTGGGAAATATGAATTAGAAAACGGAGATAAAGTCGTTGAACTGCTCGTAAGACCTACAGGACTTATCGACCCAGAAGTTGATGTCAGACCGGCATCAACTCAGATAGATGATGTCATTGGAGAATGTAACGAGAGAGCAAAGCTTAAAGAGCGAGTCTTAATTACAACACTTACTAAAAGAATGGCAGAGGATCTAACGGATTATCTTAATGAAAATGGGATCAAAACAAGGTACATGCACTCAGATATTGATACTGTTGAGCGAGTTGAGATTATTAGAGATTTAAGATTAGGTAAGTTTGATGTTCTAGTTGGAATTAACTTGTTAAGAGAAGGTTTAGACATTCCTGAAGTAAGTCTGGTTGCAATCTTAGATGCAGATAAAGAGGGTTTTTTGAGATCCGAGGGAACACTCATCCAGACCATTGGAAGGGCAGCAAGAAATATAAGAGGCAAAGCAATTTTGTATGCGGATAAAGTTACAGGCTCAATGGATAGAGCAATGAAAGAGACTAATAGAAGAAGAGAAATTCAAGTCACTTTCAATAAAGAAAATAAAATCAAACCAAAGTCTATCGTCAAAGAAATTAAAGATATTATGGAGGGTGCTAGACCTAATACTAGATCAGGTAAGAACAAGCCTAAGAACTTTGAGGATGAATTGCCATTTAAGATTGAATTAGATAATCCAGAGGTTATTTCTAACTCAATCAATTTACTTGAAAAGCAAATGTATAAATATGCTCAAGAAACTGAATATGAGCGAGCAGCCTTTTGTAGGGACAAAATTAAAGACCTTAAATACCAGTTAATTAATTCCTAATTGCATTCTAATCCTAGGATTAAATAATAGTAATCTTTAACTCTAGTAACATAATCTACTGCTTGAATGCCTCTTTTATAGTTTGTGGAATTACCTGCCAGTTCACTATGATTAACTTCTTCAGTTAAAAAACTAGATAGATCATCCCAAGTGATTTCAAAATTCTCTTTATTTAAATTTATTTGGATTTCTCTTAGATATCTATTGATATTTCCAACGCCAAGGTTATAGGCAGCAAGTGCAATTGAAATCTTATCACCAGTTGATGTACCGAAATTTATTTCATCAATTAACTTTGCTATATAACTTGCTCCTCCATTAATACTTTGAACAGGATCCAATCTGTTGTCTACTCCCAAAGATTTAGCAGTTGGAAGAGTTAACATCATCATGCCTTTAACCTGAGTTGCAGACCTAGCTTTTGGATTCCATTGGGATTCCTGAAAGGCTATTGCTGCCAATAATTCCCAGTCAAGATTATTCAATTTTGCAGCTTCTTTAAATTCATCAATATAAGATAAAAGTCTTTCTTGATAGAGAAGATTAAACTTATCTTTTTCAAATTCTGATAGGTTAGATAATGACCAAAGTTTTTCCTTAGTATTTGCGCATGAACTTGATAATTGTTCATCATTGAGAGATTGATCAGAACAACTGAACGTAAAAATCATAACTGATAAAACAAAAAAAATAGTTCGATTAATTCTTATCTTTTTTATCTTTTTAATTTGATTCACCTCTATAATTAAAACCACAATATTTTAGAAAAAGTTCAGTGTCAAAAAGTTTTAACTTGTTCCTGCAAGGTCAATCAAGTTTTTCTAGCGCCCAATTATCTCGCTTAAAAGCCAAGCTTAAAAAAAATCTAAGTAGTAAGATTTCTTTGACCGCAAATGATTATTTTTTGATCAACTCTAAAAAGGCTCTAGATGCTGATAAGTTTAAGGAAGTTCTTCATGCAGAAGAAACACTTAAAAACTGCTCTTTCTATATTGGTGCACGTCTTGGGACCATTTCGCCATGGTCTTCTAAGGCCGGCGATATTTTAAAAAATATTGGTTTTGATCAATTACGAATTGAGAAATTTGTCGGATTCAATTTAGTAGGATTTGAAATTGATGATTTTCAGTTAGAAGCAATTTTTGATCCAATGACTCAATCTATATTTCAAAAACCTCCGCTTGAATTTTTTGATTCTTCTTTATCATCTAAAGATCAGCGTGTTATAGATTTTTGTAATAAAGGCATCGATGCTTTAAAGATCGCAAACTCAGAATTAGGATTAGCCTTATCAAATGATGAAATAGAATATCTTGATATTTTCTATTCAAATGAAAAACGAGATCCAACTGAATCTGAATTAATGATGTTTGCTCAAGCGAACTCTGAACACTGCAGACATAAAATTTTTAATGCTGATTGGTCTCTTGACAGTAACAAGGTTGAATCGTCTTTGTTTGATTTGATAAAGCAAACAAGCAAAGGAGATAAGCCCCATCTTATTTCTGCTTACAAAGATAATGCTGCTGTTATAAGTGGCGAGGTTTCGAATTTACTAGAACAAAATTCTAAAGATGTTTATAAATTCGAGTCTCAATTAATGAACACTCTAATAAAGGTAGAAACGCATAATCATCCAACGGCAATTTCTCCCTTTCCAGGTGCTGCTACAGGCTCTGGTGGTGAAATTAGAGATGAGGGTGCTACTGGCTCTGGAGCTAAACCAAAAACTGGCCTTGTCGGATTTAATGTATCAAACCTTAATCTGGATGACGATAACATGCCCAAACAGAAAGCTCCTTTTCCTAATAGGATCGCATCTCCAAAACATATAATGATAGAAGGGCCGATTGGTGCGGCAGCATTTAACAATGAATTTGGTAGACCTTGTACTTTAGGCTATTTCAGGGTTTTACAAACAAAAACCAGTAAAGAAAAAAGTGCATACGGATATCACAAACCAATTATGCTTGCAGGAGGTATCGGGCAGATTAAAGATGCTTACAGCTTAAAGGGAGGCATAGACCATAATCACTTGGTAATTGTGTTGGGTGGCCCATCCATGCTTATTGGTCTTGGTGGCGGAGCCGCTTCATCAGTTTCTTCAGGAGAAAGTGAAGAGGAATTGGATTTTGCTTCTGTTCAGAGAGGCAATGCTGAAATGGAGAGAAGGTGTCAAGAAGTCATTAATACATGTATTTCAAAGAAAGAAAATATTATTAAATTTATTCATGATGTTGGTGCAGGCGGTCTCTCTAATGCAATTCCTGAGTTAGCAAAAGATACCGGATGGGGCGTTGATATAGATCTAGGAAAGGTTCCAGTTGCTGATAAAAGTATGACCCCAATGGAAATATGGTGCAATGAATCTCAAGAGAGATATGTTTTGGCTATTCATCCTGATGATAAAAAAATATTTGAAGATATATGTAGTCGCGAAAGATGCCCCTATGCAATTGTTGGAAAGACTATTAAGGATCAGTTTGTGCGTGTAGCAAGCCCTGATAGCAGCTTTATGCCAGTGAATGTTCCACTGGATATGCTTTTTGGTGATCTACCTAAAACTAAGATTAATGTTTCTTCAGAACACCCAAAAAATTTTCATGATTTCAAAGCAAAAGATAGTTTAGAAAAAAATATTCTTAAAGTTCTAAAGCATCCTACAGTTGGATCTAAACAGTTTTTAATTACCATTGGAGATAGAACAGTAGGTGGTTTGATAACACGAGATCAGATGGTAGGAAAATATCAGGTCCCGACTTCAAATTACTCTATGGTGAACAACTCCTTCACTGAATATCACGGCGAAGCAATCTCAATGGGAGAAAAGCCATCAATTGCAATTTCGAATCCAAGCGCTTCAATGCGTATGGCTCTAGCTGAGTCAATCTTTAATCTAATGAGTGCGCCAATAAAATCATTAGATCGCGTTGTATTATCGGCTAATTGGATGGCTGCCTGTGGGAGCAATAAAGATGACTTGGCATTGAGGGAGGGTGTAGAGGCTTTATCAAAGATTTGTTGTGAGCTGGATATCTCAATCCCTGTTGGAAAAGACTCTTTATCAATGAGATCAAAATGGGTTGAAGAGGGACAGAATTTTGAAGTTAAGTCTCCTTTAACTGGAGTAATATCAGCAATGGCTCCAGTGATTGATACAAGGCTGGCAATCACTACAGAATTGGAATCTAGTTCTCATGATTTGTATTACATCAAACTTTCAGATTATCAAAGAATGGGCGGCTCAATACTTGCATTAATTGAAGACCAGCTGAGTCTAGAGACGCCAGATGTAGAAAATGCCAAACAAATTAGAGAGCTATTTAATTTAATCCAAAACGAAATATTAAATAAAAAAATAACAGCTCTACATGATATTTCTGATGGAGGAATGCTTGCAGCTTTATGTGAGCTATCTTTTACTAATAAAGTTGGTTTAGATATTTTTCTGTCTACATCAGATGATCAAATTCATAGTGAATTATTCAATGAAGAGCTTGGCTTAATCATTCAGTACAAAGGAGAGGTTGATGAATTAAGCAATAAGCTCACAAAAATCGGCTGCTCAATTGAAAAATGTGGAGTTACTTCCACGGCTTATGAACTCCAGATTTTTGATAGACAAATGAAAAATATTTTTAGCTCTTCGTGTGTTGAACTTGAAAAAGCTTGGCAGGAAACCTCTACTAAAATAAGAATGGAAAGAGATAATCCAGTTTGTGTTGAGAGTGAAACTAATACTATTGAAAAGTTTGAAGATTTAAGCCTTATTTATAAATCAGATTTCAAATATGCTCTAGACCTGCCAGAAATAAAAAAAGACATAAGACCAAAAGTTGCTATTCTAAGAGAGCAAGGAGTGAATGGTCATATTGAGATGGCAGCTGCATTCACTTTGGCAGGCTTTGACGCAATTGACTTACATATGCAGGACCTTATAGATGGCTCATTGAGCTTAGATTCTTTTCATGGGTTTGCAGCCTGCGGTGGTTTTTCATATGGAGATGTTCTGGGAGCTGGAGGAGGCTGGGCATCGAATATTAAATTCAGTGAAAAACTTCAGGAAATGTTCTCGTCTTTTTTTGAAGATCAATCAAAGTTTGTTTTAGGCGTATGTAATGGATGCCAAATGCTTTCACATCTAAAAAACTTGATACCAGGAGCAAATCATTGGCCAAGATTTGTTCATAACGAATCAGAACAATTTGAAGCAAGATTAAGTCAAGTAAAAGTGGGTGACTCTGATTCAATATTGCTCAGAGATATGAGAGATTGGATGATGCCAGTTGCTGTTGCGCATGGCGAAGGAAGAGCTGTGTTCGAAGAGGACTGCATTAATCAATTGTATGCATCCAAACAAGTAGCAATAAATTTTAGTGATTCTAGTGGCAATTGCTCTAATGATTATCCGATTAATCCAAACGGCTCTATTGATGGAGCCACTGGATTTACTGCAGCAGATGGCAGAGTAACCATTATGATGCCACATCCTGAAAGGGTTTTTCGAATGGCTCAGCTATCTTGGCATCCTAAGAGTAATGACAATTATTCGCCATGGATGCAAATGTTTATCAATGCGTATAAATTTACTCAAGATGTATAAATTAATTTTTTTTGTTCCGGAGTCACACCTTGATAAGACAAAAAAATCTTTGTTTGAAATTGGGTGCGGAGTTCAAGGTAATTACAAAAATTGCGCATGGGAGGTAAAGGGCAAAGGACAATTTTTACCTAGAGAAGATTCAAAACCATACATTGGTATTGAAAATGTTCTAACTTTTGTTGATGAGTATAGGGTAGAAATGTTGTGTCCCAAAAATCTCAAAGACAGAGCTGCAAACACTCTAATAGAATCTCATCCATATGAGACACCTGCATTTGAATTTATTGCAGTTGAGATTTAACCAAGCTTAATTTCTTCTTCTTTGTATTCAAAAGTATTAGTTTTGGAGTCTTCAAAGAAATGTTTTAGAGTTTTATAAACCGTTGGGAAAGCTATCTCATCCCATGGTATTTCATCTTCAGTGAATAATGCTACCTCAGAGCTTTCAGGTGTAGGACCAAATTTGGGTTTAGTTAATTCAGCAATATAGAAATAATGTAACTGACTAATATGTGTCAGACTAAATAGAGTATACGGTTGAATAATATTTATATCCGCTTGAGTTTCTTCTTTAGTCTCTCTAATAGCTCCTTGCTGAAGTGTCTCTCCGTTCTCAAAAAAACCTGCCGGCAATGTCCATAATCCTAGCCTTGGCTGAATATTTCTTTTGCAAAGCAAAACTTTGTCTTCATATTTACATAAAGCTCCTACAACAACATTTGGATTGGTGTAATAAATTGCTCCGCAGTCATCACAGCAATATCTTTTTAAATTATCACCAGCAGGAATCTTAAATTGAATGTTTTCGCTTCCGCATTTTGAACAGTATTTCAATTCTTCTCCTAACTAAAGAATTTATTTGTATAAATAGTTAAAATTATCAAATGATAAAGGACATCAAGTATAAACTAGATTCTGAAATACGTGAAAGACCATCCGGACAACCGCAGGCAGCAGTACTAATTGGTTTACTTAACTATAATCATCTCAGAGATAATCCTGAGATTATCTACACGCAAAGGTCAAAATCCATGTCCACTCATTCAGGTGAGGTTAGTTTTCCTGGAGGCAAAGTAGAACCAAATGATAAAGATCTTTCTCATACAGCTCTAAGAGAAGCAAATGAAGAAATAAATCTAAATAGTAAGGATGCTTCATTACTCGGCCAAATGAATTACCTTATATCTAGACATAAGATTGAGGTAAATCCCATGGTTTATGAAATTAATGCAGAGCAGGAATTCAGAGCAAATAGTGAAATTGCAGATATTTTCACAGTCCCACTTTATTATCTGCTAGATCTTAAAAATATAAAAAAGGAAAGAATTGATAGACACGGCTCAACCTGGATGGTTCCAACTTGGGAGTTTAATCATCAAAAGATTTGGGGACTCACCGCAATGATAACTGTAAATTTTTTAAATTTATGTTTTGATGCAAACATAACAATTGATGAGGCTGATTCAGCATGATTATAGAACTAGATGGAAAAAAACTTTCTACTGATGGGGATGATTTTTGGGTGGCTCCAAATGCAACAGTAATTGGTAATGTAATAATGGAAAAGGACTCGAGTATTTGGTTTCAGTGCACCATAAGAGGTGATAATGAGCCAATAACTATCGGAGCAGGCAGCAATATTCAGGAACATTCTGTAATACACACTGATCCAGGATGTCCTTGCATCATAGGTAAGAATGTCACGATTGGCCACATGGCCATGCTGCATGGTTGTAAGATTGGTGATGGAAGCCTCATTGGAATAGGAGCAGTAATTCTAAATAATGCAAAAATTGGTAAGAACTGCATTATTGGTGCAAAAGCTCTCATTACTGAGGGTTCAGTAATTCCTGATGGTTCTCTAGTTATGGGTATACCTGGAAAAATTAAAAAAAAGTTGGATGCCGAGGAACAAAAAATTCCTCAACTTAATGCAGGTTTTTATGTTGAAAATTACAAGAGATATAAGGCACAAGGAATTTAATGGACATTGAAGAAATAAATTTTGACTATGCTGATGAAAGCACTACTTGTAAAGGTGTTTTATTTTTACCTGAAAGCTCATCGAGCTGCCCTGCAGTTTTGGTAGCTCATACTTGGAAAGGCATAAGTGACTTTGAAATTAATAAGGCTAAAGAGCTTGCTAAGCTTGGTTATGCTGGATTGGCAATAGATATCTTTGGTAATGGCGTAAATGGTAAAAACATTGAAGAGAATCAAGCTCTGATAAAGCCATTTGTAGATAATAGAAAAAAATTTAGGGCTAGAGTGGCAAGTGCGATCAGCGCGGTTAAGTTACATCCATCAATTGATGGAGGCAAAATAGGATTAATTGGCTATTGCTTTGGGGGCATGGCTGTACTAGAAATTGCTAGATCGGGATTGGATGTTTCAGGTGTAGTAAGCTTTCATGGTCTTCTTAATCGCTCTGAGGAACCTATAAATAAAATACATTCAAAAATATTAGTCTTGCATGGTGATAAAGATCCAATGGTGCCAAGAGATATTGTGCAAGATTTTTATGATGAGATGGATGAGTCTGATGCAAATTGGGAGTTTATTTCATACGGCAAAGCAATGCATGCTTTTACAAATCCTGAAGCCAATGATCCTTCTTTTGGAACGCAATATAATGAAACAGCAAATCAAAGGTCATGGAACTCAATGAAATTATTTTTTGAAGAGGTTTTTTAATTTGAAAACGGCTGAAATTAGAAAGGCATTTCTTGAATATTTTAAAGCCAATGATCATGCGATCATTGAGTCATCTTCTTTAGTTCCAGGCAATGACGAAACCTTATTATTTACAAACGCGGGTATGGTTCAATTTAAAGATATTTTTTTAGGTCAAGAACAACCAAAATCACTTAGAGCAACTTCTTCACAAAGATGCATCAGGGCAGGCGGAAAACATAATGATCTTGAAAATGTTGGCTATACACTTAGGCATCATACATTTTTTGAAATGCTGGGTAACTTTAGTTTTGGTGACTATTTCAAGACCGAAGCTATTGAAATGGCATGGGAGTTCTTAACGAATCATCTTAAACTTGAAAAAGATAAGCTTTGGATATCTGTATATCAGGATGATGATGAGGCGGCAAAAATTTGGCTAGAGAAAATAGGTATAAGTAAGGAAAGACTAGTATTTTTAGGAGAAGAAGATAACTTCTGGTCAATGGGAGATACAGGCCCCTGTGGACCATGCTCTGAGATCTATTACGATCATGGAGAAAAATATGATGGAACACCTCCCGGCTCAGATGGGGATGAGGGCGATAGATTTGTTGAAATTTGGAATCTAGTTTTTATGCAATTTAACAAAGATAAAGATGGAAAAATGCATGAATTACCAAAACCCTCAGTAGATACAGGCATGGGATTAGAAAGAATTGCAGCGGTAATGCAGGGCGTTAACTCGAATTATGAGATAGATTTTTTTAAGAACATAATTTCATCCTCAGAGAAACTTATTGGCTCAAGTGGTTCCGAGTCACATAAGGTCATTGCTGATCATATAAGGTCAGTAGCTTTCTTAATTTTAGATGGTGTTTTACCAAGTAATGAAGGAAGGGGATATGTTCTAAGAAGAATTCTGAGAAGGGCAGTTCGACATGGCTATAAGTTAGGTCATAGCAAACCTTTTTTGAGTAGGCTATTAGAAGTGTTGGTAAAGGAAATGGGGCCGGCTTACCCAACTCTGAAAGAAAAAAGCTCTGATATAAAAACAATTATTTTTGAAGAGGAAGACCAATTCTATAGAACTTTAGCTAATGGAATGGAAATATTAGATGCAGAAATCAAAAAATCAAAAAACAATATTGTTTCAGGAAAAGTAGCTTTTAAATTGCATGATACTTTTGGATTTCCCTTTGATTTAACTCGAGATGTTGCAAGGGAAAACAACTTTTCTGTGGATGAAAAGACTTTCAATCAAGAAATGGATAAACAAAAATCATCTTCAAAGGCGGCAAATAAGTTCAAACAAAATAAAATTTCAGTTGATGGACTTCCTGAAACTGTATTTTTGGGTTACGAATCTTTGTCTTCTGAAGCAAGTGAGGTTCTTGGGCTTTGGGTTGAGGGCAAAAATCAAAAAACGGTTTCAAAGGAAGAAAATGCTCTTATCGTATTAGATAAAACGCCTTTTTACGCAGAATCTGGTGGACAAATTGGGGACCAGGGCTTTATTTTGAATGATAGTTTCAAAGCTAAAGTTACCGATTGTACTAAGCTTGGAAAAGTTTTTGTGCATGAGGTTGAAGTGATGGATGGAAACGTTTCACTAAATGAAAAAGTTTCTTCACAAGTAGAGCCTCTCCACAGAAATCTATCGGCCGCACATCATTCGGCAACACATTTATTGCATGCGGCCTTGAAACAAGTTCTTGGAAATCATGTTCAGCAAAAGGGCTCACTTGTTGGTCCATCAAAACTAAGATTTGATTTCAGTCATAAAAAAGCAGTGACTTACCAAGAGCTGATACAAATTGAAAACATTGTTAATGAAAAAATAGCAACGAATGCCAATACGCAAACCGAAATCATGAATTTGGATGATGCTATTGCGCTTGGTGCCGAGGCTATGTTTGATGAGAAGTATGAAAATGAGGTCAGAGTTCTTTCAATGGCAGATAATTTTTCTGTTGAACTCTGTGGGGGAACTCATGTTAAAAAACTTGGTGAAATAGAAACCCTAATCATTACCAGTGAATCAAGTGTATCTTCAGGTGTCAGAAGAATTGAAGCTTTGGTAGGCGAACCTGCATCAGATTTAATTAAGCATTCACTAGAAAATTTAAATGAGCTGAAAGAAAAACTAAAAGTTTCAGAAGACCAGCTCTCTTCAAGAATTGATGTACTGTTAAGAGAAAATAAAGATTTAAAGAAGGGTAAACAATCCAAGACTAATCTAGAATCTAAGCCCAATATAAAAAATATAATCCAGCTTACTGAAATTCAGAGTTCGTTGGGATACTTAAATAGTTTAAAAGAAAAACTCAATGTTCCAACTGATCAATTGGTTGCTAAAGTTAACAGCATATTAAAGGAAAATAAAGAACTTAAGCAGCTCAGCAAGTCTAAGGTCAATACAAAATCTGAACCTACAGAATATAAATCGCTTTCGTTTAATGGGATTCAAGTTGAGGTTTATGAATTTGAATCTTCTAACATACAGGAGCTCAGATCAAATATGGACAAGGCTTTGGATACTAAAACTGATACATGTTGTGTGATGCTTGGCAAGTCAGATAAAAATCATCTTCTTGTTACCGGTGTCTCTCAGGATCTAGTAGATAAAATTCCTGCAAGCACATTAATTTCTAAAATGACCGAGTTACATGGTGGCAAGGGTGGTGGCAGAAATGATTTTGCTCAAGGCGCTATTGAAGAAAAAAACTTCAAAAAGATTCTAAATTCAATTGATGATGTACTAAAATCACTTGCCTGATCCAGAGCTTAATATGAAAAATGTCATTGTTCAAAAGTTTGGCGGTACCTCTATGGGTTCGGTGGAACGCATATTGGCAGTGGCAAACATTATTAAAGCAGCTTTTAAAAATGAATTTCCTATTGTTGTAGTTTCAGCAATGGGTAAAGAGACTGATAGGTTGGTTGTGCTAGCTAAAGGCATTTCAATGAACCCAGAAAAAAGAGAATTGGATGCTTTGCTTTCTACTGGCGAAAAAGTTAGTGCATCTTTGCTAGCCATGCAGCTGAATGAAATGGGCATAAAAGCTAAATCATTTTCTGCAGCTCAAATCTCAATGAAAACAACTTCTCAATATTCGAAAGCAAAAATATTGGATATTAACTATCAAATTATCCTTGATTCCATTGAGAGCGGTTTTGTTCCTGTCATTACTGGTTTTCAAGGGGTCACTGATTCAGGAGATGTAACCACCCTTGGTCGAGGGGGCTCTGACACAACTGCTGTTGCTGTGTCTGCAGCAATTGAGGCATCTAGGTGCGATATATATACTGATGTTGATGGAATCTATACCACTGATCCTAACCTTGTTAAAAATGCCAAGAAACTAGAAACAATTACCATGGAGGAAATGCTTGAGCTTTCCGGTCAAGGAGCAAATGTTCTCCAAATCAGGGCAGTTGAATTTGCAAACAAGTACAATGTTCCATTGAGGGTCCTTTCGAGCTTCAGAAGTGGATCAGGCACACACATCTTAAAGGAGGAATCAAGCATGGAAGATGCTGTAATAACAGGAATTGCTTACCAAAAAGATCAGACAAAGATTACGCTTCATGGCGTAGTTGATACCCCAGGAATAGCTTCAGGTATTTTAAGCCCAATTAGTGATGAAGATATTGAAGTTGATGTTATTGTTCAAAATGTAAGTGTTTCTGGAAAAACTGATTTCACATTTACCGTTGCAACCGAAGATAGCTCAGCAGCTGAAGCCGCACTGAATAATAATATGCAAGGCATCACTTACGATGAGATTATTGTTGATGAGAACATTGTTAAAGTTTCACTTGTGGGCGTTGGTATGAGATCTCATGCAGGTATTGCTAGTAAAGCGTTTAATGCCCTTGCTGATGCCGGAATCAACATTCAAATGATAAGTACTTCGGAAATTAAAATTACTTTAGTAATTAGTCAAGATAATCTTGAAGATGCTGTTAAAGTATTACATGATGCATTTGAGCTTGAAAAATAATGTTTGATCTAATTATTAAGAATGGGAAGCTTGTCAACGAGGGCAAAATCTTCGAGTCAGATATTGGGATCAAAAATAAAAGAATCGAAAAGATAAGTACTGATATCTCCGCTGATGCATCTGAGATCATTGATGCATCTGAAAAGTTTGTGCTACCTGGAATCATAGATGATCAAGTTCATTTCAGAGAGCCTGGTCTTACTCATAAAGGTAATATCCAATCAGAAAGTAAAGCAGGAATAGCTGGAGGCGTTACAACATTTTTTGAAATGCCAAATGTAAATCCAACCACTACAACACGTGAGAATCTTCAAGCAAAATTTGATTTAGCTGCAACAAAGTCTCATGGAAATTACTCTTTTTATTTTGGAGCCAGTAATACAAATATTGATGAAATCAAGCAACTTGATCATAAGCTAGCATGTGGCCTAAAAGTTTTTATGGGAGCATCTACTGGAGAAATGTTAGTTGATAACCATGATGCTTTAGATGCTATTTTTAAAGAATCCCCTGTGACTATTGTAACCCATTGTGAAGACACCCCAATAATTCACGAAAATGAAAAAAAATTTGCCAAGAAATATGGAGATAACTTAGACGCTTCATTTCATCCGTTAATTAGAAGCAGAGAGGCATGTTTAAAGTCATCGACGTTAGCACATAATCTAGCAACAAAATATGGATCAAGTCTGCATATTCTTCATTTAACTACGCAAGATGAGCTATCGCTTTTTAAGAGCGGAGATCTTAGTGAAAAAAATATTACAGCTGAAGTATGCGTACATCACCTTTTTTTCGATGAGTCAGCCTATCCTGAAAAAGGAAACTTTATAAAATGTAATCCAAGTATTAAGTCATCCGAAGATAGATTAAGCCTTATCGAAGCTCTTAAGGATGATAGATTAGACATTATTGCAACCGACCATGCCCCGCATACTCTCGAAGAAAAAAACCGCCATTACCTTGAAGCACCATGTGGATTGCCGTTGGTTCAGCATTCTTTGCAAGTATTACTGGATTTTTATCATAAAGGCATTTTTTCTCTCGAGGATATAGTAACTAAGACTAGTCATAACACAGCTAGGCGATTTCAGATTAAGGATAGGGGTTATCTGAGGGAGGGATATTTTGCCGATATCGCAATTATTGATATTGAAAAAAAACATATGGTTACTAAAGATAATATTTTGTACTTTTGTGGATGGTCTCCGTTTGAGGGCTATGAATTTAAAGGAGAGGTTAGTGATACGATTCTCAACGGCGAAATTGCTTACAGTAAAGGGGTATTCAAAAATCAATTACCTATAGGTATGCAAGTAGAGTTCGACAGATAAACTTTTAAAAATTTTTATCTTATCGAAGTAGAGTTATAATTCATCTCCCGGAGAGGTGGCTGAGTGGTCGAAAGCGGCACCCTGCTAAGGTGTTATACGGGTAACTGTATCGAGGGTTCGAATCCCTCTCTCTCCGCCAATATCTTTTTTTCTTAAAATGACATTTTGTCATTTAAATGTTTTTGATTTATCATAAATCTATGCAGTTTCTTTTGGAATCAGTTTCAACTCATATTCAGGATTGGGGTAAGGTTTGGTTTGGATTAATCTTTTGGGGAAGTATCTTCAATGAGATATTGTTATACAATCCATTTCAAGCATTTAATATTGGAATAAATCTATTTCCTTATCTATTGGGCCTAGGTTTTGGATTAATTGCAAAGCTTAGAGGGAGGTGGATATGAGAATAGATAGCTCAAATATTCCAGATAAGTTTTCGTTTGAAAAAGAAAAAGCTATAGCTAGAACATTTGCTCAAAGATTTCAGTGGGAAATGATGGTAATTGGTATTGGTCAGGCAATTGTTTGGCTTTCAATGTGGTTCCTAGTAATTAATAACTATATCTCATTATGGGTTGGATTTTTTGTTGCCACAATTTGTGCGTGCCTTTCATATTTACCATCTCATGAGGCTCAACATGGAAATTATTCTAGAGGTAACAGAAAGAGGAAATGGCTTGATGCTCTAATTGGTAATATTTCTCTCATTACATTGATGTACCCCTATCCAATTATGCAAGTTACGCACATGAAACATCATGCTTATACTAATGATCCAGAAAAAGATGTTGATTACGATATAGTTAGTAGCAAAAACGCTTGGGAGGTATTCTTAGCGACCGCAGATGGTACTGACAAATACCAAGGAATATATGAACTATATAAAGACGATCAAAATTTTGTAGATAAATTTAGTCAAGGGCTTCTAATTAGTTGGGTACAAAGACTCGTGCAATTAACTTTGGTTGTTTTTTTTCCACTTGAAACACTATTTTTATGGTTTCTACCAAGAAAAATAGGAACCTTTTATACGGCTTTATATTTTTCATGGTATCCCCACAAAGGTCTCGCAATTGGTCGCTATAAGGACTCGAAGTTTTGGGTAAACTTTTTACCAAGATATTTGACTCATTCAATGCAGCTCCATTTTGTTCATCATCTTCATCCTAACATTGGTCACTGGAGTGAACCTGAGGCAATTATTGCGCTAAAGCCGTTTTTGTTGGCCAGAGGAGTTCCGGGTGCAGAACACATACCCGATAAAATTAATTACAGACCCTTGATTGGAAAAGCTTAAGTACTTTTTCATAATTTCATAAATTTTTTTATGTTAGTATTTATCCATACTTGGAGAATAGTTATGCAATATAGATTCATACCTTTTGTTTTACTTGGACTAATTTCATGCTCAGAAATGGGCCAAAATGATGTTACCCCCTCATGGCAAGATGTTGGAGTGAGCTTCTACAGTGAAGTGCTTGAATGTAATGCTGGGCCAAAATATTCCGTAGAATCTTTGAATAAAATGCTTTCTGAATATAGAAATCTAGTTAATGATGAAAATCTTTTAGGAGCCTGGGGATATGCCCCCACAGAAGAAAATACTCGTGTTGATAATGGCTGGTGGGAATTGCAATGGACATCGAAAATGGCAGCTGATGCTGGATGGGCAAGCTGGACATCCAATGATGATGCCACGGCATGGTCAGTAAAATATCAAGAAGTACTTCAATGTGATGCTGAAAACAGAAGCTCATGGATGTTTGTCATGGGAACGGATCCAACAGCATTTGGCGACTTTAATCAGGATGACCCGTCATTTGCCACAGCTTTTATTCCTTGTAATCTGAATGATGGAAAAACTCCAGATGATTTAGAAGCAGCATTAGTCAAATATAACCAATGGTTGGATTCATTAGATAAATCAGTTTATGACTCTGCATATACATTTGGTTTATATTTCCCTGCTTTTGAAACTAATGAAATAGATTATTGGTGGGGTAATTTTCATCAAACTTTTGAAGGAATGCAACAGGGGAATGAGGCTTGGGAAGAGCCAGAAGCAATGGATGCTAGAAGTGCTTTAGAAGAAGTTAGCACATGTGGAAATCCTGATCTTTATAACTCACAGACCATTTACGATCCGTTAAACCCAAAACTTTCATAGTATTGAATCTCTTAACAAGGGCTCATAAGCCCTTGTTTTTATCTTTTCATTTGTTTTACAAATGATAAAAAGTTTGTGGTTGTTCCATTTCTTCTATGTTCTGACAGTGCCTGATATTCAGGATCATTGTACCAACGCTCAGCATCGTCTGATTTTTTAAAGCCAAATAATATTGTTCGTCCCTTCAGAGGAGTCAGCCCTTCATTATTTTTTACGTTGTCATCAAAGGTAATAAATTCACCATTATGTTTTTTAAGAATTGGAAAAAATCCCTTTTCGTATTTTCTATACTCTTCAGCATCCAATACCTCTAGATTTGCTATTACGTATGTTTCAAATTTTTCCATCACGCCTCCATTCTCTCATCTTTATTTTTAGGGAATTTCACCCATTTATCTAAGTTAAGTTTTTCAAATAATTTATTTTCTATTTCTATGCTTAATGACAAATGACCATCATTTGTTAGGGATTCATCAAAAACCTTCCCCGAGTTATAAATTCTAGATCTTAGGCTACCTAGTTCTATAGGTATCTCAATGATGCCTGAGAAAGAACTAGATTTTATTTGATTTCTTATAGCTGCTTTAATTTCATTGAGACCGCCACCTGTTATTGCAGAACAGCATATATTTCCAAAAGATCTTATAGAACTTATACGATCATCACTTAGTTCATCGGATTTATTAAAAATATCAATTATTGGGGTTAATTCAAGATCTAAGGTCTGCAGTATCTTATTTACTTCATTAATTTTTTGCTGTCGGTCTTCATCATTAACATCAATGACATGAAGAAGAAGATCTGCATTTTCAAGGTCTTCAAGAGTGGCTTTAAAGGATTCGATTAGATTGGTGGGAATATTAGATACAAATCCAACTGTATCTGAAATAATTACATTAGCACCATATCCATCTTTCGAATCTAGTTTTTTGGTTTTGGTATCGAGTGTTGCAAAGAGCTGATCTTTAACATACGTTTCGCCTTTGGTCAGAAGATTAAATAACGAGCTTTTGCCAGCATTTGTATAGCCAACTAGAGATACTTGAAAAACATCAGACTTTTTTCTTGCATAGCGGTTAATACGTTTTTGGTTATGATTTCTATCAAGCCTCCTATTTAAATTTTTTATTCTATCTCTTAATAGTCTTCTATCAGTTTCTAGCTGAGTTTCACCAGGACCCCTGAGCCCGATACCACCTTTTTGGCGCTCTAGGTGACTCCAACCCCTAACCAGTCTGGTAGAAAGATAAGAAAGTTGAGCTAATTCAACTTGTAGTTTACCAATGTGGCTGTCAGCACGGAGTGCAAAAATATCCAAAATTAGGCCTGTTCTATCAAGCACTCTCTTTTTTAAAAATTTCTCAAGATTTCTTTCTTGAGATGGCGACAAATCACAATTAAATATTATTAAATCTATTTGAAGCTTGGACGCCGAATCTTTAATCTCTTGTAATTTTCCTTTTGAAATAAAATGAGAGGGAGTAATGAGTTTTTGCTCAAAAATAAAATGCTCAGACACAGCACCACCTGTGGCAATAGCTAATTCTTCAAATTCAAAACTTGATGAATGAGCAAACTTACCAGGGGATACTAATATTATATTTTGAGGTGGGGTGAATGAACTAATCAATTAATTTTTTATAACTATATTTACATTTAATCATTAGTAAAAAAACATTACCATAGTCAAAATCAATTTTATTATGAAAGAAATTTTTCCTTACGAAGGTAGGTCTGTAACTGTAACTCAAGACATGTGTGACTTTAATGGACACATGAATGTGAATCACATTAAAGCTGTGTTTGAACAAGGTTGGGAATTCGGCATTAAAGAATTTGGTTTTGATGATGATTATTTTAAAGAAGGTTTTTCATCATTTACACTGGAAGACAATTATCGATTTGCAAAAGAATTTCTTTTAGATCAAGTGATTTATCCAAGATTTAAGCTTTTCAATGTTAATGAAAAACTTTTCCATATGATTGGTGTGCTTTTTGATTCGGAAGAAAATATTTGCGCAATGTACGAAACCATTGAAGGGCACATTGATATGAGCTTGAGAAAGATAGCGCCCATGAAATCCTCCATGCTAGAGAATATGCTTGATATAAAGAAATCTCATGATGCGTGTGGAGAACCGCCTTATGACATTAGGTTAAAAATAAGAGAGCTCAAGAAATAAATTGCGAGGTAAGTAATGAGTAAATATGTATTAATAACAGGTGCTTCAGCAGGTATTGGCCATGAAATAGCTAAAGAGTTTGCAGCTAAAAAATTTAATTTAATTCTAGTTGCTAGAAGAGAGGAAAGGCTCTCAGTTATAAGTAAAGATTTAGCTCAAAAATATAATATAGAAGCGACTTACATCGTAGCAGATTTGTCAGATCCTTCTTCTCCTCAGATGATATATAACAAAACACATGCACTTGGACTTAATGTAGAGATATTGGTTAATAACGCGGGGTACAGCATTAATAAAAAGTTTCACTCAACGGATGAGCTGGAAGAAGATAATTTTTTAAGAGTGCTTGGTATTTCGGTTATCCATCTTACCAAGCTTTTTTTAAAGGATATGCTTTCTAAAAATAGTGGAAGAATTATGAATGTATCTTCATTAGCTGCATTTGCGCCTCCTGCTACAGGCTGGGGAGCAATGTACGGACCCATCAAAACATTTATCAATCGATTTGGAGATACAATAAATATTAACTACAACTCCAAAGGCATTACAGCAACCAATGTTTGTCCAGGATTTACGGTTACTGAGTTCCATACTGCCAGTGGCATGCAAGATGCAATGGATAAAGTACCTGCAATTATGAAGCACGATTCCAAATATGTTGCAAAAGGGGCTGTTAAAGCTACCCTCAAAGGTAAACAAGTATGGGTGCCAGGACTTTTAAATAAAACTCTTGCATTTATTTGTAATGTTTTTCCATCTAGCTTGGTAATAAAACTTAGTTCTAGACTTGCAGGCGGGCGCTATGAATGATGTAAGTATTTCAAAAAAAAATATATTACCTACTTTTCTTCTGTTTATAGTTCTCTCATGGCCTTTTGGTGCACATAGGTTTTATCTCAGAAGGTACGCTTCCGCAATTTTATTTATTATTACCATTGGTGGGCTTGGTATTTGGTGGATTGTTGACTTTATTTTAATTGTTACTGGTGAGATGAAAGATGACCATGGCAACAAAGTTAGCAGATGGGTGGATTAGGAGCTTAGAGCAGCATCAGATACAAACATATTATTAATCCTTTCATCTCCGAATGTTGATGTTGGGCCGTGTCCTGAAATAAATGTAATTTCATTTCCTAAAGGCCAAAGCTTATTCTTGATGGAACTAAGTAAGTCATTATGATTTCCTCTGGGTAAATCTGTTCTACCAATCGAACCCTTAAACAAAACATCCCCAACAATCGCCAATTTGGAAGGCTCATGCACAAAGACAATATGGCCTGGGGTATGCCCAGGACAAAAAATTACGTCAAGAATCAGCTCTCCTAAACTAACTTTATCGTTGTCATTCAACCAAAGATTAGGAGTGCAGTTTTGAGCTTCCATCCCAAACATAGCTCCCTGATCTTTGAGAGAGTCCAACAAAAATTTATCTTCTTTGTGTGGTCCTTCAATAGTAATATTTAAAGTTTGAGATAGTTGCATTGCACCACCAGCATGATCTGCGTGGCCATGAGTCAAAAGTATTTTTTCTGGGATAAGATCAAATTCTTTTGCAATACGAAGCAGCTTATCAATATCACCACCAGGATCAACAAAAGCACATTTCTTTGTATTCTCACAGTAAATTATCGGAGCATTTTGCTCAAAAGGTGTTACAGGATTAATTAGGGCTTTTAGTAATGACATTGCTACAATATATTAATAAATAAAAAGGACTTTTTTAAGTGAAAATACAATCATTGGGGTATATCTTAGTTGAAACTAAAGATCTTTCTGCGTGGGATCATTATGGTCAGGAAGTTTGTGGATTCATGAAACACCCTGATTTTTCTGATGAAGAAAAGCTTTGTCTTAAAATCGATCACGAGCCATTTAGATTTATGGTACAAAATGGCCTTGAAGAAAAATTTATACTTGCAGGACTAGAGTTGGCTGATGCATCTGCATTAAATGATGCAAAGAAGATTTTTGATGAGCTCAATATTAATTATCAGCAGCTTTCAGCCGATGATCTTTTTACTCGACAGATCACAGATGGTATTTCATTTAATGACCCTGCAGGTAATCTAATCGAGCTTTATTATGGAAGACTAAATGATGAAACGAAATTTAGCTCACCTACAGGTATTTCTGGTTTTGTGACCAAAGATCTTGGATTTGGTCATGTTGTTTATGCTGCATTAAATATTGAAGAAACCCATGATTTTTATATCAATGTGCTTGGTTTTGGAGACTCAGATATCATGAATTTGCAAATGAGTCCCAATCCCGAAGACCCAAAGATGAAGTTGTATTTCATGCATTGTGATAATAAGCGGCATCATACTGTAGCGATAATGCAATCACCAACACCTCCCTCTGGTTTAGTTCATACCATGGTTGAGGTAAAAACTATTGATGAGGTTGGTGAAGCACTAGATCGAGCAATCAATAATGATATCCACATCTCATCATCATTGGGAAGACATATGAATGACAAGATGGTTTCTTTTTACATGCAAACTCCAGGAGGTTTCGATCTAGAGTTTGGTTATGATGGTGATCAGCCTGATTGGTCAAAGCATCAAACAACATCTTCACCAGCACCGAGCTATTGGGGCCATGTATTTACTCCACCACCAGAAAAATAAAATTGAATAAAGTTATCACCACCAATGATTTCATATCTAAGCTAGAAGATGGAATGACCATCGGCATTGGGGGTTGGGGCGCACGTCGGAAACCCATGTCTTTAGTAAGAGAAATATGCAGATCTAATCTCAAAGATTTAACTCTCGTAAGTTATGGCGGTCCTGATATAGGCCTGCTTAGTTCCTGCAAAAAAATAAGGAAATTAATATTTGGTTTTGTATCATTGGATTTAATTCCTTTAGACTCACATTTTAGAAATGCTAGGCAATCAGGTGAGCTGCCTGAGGTCGTGGAGATAGATGAGGGGATGTTGCAATGGGGGCTTCGTGCTGCAGGTATGAATCTTCCTTTTCTGCCCACAAGAGTTGGCATCGGTACAGATGTGTTAAAAAACAATCCGCATATTAAATTTGTAGAGTCGCCTTATGATGACAAAGAGAAGCTCGTTGCAATGCCAGCTATTAAATTGGATGTTGCTTTATTGCACGTAAATGAGTCAGACGAAAAGGGCAATACGCTAATATTCGGCCCTGATCCTTTCTTTGATGATCTCTTTGCACGTGCTGCCTCAAATACATTTGTTTCAACTGAAAAATTAGTAGATTCAACAAGTTTCGATAAAGAAAAGGTTGCCAACTACAATCGATTTGAAAGAAACTTGGTTTCAGGCATCATTCCGGACGAGGGGGGTGCACATCCAACAGCTTGTAATCCGAGTTACGGGATCGATCTAGACCATTTAAAAGAATACTCAAAATCTGCGAAAACTTTTGATGAGTATCAAGAAAAATATCTTTTTGTTGATGAGGCGACCTACAAAAAAAATGTTGGCGGAATCAAATCAATCACCTCAATACCGCTAACTAAATTCTGATGGCCGATCAATTTACAATAAGCGAAGTATGCATCTGCGAAGCTGCAAAAGTTTGGAAGGATGATGGGGAGATCTTAGCTACTGGTATAGGATTATTGCCTAGAATCGCAGTCGGGCTTGCTAAAAAACTCCATAATCCAAATCTCATGATGACAGATGGAGAGGCTTTTTTAATTGATCAACCTCATCCGTTAGGAGTTGGAGCAGAACCATGCGTTGATGGCTATATGACATATTCTAGAGTGTTTGATGTTCTATGGAGTGGTGCAAGGCATGCAATGGTAACTCCAACCCAAATTGATAAATATGCTCATCTAAATATAAGCAGTATCGGTAACTACGCACAGCCAAAAGTACAATTGTTAGGAGTTAGAGGTTTTCCAGGAAATTCTATTAGTCATCGAAACAGCATCTTTATTCCAAACCACTCAAAAAAGGTATTTGTTGAAGGGTCGGTTGATATGGTTTCAAGTGTTGGTTTTGATGCAGATGGCGTTGAACCATTAATAGGAAAAGTTATTACAAATCTAGGAATTTTTGATTATCAAGGTAACAAAAATACACTCAGACTTTTATCAATTCATTCGACATCTTCCTTAGATGAGATAAGAGATAATACTGGTTTTGATTTTGAAATATTTTCTACAGATGAAACCACAAATCCAACCAAAGATGAATTGGATATAATTAGAAATGAGCTTGATCCAAACAATTTAAGATCAAGTGTCATAGGAGAATAGATATGGCAAGGGCAAAACCAACAGTTACTTATAAGAAAAAAGATCAAGTTGCTTGGATCTCCATGAATAGGCCTGAGTTTAATAATGCTCAAAATGGAAAGATGACCTATGACCTAGATAAGTTTTTTAAAAGGGCTGTAGATGATGACGATGTAAAAGTTATTGTTTTAAAAGGCAACGGAAAACACTTCTCTGCAGGTCACGACATCGGCACTCCTGGAAGAGATGTTGATGTCGAGTATGACAGAAAAACTATGTGGTATGACCATACTAATAAACCTGGTGGTGAGTTTTGGTATGTTCGAGAGCAGGAAGTTTATTTAAATATGTGTAGGAGATGGAGAGACATTCCAAAGCCTACAATTGCAATGGTCCATGGAGCATGTGTTGCAGGTGGTTGTATGCTTGCCTGGGTGTGTGATCTAATTATTGCCTCTGAGGATGCTTTTTTTGCTGATCCCGTAGTTAGAATGGGCATTCCTGGAGTTGAATATTTTGCTCATCCTTATGAGCTTAATCCAAGAATTGCTAAAGAATTTCTCTTTTTAGGTGAAAGAATGTCCTCTAGAAGAGCCTATGAGATGGGAATGGTGAATAAGGTAGTTTCAATAGACGATCTTGAAGAAACAGTTAGTGAGACAGCAAATAAAATTGCAAAAATGCCAAGACTTGGACTTACTCTAACCAAACAAGCAATCAATCATGTTGAGGATCTTCAGGGAAAAAGAAATGGAATGGAAGCTGCATTTGCATGGCATCACTTTTCTCATGCTCATAATGACCTAACCACTGGTAACGTTTTATCTGGTTACGATGCAAAAAAAATGGCTAAGTCGCAACGCAAAAAGAAGCAGTCTAAAAAAACAAAAAAAGGATAGTTTGTGTCTGAAAATATTCTTGGGTCTAGATATCCAATCATTCAAACTGCCATGGGATGGGTTGCTACACCTCAACTAGTTGCCGCATCCACAAGCGCTGGTTGTTTTGGGTTTTTAGCTTTGGCCACATCAAGCAAAGAGGAAGCCATAGAACTTATTGAAGAAACAGCAAAAATTTCATCATTTCCTTTTGGAATAAACTTTCACATGTTTCAACCAGGAGCAAAAGAAATTATTGAAGCTGCAATTGAAAATAATGTAAAAGCTGTAAGTTACTCTCGATCACCAATACCCCAATACATAGAAAAACTAAAGATGAATAATATTATTTGCATCCCAACGGTTGGTGCATTAAAGCATGCTATCAAGGCTGAAAAATTAGGTGCCGATGCTTTAGTTATTCAGGGCTCAGAGGGTGGC
Source organism: uncultured SAR86 cluster bacterium (assembly GCA_902623535.1). Classification (GTDB taxonomy): domain Bacteria; phylum Pseudomonadota; class Gammaproteobacteria; order Magnimaribacterales; family D2472; genus MED-G82. The sequence continues at coordinate 13,803 of CACNUA010000002.1, read as the reverse complement.
GGCCACACAGGATCTACCCCAACGACTTTGTTGCTGAGCAGTGTGCTGGAGAATGTGAGTATTCCTGTATTTGCTGCGGGAGGCTTTCGAGATGGTTATGGTTTAGCTGCTGCAAAAGCATGGGGTGCCCAAGGCATTGCTATGGGGACAAGATTCATGATGACTCAAGAAAGTCCAGTTCCAGAGAATACTAAAGATGCCTATCTGCAAGCTGGTATTGATGAAATTTCAGTAACAAAAAAATTTGATGGACTGCCACACAGATTAATCTTCAATAAGTACATACAAAACATTGATAAATCAAATCCATTAAAGTTATTTTTTATCTCATTGAAGTCAGCATGGAAATATAAGCAAATTTCTCAAGCTTCTTTTGGGGATATTGTTAAATCTTTTTTTGCAATGTTACGAGGAGATGATTTATCTATCTCACAAACAATCATGGCAGCCAATAGCCCAGCAGTAATCCAAAAAGCGATGGTCGAAGGTAATCCTGATCAGGGAGCAATGCCATCTGGCCAAGTTGCAGGGATTATTAAAGAAATTCCAAGCTGCGAAAACTTAGTAAAAGAAATCATTGAGCAGTATCATAATGCATCTGAAAATCTAAAAACTCTATGAGGTAATTCATGTCAATTGATATTAATGTTTCAAATAATATTGCAACCATTGAGCTAGACGTTCCTCCTGTAAATGCATTTGATTCATCTCAGTGGTTTGATTTATCCAAATCTATAGACGAGTTGTCCTTTTCGAATGATGCTAGAGTGATTGTTATAAGAGCTCAAGGAAAGGGATTTTGTGCTGGTGTTGATATAAAAGAATTACAAGCAGACTCATCCAAAATCCATGCTGTAAATGATGGCTGCTGGAAAGTAGCCAGAGCGATCCATGTATGTAATTTACCAGTTATATCAGCCTGTCATGGTTTTGTTCTTGGGGGCGGTATTTTAATTGCAGGTGCATCAGATATTGTTTTAGCTACTAAAGATGCTTTTTTTGGATTACCAGAAATTGATAGAGGAGCATTAGGGGGAGGAGCTCACTTGAGTAGGCTTTTTCCATTGCAGAAGGTTAGAAAGATGATGCTTACAGGAGAACCAATTTCTGCTGATGAAGCCTATCGGCTTGGTAGTATAGAATCTCTACACTCCAACATTAGCGAACTTCACGAGGCTGCTAACGAAATTGCAAAATCTATTGCAGAAAAGAGTCCCATTGCAGTAAACCTTGCAAAGAAGGCTCTAAATCAAATTGAAGCAAATGATGTTGATGAAGCATATAAATCAGAACAAAACTTTACAATAGAACTTTATCAATCGTCTGATTCTCAAGAGGCACGTGATGCTTTTGTAGAGAAAAGAGATGCGGATTTTGAAAAATGAAGATAGGTTTTTCGGACTCTCAAAAAAAATTCAGAGAAGAGATCAGGGAATGGCTTGAAAAAAATGTGCCCAAAATTCCTCTTAACTCCTTTGATACTAAGGAGGGATTTGAAGAGCATAGGGAATGGGAAAAAAAACTCAATTCAGGTAATTGGTCGATGGTTACTTGGCCCGAACAATATGGTGGCAGGGGCCTAAATTTAATCGAATGGCTAATTTTTGAAGAAGAATACTATCGAGCAAAAGCGCCTGCACGCGTCAATCAGAATGGTGTTTTTTTATTAGGGCCAACTTTAATGGAGTATGGTTCAGATAAGCAAAAAGAAAAATTTTTGAGCGCCATGGCAACAGGCGAACATATATGGTCACAGGGTTGGTCAGAACCCGGTGCAGGCAGTGACATGGCAGCAATAAGAACAACAGCTTTTAAAAAAGGGGATAAATATATTATTAACGGTCAAAAGACTTGGTCATCAAGAGCTGCTTTTGCGGATTGGACTTTTGGTTTATTCAGAAGTGATCCTGAATCTGATAGACACAGGGGGCTATCATTTATATTAGTTCCTCTTGATGCCGAAGGTGTTACTGTGAGACCTATCCCTCAGCTTGATGGTGAACCAGGTTTTGCCGAAATATATTTTGATGATGTCGAGGTGGATGTCAGCAATTTATTGGGCGGTGAGGGCGAGGGTTGGAGTATAGCCATGGCCACTGCAGGTTTTGAGAGAGGTCTTATGTTAAGAAGCCCAGCTCGCTTCCAAGAAACAGCTTCAAAACTCTTATCATTGTATTTTAAAAATAAAGATAACCTATCAGGTTCAATAGAATCAAAGGTTTTACAATCCTGGCTTAGGGCCGAAGCATATGCTTTAAATATTTATCAGACTGCATCTAAGTTAATGGCTGGAAAAAAAATTGGACCTGAATCAAGCTTAGGAAAAGTTTTTTGGTCTGATCTTGATCATCAAATGCATCAAACTGCTTTAGATATCCTTGGAGTATCTTCAGAACTTGAAGAAGTAGTAGCGGATGATGTTGCAAGCTGGATAAAAGGTTATATGTTTTCTTATTCAGGACCAATTTATGCTGGTACCAATGAGATACAAAAAAATATTATTGCAGAGAGACTATTGGGGATGCCACGTTAATGAATTTCACTTTTTCAGAGGATCAGGAGATATTTCGAGATGCATTCAAGAGGTATTTAGAATCTAATGTCACGCCAGAAAAGATTAGATCTGGGTGGGAAGATAATAATCCTTTTAATCAAGCAAGATGGCAAGAGCTTGAAGAGCTTGGGATTCTTCAGTCCAATCTTGATGAAAAGTATGGCGGCTTAGGCTTAGATTTAGTAACGTCCTGTTTGCTTGTAGAGGAGATGGGGTATTATGCTTTACCCGAGCCTGCAGCTGAGCAGATATTTTTATCAAATTTACTTATAAACAAATCCGCTGATATTGCTAAATTAATTGATGATAAAAATCAATTTATTAGTGTTACTCATTCCTTATCCCCAAATATTTTGTTTTTAGAAAACTCTTCTAAACTAATAAATCTAGGTGAGGATTCAATATCAATTTTTTTCTCAAAAGATATTAATGGGAAAAAACTAAAATCTTCTGACCCCTCTAGAGATTTAACAAATTTCATTTTTGAAAATTCAGATTCAGGCTTATTGCAAACTCTGAATGATCAAAAATCTCTTGTTAATAATGTTGTAACTTCAGGGATGGTAATGTCAGCAGCAGTACTCATTGGTTTAAGCAGAAAGATTCTCGATTTAGCAACGGCATATACTTTGGATAGAAAGCAATTTGGAAAACCAATAGGATCTTTTCAAGCTGTAAAGCACATGCTGGCTCAGGCTGCAATTGAAATTGAATTTTCTAAAGCAACCTTATACAGGGCTGCTTACAGTCTAGATAACGAAAATCCTCTTCAAAAGTTGCATGCTGCTCAGGCAAAATTACAAGCGATTGATGCATGTGAAATGGTTTCTAGAAATAGTATGCAGGCGCATGGAGCGATGGGTTATACATGGGAGATGGATCTGCATATATTTATTAGAAGAGGATGGTCATATAAACAAGTTTGGGGAAACAAAAGCCTGCTTGAAAATTACATTATGAACCAACTGGAAAAAGATTTGCCAAAGCTAGGTTCAACCTATACATTCTTATAGTAATTATGAGAGATGCTTACATAGTCTCAGCCTTGAGAACTCCTGTTGGAAGAAAAAAAGGCTCACTTGCTGACATCCATTCAGCTGATCTAGGTGGGTCTGTCCTTAAAGCCACTTTTGAAAATATTCCAATCGACCCAGGCCTTGTTGAAGATGTCATTTATGGATGTGTTGATACTGTAGGCCCGCAAGCAGGAGATATAGCTAGAACATGTTGGCTCGTTGCTGGTCTCCCAGAAAATGTTCCTGGGACTACTGTTGATCGTCAATGCGGCTCATCACAGCAGGCTGTTCATTTTGCAACACAAGCAGTAATGTCAGGGACATCAGACGTAGTTATTGCAGGAGGGGTTCAGAATATGAATATGATTCCGATATCATTTGCCATGACCGCTGGTCAGCAACTTGGTTTTGATACTCCTTTCAATACATCCCCAGGATGGAATAAACGCTATGGTGATGTTGAGGTTAGCCAATTTAATTCCGCACACATGATTGCTGAAAAATGGAACATTAGTAGGGAAGAGATGGAATTTTTTGCATTTAACAGTCATCAAAAAGCTATTAGTGCTATCGAATCTGGAATTTTCAAAAATGAAATCATTCCAGTAAATGGGCTGTTTGATGATGAGACGCCAAGAAGAGATACAAATCTTGAGAGAATGTCCACACTTGAACCTTTGATAGAGGGCCATTCAATAACAGCAGCACTTTCATCGCAAAATGCTGATGGAGCTGCTTGTTTGTTAATTGTTTCTGAAGAAATTTTAAAGGAGCATAACTTAGAGCCATTAGTTAGAGTGTCCCATATAAGTGTAAGGGCAGATGATCCAATATGGATGCTGACCGCCCCCATTCCTGCTACAAAATATGCTCTTAAAAAATCAGGAATGGATTTATCTGATATTGATATTGTTGAAATTAACGAAGCATTTGCTTCCATACCTTTAGCTTGGCAAAAAGAATTTGATTATCCTACTGAAAAGATTAATGTTCATGGAGGAGCCATTGCTCTTGGGCATCCTCTTGGTGCAACCGGCGCACGCCTAATGACAACACTGATTCATGAAATGAAAAGATCAAATCTAAAATATGGTTTGCAAACAATGTGTGAGGGTGGTGGTCAGGCTAATGTAACTATTCTTGAGAATTGCCAATGAATGATTTCTCAAATCCAAAATATCCAATTGCATCTAACTTATTTAAAGAAAAAAAGGTTGTCATTACTGCATCAGCTGGAGCAGGAATAGGCTTTGCGACTGCAAAAAGATTCCTTGAAGAGGGTGCAGAAATATTTATCTCAGATGCAAATGAGCAACGTCTGCAAAAAGCTCATAATGAATTAACTGATCTCAATCTTGGCAAGGTGCATTCATGTGTTTGTGATGTCACTTCAACAAGCAATGTTGATCAGATGATGGAAGAAGCTATGAACTCTATGTCAAATCTTGATGTTGTGGTAAATAATGCTGGTCTTGGGGGCGAGGATTTGGTGTCAGAAATGAGCGATGAGACCTGGAATAAAATTATAGACATCACATTAAATGGCACGATGAGAGTAACTCGGGCAGGCATCAATAAACTTAAAGAGTGTGATGGAGGGATAATTGTAAACAATGCATCGGTCTTAGGTTGGAGAGCTCAGGCTGGTCAAGCACATTATGCTGCTGCAAAAGCAGGAGTCATGGCTCTTACTCGATGCGCTGCTTTGGAAGTTGTTGATGACAATATCAGAATAAATGCTGTAGCGCCAAGTTTAGCAATAAATCCGCATTTAGCTAAAACTAGCTCGGTAGAGCTTATAGATTCACTAACTCAAAAAGAGGCTTTTTCTAGGGGTGCTCATCCTTGGGAAATTGCAAATATAATTTTATTTTTGGCATCAAACCTTTCTTCATACATGACTGGCGAAACAATATCAGCTTCTTCTCAAAGAGCCTGATGGAAAAAATAGCCTTTCAACTATGGAAAAAAAATGGTATTGATGAAGATGAGTTCAAAAACTTCTTAGTCAAGAAAGCACCATCAAGCCTTGCTGATATTGTTTCAAATTATCAAGTAAATATTGTTGATAAAGACGTACAAGACGCCTCAGGACTCATTCAATCTTCATATCCTCCAAGCCCTGATGCAATAGTTTTTTTAAAAGTTAAAAGCTTATTTCATGCTGAAAGAGAATTAAAAGTATTTGAATCATACTCTAAAAAGGTCTTCAGCTATGTTGTGAGTGAATCAAAAATAATTGAAGTTGATGAATCTAAAAATTTGAACAAACGAACGGAGGGATTTTCTCAAATTGTTTTTCTTGAAAAACCAAAAGAAATGGAAAGATTTTCTTGGTTTGATCATTGGACTCATCATCACACTGAAATAGCTATTGAAACTCAATCAAATTTTATTTACACACAAAACACTGTAGTAAGAAACTTGCAAAAAGAATCACCAAATTTTATTGCGATTATCGAAGAATGTTTTCCTGAAGGAGCTATGTCAGATCCGGAAGAATTTTATGCTGCTAAAGGCAACAAAGAACTTTTAGAAAAAAATCTAGGGGTAATGATGGCAAGTTGTGAAAAATTTATTGATTTTTCAAAAATTGAAGTTATCCCAACAAGCAGATATTTAGTGATATAGTTAATTAAGAGAAAAAAATGGAAATCAAAAATGCTATTATCACAGGTGCCGCAAGCGGCATGGGTAGGATATCTGCAAAGCGCCTTGCAGCAGATGGTGTTCGTGTAGCTGCTGTAGATATCAATGAAGAAAACCTTAATCAGTTAAGACAGGAATCCAATAATATTTCAATTTTTCCTTGTGATTTATCAGATTCAAGCGCTGTTAAATCGATGATGGATGAAGTTAAGAGTCAAATGGGCCCAATTGACAGGGTAACTCACGCAGGGGCGGTCATGCCAATGGGAAAAGTTAAGGACTTAGACGCAACCTCAATAAATAATTTAATGAGAATAAATTATGAGGGTACGGTAAATATGGTGAGTAATATCCTGCCATCCATGCTTGAAAATAATAAAGGGCAAATAATACTTTTTGGATCCATTGCAGGGACATGTCCTCTTGAGAATATGTCGGCATATTGTGCCTCAAAAGCTGCTGTAAATATTTTTGGGGAAATATTAGCTAAAGAAGTTAAAGATACAAACATTAGAGTAATGGTAGTTTGCCCTGCACAAACAGATACTCCATTAATGAGGTTTGTTGACGAGACAGATTCAGCCGATGTTATCAAGTCGGCAGTCGAGAAGGGCATGCTTTGTGATCCCGAAGAAGTAGTTGATCAAATTGAAAAAGATATACTGACAGATAAGATTATTTGCTATCCTACAAAAGAAGCTGTTTATGCCACCAGAATAAGAAGGTTCTTTCCAAACTATTGGTGGAAATTAGTTGCTAAAAATTCATGATTATTAAACTATGTCAGACTTAAGCACATTAGCACCTGATAACAGAGATCTTTCAATGTTTCCTGGAGAGTATGGTTTACCATTTCTAGGAAAAACTATTGAATTTGTTAAAGATACTCTCGCAATGTGCAACAAGCATTACGAGAGATTTGGGCCTGTTTCACGATTAGACATGGTAAAAAATCAAAGAGTTTTAATGTGTTTAGGCCCAGAATTTAATGAAGCCGCATTGTTTGATCCAAAAGGAAATTTCAGTGTTGCTGGTGGCTATGCCAGTTCTTTAGGAGGTCTTTATCCTGATGGAATGTTAACAAGGGATGATGCTAAGCATAAGAGAACACGAAGAGCCTCTCAGCCCGCATTCAAGAATGATGCATTAAAAACATACGTAGATATGTTGATTCCAATTCAGGAAAGACGTATACAAGGTCTTCCAATTGATGAAGAGTTTATTTTTTATGACAATATTCAACAAACCTTAATGGATGTTGCTGCAAGAGTTTTCATTGGACTAGATGAGTTAAGCCCAGAGGCTAAAAGATTAGGCTATCTTTTTTCTGAAATTAATGAAGGATTGATTACTCCGTTACCGTATAATCTGCCATTCTTGCAGTACAGAAAGTCATTAAAAGCCAGAGAGGAACTTAGAAAATTTTTTATCGATAATATTCCAAAAAGGAGAGGCTCAGATGGGCTGGATATGTTCACCAGATATTGCAACGCAAAAGATGAAGATGGGCAATATCTGAACGACATTGATATAGATGGACATATAGCTTTCTTATTATTTGCTGCATTTGATACAACCACTAGTGCCTTGACCAATATTCTTTATTATCTAGGTAAAAATCTAGATTGGCAGGATAAAGTTAGAAATGAAATTTTTGATGTAAAAAATAAGATGCCAACTTTTGATGACTTGGCTGACATGAAACTTACTGAATATGTATTTCAAGAAACTTTAAGATTTTATCCCTCAGTGATGGTGTTAAATAGAAGAACAACTAGAGATGTTAATGTTGCAGGTTATGATATTCCAGCAAATACTGTTGTTATGATCAGCCCACCTTTTACCCACAGAATGGAACAATGGTGGGATGATCCTTATACTTTTGATCCGATGAGATTTTCTCCTGAGCGAGCTGAGCACAAAAGACATGGCTTTAGTTATGTTCCATTTGGTGGTGGGGCGCATAAGTGTATTGGAATGCACTTTGCAATGATGAATGCAAAATTATATTTATTTAGGCTTCTTAAAAATTATAAGATCAACTTAAGATCTAATTACAATCCTACTTTTCAACATGTTCACTTACCACGACCTATTGATGGACTACCATTAACACTTACTAGGATTTAATAATGTTACCTGAAGGTAGTTTTGCAACCTTGGCAAACGGCTTTCAATTTCACTATCATGATGGTGGGCAGGGAGATGTTGTTTTATTTCTTCATGGCAGCGGAACTGGAGCATCAGGCTTCACCAACTTTAAGAAAAATATAGACTTTTTTCAAAGGAATGGGTTTCGAACAATAATTCCTGATTTGCCAGGATATGGGTTCAGTGATAAACCAGAAGATAAGATTTATACAATGAGCTTCTTCAATAATCTCCTTATTGAACTGCTTGACCATCTAAATATTACAAATTGCTCAGTGGTTGGTAACAGTCTTGGGGGAGCTTTGGCTATGGGTCTATCCCTTGAGCAACCTAATAGGTTCTCTAAATTAATTCTTATGGCACCAGGTGGTTTAGAGGATTTCAACGCTTACCAAGAAATGCCGGGTATTAAAAAACTTCTTGGTGATTTTCTTGGAGGCGAAATGAACCAAGAAAAAATTGAAGGCTTATTAAAACTTTTCCCATATGATCCTAGCTTCGTTACTAAGGACATCATTGAAGATAGGATGGAAATACTACCTCTAATGAACCAGCAGGTTTTAGCTTCGATGGAGATACCCAATTTATCCAAAAAACTTAAAAACAATCAAACACCTGTACTAGCATTCTGGGGTTCAAATGATTTATTTATTCCTGCTTCAGGCATCAATAAAATTTTAGATTTGTATACAAATTCTCAGGTAGTTACTTTTAGTAATTGTGGTCACTGGGTAATGATCGAAAAAACTAAAGAATTTAATCAATATAGCCTCAATTTTTTAAAAAATTAAATCATGAATACTATTGATGCCACAAAGATAGGAAGAATACTCTACAACTCATTAAGAAATGCAAAAACTATTCCACCCTTAACTGAAACAATGAGCAACATTTCCATAGATGATGCTTATGAAATATCAAAGAGCTTTCTTTCGCTCAGACTTGCTGATGGTGAAAAGATTATTGGAAAAAAGATAGGCGTTACCAGTCAAGTTGTCCAAGAAATGCTAGGAGTCGACCAACCAGACTTTGGTTTTTTAACCAATCAAATGCTAATTGAAAATAATGAAGTTATATCTATTAGCAAACATCTAATTCAGCCTAGGGCAGAAGCAGAAATAGCATTCAAGTTAAACCAAGATCTCGTTGGACCTGGCATTTCAAAGGAAGATGTGATTATGGCGACTAAGTCATTGATGCCATGTTTTGAAATAGTAGATTCACGAATAGATGATTGGAAAATTAAGATACAAGATACTGTTGCTGATAATGCATCATGTGGTGTTTTTTGTACTGGCGAAGAGGTTGAAGATTTTATTGATATAGAGATAGATAAACTTGAAGTTAATGTATACAAAAATGGGGAATTTCTCTCTTCAGGAAGTGGCTCTGCAGTTCAAGGTCATCCTGCTGAAGCAATAGCTTGGCTCGCAAATACTCTTGGCAGATATGATATCCCATTACTAAAGGATGAGATCATTTTGTCTGGATCATTGGTTCCATTGGAGCCGGCTATTCCTGGAGATAAATTTGAGATGAAGATTAATGGTCTTGGAAGTTGTAAAGTAGAGTTTAAGGAATGAGTAAAATTAAATGCGCAATAATTGGATCAGGCAACATAGGCACTGATTTAATGCTTAAGATTATTAAGACATCATCCGAGCTTGAGCTCATCGCTGTGATTGGTATTGATCCCAACTCTGAGGGCCTCAATCTTGCAAAAAAAAATAATGTTTTAATCTGCGATAGTGGGTTAGAGGGTTTTGTAGACTCAGAAGAATATAAACATATTGAGATTTTTTTTGATGCTACATCAGCTGGTGCACATAAAAACCATCATGAGATTGTAACTGGAGATAATAAGCAAATGATAGATCTTACTCCAGCAGCAATTGGACCATACTGCGTCCCAGTTGTAAATCTTGAGTCAAATTTAGACGAAGGAAACGTTAATTTGGTAACGTGTGGTGGCCAAGCAACTATCCCAATGGTTTCAGCAGTCAATAATGTATCTAAGGTTAGATATGCAGAAATTGTTGCATCAGTTTCCTCAAGATCTGCTGGTCCTGGTACAAGAGCAAACATCGATGAGTTTACTCAGACTACGGCAATGGGTCTTGAGAAAGTTGGAGGTGCTGAAAAAGCAAAAGCAATAATTATCTTAAATCCAGCAGATCCACCACTTTTAATGCGAAATACTGTATTCACACTTTCAGATGAAATTCATGAGAAAGAAATAGAAGATTCTATTCAGAGTATGGTTAAAAATGTTCAGAGCTATGTTCCTGGATACAGGCTGAAGCAAGAGGTTCAGTTTGAGAGATTTGGCTCAAATAATCCATGCAGGATTCCTGGTATAGGGGAATACGAAGGCATTAAGACATCGATTTTTTTAGAGGTAGAAGGTGCGGGGCACTATTTGCCTAAGTATGCAGGAAATTTGGATATTATGACTTCAGCAGCCCTTGGTACTGCAGAATCTTTGGTTAGAAAAAAATACAATTAATTAATGAAACAAAAAATCTATATTCAAGATGTGACTTTGCGAGATGGTATGCATGCCATTAAACATCAGTATGGAATTGAGCACGTTAAAAAAATAGCCAAAGCTCTCGATGAGGCAAAAGTGGATGCCATAGAAATTGCTCATGGTGATGGTATTTCTGGCTCATCATTTAATTATGGTTTTGGAGCACATACTGATAAAGAGTGGATAGAAGCAGTTGCAGACGAAGTTAGTTTTTCAAAACTCACAACATTGATACTGCCAGGTATTGCAGTCAAAGAGGATTTAGATTGGGCATTTGAAATGGGGATAAGATCGGTAAGGGTTGCAACTCATTGTACTGAGGCAGACGTATCTAAGCAGCATATTGAGCATGCTAAAAATTTAGGAATGGACACCATTGGATTTTTAATGATGTCACATATGAACACGCCCATAAAATTAGCCGAACAGGCTAAATTGATGGAATCTTATGGCGCTGAATGTGTATATGTTGTTGATTCCGGTGGAGCGCTCAATATGGATGACGTTGCTGACAGATTTAAAGCGTTTAAAGATTATTTAAATCCTGAAACACAAACTGGAATGCATGCTCATCATAATCTTTCTCTAGGTGTTGCAAATTCTATTGTGGCTGTTCAACATGGTGCTGATAGAATTGATGCCAGTTTAGCTGGGATGGGTGCAGGTGCTGGAAATGCTCCATTAGAAGTATTTATAGCTGCCATAGACAGAATGGGTTGGGACCACGGAGTAAATCTGTTTAAGCTTATGGATGCTGCTGAAGATTTGGTTAGACCCCTTCAAGATAGACCTGTAAGAGTTGATAAAGAGACTTTGACGCTTGGTTATGCTGGAGTTTATTCCTCCTTTCTTAGGCATGCTGAAGCTGCGGCTGAAACTTATGGATTGGATACGAGGGACATTCTTGTTGAGCTTGGTTCAAGAAAAATGGTAGGTGGTCAAGAAGATATGATCGTAGATGTTGCTCTTGATCTAAAAAAAAATAAATGAACATTGGTATGACGTTACCGGTTATGGAGCCGGGACTGACTAGGAATAATCTTTATGAGTGGACCAATCAGATTGATAACGGTCCTTGGAGTAGCATCGCATTAGGCGAAAGAATCGTATTTGATAATCCTGAATTTATTTCAATGCTTTCAGCTGTAGCTGCTTGGACAAGTAATGTAGAAATTATATCTACAGTATCTGTGCTTAGCATGCATGACCCTGTTTTATCCGCAAAACAATTTGCCACAATTGATATGCTTTCTGAGGGTAGGCTTACAGTTGGAGTCGGAGTTGGTGGACGACAAGAAGACTACGAAGCAATTGGATCTGATTGGAAAAATCATCGTTGGAGAAAGGTAAGCGAGTATTCAAAAATTATGCAATCAATATGGGCTAGTGAATTTGGACAAGATATTGGTCCAAAACCTGTGCAAGTAAAAGGACCAAAAATTTTGGCTGGAGCAATTGGTCCAAAAGCTTTATCAATGTCAGCTGATTATGCAACAGGCATTGCAGGATTTTCTTTTAATGCTGATATAGATGAAATTTCAGATGCATCAGTCAGAGCCAGAGAGGCATTTAGTACAAAAGGCATCAAAGAACCGAGAATAGTAACTAGTTTTTGGTTTGCTATTGGGAAAGATTCAAGATTACAAATGCAATCTCATTTGAATAGATATTTAGCTTGGATGGGAGAAGAAATAGCTGAAAATCTTGGAGCTAATGCAGGTTTTTGTGGATCAATTGAAGACTTAGCGAGCTTAATTAAACAAGTGAAAGAATGCGGTGTAGATGATTTGCTTTTAGTACCAACATCAAAAGACTTAAAGCAAGTCATTGCTATTGAAGAAATTCTTTAAGAAGGAAAAATTCAGGATTTGTTGATAGAATGTTTGAATGTCAGATAAATTAACTTCATACGAACTTCCCGTTCAGAAAGACCCGAATGATAGTCATTTGAGAGATGGGTGGCATAGAGTTGCCGCAAGTAATGAGGTCAAAAATGGGGAAGCCATACAGGTTGACGATTTCGCTACTCAACTTGTAGTGTGGAGAGGTGATGATGGAAATGTCAGGGCTTTAGATTTATATTGCAAACACATGGGTGCTGCTCTCTCGTGTGGAGAAGTCGATGGAAATGGTATTAGATGTCCATTCCATTCATGGAAATGGAATGATGAAGGTAATTGTGAAGATATTCCATATGCAAAAAGAATTCCCCCTAAAGCTGTAACTAGGTCATGGCAGGTAAAAGAGGAATCTGATGATATCATGGTCTTATTAAAAAAATCATAGAAGAAAACTTAAGGAGAAATATATGAGCGAGCAACTACCGGATAGATTTCCAAGAGGATGGTTTGTCTTAGGTCATCAAAGAGATTTTGAGGTTGACATTACTAAATCTATCTATGCATTTAATAGAAAATTATTAGTTACCAGGAATATCGATAATTCAATTAGTTTAGATCCGGGTCAAGGCGAATCATGGCCGACGCTTGAAATTAATCAAATGGTTATGTGTTGGCATGATATTGAGGGTGGTGAGCCTGATTATGAGCCTGAGAAGATTGATGCCTGTTACTCAGATGAATGGTCTGACTATGGAATGGCAAGTTTTCTAGTTAAAAATAATTGTAGAGAACTAATTGATAATATGGCAGATAAAGGCCACTTTGGCCCAGTTCATCAGGCGCCTTTTGAAGGTTTTTGGAATGAGGCTAAAGATCATACCTACACTCAAGAAATGACGGCAGATAGTCCTATTCTTGGTAGAGATTTATTTTCTAAAGCGACATACGAAGGTCCAGCATATATGACAACTTACATGAGTGCACTTCAAGAGGGTCAAAAAGTAGAAAGTAGGTTATTGGTATCTCATTTGCCACTTACTATGACATCTTTTGAAATTAATT
>CACNUA010000001.1 GCA_902623535.1 uncultured SAR86 cluster bacterium | reverse complement strand
AGCCTCTTCAACTGGAGCTTCTTCAGCTGGAGTTTCTTCTGCCGGTGCAGCTTCTTCAGAAGCAGCCATTTCTTCAGCAAGTTTCGCAGCTTTAGCTTCTTTTTTTGCTAGACGTTTAGAGTCTCTTTTTTCGAATTTGGCAGTCAAATCTTCAGGAGACATTTCAGCCTCTTGATGTAAAACCTTTACTCGATCTGAAACCTGTGCACCTTGGCCCACCCAATGATCAAAGCGCTCAGTGTTAAAACGAAGTCTTTCCTCTGAACCTCTTGCAGATGGGTTGTAAAAACCAAGTCTTTCTATAAATCTGCCGTCTCTAGGCATTCTAGAGTCAGCTACTGTGATGAAGAAATATGGGTTTTTCTTTGCCCCGCTCTTTGCAAGTCTAATTACTACCATAAATTATGTTATTCCTAAAAAGGTGTGTATTTTAGGGTAAGCTTAATAAATTTGATAGTGTTAATATATAAAAGATTAACAATTTATTTAATGGCAACTCCTTTCCTAATTTTCACACTTTTAAGCCTCCCGAGCTATGTCTTACTTAAAAGATTCTTTAGTAATGCCTTTTCATTAAGTTTAGTTGCTGGTGTATTCACTGCTGTGTATGCATTAATCTTTGCTCACACTAACTTTTTGTATGACCTTCACGTATTAGCAACGATTTTAAGTGTCACAATGTTAATTATTACAATTTTTGAGGCATTATTATTGGAAAGGCACTCTATCAATCTAAAAAAGGGTTTGTCAGAATCAAACCTTCGTACTCCAATTGAAAGCCAATTTAAGTTTCTAATGAAAGTTCTAGGAATCGGATTGATTGTTTTAGTTTTTGCACTAATAACAGGATTTTTAATTTACAGTGATCCAGATATTGAGTCACGAATTAAGATATTGTTATCGTGTCTTGCTCTTGCTGTATACATTAGTGTTTACATAGCAATGAAATACTCTAAACTAAGTGCTAAATATGCTCTCAGATTTCTTTTAATAACATTTTTGTTAATAATAATTACCTATTTCCTAAATATTCTAATTATAGACAGGTATTCCTAAGCAGTGGACTCATTAATATATTTGCTTCTCTTATTGGTTGCATTACTGATTTTTTCAGGATTTTCTTCAGGATCTGAAACTGGAATGATGGCCTCCAATAAGGTCAAGTTACGTCATAATTCGAAAAAGAATAGAGGAGCAAGAAGAGCTCTGAGACTGCTTGCACGCCCTGACATTCTGTTGTCCGCAATTTTAGTTGGTAATAACTTTGCCAATATTCTTGCGTCATCAGTAGTTACTATTATTTTTATCGATTACTTTGGTGGCAACGTATTGGTTGGCTCGATAATTCTTACCATTGTTATCTTAATTTTTTCAGAAATTACGCCCAAAACAATTGCTACGGTATACCCAGAAAAATTTGCAGAAAAATCATCATGGGTCCTTAAAGGGTTAATTTTTATCTTCAAGCCGATTATTGCCTTAACCAACTTTATAAGTTCAAGACTGTTAAAGCTTTTAAACGTTGATCCAGCAGATTCTGCCGAAAATGATAATTTAAACTCTGGTGAACTAAGGACATTACTGAAAGAACATGGTGACTTAATCCCTGATCAATCAAGAACCATGCTCCGCTCGATCTTAGATTTAGAAGACCTTACTGTTGAGGACATTATGATACCAGCAGCAGAAATGGTGGGCATCGACCTAAATAATCCAAATGAAGCAGAGTCTATTATAAGATCATCTTTTTATTCAAGATTGCCAGTGTTTAAGGGATCTTTTGATAATATGGTTGGGGTATTGCATTTAAAAGATTCACATGAATTCATTGAATGCATTGAGAACAATCAATCTGTTGATCCTTTTTTATCCGAAACTTATTTTGTTTCTCAAAGTACAAAGCTTGCTCATCAACTTAGGGAATTTCAAAATCTAGATAAAAACATAGGCTTGGTCGTAGATGAGTACGGAGAAATTGAGGGCTTGATCTCAATTGAAGATCTATTTTCAGAAATAGTAGGTAAATTTAATCAACAGAATCTTCAGAAACCTGATGCTTTAAATGTTAGATCTGATGGATCAATTGTTGTTGAAGGTAATTACAAAATTAGAGATTTAAATAAACAACTTGAATGGAAATTGCCTGAAGAAGGCTCTAAAACAATAAATGGAATGATCGTAGATTATTTAGAATACATTCCAAGCAATAATATGTGCCTAGAGATTAATGGTTATCAGCTAGAAATTTTAAATATTGTTGAGAATTCTATCGACAAAGTAAAATTGAAAAAGGCCCATTAAAATTACTAAAAAATTTTCGCAAATTTCAAATATACAATAAAAAAATATTATCTATTCTTTCTTATAAATATAAATGATTTAATATTTATAACGCTAAACAATAATCCAGAAATTAATAATGTAATTTTTGATATATCTGCCCAAAAATTATCAAAGAAATAGGGGTAGCTTCTAAAGAAATCTAAGCCGCCTAAAAAAATAACCAAACCAAGAAAAACAATTATGTGCATAAACAGTTTCTTTTTTTCTGGATAGCGCATTGAAAGATAGCCCAGAAAATAAATGGGCAAGCCTAAAAAAGCTGGTATATAAGAAGTAATAGAATTGCTGTTTGATAATAGTGATATCGAGATTCCAAAAATTATGAGAAATATTCCATATAAAATCGACAGCTTTTCCACTGTAAGACCAAGAAATTTAAACTCTAATTTATCCATGAATTAATAAAAGGTATTTTAAATAAAACTTTTCCTAAAACATCATCATATTTATATTTTTTAGTACAAAATTCAGACTCATAAGATTTGTTATCACTTGTGACTTCAAACTCATCTTTAAAAACGCTATTAATTCTTTTTATAATTGAAGAATTATCATCTAATTTGATAACAACTACATCATCTTTTTTAAGTACTCTTGGATAAGAAGTCATAACATAATCATTATTTGAAAATGCAGGAAGCATGCTCACTCCTTTGACCCTGAAAATGTTAATCAATCTAAGATGGAGAAATAATATCTAAATTTGGTGGATTAAGAGATTTCTTTGCGTGGGTTTCAACATCTTTGGTGGCCCAAAAAATTTCTGCGAATCTATTAACTTTTTCTAAGAGTTCTAAACCATTTTCTCTACTAAGTTCTTGTTTACACTTTGAAGCTATCATCATGATGGAATGGGTTAAATCATGGATTTCAGGAAATTTTTCTATTTGCGGTTCTTTAAAATAATCACCCCAAATTACTCTAACAGCCTCTTTGACCTCTGATGCATGTTCTTCCTTTTGAGATACTAACCTTGCTAATTTGGTCAAGTCAGCTTTTGAGGTGGGATTTTCATCAATTTCACCTATTAGATCTAATATTCGAACAATACTCAAAGCAGCAAATTGTGCAGTATATGGATCGTAAACAGCGCAGGGTATATCGCAATGTGCATTTGTATCTTTAACTTTTATCATTTATCTTCGTCCAATTAAAAAATTAATATTTTTAGAAATCAAAATGACAAGCATCGGTACCAAAATTACCAAGCCCAAAGCAAATAAATCTATTAAATGGAAATGAATATTACCTTCATGTGCTGAAATATCCACTGGTAAAAATAGGAATATTCCAAAAATAATTTTAGTGATTTTTTTGTGCATTATTATTACTTAAACTGATGTTATATTCTAATTATCGAGAAGTTTGAAATAAGAATCAATATAAACTGATATAAATAAAGAAAATTTTTATAAAAAAACGGGGTATAAAACCCCGTTTAATTGATAAAAATAAATTTTACTTACATCATGCCTGGCATACCGCCCATGCCTCCCATATCAGGCATCGCAGGTGCAGCCGGTTCGTCTTTAGGAAGCTCAGTAACCATTGCTTCGGTAGTGATCATCATGCCTGCAATAGATCCTGCAGCTTGAAGTGCGGTTCTTGTTACTTTGGCTGGATCTAAAATACCCATTTCGATCATGTCACCATAATCACCGTTAGCAGCATTAAAACCAAAAGCATCTTTGCCATCTCTTACTTTTGAGATAGTAACAGAGGCTTCTTCACCTGCATTTGAGACGATTTGTCTCAAGGGAGCTTCAAATGCTTTTTTAGCTATGTTCACGCCAACGTTTTGATCATCATTATCACCTTTAATTTTTTCCAGCGAGTTTAGAGCTCTGACAAGAGCGACCCCTCCTCCAGGGACAACACCTTCTTCTACAGCAGCTCTAGTGGAGTGCAATGCATCTTCGACACGGGCTTTCTTTTCTTTCATTTCTACCTCAGAACCTGCACCGACTTTGATAACGGCTACACCGCCAGCAAGCTTAGCAACTCTTTCTTGAAGCTTTTCTCTATCATAATCAGAACTTGTTTCTTCGATCTGAGCTCTAATCTGATTTACCCTTCCCTCAATATTAGGCTGTTCACCGGCACCATCGACGATAGTAGTATTATCTTTATTAAGGCTGACTTTTTTGGCACTACCAAGGTCTTCAATAGAAGCACCCTCCAATGATAGACCGACCTCTTCTGAAATAACTGTTCCGCCAGTAAGAATTGCAATATCTTCAAGCATAGCTTTTCTTCGATCACCAAAACCAGGAGCTTTGCAAGCGGCAGCCTTAACAGTCCCTCTTAAGTTGTTAACTACAAGGGTTGCCAATGCTTCACCTTCAATATCCTCTGCTATGATCAGCAGTGGTCTTCCTGCTTTTGCAACCGCTTCGAGTAATGGGAGCATTTCTCTAATGTTTGCAATCTTCTTATCATGAAGAAGAATTAGTGGATTCTCAAGCTCAGACGTCATGTTATCTTGATTGGTAACAAAATAAGGAGAAAGATATCCTCTATCAAATTGCATACCTTCTACAACATCAAGTTCGTTGTTAATTCCTTGACCTTCTTCAACAGTAATAACACCTTCTTTACCGACCTTTTCCATTGCTTCAGCAATTATTCCGCCTACGTTTTCATCTCCGTTAGCAGAAATAGTTCCAACTTGCGCGATAGCATTATCATCTGCGCACGGAACGCTTAATTTTTGAACAAAATCCACTGCTGCTGCTACTGCCTTATCAATACCTCTCTTTAGATCCATTGGATTCATGCCTGCAGCTACAGCCTTATGACCCTCGTTAACAATTGCTTGAGCTAACACAGTAGCTGTTGTGGTACCGTCACCTGCTTCATCGGAAGTTTGAGAAGCAACTTGTTTTACCATTTGTGCGCCCATGTTCTCGAATTTATCCTCGAGCTCAATTTCCTTTGCGACTGATACTCCGTCTTTGGTGACCGTTGGTGCCCCAAATGATTTATCTAAGACAACGTTTCTTCCCTTGGGTCCAAGGGTTACCTTAACCGCATCCGCTAGGGTGTTTACACCTTGAAGCATTCTACTTCTTGCGGAATCACCGAATTTAACATCTTTTGCTGACATATTTTTTCTCCTTAACTATAAAACTTAACTGATGACTCCGAAGATATCCCCTTCACTAAGAATTAGATACTCTTCTCCATCGATTTTTACTTCATTACCGCCATATTGTCCAAAGATTACTAAATCTCCAGCTTTTACATCTGGAGCAATTAATTCCCCACTATCCTGTCTCTTGCCTGGACCGACAGCAATAACTTCTCCCTGAGAGGGTTTTTCTGCAGCTGAACCTGGCAATACAATACCACCAGCTGTAGTTTCTTCCTCTTCAGTTCTCTTAACTAACACTTTGTCGTGTAAAGGTCTAAGTTTCATATTTAGTCTCCCACTAATTAATGAATTAATGCCATTTAGGCAATTAATTGATATCTATGGATTAAAAAAATGAATTCAATAGTTTTACAGTAAAAAATTCATAATTTTAACCAAAATTAGGCCGATGATTATACCAATCAAATCGGCAATTAGGTCTAAATTTGAATAATTTCTATAAGGTAAAAAAAATTGAATAATTTCAATTGTAAGTGCATAGCCAACCAAGAAAACAAATATGTGCCTTTGGTGAGCGAAATTTTGACTGATATAAGCGGAAATCGCCAAGAAAATAAAACCTAGAATATGCAGTAAAATATCATTTACAGCAGCTGATTCAAATGAATTTCCAAGGTTTGCAAAAGCTAAATAGGCTGAAATAAAAAATAAAATATAAAATTGAGCTTTCAACTTATTTGCTTAAATAAATCTTTTCTAATCACGATTGTAATTAACGACGGTAATGTAAATGCAGAAGTAATTACAAAAAACATAGCCCAACCCATCTGAGAAGACGTCAACATTATTAATGAATCAGCTATGTAACCTGAGAAACCGCTAAATAGCTTTCCGGGTAGCATCATAAATGATGTGAGCAAAGCATACTGAGTTGCAGTAAATTTTTTAGAAACCAAGCTTGTTAGAAAGGTGATATTAACCGTGCCTACAAAACCTGCCGCTAGGCTATCCATGCCAACAATAATAGATAGTTGGGTAAGATTAGATTCAGAGAGTGCGCTAAGGCTGAAAAATAAATTTGTTATCAGCACGAGCACTCCACCATATAATAAACAAGTTCTTAAACTAAAGCGCTTAATAAATTGTCCACCTACAAAAAATCCTAAAATCGATGCTCCAAGGGCAACCGTCTTAACAATGGCTCCGATTTCAGTTTTGCTGTAGCCCATATCTATGTAGAAAGGCATAGCCATGGGACCCATAATAATGTCCGTGAGTCGATATGTAGCAATTATGAACAGTAGAACAGAAGCAGAAATTAAACCAATCCTTTTGAAAAATTCTTTAAAAGATGAGAGTAGATTCTCAACGTAGCCATAATCAACATTTAATGTTTCAGGCGCATCTCCAAAAAGTGCTCCTAAAACACCAATCAACATAAAAAATGACAACATTAAATAAACTGTTTGCCAAGAAAAAAAATCTGCAAAGATTAGCGCAAGCGAGGTTGCAACCAATATTGATAATCGGTAACCAAACTGATAACTCGCTGCCAGATTACCTTGCTCATCCAAACTGACTAATTCAATCCTATAAGCATCCACTGCTATATCCTGCAATGATCCAAAGAATGCTATGAACACAGCAGTTATTACTATGAGATTAAGACTTGTAATTGGATTAAATTGACTCATCATCACGATTAAAATCAAGATGAGAAATTGCATCATGAGAATCCAGGATCTTCTTTGGCCAAAAGCTTGATTAAGAGGCATTTTTATTCGATCCACAAATGGGGACCACAAAAATTTCAATGAATAAGTGAGAGCTGCCCAGCTGATAAAGCCAATTACCGTTAAAGCAGCTCCAGCATCTCGCAACCATGCAGATAACGTTGAGAAAACGAGCATGTAGGGTAGACCGCAAGAAAATCCTAACGCACATAAAACAAATATATTCTTCATTGATCTAAATAGCCTGAATTTATTTTACTCCAATCAAAATTTGGGCCAGGATCTGTTTTTCTATCCGGTGCAACATGCTGATGGCCAACAATATTTTTCCTGGGGATCGAGTACTCTTTTTTTAATAGATCAAGGATTGAATTCAATACTTCGTATTGAATTTCTTCAAAAATATCATCATCGCAACCCTCTAATTCAATTCCAATCGAGAAATCATTACAATTTTCTTGCTCTTCAAAGACTGAAATACCAGCATGCCAAGCTCTTTTGTTAAAAGGGACAAATTGAAGCACGCTTCCAGATCTTGTAATTAAAAGGTGGGACGACACTTTTAAACCTGAGACTGCCTTAAAGTCTGGATGACCATTTGGATTGAGTTCATTATTAAACAGTTTCACAATATTTTCAGTGACGTATTCTCCAGCAGGCATGCTAATTGCATGGAGAATTATTAGGTTGATAGGTGTTTTTTTAGGTCTAGAATCATAGTTTGGTGAAGCTATAAAACGAGCATCATCAATAATATGATTAGAAATGTTCATTGGTATGAACTATCTTAATTCAGGTGGTAACTTAAAGTATATGCTTTCTGTATTTCTGCCCAACTCAGAAGCTTTTATTTCGAAGTAATTCTCAAGCTCATTAACTAGTTCTCTTACGGTACTCTCAGGTGCAGAGGCGCCAGCAGTAATTCCAATTGATGTTTTGTCCTCTAATTCAGTTAAATTTATATCAGCAACACTATCAATTAATACTGCCTCTACACCACATTTCTCAGCTAACTCTTTTAATCTATTTGAGTTAGAGCTATTTACTGAACCAACAACAATTACAATATCAACCTCTAGAGATAGTTGTTTTACTGCATCCTGCCTATTCTGAGTTGCATAACAAATATCACTGCTTCTAGGTTGATGCAAGGATGGAAACTTAGCATTTAAATCATCAACTATATCCTTAGTATCATCAAGGCTAAGGGTGGTTTGAGTCACATATGCTATATTCTTTTCATCAGATATTTCTAGTCCTTCAACATCATTAACATCTTCAACTAAATAAATATTACTAGACGAATTATGGTCATGACGCCCAATCGTTCCTTCAACTTCAGGATGTCCTGCGTGACCTATTAATACAACTTCTCTGTTAGCACGATTATGCCTGATTACTTCATTGTGAACTTTGGTTACCAAAGGGCATGTTGCATCAAAATAATTAAGATTACGCTTCTCGGCTTCATCTTCCACTGATTTAGCAACACCATGGGCACTAAAGATAACCTTCTCTCCGTCAGGAACTTCATTAAGTTCATCAACAAAAATGACACCTTTAGATTTTAGGTCCTCAACGACAATTTTGTTGTGAACAACTTCATGTCTTACATAAATCGGAGAACCAAATTTTTCTAAGGCTTTCTCAACAATATCTATGGCCCTATCAACGCCAGCACAAAAACCTCTAGGATTAGCAAGTAATAGTTTTCTAGTCATGATGAGCCTGATTGCTTGTGTACTTAAACAATTCTATTCCAAAATATAAAACCGCTCCACATGAAATATATGCATCTGCTAAATTAAATATAAAAAATGGTGTACTGCCAACAAAAAACAGTAAAAAATCAGTAACTACACCATCCATTGCCCGATCAACTATATTGCCTAATGCTCCTGAAATAATAAGAATCAAACCAACTTTTGAGGGTACATGATGTTCTTGATAAAAAAGTCTTACCAAAAAAATAAGAATGATCAGCCCTACAAAAAGTAAAACATAATCAGTAAAAAAATTATTAAAATCAAAAAGACTAAAAGCAATGCCTGAATTAAAAGCCAGGGTAATGCTAAGAAAAGGAAAAATATTTATAACTTCGCCTTGTCGAAAAAAGTCTTCGATGTAGCCTTTACTAAAAAGATCTATAAAAATAAGTAAAGTGGCTGTTAGATAAAACTTTACGTTAGACAAATTTTCTTACCTCGCCTCCGCCTTCTATGTTGAGCTCACATCTTGAACAAATTTCAGGATGCTTTTCGTTCTTTCCAACAGAAGAACATCGATGCCAACACCTTACACATTTTTCATTCGCAGAGGTAGAAACATTAGCTTTAAATTTTTTTCCTTTTTCAAGATTGCACTCTGAAGTAATAAATAAGAAATGAAGCTCATCTTCAAAACGACCTAGCAAATCAAAGTCACTTCCCTCTAGCTCTAACCCTAAAATAGTATCCAGCGAGCCCTTGATATTACCTTTGTTCCTCTCCTCTTCAATAGCTTGATTTACCATATCTTTAACTTCAAATATTCTCTGCCAATCAGAGTCGCTAAAAGAAGCTTCAGGTAAATCAATTGAGTATTCATCGGCAAGAAATACAGATTTTGATATAGAGTTAAAATAGGGATGTGTTTGCCAAATCTCTTCGGCTGTAAATGACAAAATTGGGCTGATCAGCCTCACAATAGCATTCATTACCTGATGTATTGCAGTTTGAGCAGATCTTCTAGCTATTGAATCTTGACCATTGGTGTACTGTCTGTCTTTTATAATGTCTAAGTAAATCCCTCCAAGCTCATTGACACAAAAATTATGAATCTTTTGAGTCACTAGGTGATATTCAAATTTTTTATAAGAATCTTTTACCGATTCTTGCAAACCACTGACTTGATTGAGAATCCATTTATCAAGTTCTAACAAATTATTATTTGGGATCTGGTTCTCAACTTCAAAGTCATTAACGTTGGCCAGTAAGAATCTCAAAGTATTTCTAATTCTTCTGTACTGATCAGAAACTCTTTTAAAGATTTCATCAGAGGCAACCATTTCGCTTCTAAAATCTGTATTTGCAATCCAGAGTCTGAGAATATCTGCTCCAAGGGAATCCCAAATTTTTTGGGGTGAGATTACATTACCTAAAGACTTAGATTGTTTTCTGCCCTGCTCATCAACCACAAACCCATGGGTTAAAACAGATTTATAAGGAGGTGTTCCATTAATGGCAATGCCTGTAAGTAAGGAAGATTGGAACCAGCCTCGATGCTGGTCCGAGCCCTCCAAGTAGAGGTCTGCAACTAGATCTGCGCCATAGTGCTTATCTAGCACACCAAAATGCGTGATGCCTGAATCAAACCATACATCCAATATGTCATATGTTTTGACGTAACTCTCAGGGTCATCAATGAGGGAATCTAAATCAAGTTTGTCCCAACCCTCAACCCCATTAGCTTCAATGTAGTCTGCGATTTCCGCAAACAATGTATTCTGTTTTGGATGAATGTCTCCTGTCTCCTTATGAACAATTAATGGAATCGGAACACCCCATCTCCTTTGTCTTGAGATGCACCAATCAGGACGGTCTTCAAGCATGGATAAAATTCTTTGTTTTCCCCATTCAGGATGCCAGTCAACTTGATCAACTGCAGCCTTAGCTCCTCCTAACAGTCCTGACTGATCCATGGATATAAACCACTGGGGCGTAGAGGTAAAAATTAATGGGCTCTTGTGACGCCAACAATGAGGATATGAGTGATGGAAATCATCGGTATGAATTAAATTTTTAGCTGCATCAATATCTTGAATAACTAACTCATCAGCTTTAACGGCTGGCAACCCAGCAATGGAAGAAAATTCATCTTTAAAAAAAGCTTTTGCATTAAGCGAGTGAATGGTGTCTAAATTATATTTTTTACATACAAAATAATCGTCGATTCCATGAGCTGGAGCAGTATGGACACAACCAGTACCCGTTTCAATGGTCACATGGTCACCATGAATCAAGATCGAATCTCTCTTAAGGTAAGGATGCTCTAAGACAATATCTGTTAGCTCGCTACCTTTAACTCTCGAAATTTCTTTGATTTCTGAACCCCATGTCTCCTCACATGTTTTCACAAGATCAGATGCAATAACAAAAAATCTCTCAGCACTCTCACAAAGAGAATATTCAATTTCTGGACCAATAGAAACTGCCACATTAGCTGGAATTGTCCATGGTGTAGTGGTCCAAATAATAAAGGCGCATTCTTGAATGGTCTCACCAAAGTAGGCGCCTAGTGACTTCAATGATTCTGACTTTACAGGAAAGTTTACATAGATGGATTTAGAAATTTTATCTTGATACTCGACTTCTGCCTCAGCCAATGCAGAACCGCAGTCATAGCACCAATGAACTGGTTTTTCCCCTCTTTGCAGATGACCGTTTGCAACAATTCGACCCAGTGCTCTGACAATATCTGCCTCATAAGCTGGATCCATTGACTTATACGAATTCTTCCAATCACCCAAAACTCCTAAGCGTTGAAAATCCTCCATCTGATTTTCAACTTGTGTATCAGCATAATCTCTACACGCATTAATGAATTTATTTTTGTCTTGAACTATTTCACTCTTTTTTCCATGCTTCTTTTCGATGTTCAACTCAATAGGTAAACCGTGGCAATCCCATCCTGGAATGTAAGGAGCATCTTTCCCTATCAATGAGTGATACTTAATGGTGATGTCTTTTAAGACTTTATTGACTGCATGACCAAGATGAATATCTCCATTTGCATAGGGAGGCCCGTCATGCAAAATGAATTGCTCTTTACCGCTTCTAAGTTTTCGAATCTCATCATAAAGATTTATTTCATTCCAGAATTTAAGAATTTCTGGTTCTTTTTTAGCAAGCCCTGCTTTCATAGCAAGCTCTGTAAAAGGAAGATTTATGGTATCTCTATAGTCCATAGAATTAATTATTCAGTAGTTTTTTTGCGACGTTTATATCTTTGTGAATTTGATCTTTTAAGGCATCTATATTATCAAACTTCTGCTCTTCACGGATCTTATTTTTAAATTCAACTTTAATTCTTTTGCCATAGATATTTTTATTAAAATTAAATAGGTGCACTTCTAATACTGGAGAGCTACCGCCGACTGTAGGCCGGATCCCCATATTTGCAATGCCGTCTAGAGAGCTGCCTTCTATTGAACAAGAAACTGCATATACGCCGCTCACTGGTAAACGTTGCTTAGGCATCCAAAGGTTAGCCGTTGGTATGCCAATGGTTCTGCCTAATTGCTGACCTCTTACTACTTTTCCAGAAAAATAGTATGGCCTTCCTAGTAATTGGCTTGCCAACTTAAAATCATCTTTTTGGAGTGCCTCTCTAATCCATGTTGAGCTTACTCTTCTATCTTTAAAAAGAATCGTTTTAGTAGATACAACTTCAACATTAGAACTTTCCCCCCAACCGGTTAGCATGTTGAAACCTCCAGCTCGATCCTTCCCAAACCTAAAATCATCCCCCACCCTTAAATACTTGAGATTTAATTGCTCTAAAACTTGATTGATAAATTCTTCTGGTGACATGCGATTTAGTGCAGGATTAAACTTTAAGAAAAAAGCAAAATCAATGCCATAATCTTTTAACAAAGTAACTTTTTCTCGCCATGGACAAATACGGGGTGGACTTTTTTTTGCGTCATAAAATTCCGCAAAATATTCACTTGCATGTGGCTCTGTAAAAAAAACCATGGAGGCAAAATCTTCGCCTGCAGCATGATCTTTAACGGAGTCTAAGATATGTTGATGGCCAATATGTAAACCATCGAAATTACCAATGGTTGCACTTAGCTTCAGATCACCAAAGCGCGCTTTAAACAACTCAATGTTTTGTAATCCTCTAATTAAATACATTTATTGATACAAATCCTTAGGTCGAATACCTAAAACATATGAAGCGAGTAAAAAAATTAAAGCCGCGACAAAAATAACTAAAAGGATACTTATGACATAAAACATTCCATTAAAGATAGAGAAATTAACTAGATCAGTAACTGCCAGCAAATATAAAACCATTAGCGATGTTGCAAAAGAAATTTTGAAGATAAATTTAATAAAATCTAATGATATGAATATCAATTTTTCAAAACTTAAGATCATTAAGAGAATCATTACACTCACAACAGCTGCTAATGAGGACCCGAGAGCTAAACCGTAATGACCAAAGCCTAAATAAAATGCAAATAGGTAATTTAAGATTATATTTATTAATAAGCTCAAGATAGCGACATAAAGTGGTGTTTTGGTATTTTGCTGAGCAAAAAAGCATGGAACCAATACTTTCATCAGCATAAAAAATGGCAACCCAATTGTGAACATTTGTAATCCTAAATTTGCCATCATTACATCATTAGCGGTAAAGGCACCTCTTTGGAAAAGCATCTCTAAGATTTGATATCCAAAAATAGCTAATCCCAATGATGAGGGTATACCAATAAATATCACTAATTTGATGCCCTTCATTAACGTACTCTTAAATTCTAAAAGATTTTCATTAGCAAAATGTTGAGTTAAGTTTGGAAGAAGGACGGTGCCAATTGCAATTGCAAAAACACCCAAAGGAAATTGAATTAACCGATCCGAAACATACAGCCAAGTTGGGCTACCAGGTGACAGAAGTGAAGCAAAAATCGTATCGATTAAGAGGTTGATCTGTGCAACACCTCCAGCAAGAATTGCTGGCAATATAAGCAAACCAAACCTTCTTATGTGTTGATTTTTAAAATCAAATGCTATCTTGGGGATAATACCAATGCGAGCCAGGGGAACCATTTGCAAAAGTAGCTGTAAAAAACCAGCCAATAAAACTCCCCACGCGAGTGCAAATACAGGAATCTCAAAGAACCTTGAAGCAAATACTGCAAAGATTATTAAAGTAAAGTTGAAGATCAGAGGCGTTGCAGCGGGAATAGAAAAAGAGTTATGTGAATTTTGAATGCCAGCTGCAAATGAGACCAATGAGATCAAAGCAAGATAAGGAAACATAATTCTAAGCATCTCCACTGCAAGAGATTTAGTCTCAGAATCAAAATAAAATCCAGGTGCAAAAAAGAAAATAAAGACTGGTGCAAAGATTAATGCAGCAACGGTAAAGAAAAACAATACAGTGATCATTAAACCCAATAAAGAATTTAAAAATGCACTGGCTTCAGTTTCTTTATTTTTTGAGATTAACGATTTATAAATCGGTATAAAAGCCTGACTGAATGCGCCCTCAGCAAAAAATCTTCGAAAGACATTGGGTATTTTGAGTACAACAACGAAAACATCGTGAAATACTGAAGCACCTAACAGGTTAGTGGTTGCCATATCTCGCAACAATCCCAAAATCCTTGAAGCGAATGTCCAGCCTCCTACTTTGATTGTTGAAAACAGAGAGCTCAACTAAATACCTATTATTAACAGTTTATTTTTTTTCAAAATCAATTGCTGCAGAGTTAACACAATACCTCAAACCAGTTGGATTAGGGCCATCATCAAAAACATGGCCTAAGTGGGCATCACATTTACTGCATCGAATTTCTGTTCGTTCTCTAGATAATGAATAGTCAGGAAGCTCATCAATCGAATCCTTATCTTGAGCTTCATAAAAGCTTGGCCAGCCACAGCCAGCATCATATTTTGTTTCAGATTTAAAAAGAGGCTCACCACAACAAATACATTTATAAGTCCCATCATCAAAATGATCCCAGTATTTTCCTGTGAAAGGACGCTCTGTCCCTGCTTTACGTGTTACTTCATAAGACTCATCAGAAAGAGCATCTTTCCATTCTTGATCTGATTTATTAATTTTGTCGTTCACAACTAATCCTAATGCCTACTCTGGTACCTTCCAACCTCTAACAATGTAAATAAATACGGTATCAACTATAGCTATAATAAATTTAAATATGTATTTTACCACTGCAAGCCCAAATGCCTCTGCAAATGTTAAGTCTGTTGCAATAACCCATGTAAATTGGTAGATAAGTGTATCTATTAATTGAGATGTCATGGTCGAAAGATTATTTCGAAGCCAGAGCTTTTTCCCATCTGTTTTTTCTTTTAGGTAATTAAAGAACCAAACATCAAATGTTTGGCTGGCTAAATAAGCCATTAATGAGCCAATAATAAAAATTGGTGAGTATTGTGCCAACGTTGATATAGCAGTGTGTACCTCTAAGGCTGAACCGGATAATGAGGAGGGAAGAAAATTAATACTTAGCCAAAGGGTTATCATCACAGCAATATTTGCAAAAAATCCTAAATAAACAGCTCGATTAGCTTCATTTTTTCCAAACTTTTCGTTTAGTAGATCAGTAGCAAAATAGATGCCTGAGTACAAAATTGCACCCATGCTTACATTAATTGAGGTTCCAAAAATTTGTAACTCAGAAATCTTTCCTCCTTGAAGATTGCCAAGGATGATTCCTAGAATTACTGCTGCGTAAAGACCATACTTTCCAAAAAATCGATACAATAAAATTACGAGGGTTAAATCGTAGATAACTACAAGAAACCAAAGTAGTTCTTGATTGTTGATAAAAAAATCCATTACTTTAAGCTTAAATATTAATTAATTGTGGTGATTAAATCATAAAACCCCAAAACATTGGAGAAATATAATGTCTGAACTTGGTTTTTACAGATTTGCAAAAAAGGATCCCTCAGAGGTAGCCATTATTGGGCCAAATGAGGAAGCTATCTCACGCGGAGATTTATTAAAAAAAGCGAATCAATTATCCCATGCTTTACGCAAATTAGGCCTCAACAAGGGAGATACCGTTGCAATAGTCTTACCAAATTCAATTGAGTATTACATTGCTTATATGGCCTGCTTACAGGTAGGCTTTTACATGGTCCCTATTAATTGGCATCTTGCGGGTCCGGAAATTGCCTACATTCTCGAAGATTCTGAAGCAAAAGCTTTCATTGCCTCAGGATCTCATCCAGATATGAGAGATGCATGCTTAAAGGCTGTATCCTCAATAAATTTTGATTCAAAAGGATGCATTACTATTGATGACCTGGAGGGTTTTATTCATTTAAATAAGTTTATTGAAGGTGAATCCGATGCTAATCCCGAGGAAAGAACTGCAGGTCAAGTTATGAACTATACCTCAGGAACAACCGGCAAGCCAAAGGGAGTCAAAAGAAGTTTGGTGGAAGGTGATCCAGATGATGTTTTAAGCATGTTTGCAATGATTCTAAGTTTTTTTGAGATTCAACCTGAAGAAGAAAACGTTCATATAGTTGGTTCACCTCTTTATCATACTGCTGTCATTATTCATTCAACTGCTGCATTGCATTACGGACATAGTCTTGTGGTGATGGAAAAATTTGATGCTGAAAGAATGTTGTATCTGATTGATAAATACAAAGTGACAACCTCACATATGGTCCCTACTCAATTTCATAGACTTCTTCAATTACCTGGGGAAGTTAAAGATAAATACGACTGCTCG
The DNA here is from genome assembly GCA_902623535.1 of uncultured SAR86 cluster bacterium. Classification (GTDB taxonomy): domain Bacteria; phylum Pseudomonadota; class Gammaproteobacteria; order Magnimaribacterales; family D2472; genus MED-G82. The sequence goes on along the minus strand of CACNUA010000001.1, from coordinate 164,933 downwards.
TCAACCCGTGCGATGATTCACGCAGCTGCACCATGCCCAATTCATACTAAACAGGAAATGATAGCTTGGTGGGGAAATTCAATATGGGAGTACTATGCTGCTACTGAAGGTGGTGGAACTGTGGTTGGAGCAAATGATTGGTCAAATTTTCCAGGGACTGTTGGTAAAGCATGGCCAGGAGCCGATATAAAAATTATTCTTGATAATCAAGAGGAAGCGTCGGTAAATGAGCAAGGCACTGTTTATATGAGACTAGGGGATGCCACTAAGTTTGAATATAAAGGTGATAAAGCAAAAACTCAAAAAGAAAGACTGGATCTTGATGGCTCAGTTTATTTCACTGTTGGTGATATTGGGTATCTTAATGAAAAGGGATATCTTTTTTTATGTGACAGAAAGATAGATATGATTATTTCGGGCGGTGCTAATATTTATCCTGCTGAAATTGAAAGCGTATTTCTAATGCATCCAAAAGTTTCAGATGTTGCAGTTTTTGGAATTCCAAATGAGGAATGGGGTGAAGAAGTTAAGGCTGTGATTGAACTTAATGATGACTCTCTTAATACAGAAACGATTACCAAAGAGTTAATGGAATTTGCTTCAGAAAATCTTGCTAAAATGAAATTACCAAGATCTCTAGATATTATTGAAAAATTACCAAGAGATGAGAATGGCAAATTATTTAAACGTAAACTTAGAGACCCATACTGGGAAGGACATTCAAAGCAAGTCTAATGGAATTCAATGCCGCTGATATCTTTGAGGGAGTTGTAGATAGAGTTCCTGATAGAGAGGCAATTGTCCATGGATCAATTCGTTTAACCTATAAAGAATTAGATGCGCGCAGTAACAAAGCAGCAAATGCTTTAAAAAAACTAGGTATAAAAAAAGGTAGTCATATTGGGATATATGCCTTTAATTGTGTCGAGTGGCTAGAAATAATGCTTGGCGCTTATAAGCTTTGCGCAATACCAATTAACATAAATTATAGATATGTGGAAGAAGAGCTTAAGTACCTGATTGATAATGCGGATATGGAAGCTATCTTTTATCACAAACAATTCAGTAACAAGCTTGAAAATATCAAAAGTCATTTACCGTTATTAAAGAATTTTATATGCATTGAGGATAATTCAGGTGAAGATGATGTAATTGATAAAAGTTATAATTTTGAAGACCTTATTGCCAATGAGGATGAATCTAGATTAGATGTTGATAGATCTGGAGATGATAAATATATTCTCTATACCGGAGGAACAACAGGAATGCCAAAAGGTGTTGTATGGCGCATGGAAGATGTGCTCATGACCCTTGGTGGCGGCATTGATGCAGTGACTGGTGAGAAATATCCAACTCCTGAAGCCTTTGCAGATAAATGCTTGCAAGATCAAACCATTGCCCTTGCATTAGCCCCCTTCATGCATGGTGGAGCTCAGTGGCAGTCATTTAACTCTTTTTTTTCAGGTTGGAAATTAATCATCAACGATCAAGTCTCTTTTGATGCAAACTACGTTTGGGAGGTTGTTGCTAAAGAAAAAGTCATGAACCTTACCATTATGGGTGACGCAATGGGTCGACCTTTATGCGATGCACTTCCAAAGGCAATTGAAAAAGGATTGGATTTATCTTCATTGTTTGTTTTATCAAGTACGGCTTCGGTATTTAGTGCATCTATTAAAGATACCATCTTGGAATATCTGCCTAATTTATTCCTGATCGATGCTGTTGGTTCATCTGAAACTGGTGCAACAGGAGTTAATATTCATACTAAAGATGGAAAATTAAAAGACTCAGGTGGAGGTCCAAAATTCACAAAACCTAATTTCAGTGAGATCTTAAATTTAGATACTAAAGAAGTTATTCCATCTAGTGATACAGAAACCATAGGATATTTGGCAAGAAAAGGTCATGTTCCCGTTGCTTATTACAAGGATGAGGAGAAATCAAAAAAAACCTTTATTGAAGTAGGAGGTGTAAGGTATTCAATTCCTGGAGATATGGCTAAATATGAGGAAGATGGTCAAATGACATTGCTAGGAAGAGGAAGTGTCTCAATTAACTCAGGTGGTGAAAAGATATTTCCAGAAGAAGTTGAAATGGCACTCAAGGCTCATCCAAATATATTTGATTGCTTAGTTGTAGGTGTTAAAGATGATAGGTGGGGTCAAAAAGTTGTTGCTGTGATTCAAAGAAGAGAGAATGATGAACTATCACTGGATGATATAAAAGATGTTGCATCTAAATATATAGCAAGCTACAAAATGCCAAAAGAAATTGTTTTTTCTGAACTAATTGAAAGGGCTCCATCAGGAAAACCAAACTATCAATGGGCTCAAGAATTTGCAAATTCAAAATTAGAAATTAAATAAATATGAGAATTGAGACTTACATACCTGGACTATCAAAAAATACGGTAGATATAGTTAAGCATGCTGAATCTATTGGTTATGATGCTTTGGTATCAGGTGAATTAAATAATGAACCTTTTTTACCGGTATTGGTTGGTTTAGAACACACAAAGCTAATCGTCCGTACTGGTTTAGCAATAGCCTTCCCGAGAAGTCCAATGACTGTTGCTAACATGGGATGGGATCTGCAGTCATTTTCTAATGGGAGGTTTCAACTAGGATTAGGTACGCAAGTTAAGGGTCACAATGAAAGGCGATTCAGTGTTCCGTGGTCACCACCTGCACCAAGAATGAGGGAATATGTTCAAGCAGTCAAAGCTATTTGGAATTGCTGGAAAAATGGAGAGAAACTTGATTTTAAGGGTGAGCATTATACGCATACTCTAATGACACCTATGTTTACCCCTCCCCCAATGGATGCCGATCTACCCCCGATTTATGTTTCTGGTTTAGGTCCTGGCATGGCAAGAATTGCTGGGGAGGTTGCTGATGGATTGCTTCTTCATCCGATGTGCTCCCTTCCATACATTAAAGAAATTATCCTGCCTGCTGTGAACGAAGGGGCTGCTAAAGCAAATCGTGATCCTAAAGAATGTGAATTACTATGGGGTGGATTTATTGCTACTGGAGAAACGGAAGAGGAATTAGCAAAAGCAAAAAGAGATATAGCTGCAAGAATAAGCTTTTATGCATCAACTAGAACTTATAAGCCAGCATTAGATTTTCATGGTTGGGGGGATGTTAATACTAAGCTGCATGAATTATCTATAGCTGGAGAATGGCAAAAAATGTTTGACCTCGTCAATGATGAAATGGTTGAAACCTTAGGTTTTTGCGGTTCAGGCAAAGAAGTAGCTAACAATCTGAGAAACGAGCTTTCACCAATCTGTTCTGCAGCTATGTGGAATGAAATTGAGCACCTTGGAACTGATCACTCACAAGATGAACGCATGCATGACCTAATTAAAATCGTAAAAGCATAAATTGATTAAACAGCATTCCTTTTTGGATATGGGTGCAGAATTTTATTCTGCTCTAGCTGCTAACCCTCCAGCTGATCTTAAATTAATTATTGATAATCGTGAATTAAGGGAACAAATAGGCCTCACTGAAAAAGACTTAAAAAAAATAAAATCTTATTGCCTTAATCCTAATGCAAATGACTTTGATACTTTTGCAATGGTTTATGCTGGACATCAATTTGGTCAGTTTGTTAATCAACTAGGAGATGGTAGAGGAATATTTTTAGGGCAAACCGACCATGATTATGATCTACACCTAAAAGGTGCTGGAAAAACCCCTTATTCCAGATTTGGTGATGGAAGAGCTGTTCTTCGCTCCTCCATAAGAGAATACATTGCATCTGAAGTCATGAATAATCTAAATATTCCTTCAACCAGAGCAGTGGCATTATTTATAAGCGAAGAAAAAGTATTAAGAGATTCTTATGAAACAAGTGCTGTGTTACTTCGATCTAGCCAATCACACATTAGGTTTGGACATTTTGAATTCTTTCATTACAGAAATAAAAGTAAGCAAGTTAAAAAACTTGCAGATTACGCTATTGAAAACTATTCCTTGTTTGATGAAAGTGCCGAGGAACCTTACGTTAATTTTTTTCAAACAATTGTTAAAAAAACAGCTCAAATGATCTCAAAATGGCAGGGAGTTGGCTTTTGTCATGGTGTTATGAACACAGATAACTTTAGCATTCTTGGTGAAACCTTTGATTACGGTCCCTATGCTTTTATGGAATCGTTAAATCCAGAATTTATTTGCAACACATCTGATTATGAAGGGAGGTATAGATATTCGAATCAACCTTATATTGGCTTATGGAACTGTTCTGCACTAGGCGAAGCACTCAAAACCTTAATCCCAGAAGCTAAAATTGAGGAAATACTCAATACTTATGAGCTAGAATTCTCATCAAACCTAAGAAAAATTTATTTAAATAAGTTAGGTTTAACTGAGCATCAACCTGGAGATGACGAATTGATTCAAGATTATTTAACCCTCATTAACAAAGAAAACCTGGATTACACACAAAGTTTCCGATCTCTTGTAAATATTATTCAAGACGAGGATGTAATTAAAGGTGCAGGCAGCCTAAAAAAATGGAAAAAAAGATTTCTTAAGAGGCATGAATTCGAAAAATCAGATTTAAAAGATAGATTAGATATGATGAAATCAATTAATCCACATATAACTCCAAAAAACTTTCAAATTCAGAAAGTAATTGGTGCCGTAGAGAAAGGAGACCATGAAGCGTTGCATAGTTTCTGTGATGCATTTAAGAACCCTTTCGAAGAAAACTCAAAAACAAAAGTCTTTGATGAAGTTCCTGGTGAAAATGAGGCTAATATTCGTACTAGCTGTTCCTCCTAATTATTTTACCTTTGAGTAAAATATGTTACGATAAATTTATAAAACCCCAGAAAGGGTTATCGATATTTTACTGCTTTGTCCTTAACCCTTTCATCCACTCAATCTAGTTAAATTACTTAAAAATTTGTCTACGTTTTCATCTCTGTTTAAGAAATCATTAAAGTTAAAATTTATAAAATCCCTTCTTTGCGGATGACTCGATCTTAAGCTTAAAAAATTTTTTCCACATGCCTGTTTGAATTCATTAGATATTTCATTAATAGGAAATTCACTCGTAAACATACCTAAAGGAAAATCATATGCATGGAGATTATTTAGGAATGTATCAAATGTAATTATTTTTGAAGCTTCTATTGCAGCATAAGAGTGTTCAATCTTATCCAGTAATTTTGCTGTCCTTATAAACTTACAAGCTTCAATTAATGAGCTTTTCTTGCCATCAAGGCTGTGACCAGCAATGTGTGGGGTTGAGATATATGCATGCTTCAGCACTAATTGATTGACCTTTGGTTCATTTTCCCAAACATCAGAAATATAAAGAATAGATTCACTTTGTAGAAGAGTTTTCTCATCAACAATCCCGCCTCTAGATGTATTGATAATAATTTTATTTGTAAATGATTGAATATTGTTTTTATTTATTAGTTGATAGGTTGGATGCTCGCCTTCGCTGGTAAAAGGTGTGTGAATTGTAATCAAATCACAATTGAAGATTGTCTCAAGATCAACTAAATTCTTATCCTCTAAAAATGGGTCATTGGCATGCCAAGAAATATTAAAGGCACTCAAAGTTTTACCAAGTCTTTTACCTATATTCCCATAACCAATAATCCCAACAGACTTTTGAGTACTAAACAATTCCTCAGCAATTAAGGTCTCGATGACGGCCATAACATAATGAACAACTGACCATGCATTTGCACCAGATGAAAAAAATGTTTGGTAATTTTTTGAGTTTATTAGATCGTCAGAAATATGATCTCTTCCAGAAGTTGCAGAAGCAATTACAGAAATCCGAGAATCTTTCAGAAGTTCTTGATTAAGTTTTGTTACTGATCTGCAAAGAATTGCGTCGGCTGATTTTATTTCACTTTTTGTAATCTCACTACCAACAAAAAAAAATTTTTGAAAAGACTTTTTGGGGAGAATTCCTTCGATTAAATTTGAATATTTAAAAAATTCATTATCTATGAGAACACGCATTAATTTGATTTATCTCTGAATATTAAGCTTTTGATCCAGCTAAATGTAGAATTTTTTGCCAACGTATATCTATCAAGCATGTCAAAGTCTTCTGCAAGTTTTTTTGGATCTGAAAAGAAAGATTCTCTACTGACGAATTCACCCTTATCTAATTCTTTTACTAACTTAGCTGGGTTGCCTGCATAAACTGAGTTCTTTGGTACATCTTTTGTTACTACCGAGCCTGCACCAATAATACTGTTTTCACCAATACTTACTCCTTTACAAACTATTGCGCTGTCTCCAATCCAAACATTTTTTTCTAGCACAACTTCTTTGGGCGAGCCGACGACCTCAGTACGATCATAAATTCCATGCCAGTCCGAATCGGTGATGTAGGCCCCATGTCCAAACATGCAAGCATCCCCAATAGAAACTCTTTTAGCAGCTAGTATTCTTACGCCAGGTGATATCAACGCATAGTCCCCAATATCTATTTCGCCCTCCCATTCACCTACATCCCAAGAGGTAAGCTGAATTAATGCATCCTGCTCACCAATAATGGTAGGAAAATTTCCAATTGAAACATTTGCACCAAAAACTTTTACAAATCTTGGCTTAAATACTGCAGACCCCTTACCGAAACTCTTAAACTGAGGAGATAAAAAATGATTTACATAAAATCTGTTAATTCTTTTATCGAGTTTTTTTATCCAATATGGTCGATTATCTTGTCTAATATACTTCTCCCATTACCAACATATGAGTATCATACAATTCATATTTTTATGAGCAAACTGATTTGAAAGATTACCTAAAAGAATTAAAACAATTCCTTAAACTAGGTATTCCAATTTATGGGAGCCAAGCTTCCTATGCTGCAATGGGTCTCACAGATACCATTGTTGCTGGGCGAGCAGGAGCGGTAGAGTTATCCGGTGTAGCCATTGGATCTTCTGTAGCAAATCCACTTTTTTTTGCGCTCAGCGGATTAATGTTTGCAATTACGCCAATCGTTGCGCATTTATTTGGTGCAAATCGATTAAAAGATATTTCATTAAAAATGAAAGAGGTGATTTGGATAGCAATGGGAGTTGGCTTAATTCTTACGCTTGCCTATCCACTGGCTGGATCATTACTAAGATTCTCATCAATTGATAAGGAGATCCTTGAGGTAACTTTTGGATATTTAAGTGCATTGTCGATTGGGGCAACAGCTATTGTATTATTCACTGCTCTTAGGTGTTTTAGTGAGGGAATCACCCAAACGAGACCGGTTTTTTGGGTCGCTTTCATTGGGATGTTAGTCAATATTCCATTAGATATTATTTTGGTCAATGGGTATTTTGGTTTACCGAAACTGGGTGGTGTTGGATGTGGGCTAGCAACTTCATTTGTTTCTATTGTGATGCTGATTTGTATGACGATCGTGATTCAAAAAGGTAATCCATTCAAAGAAATTAAAATTTTTAATGAAATGAAGTTTCCCAAACTTTCCACACTTAAAGAATTGATGGCACTCGGTATTCCAATTGGTATAGGAATTTTTGTTGAACTCAGTATGTTCTCTGGAGCTGCAATTATTCTAGGTCCCTTAGGTGATGTTGTGGTTGCGAGCCATGCTGTAGCTCTCTCTATTGCAAGCTTTTTCTTCATGATGCCTCTCTCTATTGGATTGGCATCTGCGACAAGGGTTGGAAACCTTCTTGGAGCTAATAATTTAAACGGAGCAAAAATTGCCTCATTCTTTTCTGTAGGGCTTTGTTTGATTGGTGCCTTAATAAATGTTTCATTAATCCTGTTGTTTACGGATGTCTTAGTAAACCTTTTCACCACTGAAAAGGCAGTATTTGCTGCTGCAGTTAACCTATTGATATTTGCTGCCATATTTCAATTGCCTGACGGAATGCAAATGGGAGCACTTGGAAGCCTGAGAGGATATAAAGATACTTTTATCCCAATGATCTTCCTAGGTGTTGCTTATTGGATCTTTGGATTACCCATTGGGTACTTCCTCACCTATTATGGAATTAATGAGCCTATGGGAGCTGGAGGCGTATGGATAGGTATGATAGTTGGTTTAACTATTGCAGCAGTATTATTGATTAATCGGCTAAGAAAAATTTCTTAACCAATTACCTTTTTGACAGTCTCACCAATGTGCAACAAGCTCTCAGCAATGTGGACACCACTTTCTTGGAGTTTAGAAATCTTATCTGCAGCTGTTCCTTTACCGCCTGCAATTATGGCACCAGCATGTCCCATCCTTTTTCCAGCAGGAGCTGTCTGACCAGCAATATATGAGATAACGGGTTTGCTAACATGATCTTTAATATAATCTGCTGCATCCTCTTCAGCAGATCCTCCGATTTCGCCCACCATGACTATTGCTTCTGTTTCCTCATCTTCATTGAATAATTCCAACATATCAATAAAGGAAGATCCTGGAATGGGATCACCACCGATCCCTACACACGAGCTTTGTCCAAAACCAAGATCAGTTGTTTGTTTCACAGCCTCATAGGTTAAAGTTCCAGACCTTGAAATGATGCCAACTTTACCCTTTTTATGGATGCTGCCAGGCATAATTCCAAGTTTTGCCTCATCGGGAGTAATGATGCCTGGACAATTGGGTCCTATTAATCGCAACCCAAGCTCATCAATTTTTTTCTTTACAATCAACATATCGAGCGTTGGCACACCTTCAGTTATGCAAATGATCAACTCTATACTTGAATCGGCTGCCTCTAAAATAGAATCCTTACAAAAAGGAGCTGGTACAAAAATTAATGCTGCATTTGGTTCCTCGGCTTTGACTGCATCTGCAACACTGTTGAATACAGGCTTGTTTAAATGGGTCGTTCCTCCTTTGCCAGGGGTTACCCCACCAACTATATTGGTCCCATATTCAATGGATTGTTCTGAGTGTAATGTAGCCTGAGAGCCAGTAAATCCTTGGACTAATACCCTTGTCTGATCATTTACTAAAATACTCATTTTGCTAACTCAACTGATTTTTTTGCTGCAGATTTTAGATCATTTAGGCTTTCTACCTCAACGCCAGAATCTGCCAGTATTTGACTGCCGAGCTCAGCATTATTGCCTTCAAGCCTTACTACAACTGGAACATTAACACCCACATCTTTAATGGCTGCAACTATACCTTCGGCAATTAAATCACACCTGACAATACCGCCAAAAATATTTACAAGCACAACTTTTACTTCAGGATCTGCCAAAATAATTTTAAATGCATTTGAAACTCTTTCTTGAGTTGCAGTTCCACCCACATCAAGAAAATTAGCTGGCGCTCCACCAAAATATTTTATTGTATCCATGGTTCCCATAGCCAAGCCTGCACCGTTGACCATGCATCCAATATTTCCGTCCAAAGAAACATAACTTAAATCATATTTTGCTGCCTCTGACTCTCTTGGATCCTCTTGCGTAGGATCTTGCATCTCAACTAAAGACGGATGTCTATAGAGAGCATTTGAATCAAGATTAATTTTTGCATCCAAACAGTGAAGCTTGCCCTCACTATTAATAACTAAGGGATTGACCTCCAATAGACTTAAATCAAGCTCATTAAAAAGTTTTACAAAATTTTGAAACATCCCGCTGAATTGTTTTGCTTGATTTGAGTCTAAACCTAAAACAGAAGATATTCTTCTCGCTTGAAAGGGTTGTGGACCAGTCAGAGGATCTATATTTTCATATATTATTTTCTCAGGAGTTTTTGAAGCAACCTCCTCAATATTTACTCCACCCTCACTGGATGCAATAAATGTAAGTGATTGACTGGAGCGATCTATAACTGCACTCAAGTAAAGCTCTTTATCAATGTCTGTGCAAGATTCAATTAAAATTGCACTAACTAATTGTCCATTTTCATCTGTTTGATAAGTTTTTAATCTTTTACCCAGCCACTGATTAGCAAAATCCCTTGCTTCTTCAGGAGATTCAATTAATTTAACACCGCCGGCCTTACCTCTTCCGCCAGCATGCACTTGTGCTTTAACAACCCATTTTGTTCCACCAATATTATTACATGCCTGAATAGCTTCTTCTGCATTAAAAACAACCTCATGCTTAGAAACTGGCAACTCAAACTCTGCAAACAACTGCTTGCCTTGATATTCATGAAGATTCACTTTCTTTTATTTCCTATATGTATGGCTTGATTATTAACAGACATTGCAGCCTCATGCAGCGCCTCAGACACAGTAGGATGGCTAAAGATTGTCATACCAAGATCTTCAGCGCTTGAACCAAATTCCATTGCTATGACACCTTGCTGAACAATCTCAGCTGCAGCAGGGCCAAAAGCATGAACACCTAAAATCGTATCATTTGTTTTATCAGCTAAAACTTTTACAAACCCGACTGCATCATCAGCGGCGAGCGCTCTTCCACTTGCCGCAAATGGGAATGAACCAGATTTGTAATCGATGCCTTCTTCTTTTAGTTCCTGCTCATTCTTGCCAACCCATGCAACTTCAGGATGAGTATAAATTACAGATGGAACAAGCTCATATTCCATTTCAGCCTTTTTGCCTGCAATTCTCTCAGCAACCATTATTCCTTCTTCTGATCCCTTGTGAGCTAACATTGGTCCCCTTACGACATCGCCTACTGCCCAAATTGTTTCAACTGAAGTTTGGCAAAAATCATCTACCTTGATAAATCCTTTTTCATCTAATTCAATGTCCAGTTCAGCACCAAAAATATCTTCAGAATTAGGTCGTCTTCCCACTGCAACAATCAACTTATCAAAAGAATCTTTTTGTTCTCCTTCAGCACTTTGATAAGTTACGTTAACTTTTTTTGCAGTTGATTTAGCATCTGTAAGACTACAGCCCAGTTTAATGTCTAATCCTTGTTTGCTAAATTCTTTTAAAACATCTCGGGCAATTTGTTTATCTGCCATAAATAAAAAATCTTCCATTGCCTCAATTACAGTAACCCTTGATCCAAGCCGCGCCCAAACACTCCCAAGTTCTAAACCAATTACGCCAGCTCCAATAACACCTAGTTTTTTTGGGACTGAATCAAATTCTAGGGCGCCGGTGCTATCAACAATATTTTGATCCCATTTTGCAGAGGGGATTTCAATAGGTCGTGATCCTGTTGCAATAATGATATTTTTTCCTTCGATAATTTCTTTATTATCTCCATTTGACACCTCTACCTGATTTGCGGAGACTACTTTTGCAGTGCCTTGTATGCTTTTTACTTTATTAAGTTTGAAAAGACCTTGGATTCCAGAAGTTAATTTATTTACTATCCCCTCCTTTCTTTCCATCATTTTTGGAAGATCCAATTTAAGGTTAGTTACAGAAATACCATGTTCTTGATAGTGATTCTTTGTTGCATAAAACTTATGTGACGAATCAAGCAATGCTTTTGAGGGAATGCAGCCAACGTTGAGACAAGTTCCACCAAGAACCTCTTTGCCCTCACTGGAAGATTCTTTTTCAATACAAATTGTTTCTAGTCCAAGCTGCGCGCATCTAATTGCTGCAACATAACCTCCAGGACCACTTCCGATAACTATTACATCTGTCATAAATTTACCTATAAGTTAAGCAATAATCTCTCTGGAGATTCAAGCATCTCTTTAATTGCAACCAAGAATGTCACAGCTTCTTTTCCGTCTAGAAGTCTATGATCATAGCTCATCGCGAGGTACATCATAGGTCTAATAACAACCTCGCCATTTAAGGCAATTGGGCGGTCTTGAATCTTGTGCATACCTAAAATTGCTGTCTGAGGTGCGTTTAAAATTGGTGTTGATAATAAAGAACCAAATATCCCTCCGTTTGAAATAGTGAATGTTCCTCCTTGCATTTCCTCAATTGATAATTTACCTTCCCTAGCTTTTTCAGAATACTCAGTAATTTTTAATTCAATATCAGCAATTGAGAGATTCCCAGCATCCCTAACCACAGGAACTACAAGACCTCTATCGGTGGAAACAGCAACACCAATATCTTGGAAACCATGGTAAACGACGTCCTCGTTGTCGATTGAGGCATTAACAATAGGAAATTTTCTAAGTGCTTGAACTGCAGCAGAAACAAAGAATCCCATGAAACCAAGTTTGGTTCCATGTTCTGCAAAAAACTCTTCACCATACTTTGCTCTTAAATCTTTAATTGGCTGCATGTCCACTTCATTAAAAGTGGTAAGCATGGCAGTCTCTTGCTTAACTTTAACAAGCCTTTTAGCTATTGTAGTTCTCAGACGACTCATCGGAACACGTTCTTCTTCTCCGGAATAGTGCAATTCACTGTCAGCAGGTGCAGGTATTGATTCTTCATCTGGATTCATATGAGCAATAACATCTGCTTTAGTAATTCTTCCACCCTTTCCAGTTGGCTTTACATCATTTGGATCAATAGATTCCTCGCTCATAAGTCTCTTAGCAGCAGGACCAGCCTTCGCTTTTGAAGTTTCAATGACAGATGCTGGCACTTGATCTACAGATTCTTCAGGTATGTTTTCTTGTGGAGATTCTTTAGGAGAATTTGGTGATTCACTTTGGGCTTCATTAACTACACTTTGTGCAGATTCAGCAGCTTTATCTGAGGTATCAACATCTTCCGAGGATGCATCTCCTCTTTCAAATTCAGCAATAACTTCAGCAGAAGATACTGTATCGCCCGCATTTTTTACTATTTTTTTAAGCTCACCATCAAAAGGTGCTACAACTTCTAGAACAACTTTATCTGTTTCAATTTCAGCAATAACTTCATCTTGTGAGACTGAATCGCCCTCCTTTTTTACCCAACTAGCAATTGTTCCATCGATGACAGATTCTGGAAAAGTAGGTGATTTAATTTCTGTACTCATTTTATTTTCTCCGAAACACTAAATACTTGATTTACTAGTTCTTGTTGCTGTTTAACATGAAGTTTATTTAACCCTACTGCTGGTGCAGCAGCAGCCGGCCTGCTTCTTAAATCAATGATGAAATTTTTCTTAAATCTGTCAAGAACCCTTTGTATGCGATGGCGATGACTAAACCATGCTCCTTGATTGGCCGGCTCTTCTTGAGCCCATATAAATTCAGATACATTAGGGTATTTCTTTATAGCATTCTCAAGCTCGTCGTATGGAAATGGATAAAGCTGTTCAATCCTTGTGAGAGCAGTAGTTTTATCTTCAACTTCTCGCTGCTTTGTTTTTAAATCGTAGTAAAGTTTTCCAGAACACATAACCACCTTTTTGATTTCTGATTCCTCATCATCACCATCATTAATGACAAGCTCATAAGAGCCGTTAGTCAGATCCTCAAGAGTAGAAACAGCATCAGGATTTCGAAGTAAGCTTTTAGGTGAAAAAATTATAAGAGGCTTCCTCAAATTTCTTTTTGCTTGTTGTCTTAAGAGATGAAATATTTGTGACGGAGTACTCGGGACACAAACTTGTATATTTTTGAAGGCACAAAGCTGGAGGAATCTTTCAAGCCTAGCTGAGCTGTGCTCTGGACCTTGGCCCTCATATCCATGAGGTAAAAGCATAACCAAGCCAGATAATCTTTCCCACTTATGCTCAGCAGATACTATGAATTGATCAATAACTACTTGAGCCCCATTAGCAAAGTCACCAAATTGAGCCTCCCAAATAACTAGTCCTGATGGCCATGTTGCAGAATATCCATACTCAAATCCCAAGACAGCTTCCTCAGATAATAAAGAATCATAGATTTCTAAATTTGTTTGTGACTCATTCGCAATTTGTAATAATGGCATCTCTGCATTTCCATCTTTTTTATTATGGACAACAGCATGGCGATGAGAAAAAGTACCCCTCCTAACATCCTGACCAGTAAGTCTTACTGGATAGCCTTCATGGAGTAAAGTTGCGTACGCCATTATTTCAGCGAAACCCCAATTAATCTTAGCTTCTCCGCTATTCATTTTTTGTCTATCTTCAAAAAGTTTTGTTACTGGTTTTTGGAGTTCAAAGCCTTCGGGAATTGATGAAATTATGGAGCCAAGTTCAGCGAATTTTTTTGAGTTAAATTTAGTATCCGCAAAATCCCACCATTCTTGATTCATGTATGGATTCCAATCAAACCACATTGATTCATTAGGTTCTGTAGCAAGGTTATGTGCAACAGACTCTCCTTGTTCGATAGTTTCTCTATATTTTTTCTCAAAGTTTTTACATTCATCAAGAGTTATCACGTTATCTTCGATGAGACGATCTTGATAAAGCTTTTTAATTCCAGGATGCGATGCAACAGCTTGATACATTTTTGGTTGCGTCTGGGATGGATCATCAGTTTCGTTATGACCTCTTCGCCTGAAACAGACCATATCTATAACAACGTCCTTTTTAAAGGTATGTCTGTACTCGCAAGCAAGTTTTGCTGCAAATACCACCATCTCAGGATCATCAGCATTGACATGCAGGATTGGAGCCTCAATCATTTTAGCTACGTCAGTTGAATAATGGGTTGATCTTGCATCCTCTTTGTTAGATGTTGTAAAGCCGATCTGATTGTTAACAATTACATGAATAGTTCCACCGACTCCATATGCTCTAGTCTGTGACATTTGTAGCGACTCCATCACCACACCCTGACCAGAAAAAGATGCATCACCATGTATCAAGATTGGTATTACTTTCTCTCTTTCAGTATCCAGCAAGCGATCCTGTCTTGCTCTAACTGAGCCTAGTATTACAGGGTTAACAATTTCCAAGTGAGATGGGTTGTTGTTCAAAGAAACATGGACCTCACCATTAGGAGTTAATATATTTGATGAGACACCTAAATGATATTTAACATCTCCAGTATTATCTCCGGTTAGCTCATAACCTTCCTCAAACTCAATAAATAAGTCTTTGGGTGACTTTCCTAAAACATTTACCAATAAGTTAAGCCTACCCCTGTGAGCCATTCCAAAACATATTTGTTGAGCACCAAAAATTCCAGTATTTTGAATTAGGCCATCAATGAGAGGTATCAATGATTCAGCACCCTCAATCCCAAATCTTTTCATTCCTGGATACCTTGATGCCAAAAACTTTGCTAGGCCATCAGCAGCCCCAAGCCGTTTAAGAATATAAATCCTTTCTTCATTTGAGAACTTTATTTTTCCTACGCCAGGCTCCAATCTAGATTGAAACCACTTCCTCTCAACTTCATTAGTAATGTAGTTGTATTCAATACCTAGTGTATTACAGTAAATTCTTTCGAGTGATTCAATTATCTCAGACAGAGTTGCGCTATCTTTTGCGATATTAAGGGTATCTGTTTGAAAAACGCTTTCTAGATCTGCTTGATTAAGACCATGATATTCAAGAGTTAAGTCCTCACATTGAGCATGCTCTTGAAGGTTTAAAGGGTCTAAAGAGGATTTCATGTGACCTCTATTCCTGTAAGATTGTATTAACTGAATAACTCTTATTTGTTTTTCATTGATGGGTTTTACAGGGGAAGGTAACTTACTTTTATAACTTCTAAATCTTTCAATGACTTTCGCATGCGAAGTATCTGTCCCCGAGGGATTGCTTGGAAGACTATCAAAATAATTTTTCCAGTCTTCTGGAACACTAGCTGGATCTTCTAAGTAGGATTCAAATAGACCTTCTAAATATGAGCCATTTCCTCCTGCAGTGTGCGAACTTGACCAAAACTCCCCCATGTTGCTCATCTAACTTCTGCCACCTCCATCGGATGCAATAATCTCAGCTTCGTGACGTCTGTTAGTTAGAAGCATTGATTTAATTTCTCCAATAGCCTTATTGGGATTAAGACCTTTCGGACAAACGCTTACACAGTTCATAATTCCATGACATCGATAAACACTAAACGGATCTGATAATGAATCTAATCTTTCTTCGGTGCGAGTATCCCGAGTATCAGCTATAAATCGATAGGCCTGAAGCAATGCAGCTGGACCAACAAATTTATCTGGGTTCCACCAAAATGAAGGACAGCTTGTTGAACAGCATGCACATAAAATGCATTCATATAATCCATCTAGCTTGTCGCGATCACTTGGAGATTGAAGACGTTCTTGGTTGGGTGAAGGTGTGTCGTTTTGTAAAAAGGGTTTGATCTTTTCGTATTGCGCATAGAACTCCGTCATATCAACAACCAGATCTCTAACGACAGGGAGTCCTGGTAAAGGTCTTAATTCAAGCTTATTACCTTTAGTAACTTCTGAAACTGGAGTAATACAAGCGAGACCATTTTTGCCATTAATACTCATACCGTCTGAGCCACATACACCCTCTCGACAGGATCTTCTGTATGAGATGGTAGGATCAGATTCTTTAAGGGAATTTAATAACTCAAGAACCATGATGTCTCGATCAGGCATCTCGAAGTTAAACTTCTGCATATAAGGAAATCTATCAGTCTCAGGATTATATCTATAAATATTTACTTCAATCATCTCTGGTCACTTGAATTAATAGGCCCTAACCTTCGGAGGGAATGCTTCCATAGTGTTGGGTTGAAAATTAACTTGTCTCTTTCTTAAATCTTTTTTAGTAGGGTCATAAAGGGAATGACAAAGCCAATTTTCATCATCTCTTTCAGGAAAATCATCTCTAGCATGTGCGCCACGGCTTTCATTTCTCTTAAGAGAAGAGATTGCAGTTGCTTCAGCAACTTCAAGTAAATTTTGAAGCTCTAATGCCTCTACGCGGTTGGTATTAAATGAATCGCTCTTGTCATGTAGATGCAAGTTGTCACACTTATCCCTTATCTCTTCAAGAGCCTTGACACCTTTTTCCATATACTCACCGCGCCTGAAGACCCCAAAGAAATTCTGCATTACTTCTTGAAGTTCCCTTTTAACTTCGGCTACTTCAAAGCCAGAATTGGATTCATTAAGCTTATTAAGTCTGTAAAGTGCTGATTCAATATCATCAATGTTAGCTTCTTCTACGCCACCACCAGATTTTAAATCTTCGTTAATATGAAGTCCTGCAGCTCTTCCAAAAACGACAAGATCCAGTAATGAGTTTCCTCCTAGCCTATTTGCACCATGTACACTAACGCAGGCTGCCTCGCCGACTGAGAATAGACCTGGAATCTCATTATCAACTTCATTTTCAGATGAGAATGCTTGACCATGAATATTTGTTGGGGTTCCTCCCATCATGTAGTGGCAAGTTGGCACAACTGGAATGGGTTTGTAGACAGGATCTACCCCAGCAAATGTTTTTGAGAGTTCACAAATACCTGGAAGCTTTGCATTTAAAATCTCCTCACCTAAGTGGTCCAGTTTCAACAAAACGTGATCCTTGTTGGGACCGCATCCTCTACCTTCAAGTATTTCTAGTACCATCGACCGAGCAACAACATCTCTACCAGCTAGATCTTTTGCATTAGGAGCATATCTTTCCATGAATCTCTCTCCATCAGCATTTATTAGATAGCCACCCTCTCCTCTACAACCCTCTGTGACGAGAGAGCCTGCACCATGAATACCTGTTGGATGGAATTGCCACATCTCCATATCTTGTGCTGGAAAACCTGCCCTTAGTGACATTCCTAATCCATCACCTGTATTAATTAGAGCATTTGTAGTTGAAGCATAAATCCTTCCAGCTCCACCTGTTGCAAGAACAGTTGCACGAGATTTAAGATATGCGACCTCACCTGACTCTATTGAAAAAGCAATTACACCTGTTATCTCATTGAATTTGTTTTTAACCAAGTCAACAGCAAACCATTCATTTAAAAAGTTTGCGCCTTCCTTAACATTATTTTGATAAAGAGTATGAAGAAGAGCATGACCTGTTCTATCTGCTGCAGCACAGGTTCTTGATGCCTGTCCTCCATTTCCAAAATCCTTTGACTGCCCGCCAAATGGTCTTTGATAGATACGCCCATTTTCAAACCTTGAAAAAGGTAAACCCATGTGCTCTAACTCAAAAACAGCCTTAGGCCCCTCAGAACACATATATTCAATAGCATCTTGATCACCAATGTAGTCAGAACCTTTGACAGTATCAAACATATGCCATCTCCAATCATCATGTGGATCAGCACTTTGTATAGCACATGTAATTCCACCTTGAGCAGAAACTGTATGAGATCTTGTTGGAAAAACTTTTGATACAACAGCCGTCTTAAGTCCAGATTTGGCAAGCTCAAGGGATGTGCGCATACCGGAACCACCGCCACCAACAATTAAGGCATCGAATTCTAATGTATGAATATTATCTTTATTTAAATGACCAACCATTTTATAACCACCAAATCATATATAAAGTTGTGAGAGTAAATGTTAATGAGAGAGTTATAAAAAGCAGTTGATACATTAATCTCAATAAATCAGCATAATTTCCAAAATTACCTGAAACAAATCCAAGTGTTCTCGGAGTTAAATAGTCTGTTCCAACAGTCCATAAACCAATAGAAGAGTGGATAATAATTGAGATAATGACCAAAGATGTTGAAGCTTTAAACAAGAATGTTGATGAAAAAAATGACCAATTTTCAAAAGTTATTTCATTAAGAATGAAAAAACTACCAACCCAAAAAACGTAAATTAAATTTACAAGTGCAGAAAGTCTTTGAACGTACCAGATAGTTGAACCACTCATGACCCGAACCTTAAAAAAGTAAATAAGGATGCCAATAACCAAAGGCCAATGACTAGATAAGCGCTTGCATTTGCAGCTTTGAGATTTTCACCTATGTGGATATCCATGAGCAAATGTCTAAAACCAGTCATGATATGGTACAAAAAAACAAGAAAGCTAAAGTAAACAAATGTTGATAATATATTATTATTTTTCAATAATGTATTAACATTACTAAAAGATAGTTCCGAAGAGGTATTTCGAAAAAGAAATATTGATAATGGAAGTGTAACAAAAAAAACATACATGCCAGATATTCTGTGCGTTATCGATATTAATGCTGATATTGGTAGCCGTATCTTAAAAAGATTAATGTTTACTGGCCTAGCAATAATAGTTTTTTGGGACATTTGTTTATTTATAAATAAATCTTATTCAGTAATTATACGTATTAATTGAAATATTTTTTATACATTAATTTCACTTATAATCAATTATACGACTTATTTATAAAATAATCCCTAATTTTTTGATTTTTTTGTGAATTTAATAAGCCTTTTTTTCTTTTTAATTTGTCGATCAGTTAACTTATTCTTTTTGCCCTCAAATGGATTCTTGCCTTTTTTAAAAAGCAAACTTAATTCGATGCCCTTTAAGTCTAATCTTTCATAAAAAAAATTAATTAAATATCTTCGTAAATGATTAGGTATTTGCGAATTAGAAAAGTTAGAGTGAATTATGAAGGTAGTTGGGTATTTACCTCCAAAATTAATGTATCTCAATTTTATTGACTTGCCTTTCTTAGAAGGTTGATTAATTTTTGAAATCGCCTCATCCAACAATTTATTAAGCTTTGAAGTCGTGAATGAAGATTCAGCTCTATTATTTGTTTCGTTGATAACTTTAAATAGATATCGAAACCCTGTTGAATGCAGTGCAGAGATTTTTACTAACTGAATATTTTTTAAAATAGGGTTTTGATAATTAAGATCCTCAAATAGTTTTTTTTCGTTAGATTTTGAAATTAAATCCATTTTATTTATTACCAGTATTATTGGCTTACCTTCGAGTTTAGCTAAATTTAAAATTTTAAAATCTTGATCAACTAAATTCTGATCTGCGTCAATGAATACTAAAGCAATATGCGATCTAGAGATTGCATCAATAGTTTTTATGTATGAGAAAAATTCAATGTTGCTTCCTTTTTTATTCTTTTTTCGAATTCCAGCAGTATCAATCAAGGTAAAGTTTTGCTCATCTAGCTGAAAAGGAACATCGATGCTATCAATAGTAGTTCCTGGTCTATTTGAAACAATAACTCTATCATCTTTTGTAACAGAATTTATAAAAGTAGATTTACCACTATTAGGTCTTCCAATTACAGCAACATGAATGCTGTCATGTTCAATAATAGAGTCAATTGTTGGTTTAACTGAAGATTTAATTATGTTTATTAGCTCCTTAAAACCAATGGAGTGTTCTGCACTGATAAGAATAAATTCATTGATGCCTTTTTTTATTAAGTCAGTTTTTGCAGCAGACTGTTTTTTTATATCTACTTTATTGATTACAACTTTAAAATCTATATTGCTTTTTCTAAGCTTAGAGAGAATATTAAGATCTTCTGATGATAGCTCTATTGACCCATCAATAACAAAAAGAACTAGATCACTCTCTTCTGCAGCAAACCAGGCCTGTGCAGAAATTGAGTCTTGAAGATCATCTACCGTTTCACCAATTCCCCCAGTGTCGATGATGAGGTATTTATTTTTAGTTGATGTTTTTAGGTAGCCAATGTTTCGGTCTTTTGTAACACCAGAAAAATTTGAAACAATTGCTGACCTACTAGAAGTAAGTTTGTTAAAAATTGAGGATTTGCCTACGTTGGGCTTTCCAATTATTGCTACCGAAGAAATCATGATTACAGGTCATTCTAATCTAAAGCAATCATTCTTAATTCGCTGTCTAATACAAATAGTTTATTTCCTCTGCTGGAAACGTATCGAATTGGATTACTTGAAGTTTTTTTTCTGCCAATTG
Organism: uncultured SAR86 cluster bacterium; assembly: GCA_902623535.1. Classification (GTDB taxonomy): domain Bacteria; phylum Pseudomonadota; class Gammaproteobacteria; order Magnimaribacterales; family D2472; genus MED-G82. Next base: position 144,357 of record CACNUA010000001.1, on the reverse strand, counting down.
TTCTTCCGGTTAGAGGGTTTATTACATGAAGATATCCTTCAATATCGCCAAACACAACATTTCCATCATGCTCAGTAGCATTACTAAGACCTCGTCTAAGATATTCTTCACTGGTCCATGATTCTGATAGAGTTTGACCTGAGAAAGAAATAATTGATCCATCATTATTCAAAACAATAATCACTCCTTTAATTATTAATGGGGAATGAAAAGATGATGCATCCGAACTCCAAACAGCCCTTCTTTGAGAGGGATCAAATGCTGTTAAGTTTCCTTGAAAGTTTGTTGCAAAAACTAACCCTCCCTCAATAACTGGTGATGAATCTGCGTCAATTAGATTCTCTAATTCTGAAGTTCCCTCTTTGTATGAGATTGGGCCGTCCCAAATAGAAAATCCACTTCCAATGTCAAAAACGCCAATTCTTCCATTATCAAATGTTGCGTAAACTAAGTTATCTGCAACTACAGGTATGCTGTTACCTCTGACAGTTAACGAAGGTAATTGGGATCTATATGTCCATATCTTTTCACCCGAATTAGGATTAAGTGCTACCAACTCACCGCCCGATGTATGAACGATAACTGCTTTCGCATCAATCGCAGGTAAAGCAAGTATCTCCGAGCCTACATTGCTTGACCATAGAAATGATGAATCTTCCAATGAATATGCATGAACAGACCCCTTTGAATCGGCAAAAACTATTTTTCCAAAGCCGACAGCATTTGATACTGAAACCCTATGATTTAACTTATCTTTTTGAAGAATACTTCCTCTATTAGCATCAACTTTGAAAAGCACACCGTCTTCTGATGTAATTAAAATTGTTTCCCCGCTAAAACCTGGTCTGTAATTGCCTAATTCATTATCAGAGTTAAAATTTCTAGACCATGATCTGTCGAGCTCGACTGATGGTTGAATATCCACTAAAGGCCTTGGTTCTTCTAAGTTCTCCTCTTCATCTGCCCAAAAATTTAGTATTGAACAACTGGATATGGCTAATAATAGAGCTAAATTAAGAATGATTTTTATCATTGGCTGATAAGTTTTAGTTTATATTCTGCAACAGCTCGCTCCTCAGATATTTGAGAAAGCTCAATAGCTCTTGTATATTGAATTCCAGCTAATTCAAGTCTTCCGAGACCCTGCAAGGCATCTCCTTTGAGAGATGCAACTGTGGCATTTTCTTTATCTAAAGAGATTGAATCAAGCGCTTTTAAGGCAAGATTGAAGTTACCATTAACAATTTCAATTCTTCCAATATTTAAATTAGCAATTAAATTAAATAAGTTACCTCTGCTTGTTTTATTTTTTAGCTTATAAAGAAGGTCTAATGCTTCATCAAGGTTTTTATCTTCTGCAAGCCTTGAAGACTCAATTACCAGAGCTAAGTTTGAAAACCCTGTTGATGAGTAATCACTTTGGAGTAAATTGAAGAGACCATCTGCCTCTTTAGCTTTGCTTTCATCAGAAAAATCAATTTCTGACCACTTTGAATAAACTGAGTAAGCTGCAGAATCTTGATTTGCTCGAAAATTAGATACAGAAACAAAGATTAATACTATTAGGAAAAGGACGACGCTGCCCCAAACAAAAAGTCTCTTATAATCATTAAAGAAATTAATAATTGCTGAGAGCCTTTCTTCGTCAGTTCTATATTCAACCATATTTAAGCCTATAACTCATTAAACTTATTAATCAATTCGTCCAACGATAGAGATTGTTGCTCAATTTTACTGTCTAAATCTTTCCAAATAATTTCATTTTTGGAAACTTCATCATCCCCTATAATTAATGCAACAGCAGCACCAACTTTATTTGCACGTCTTAATTGCGACTTAGCACTTGAAGTTAATAATGGATCTTCAACAACAATATTCTTATCTAGTGAACGTAAATTTTGAGCTATTTTATATGGATATCTTGAATTATTACTAGTTATATTAACAATAAATACTTTCTTACTTGCTTTGGAAGATTCGGGCATAATATCAATCATTCTCTCTAAACCAATTGCAAACCCTATTGCAGGAATATCCTGCCCTCCCAAAGATGAGAACAAATTGTCATACCTTCCACCCCCAATGAATGAATCCTGAGATCCTAATTCTTTTGAAGTTACCTCAAACACGAATCCAGTATAGTAATCTAAACCTCTCACTAATTTTGAATTTATAGTTATGTTTGATTTACCAAAATCATCTAATAAATTATTTAATATTGATACTTGGTCGGGTTCAAGAAAATCAGTATATGACGGAGATTTTTCAAGAATTTCTAGAGTTTTTGGGTCTTTTGAATCAAGAATTCTAAGTGGGTTACTACCAAGCCTTATGAGCTCAAGATCAGATAGTTCAGCTTCAAATTGTTGCAGATATTCAACGAGAGCATTTGTAAATGTTTGTTTTACTTTGGTGTTACCAAGATGATTTATCTCGATGTTGTAATGTTTGATTTTGACAGACTCAATTAAAGCAATAACTAGGGACATTATTTCAAATTCTGCATGACCCTCTTCAAATCCCACATACTCGACTCCGACTTGATGGAATTGTCTCAATCGACCTTTCTGTGGTCTCTCATATCTAAACATTGGGCCCTGATACCAATATTTTCCACTATCATTAACTTTCTTTGATTCTATTAGAGACCTAACCAACCCAGCAGTTCCTTCAGGTCTAAGTGAGATGCTCTCATCATTTCTATCATTAAACGTATATAGCTCTTTATTAACAATATCTGATGATGATCCTACTGAACGAGTAAACAGATCTGTAGATTCAAGTATGGGATTTCTTACCTCACCTGCATTAAATTTAAAGAATACAGATTTAAATGAGGTTTCAAGGGCTTGCCATTTGTCAAGATCAATTGAAAAAAGATCGTCCATCCCTCTTAGCGATTTAAATTTCATCTCTAACCCTTTGCAATAATATCAGATTCATTGTGATTTCTTTTTAACTGGTCACGAACTTCAGTTTCAATTCTATCAACCAGGGACTCATTAGAAACTTTTTCGCTTGGTTCCCCATTGACATACATAAGATTCTTTGGGGAGGCTCCAGTAAGTCCTATATTTGCAGCTTTTGATTCTCCAGGACCATTAACATAACAACCGATTATAGCTACTTCGATATCATCTGAAATATCTTCAAATCTTGATTCAAGCTCATTAACTACGTTGATAACATCAAAGTTTTGTCTTGAACAGCTAGGACAGGCAACGATTTTGACACCTCGACTCCGCAAGTTAAGACTTTTTAAAATATCCCAACCTACCTTAACTTCATCAACAGGATTAGATGCAAGTGATATTCTAATTGTATCGCCAATACCTTCACTTAGTAGCATTCCAATTCCAATCGAGGACTTTACCGCACCAGATCGCAAGGTGCCTGATTCTGTTATTCCTAGGTGAAGTGGTTGATCAATTAATTTTGATATCTTGCGATAACTGTTTACTGTCATATCAATATTTGAAGCTTTCAGACTTAATTTAAATTGATCAAAATTATACTTTTTGAGTATATCAATATGCCTTAGTGCAGATTCAACAAGAGCATCTGAGTTAGGCTCACCATATTTTCGTTGTAGTTCTTTTTCTAAAGATCCGGCATTCACTCCTATTCGGATTGGAATTTCATTATCCTTTGCAGCCTGAATAACTTCTTTTATCTTATTTTCTTTACCAATGTTTCCTGGATTAATTCGAAGGCAATCTGCTGAATCTGCTACTGCCAAAGCAATTTTATGGTCAAAATGAATATCGGCGATTATAGGAATTTTTACAGCACTTTTTATCTTTTTAAATGCTTTAGCTGCTTCAAGTGTTGGAACAGAAACTCTTACTAGATCAGCTCCTGCGGCATGAATCTCATTGATTTGTTTTACAGTGGCATCAACATCTTCAGTATTTGTATTGGTCATGGATTGAATGCTAATAGGACTCTTACCTCCAACACGTACATCCCCAACAGTTATCTGCTTTGTTGTTTTTCTGTTCGCAACAACTTTATCCATTTGAGAGCCTAATTACGCTGACATCAAGTCTGTTCGCATTAGCACTAAAATCAAGTGGTAAATCATTGAATGTGCCAACAACTCCTGATGCATTGCCAATCACTACTACAAGTGGAGAATCAACCTGAAGTTGATAAGTTTCATTTTCATTAAATAACTTATAAACCACTTGAAAATAATCACTTGGATCAGCAGAATAAATTTCTACCCAACTTTCTTCATTAAAATTTAAATTCAAAAGGTTTTTAGATATATTTTTAGGTTGATTGATTTCATTAGTTATTTTGTCTGTTGAAACAACAGAAATCTCACTATTATTTGATTCCATATCAAAACTTTCAGGAACCTCAATATTCATATGTGTTTCATCTATTTGAGAAAATGAAGATACAGAATTAATTTCGTTTGTTTCTTCATCAGTAAATGACTTGATTTGGCTTTCATCAGATGAGCCACTTGCTAAAACTGAAATAATTAAAAATAACAATAAAATTATTCCTGCAATAAATAAGGGTTTTTTATATGATGCAATAACATCGTTTATGCTTTTAGCCTTAACATGTTTTGTAGATTGATTTGGCTGAACCAGCTTATCTTCTTCAAAAACCTCATTTGCAAGGTCTGGGAATTCAAGATCTAAACCTAGATGAGTTGCATACTTTACAAAATAACCTCTGGCAAAAGCTTTTGCCGGAAAAATACTATAGTCACCATTCTCAATGGCCTTAAGAAATTTCTCAGTTAAATTAATTTCATTTGATACTTCATGAATTGTTAGCTTAAGTTCAAGCCTTTTCTCTTTGATTTTTTTACCTATTTTTGCACTTAAAGCTGTTTTCATAATTAAGTAATATTTTTTAATTCAATATTAGAGCTTTTCTTAGATTTTATAGCATTTAGTAGTTGACCAGATAATTGTCCACATGCCCCATCTACTTCATCTCCTCTAGTTATTCTAACAGTTGTGACAAATCCATTCTTAATTAAATAATCCTTAAATACATTAATATTTTCCGCACTTGATTGTTGGTATGAATTTCCTTCAAAGGAATTAAAAGGAATTAAGTTAATCTTGCACTTTAAGTGTTTTAGTAATTTAGTCAGTTGCACAGCATGATCATAACTATCATTAAGATTATTGATCATAATGTACTCAATTGTGATTGATTTCCTTTTTCCAAAATATGAAAGGTATGTTTTGCATGACTTCATTAGTATTTCAAGCGGGTATTTTTTGTTGATGGGTACTAGTTCATCACGAAGTTTATTATTAGGTGCATGCAAAGATAGTGCGAGTGAAACATCAGTTTTATCAGGTAATGACTCTATTTCAGGAGCTATACCAGAGGTACTTAAGGTTATTTTGCGTTTTGAAATGCCATAGGCATTGGCATTGAGCATCAAATCAACGCTATTTAAAACTGGTTTGACATTTAACAAAGGCTCGCCCATTCCCATAAAAACTATATTTGTAATTGGTGGTAATTTGTCATCTTTAAAACTGGCTAACCATAGCTGACCGATAATTTCACTAGTACTTAAATTAACCTCAAAACCCTGTGCGCCAGTTGCACAAAAAGAGCACTGTAATGCACAACCAGCCTGAGAGGAAATGCATAAGGTCTGCCGATTATCAGACGGGATGCGAACCATTTCAACAATTGAGCCAGATTCAATTTGAATTAAATATTTTATTGTTCCATCTTTTGATTTCATTTGACGATGGATTAAAGGTGGACTTAAAGAAGCAATATTGTGAAGTTTTTTTCTAAGCTCCTCACTCAGATCACTCATTCGATCAAATTCTAAACATCCATGTTTGTGAATCCACTTAAGAGTTTGAACAGCACGAAATTTAGGCTCTCCAAGCCTAATAAAAAATTCCTCCAACTCATTTTGAGTTAGTCCAAGTAGATTAATTTTTTTAGAGGTATTCAACTAACAATTTCTTCTGGCTCAAAGAAATAATTTATCTCCCGTAATGCACTAGATTCAGAGTCTGATCCATGAACAGCATTAGCATCTATGGATTCTGCAAAATCTGCTCTAATTGTTCCTGGGGCAGCATCTTGAGGATTAGTTGCTCCCATCAACTCTCTATTTTTTGCTATGGCTGATTCACCCTCTAAAACTTGAACAAGAACAGGGGCTGATGTCATATATTCAATTAGGTTCTGAAAAAATGGTTTTCCATCATGCTCCGCATAAAAGCCACCTGCTTTTGCTTGATCTAACTGAATTAGTTTAGCAGCAACAATTTTTAAATTATTGTCTTCAAATCTACTTATTATTTTCCCGATAATATTTCTAGAAGTTGCATCAGGTTTAATGATTGATAGTGTCCGCTCAATAGCCATAAGAGTATCTCCCTCAAAGAAAACGTATTATATGTGACTTAGATAAATTCATCTATCCAGCTTTGCTGAATTGCTTCTAAAATTTTTTCGTTAGACTTATTTGGATCTCCAATAAAACTATCTAACTCAATAATTTTTTTGTGTAAGTCAGGAAAACTAATCCATTGAGGATCAATATCAGGAAATTTTTCAGACAGCTCGATTGCAATGTCATTAATGTTTGACCATTCATATTGCATCTTCAATGGTCCTCTGAAACTTGGTTGATAGTATATTTTGGGATTTTTATTACAGTTAATTCGTCTTTAGGATAAACCTGACAACCTAATCTTGAATTAGGCTCTAGTCCCCATGCTTTATCAAGGAGGTCCTCTTCGTCATCAGAGGCATCTTCAAGATTATTAAATCCCTCTTCTACAACTATATGGCATGTAGTACATGCGCATGACATTTCGCATGCATGCTCTATTTTTATATTATTTCTTAAACAAGCCTCCAAAATACTTTCGTCGGGTAGGGCTTCAATGATGGCGCCATCAGGACAAAACTCGTCGTGAGGTAAAATTTTTATTTTTTTTTTACTTGTGAAGTAACTTCAGAATCTGAATTTTGCTTTGTTTCCATACTAAAACTTTCACCACAGCCACATACTGCAGTTGCATTTGGATTATGAAATTTAATGCCTTTATTAAAACCATCTTCTTCGTAATCAACTTTACTTCCTTTTAAAAATTCAAAACTTTTAGGATCAATTAAAAATGTGCAATCGTCATGTTTTATGAGAGTGTCATCTTCGTCTTGGACTTCTGCATATTCAAAAAAATATTCATAACCTGAACAGCCAGCTTTCCTGACTCCAATTCTTATATATGAAATTTCGGATTGACTAATCAATTGAGATTTGAAATGGCTAATTGCACTTTCAGAAAACTGCAGAGAACTAGGATTAACCTTATTTAGGCTTTCACTGTTTTGTTTCATAATCATCAATGGCTTGCTTGATTGAATCCTCAGCTAAGACAGAACAATGAATCTTAATAGGAGGAAGCTCAAGTGCATTAGCAATATCTTTGTTTTTTATCTCTTTGGCCTCTTCAAGTGTTTTCCCAACAAGCATTTCAACCAACTCACTCGATGAAGCGATAGCTGAGCCGCAACCATAAGTTTTGAATTTCACATCTTTTATAACGTGAGAATTCCCTTTGGGTTCACATTTAATCTGGAGCTTCATAACATCTCCACATGCAGGTGCCCCAACCATTCCAGTACCTACATCCAAATCAGATGGATTGAATCTGCCCACATTAAATTTTTTGGGTTCATTAAGTGTGTTTTCAAATTTTTCAATAACCTTTTTACTGTATGCCATTTCGTGCTCCTAAATTAATTCCATTCAACTTTATCAAGATCGACTCCGTCTAAGTGCATATCCCATAATGGTGATAGCTCTCTTAGCCTTTCAACTGCATGAAAGAGAATCGAAAGTGTATAATCTACGTCCTTGTTAGAGGTAAACCTTCCAAATGAAAATCTGATTGAACTATGAGCTAACTCATCTTTTCTACCAAGTGCTCTTAAAACATATGAAGGTTCTAGACTTGCAGAGGTACATGCAGAACCAGATGACACGGCTACATCTTTTAAAGCCATTATCAATGATTCTCCTTCAACATAAGCAAAACTAATATTTAATATGTTAGGTACTTTTCGATCTAAATCACCATTTACATATATTTCTTCAATGCCATTAACACCATCTAAAAATCTTTGATGTAAATTAGCAACATGTTCACGATCAGCCTGCATTTCTTCTTTTGCCAGCCTGAAAGCCTCTCCCATACCTACAATTTGGTGTGTGGGTAGAGTTCCAGATCGCATTCCCCTTTCATGACCACCACCATGAATCTGAGCTTCTATTCTTACTCTTGGTTTTCTACTTACGTAAAGAGCACCGATACCCTTTGGACCATAAGTTTTATGGGCGCTAAATGACATTAGATCTATAGAAAGTTTAGATAAATCTATTTCAACCTTTCCAGTACTTTGCGCTGCATCTACATGAAAAAAGATTTTTCTCGAACGAGCAAAACTTCCAATAGCCTCAATATCATTTAATGTTCCAAGCTCATTATTTAAATGCATAATCGATATTAGTATTGTGTCTTCTCTCACCGCAGCTTTGATTGAATCAAGCGTGATGCATCCACCTGCATCTGGATCCAAGTATGTAACCTCAAACCCATCTCTCTCTAACTGTCGACAAGGATCAAGAACAGCTTTGTGCTCTATTTTAGATGTAATAATGTGTTTGCCCTTACCATTATAAAAATTAGCTACTCCCTTAATTGCAAGATTATCAGCCTCAGTTGCACCTGATGTCCAAACAATCTCACGTGGGTCACAATTAACTAAATTTGCAACATGTGATCTAGCCTCTTCAACTGCCTCTTCTGCTTTCCATCCGTATTTGTGAGAACGAGAAGCAGGATTTCCAAAAACACCATCCATTTTAAGATGAGATGAAATCTTTTCTGCAACTCTAGGATCCACTGGTGTGGTAGAGGCATAATCAAGATAAATAGGTTGTTGAATGTTATTACTCATGAATTTATTTCCTTAAGGAATATATGGGTACGATCTTGAGTTTCAGCAAGATCATTAATAAAAATTTTACTTAAATAATTATCTACCACGTGATTGAGGTCATCCCAAAGCTTATGAGAAGAACATTGCCTACCCTCAAAACATGATGAAGCCCCAGCACAATTTGTTGCATCTAAATCCTCTTCAACAGCATCCATAACCTGTTTGATAGAAATTTTAGATGGATCAGATGCGTAAACATAACCACCATTCCTACCTCGAATACTTTTAACAATGCCTGCTAGCCTGAGTTTTCTAAAAATTTGCTCAAGATAATTCAGCTCAATGTTCTGTTTTTCTGAAATATCCTTTAAACGAACAGGAGTATTCCTTGCATATACGAGTAATTCAGCAAGGGCATTAATAGCGTACCTGCTTTTAGTAGTTAGTTTCACGAGTGTATTATGAATACTTGACTAGATTAGTCAAGTTTTATTTGCATACCAAGGCGATCAGCAACTTCTCCGTAAGTCTCAATAACATTACCAAGGTCTTGTCTAAACCTATCTTTATCCATTTTTGTAAGCGTATCTTTATCCCAAAGACGACACCCATCAGGAGTAAACTCATCACCAAGGACAATTTTTTCATCTTGTTTTCCAAATTCTAATTTGAAATCAATCAATAAAAGGTTTGCTTTAGCAAAAAAATCAATCAGCAACTCATTCACTTTTAGGGTAATTGATTGCATAAGACTTAAATCTTCTCTATTTGCCCAACCGAATGAAATAATATGATTGTCATTTATAAGAGGATCACCAAGATCATCATCTTTTAAAAAAAATTCAAATAAAGGAGTTTCAAGAATTAAGCCATCCTCTATTCCAAGTCTTTTACATAACGAACCAGTTGCTCTATTTCTTACAACACATTCGATTGGAAACATTTCCAAATTCTTAACAAGTGACTCAGTATTACTGAGTAGTTTTACAAAATGCGTATCAATGTTTTGAGTTGCAAGAAACTCCATTATGAATGCATTAAATTGGTTATTAACCTTACCCTTATTTTCGAGTGCAGCTGTTTTCTTACCATCAAAGGCTGAGGTATCATCTCGAAATTCCATCACCAAAAAACTTTCTTCATTGGTTGTATAGAGTGATTTTGCTTTCCCTGATGTAATTTGATTAATTTTTTCCATATCTTAACTCAGCAATTCATTTATTTTTGATAACAGTGATTCAGGATCACCGGCCGAAGAATTTATTACCTCAGCAGTTATTTTAGTAGAGGAATCCTCAGTTGAAACGATAATTTTGAAATCAGCATCTGATCCTAGTGCAAGACCTGTATTGGCTTCAACTTGAAAGTTTAAAAATGAGAACCAGCCACTATCTTCGTCCTGAGCATTGAAGCTTACCAGAAAGAAGCCTTCCTCACGGTCCCTATCATTAACTTGAATTTTTCCATCCTCTAAAGCCCTGCTAACTGCAGACCAAGCTCTATCAAATCCTAAATCAAGCTCGATAATTGTTTTTTCATCTAGATTAAAGATTCTAGTTTTCTTTTTATCATTAAGGGCTTGTGCAGCTAAAGATGTTCCAGAAAAAGAGTCAACTGATTCAGCCATATACTCCACTAATTTAGCTAAAGTATCTTGAGATGCTTCCACCCATTCATCTTGGGTAAGCTTGCCTCCTTCGGTATAGAATGAAACAAAGATTTCAGTAGAAGCCTCTTTAATGCCATGCTCAACCTCGACTTTTAAATCAATATTTTCAGAATAACGCAACTTTAATTCTCCTGATTCTGGGTTGGAATTTATAAGAGGGAACCCTGAAGTTTCAAAGAAGGCTTTTGTAATTGGCCACGAAGTGGATGGTAATGCTTCGACATAAACCCATAAAAGTTCACCAAGCCTTCTTAATTGCACCTCTCTAGTTTGACCAGATGAAAATATTTGCCTTGGCTTTGGAATATCTATAGGTTCTTTTTGAAAGTTTCCATTTATTAGAATTGGGTAATGATCATCTTGCGATACTGATGATCCGTCATTAGAAACAATGTCTTTACTTAATTCTTCTTGAAAAAAATCTTTACTGGTATCTTCACCAATAAAGGCACAGCCAGTAACAAAAATTAATATCAAAAGTAAATGGGTTCTCATAAGAGCTTGAATTTTAACATCTCATCCTCAATAGAAGCATGATTTTTTTCTTGTAATTGCGTTAATGGAAGTCTTATTCCACCCTCAATCTTGCTCATTTTTTTTAACATCCATTTTACTGGTATTGGATTGGATTCAATAAATAAAAGTTCAAATAGATTTTTATATCTTTGATTTATTTCTTTAGCATCTTCAAAGTTACCATTAAGACAACTTATTGCAATCTTAGCAACTTGGGCTGGAATAACATTGGCTGCAACTGAGATTACTCCATCACCACCGCTTTTCATAAAATCAAAAAAAGTTGGATCATCTCCTGATAAGACATAAAAGGATTCTGAAGATTTCTTTGCCATTTCAATTAGAGCTTTATATCTCTTTGGGTCATTAACTGCTTCTTTTATTCCAACAATATTTTCATGGTAAATAAGTTTGCTTACCGTATCAGGCTTTAAATCACATGCGGTTCTAGAAGGCACGTTATATAAAATATTTTTAATTTCTGAGCTATCTGCAATTTTTTTATAATGTGCTTCGAGCCCCATTTGAGTTGGTTTGTTGTAATAAGGCGTTACCGACAGAGCAAACTCATACCCAATTGAGCTGGCAGCTTTGCTAAGCTCAATTGCTTCATCAGTTGAGTTAGCTCCGGTTCCTGCAATCGCAACTATTTTATTATTGATGTAGCTAATTGTTTTTTCTAAAACTTTTACATGATCATTAAAATTAAGCGTTGCTGATTCGCCAGTAGTGCCAACAGACACAAGGCCATGTGTACCACTTTCAATATGCCACTCCACCAATTCCTTTAATACAGGAAAGTTAATCTCACCATTACTCTTCATAGGAGTAACGAGTGCTACAAAACTACCCTTTAATTCTTGCATGATTAATCATTTCAGTAAAAAATAAGAGACATATTATAAAGGACTTAAAGATGTCAAAGAATTTAACTGGTAAAAAGATGCCAAAATTTAAAGCTAGCGCAACCAGCGAGAAAGAAATTAGTAGTGCTGATTTTGAAAATAAAAATTTAGTAATTTATTTCTATCCAAAAGATAGTACACCTGGATGCACTACAGAAGGTCAGGACTTTAGAGATAACTACAAGAAATTTAAAAAACTAAATACTGAAATTTTGGGAGTATCTAGAGATTCGATCAAATCTCATGAAAATTTTAAAGCAAAACAGTCCTTTCCATTTGAGTTATTGTCAGATCCCGATGAAAAAGTTTGCAAAGCCTTTGATGTCATGAAAATGAAATCAATGTATGGGCGTGAATATATGGGAGTTGATAGGAGCACTTTTCTTATCAATGAAAAAGGGAAAGTTGTAAGAGAATGGAGATCAGTTAAAGTTAAAGGGCATGTTGATGAAGTCCTCGAATCGGTCAAAAACCTTTAACCAGAACTAGGCCATGCATTCCAGACAGCTTTAATGAAAGTGGCTATGGGTATGGCAAAAAAGACACCCCAGAAACCAAAAATTCCTCCAAAAACAAAAACTGCGAGAATAATGAAGAAGGGATGAAGTTTAACTGCATCTGAAAAAAGTATTGGAACAAGTACATTCCCATCTAGAATTTGAAGAAGTATATAAGCACCGATTAACATCCAAAAATCAAAAGTTAGTCCAAATTGCAACAAACCAATTATCGCAACTGGAATAGTAGCTATAAAGGCTCCTAAAAACGGTATTAAAACTGAAAAACCAACTAATACTGATAGCAAAGCAGTATATTGCAATCCAAATAAGCTAAAAATTATCGCTGCCGCAAAACCTACAATCATTATTTCGATTGATTTACCTCTAACATAATTACTTAACTGACCATCCATCTCTTCCCAGATATTTGATAGCATTGGACGATTCTTGGGAAGAACAGCTAATACAGAATTAATTACTGACTTTCGATCAAAGAGCAAAAAGAACACAAGTATTGGAAGCATCACAATATTCACTGCTACAGTAATAGTATTTTGAATTCCAGTAATTGAATAACTTAAAAAGTCTTGTGAGGCCTCTGACAATTGACTTGAGAAGTTCTGAAGGACTGTTGAAATCTGATCAGAAGTCACAAGATCTGGATATCTTTCAGGAATAGTTGCAACAAAAGCCCTCAGGCTTAGAAACCATCCAGGTATCTCATTAATCAAATTTTGAATTTGGGCGTAAAGCAAAGGTATCAACCAAACCATCAATAAAACGCCGATTAACAAAAATAATCCAAATGTGATAATCAATGCAGGCCAATGAGGCATCCCATAATTTTCTAGACGAGTTTGAAGCCCAACTAGCAAGTAGGCAAAAATTAAACTTATTAAAAAAGGAGTTAAAATTTCACCTAAAAAAATAAGCAACAATAGAGAAACTGTTAGTAAAACAGTAAAAGTAATTGTTTCTTCGTTAGAAAAAATATTTTTTAACCAATTATTAATTTCAGTGAACATACTTATAATTTATGCTGTCATAAACATATTATTTTAAAAACAAGAGAGATGTTAGCCATTCAGATGAAAAAAATAAAGCTTTGGGCTTTGATAGTATTAGCAATTCCACTAATTTCATTATCTATTAGTGCTCAAGATGGAAAACTGGATATCCCAGCGATTGGAGATAGAGTCTCCGGAGTTGTATCACTAGAACAAGAAAAAGCCATTGGTAGTCAATTCTTGAAACAGGTTTATGCCCAAGCTCCAATGATCAATGATCCTCTCATTCAAGAATATACTGAGCTTCTAATTTATAGAATCTCTGAAACCTCCTTAGTTAAAGATAGAGACTTTAAATTAGTGCTAATTGATGACAGATCTTTAAATGCTTTTGCAGCACCAGGAGGCATCATTGGAGTCAATGCAGGCTTATTCATTAATGCTGATAATGAAGGTCAATTTGCATCTGTTATAGCACATGAACTGGCTCATGTAAGTCAGCGACACTTTGCGAGAGGTATCCTTAGGGGACAAGATACAAACTTAGCTTCAGCACTTGTTTTAATTTCAAGTATTGCTTTAGCAATTGTTTCTAATAACCCTACTGCATTCATAGCAGGCCCTGCGGCACTTGCTCAGGAACAATTAAGATATAGTCGTGTTTTTGAGAGAGAAGCTGATAGATTTGGCTTTAATAACCTTATAAATGCAGGATATGACCCCAAAACAATGGGAGAAATGTTTGAAAATATGGCTCAAATCAGACGCCTCTCTGGTGATATCCCTCCTGAATTTTTACTAACACACCCTGTAACATCCTCAAGAATCAGTGATGCATTTAATGCAGCTGATCAAGTTGGAGTAGATGGTGGAAAAACTAACTCACCGGAATATCAATTTATCAAAGGAAGAATTGAGGCTAAATACTTTAACCGTAATGCAAATGCTGAGGCATATTTTAAAAGTCAGAACGAGAACAAATCTACAATTCAAAATTCAATCTCATTAGTAACAGCCCTAACCGAAAATAGAAAATTTGATGAGGCAAATGAAATTTTATCGAAACTGATTGAAAACTTTCCAAAAAACTTAATTCTCCAAACAATTAAAGCAGAAATTCTCTTTGAAGCTAAATCTTATGATGAGGCTTTAAATTTAGTTAACTCTATATTGAAAGTTGCGCCAAATAATTATCCTGCTTCGGTAATAAAAGGAAGGGTTCTTGCCAATAAAGGTGAGTTTCTTTTTGCAGAGCAGGTCATCAGAGATCAATTAATTAAAAAAAATCAAAATCCAAATTTGTGGCTTCTTTTATCAGAGATTCAGCGATCTGCAAAAAATATCACAGGCTATCACATGAGTAGGGGTGAATATTATCTTCTTCTTGGGAAAGACCAAGAGGCAATGAATGAATTTCAATTTGCATTGAGACTCGTAAGAAATAACTTTCAAGTAACTGAAAGCATAATGACAAAAATTAATGAGATTAAGAAAACTCAACGAAGAAGATAGTCAATCTTGAGTCTTCGAGTCAAACCTCATCCCAAAATAAGAAAGAAACCCAGCAAATGGAACTGCAAGCAAAGGAATTTGGGAAGAAGCAACTCCTAAAAACTTATTCAGTGCAATAAAGCCTGACCCAGAGAAATCCCCTATTCTCACCATAAATGTGTCTACAAGTACTGTTGATTTAAACCTATCATTTCTTGCAAGCTTACTAAAAACTATTTCACGAGTTGGTTTATTTAAACCATACTCAAACCATCTCAAGAAAACTGTAACGATTGCCACCCATACAATGTTTGGATACAAAAAATACCCTATAAAAGCTATCAAAAATATAAATCCATAACTGATTAATATCCTTTGTGATCCAAAAAAATTAACAAACCAGTTAACTAAAAATAGTTGTGTAATTAAAGTCAAAGGAATAACGACCTGCTCAACTTGAGAAAAAAATGAGATTCTTTGAGCGCTATCCGAAGTCCAATCACCAATAATCGAAATAGATGTAACCCAATGAACCGTCATAAGAGCAGTCCAGAGGTACATATAAATAGCTATTGATCTTAATTGAGTATCGGTAATTACATTCTTTATTCCGTCAAAACTTTTTCCTCCAGCAGTATCATTAACGTTTTCATTTGAAGAAATATTAATAATGTAGATACCTACAAACATTGCCGTTAGAAGCAAGGACGCAGAAATCAAACCATAAAATATCATGCCCCATTCAGTGAATGTATTTGAAAGAAGTCCCGAAACAGTCGCTCCTAAAAAAGCTCCTATTGAACCACCAGCAGATATAATTCCATATGAGGCCCTATCAACTCCTCGGAAAAGATTTATAACAACAACCCAAAAAATTGAAACTACAAAAAAAGAGTATACATTCGCCCATACGTAAAAGACTCTTGAAACCCAAACAGATTCTTTTAATCCCAAAAAAGACCAAGCAAAAATAAAAAGAATAATATTTGAAATAAAAAAAAGGTAACTAAAGCTTAGTACTTTTTTTAGATTACTGTTTGATGCAATCCATGAGTAGATTGGATTCAGCAATAACATCACCATGGCCCCTACTCCGAGCAACCATGGAAGTATTTCCTCATTCTGCACTGCCATTTCATTTCTAATTGGCCTCAACGTGTACCAGGAAAATAAAACTAGAAAGAAGAAAACCGCAGCTAGGATTGCTTTTAGAGTAAACCCTGAAAAAATTTTTTCTTTTGAGAAGTCCATAAATCTAATTAATTAACTTAGACTAAAAATGATGGTGGGTCGCACAGGATTCGAACCTGTGACCAATTGGTTAAAAGCCAACTGCTCTACCAACTGAGCTAGCGACCCATATGTTTTCATAGAATAAAAGATGCGATTATTCCATATTTTCCAAGATCTGCAAGGCTAAAGATGCAGCAGTATTTTCTGGGAATGTATTTGCAACATATTGGTATTTTTCTTTTGCCTCATCATTAAGACCTTGTGAAAGATAAACATCTCCAATCTTCTTGTGAGCAAGAGGGGATCTCCAGTGATTGGGAAACTGGCTAACTAAACTCAAGAAATAATCTTTAGAGTTTTCATATTTCAATGAGATTAATGAAATCTCACCTAACCAAAAAAGGCTTAATGGAAGCTTTTCTTCATCAGAATAATTTTCAACTAGCTTTGAAAATGCCTCTTCAGCAGCATCTAATTCATTAAGATTTAGAGAGTTTATCCCTTTCTGATAAAGCTCATCTATAGTTTCATCATCATTTATACCTTCAAATCTAAACGCCTGGGAATCATTGTCATTGGATGAACTTTGTTCTGTATTATCTGGGTCTTCGTTTTGAAGTTTCTCTAATAAATAAGCTTGAGATTCTAGTTCAGAACGCAAAAATGCAATTTCCTCCTCCAGTTCTTGTATTTTGAGAAATAAAATATCATCTGCAGTTTGATCTTGAGAGACCAATAATCCACTCAATAGCAATGAAAAGCTTAGAAGAAATCTATGCAATCTAAAAACTATTTAATTTCGACGCGTCTATTTTTAGCCCAAGACGCATTATTTGAGCCCAGTGCTGCAGGTCTCTCTTCACCATAGCTAATTGTTTTTAACTGATTTCTGCTTACTCCGTTAGATAACAAATAAGCTGCAACAGACTCTGCTCTTCTTTGACCTAAGGCAAGGTTGTATTCCCTGGTACCCCTCTCATCAGCATGTCCCTCAAGGACTATATCTAAATTCCTATTGTTTTCTAGCACTGAGATTAAACCTTTAAGAGTTTGAATTGATTTACTGGTTAATCTTGAAGAATCATACTCAAAATAAACAGTTGCGTTTGCAAGAATTGCTTGGGTTTCAGGAGCTTTTTTAGAAATTGTAACCCCTCTTACACCTTCTTCAACAACAGATTCATTAGTTACTCTTACAGAACTACATGAAGCGGCCGCTATAACCATAGTAAGTAAAATTAGTTTTGAAATTATTTGCTTATTTAGTGTAATTACCATTTTTTCTCCAGTTATCTTACAAATCCGGACCAAGCCGGCTCTCTTACAACTCCTTGAGATGAAGGGAGCACAAATCTAGCACCGTTTAAACTAAGTATTGCCAACTTAGCTTTATTATCATCTGATATCGCATAGACTACCATATTTCCATTAGGAGCAACACTGGGTGACTCATCTAATCTAGCTTCGGTCAAGATTCTTATAAAATTTTCTCTTTTATATTTTAATGCTATGTGAAAACTGCCTGATTTAGCCCTGTGTACAAAAATATTTCCATTTGCATCAGGCAGATATAAGCCTTTTGCATTATATGTACCCTCAAATGTAATTCTTTTTGGTTTTGAACGTAAGCCTCTCAAACTAATTTCATATAGTTGAGGTGAACCAGACCTGCCCGATGTAAATAATATTTTATTTCCTCTTGGAGACCATATTGCTTCAGTATCAATTGAATAATGATTGGTTAGTCTGGTTAATGTTTTATCTCGTAGTCTCAGAAGATAAATTTCAGCATTACCATCTTGATAAAGTGTAAGGGATAAATACTTACCATCAGGTGACCAGGCAGGGGAACTTATTTGGGTATTTTGCTCAAGGACGGATTCACGATCTCCGGTTGCTAGATCTTGGATATAAACATTTGCAATTCCTGTTTCAAAAGAAACATAAGCAACCATATCTCCCTTGGGGGACCATGCAGGTGAAATTATTGGTTCAGGGCTCTTCAATAAGGTTCTTTCGTTATAACCATCAACATCTGAAACCATTAGCCTATATGATTTTTCATTCTTTAATGAAATCTCATTTACGTAAAGCAACTTTGTCGATGCAACTCCTTCAATTCCAGTAATGGCTTCATAAATTCCGTCGCTTGCGTAATGACTGACTTGTCTTAAGTTTGAAGATAATCCAAAAACAGTTGAAGATCGCACTTCTCTTTTTCTAGATACATCAAAAACTCGGTATCGATATTCAATAGAATTTTTATCTGAGCTCTTGATGCTTGGAATAACAACATAATCAAGACCTAATAGTTTCCACCCACTGTAATTAAATTCTTCTTCATTTTCAGGAAGAGGAACAATATCAATCCCTTCAATAAATTTAATCTCTCCAGTCCGAATTAAGTCATTTTGAATTATATTTTTAATAAGTGAGTGCTCCTTGTCTTGATTAGATATTTCATAGATCCCAAGATTGATAGGATTATCAGATCCTTGAGTTATTTCTAGAAGAAGCTCAGCTGAACTAAAAATCGAAAAGAAGATACAAATAGAAATAAAACTTTTAGTCATTACCAGGATTAAATTTTAGATTAATAATTCTAAAGCTTTCTTTATAAATTTCATCTGGAATTTCATCATAAAAATAAAATGAATCTGTTCTAGAAACTGCCTGAAGTGCAGAATTATCAAAACGCAAATTACCACTGCTTCTTACTAATTCAGATTGAAGAATTCTGCCTGATTTATTTACAATTAGTCTCAATCCTGCACTTAAATCTTTAGGAATATTTCTTGGTTTTATCCATGCATTTTCAATCATAAGGATTACCATGGATGCATATTTCTGTTGAATGGAAGCACTTTCAACCTCAAGAAAATCTCTTTCTTGATTAATTAATTCATTGATTGAAGTTCTAGTAATTTCTGGGGCTTGGATTCTTGAGGGAGCTGTAACAATAGGCTTTGATTTAATGGTTTGTGTATTTGTTTTGTTAACAGGAGCATTGGTATTGCGTTGTTTATTTTGGGGTATATCAAAGCTTAATTTAACCATGACAGGTTTAGTGATTAACTCATAACTTGGAGATAGAGCAGCAGAATAAAATAAATAAGTAATAATAGATCCATGCATCAAAAAAGTTACTAGTGCTGCATTCAGGTATCTGATTCTAGCTTTCATATCCTGTGGTTATTATGCCAACGCTTTCAACACCTATCGCTTGAATTGACGCAAGAGCCTTTGCAACAAAATCAAATGGGGTTGACGCATCACTCTGAATAACAACCTCTATATCAGGATTTGCACTATATATCACTTGAACCTTTGATTTTAGTTCTGCAAGTGATATCGAAATCGATTCATCGCCTAAATTTAAAAAGTAATTCCCTTCATCATTTATTGATATAACCATAGGCTCACTTTCTATAGACATCTTTGTTGTGTCTGTTTGGGGTAAATCTACATCAACTCCTTGAATGAGTAGAGGTGAAAGAATCATGAAAATAATTAGCAAGACCAGCATCACATCTATATAAGGAACAACATTAATTTCTGCTGCTAATTTTTTTTGATTTGAAGGCTGATAGATCAATGGAATTTATTTTGAATATGAAAATATACTTACTAACTCTTCACCAAAAACTGATAAAGACTTAATCTGTGCTTCGGTTGAAACAGTGAATTTATTAAAAGCAAGAACAGCGGGTATAGCCGCAAATAGTCCAAGGGCTGTTGCAATTAATGCCTCGGATATACCAGGCGCCACAGCATTAATAGTAGCTTGGGTTGCATCGGATAAACCCTGAAATGCATTAACAATTCCGATCACTGTTCCAAAAAGTCCGATATATGGACTCACGGATCCAACATTTGCTAAATATTGAAGATGTTTCGTATGAACACCTTCCTCTTTTGAAATGGCAATTCTAATAGATCGACTGATATTTTCAGATTTTGTTTGTGAGTCTATTTTAAGATCTTTAAGTTTAATATTTTCCTTATAAGAGTAATAAAATACTCTTTCAAGTCCAATCATCTCAGATGCATCTTTTGAGCTGCAGCTTTTAAATAACTTTTGAAGATCTTTTGTATTCCAAAATAATGTCTCAAATTCGTTATTAAATTCTTCAGCTTCTTGAAAATGAAGGTATCGCTCAACAATGATTAGCCAAGTAATTATTGATGCAATAATTAATATAACTACTACTATTTTTACAATTAAGGTTGCTTGAGCAAAAAGTTCAAGGAGAGATAATTCATTCATGTGTAATTAATTCTAGCAAGCCTTTATTAAAAGCTTTTGGTTTATAGCTTATCTTATCTAAAAAACAGACCTCAATAGTAGCCTCACAGCAAATTTTTTTTGTATTAATATTTTCAACAGTTTGATTAAATATCATTCTTGCCTTTGTCTTAAGCTGAACATCAGTTTTAACTAACAAATTTTCTTCCAACCTAGCAGGAAAAGAATAAGTAATATTAATATTCTTGATTACAAAAAATCCATCTGCATTAAGTTGAAAGATTTGATTATCTATTAAAAATTGAGTTCGAGCTCTTTCAAGATACTTTAAGTAATTAGCATGATAGACAAACCCTTGGAAATCAGTGTCCTCAACAAAAACTTTTAAACTAAAGTCATTGCACTTCATCTTGTTGATTATGAAAATCTATATCTTTTTGGAATCTTAATCGTAAAAGTTCTATGAAATCATCAAATGAAATGTCAATTAGTATTCCTGATCCTATAAGTTCGTCTGAAATACTGTCTCCAAGTAATCTTACTTTTATAGGCTTGCGATTGAATTTATATATAAGTGCGGGTAATCCACTAGGTCCCGAAGAGGCAATTACTTGATCCCACCATTCATCAAGAGGATCGCTTCCAGGCCCATATCTTTTACATTCAATGCACCATCTACCCATTTTTAAATCGGGTAGCTCCTTTGTCCTCGTTTGCTCTAAAATTCTTTTTACTGGGTTCGTGAGACTAAGTTTTTCCTGAAGTAAATTACCAATTTCTCTCTCAAAATTAGCTCCCTTCGTTCTTGAGTTGATTGCCAAACTAAACTCCTAATTCCAACTCATCTGAAAATTCAGCATTTGTGTGAACTTCTTGTACGTCGTCTATATCATCCATGAAGTCTAGTATTTTGATCACTTTTTCAGAGGTCTCTTGATCTAGCGGTATGGTTGTTTCTGCTTTCATTGAAAGTTCTGCATTTATAACTTCGTACCCATTTGACTTAACTTTTTCGACAAGATCACTAAATATATTTGCTGAACATGAGATTATGAACTGATCGTCGGTATTTTCTATATCATCTGCACCTTCCTCGATAACAAAATCAAAGAGCTCATCTTCATTAGCTTGAGAGGAAATAAAAATATAACCTATCTTGTTAAAAAGATAGGCCACTGATCCATCTGTTCCAAGGTTTCCCCCAAATTTGGTAAATGCATGCCTTATATCAGCTACTGTCCTATTCCTGTTATCTGTCATAGTCTCAACCAAAATAGCTACTCCATTAGGTCCATATCCCTCATATGTTACTTCTTCAAGATTAGCAGAATCTCCGGTACCAGAGCCTCTTTGAATTGCACGATTAATAGTATCTTTGGGCATATTTTCACTTGTAGCTTTATCCAAGGCTAATCTCAGTCTTGGATTATCTGCAGGGTCTGGTCCTCCTTTTGCAGCTACAGTGATTTCACGTATTAATTTAGTATAAATCTTGCCTCTTTTAGCATCCTGTCTAGCTTTTCTATGCTTGATATTTGCCCACTTAGAATGACCTGCCACAGTTTACTCCTTTCTAGCCAAAGGCTTTATGGCTAATTCTTTCAATTGTTCTGCTGAAATAGCTCCTGGAGCATCAGTAAGCATACAAGTTGCAGTTTGGGTTTTAGGGAACGCAATAACATCTCTGATGTTGGTGGTTCCAGTTAATAACATGACTATTCTATCAAGGCCAAATGCTATTCCACCATGAGGCGGACACCCTGACTCCAATGCATCGATTAAGAATCCAAATTTTTGTTTCGCTTCGTCTTTTGAAATGTTTAATATTTCAAAAATTGCGCTTTGCATATTACTTGAATATACCCTTAGTGATCCTCCACCTATTTCGTAGCCATTTAATACTATGTCGTAAGCATAGGCATGCGCCTTTTCAGGATCCTCAATAAGTTCCTGAACATCACACTTGGGAAGTGTGAAAGGATGATGTAATGAAGTTAGATTGCCATCCTTATTTCTTTCAAACATTGGAAAATCCTTTACCCACAATGGAGCCCATTTTGAGGTGTATAAATCTAGGTCCTGACCCAGCTCTTTTATTAATGAGCTCATAGAAAGATTAACTACATCTTTTGGGCCAGCACCGAAGAAAATTAAATCTCCAGCTTCAGACCTAACTTTTTCAACAATATTTGTGATCGCCTCGTCTGATAAAAACTTCAATATGGGTGACTGCATGTCGTCAATTTTCTTAGAATTAACTTTAATGTAAGCCAATCCCTTAGCGCCCAATTTTGCAACAAACTTTGTGTAGTTATCTATTTGAGCTCTTGACAATGAAGCACCATTTGGAATATTTAAAGCAACAATGCGCGATCCTTTATCTTTAGCTGGGTCAGCAAAAACTTTGAATTCTTCATTTACTACAATTTCAGCTATGTTAATAAGCTTCAATGGAATCCTAAGATCAGGTTTGTCACAACCATAAAGCTCCATGCTCTTTTCATAAGTCATGGAAGGAATTTTAGCTTCTTGATAATCTGTAAATTGACTAAGAAGGAGATTGATAAGACCTGAAGATAGTTCAATAATTTCATCTTCACTAATAAATGAAGCTTCAATATCAATTTGAGTAAATTCGGGTTGTCTATCCGCTCTAAGATCTTCATCCCTAAAACATCTTGCTATTTGATAATATTTATCGAGACCACCCATCATCAATAGTTGCTTAAACAACTGTGGTGATTGAGGAAGAGCATAAAAAGATCCATGATTGACTCGACTAGGGACAACATAATCTCTTGCTCCCTCAGGTGTAGCCTTTGTTAATATTGGGGTTTCAATCTCATTAAAATTTTGATCTTCAAGGAATTGCCTAATTGAAGATGAAATTTTTGAACGCGACAATATTCGTGTATTTATTTCTGGCCTTCTTAGATCAAGGACCCTGTTTTTAAGCCTCACCTCCTCTCCAACTTCCTGATAATCATCCAAAGGGAATACTGGAGTCTTTGCTTCACTTAGAATTTCTAGTGAGCTGGCAATAACTTCAACTTCTCCAGTGTGCATGTTTGGATTGATAGTTTCTGGCGATCTCTTCTTAACATTTCCTAAAACTTTTAGTACATATTCACTTCTACACTTTTCAGCTGCTTTGAATGCAGATTCTTCTGTTGGATTAACTACAACTTGAACAATGCCTTTGATATCACGAAGATCGATGAAAATTACTCCACCATGATCCCTTCTTTTGTGAACCCATCCTGATATTTCAACATCAGTTTCTTCTAATGTTGAGTCAATCTGACCGCAGTAGTGAGTTCTCATTTTAATTTGCCTTTTTAGATTTAGAGGGTACCGTTTTAGTATCTTTTTTTGTTTCCTTTGCAGCAGAGTCTTTTTTATTCTCAGTACTTGATTCTACTATATTCTTTTTGTCACCTGTTTTAAAATCAGTTTCATACCAACCAGAGCCTTTTAATCTGAATGAAGGAGCTGAAATAAGCTTTGAAACTGACTTTTTATTGCACTCAGGACATTTCTTAATTGGTTCTTCGCTTATTTTTTGAATCTTTTCAAATTCATGTGAACAATTTGAACATTTATATTCATAAATCGGCATATGTCCCTCAAAAAATTATAGAATTATAAACTAAATATTATTTGTTATTAAAAATGTTAGCATCCAAAACTTTCATACCTAAAATTAAAGATATACCTCAAGATGCTGAAATAATTAGTCATCAACTCATGCTTCGGTCTGGCATGATTCGTAAAGTTGCCTCAGGTATATACAACTGGCTGCCACTTGGGCTTATCGTCCTCAAAAAAATTGAAAATGTTGTGAGGGAAGAACTTAATAAAATAGGTGCTCAAGAAATTTTTATGCCAATGGTTCAGCCAAAAGAGCTTTGGGACGAATCAAATAGATGGGGTAAATTTGGACCTGAGCTTCTAAGAATAAAAGATAGGCATGATAGAGATTTTTGTTTAGGACCTACACATGAGGAAGTAATAACGGATTTGGTCAAAAATAACATTAATAGTTATAAATCCTTACCCCTAACACTTTATCAAATTCAAACAAAATTTAGAGATGAAATAAGACCTCGTTATGGAGTAATGAGAGGAAGAGAATTCTTGATGAAGGATGCCTATAGCTTTCATATGAATGAAGAATGTTTAAATCAAACATATCAAGACTTTAGAGCTGCTTATAAAAAAGTACTTAAGCGTTTAGAGCTTGAGTTCAAGGTTGTAAAAGCAGACTCCGGTGCAATCGGTGGAGATAAATCAGAGGAATTTCATGTTTTAGCAGAAAATGGTGAAGATGTATTAGCTGTTTCAGATAGTTCAGAAATTGCAATTAACTCAGAGCTCCTTCTTGAGAAAGATCAAGATCCATCCTCGTTAGTGGGTAAAGAGTTTCCTGAAGGTGGAAAAATTCAGCTAATTAAAGGTATTGAAGTTGGGCACATATTTCAATTAGGTCAGGTATATTCAAAGTCAATGAAATTAAGTCTTCAAGATGCGAATTCAAATGAGGTTAATCCATATATGGGCTGCTATGGAGTCGGAATTTCAAGATTGGTTGCAGCGTCAATAGAACAGAATAATGACGAGTTTGGTATCTCATGGCCAAAGAGTCTGGCGCCAATTCAAATAAATGTTATTGATCTTACAGATAACTCTGATGGATCAGCAATTAAGTTTTACAATAAAATTGAAAAAAGTAATTTTCGAGTGATGTTAGATGATAGGGATGAGCGATTTGGAAAAAAGATTAAAGACTCAGAACTAATTGGAATTCCGCTCAATATCATAATTGGTAAATCTCTAAAAAATGATGGCCTAATTGAGGTATGCCCAAGAAGAGGTACTAAAGACCTCATTAAGCCTGAGGAATTAAACGGGTATATAGCTAAATTTTTTCAAGAATCGTAGCATTTGCAGTTCCGCCACCTTCACAAATTGCTTGCAATCCATACTTAACATCTCTTCTGTGCATCTCATAAATAAGAGTTGTCATAAGCTTGGCACCTGTCGCACCTAAAGGATGTCCTAGCGCCATTGCACCACCATTAACATTAAGCTTTTCTTGATCAGCACCCACCTCAATCTCCCAAGCTAGTGGAACAGGTGCAAAAGCCTCATTAACTTCATATAAACCTATTTCTTCAATTTTCATTTTTGCAGCATCTAGAACCTTATGAGTAGCTGGAATAGGTCCAGTTAGCATGTAAATAGGATCATCTCCTACAACACTAATTGCTTTTACTTTAACCATAGGATCTGCATTTACTTTTTTAAGCCCAGCATCATTGCATACCAAAACTGCAGCGGCACCATCAGTAATTTGGCTTGCATTTCCAGCAGTAATCACACCATCTTCAGTTATTGGATTTAACCCTGATAATGCATCAAAACTTGCATCAAATCTTATTCCCTCATCATGAAGTAACATTTCATTATTATTTTCTGCATTCTTGCCGGCTACGGGCAAGATTTCATTTTCAAAATATCCACCCTCAGTAGCAGCAATTGCTTTTTCATGGCTAGATAGAGCAAAACGATCTAGTGTTTCTCTTGAAAGATTCCATTTTTTTGCAACTAACTCTGCGCCAGTAAATTGAGAAAAGAATACTCCTGGATAATTCTCTTTAATGCCATCAGAATCAAAAGGAAGACCATGACCTGCATCGTAACCATCCTTAATGCTTGCGCCAATTGGCACTATAGACATAACTTCAACACCACCACCAACAACAACATCTTGTGTACCAGACATTACTGCTTGAATTGCGAAGTGAATTGCTTGTTGTGATGATCCACACTGACGGTCAACGGAAGTACCTGGAACAGACTCAGGCAAAGAGGAAGATAAGATAGCATTCCGGGCCACGTTACCAGACTGTGCACCAACCTGATCAACACAACCAAAAATAACATCATCAATTAATTCAGGTTGAATGCCTGACCTATGAACTAGCTCATCTAAAACCTTAGCTCCTAGATCAGCAGGATGCCAGGCTGATAAACGACCATTTTTCTTACCCCCAGCTGTTCGGACTGCTGAGACAATATATGCATTATTTGACATTTCTTTCCTCTATTAAGTGAAAGACTATGTTAAACAATTTTAAAGCTTAGAAACAAGCTTTATTTTTTAGATTTGTTTTTAGTGTTTATATAAGAATTTCTTATTTCTTTAAGTAAACCATTTTTAATCTTTGAATTTTCTTTCAAGAAATTACTTGCGTTAACTTTTCCCTGTCCTATTTTTTCACCATTGTGGCTATACCAAGCACCTGCCTTTTCCACAAGTCCAAGCTTTTGTCCATACTCAAGTATCTCTCCTTCAACATTTATTCCTTGGCCATACATGATTTGAAATTCAGCTTGCTTAAATGGAGGAGATACCTTATTTTTAACAACCTTAACTCTTGTTTCGTTACCAATTACCTCATCACCCTCTTTTACAGACCCTATTCTTCTAATATCCAATCTTACTGATGAATAAAATTTAAGAGCATTTCCACCAGTTGTAGTTTCGGGATTGCCAAACATTACACCAATCTTCATCCTAATTTGATTAATGAAAATGACCATTGCGTTTGATCTTTGTATATTACCTGTAATCTTTCTTAGAGCCTGCGACATTAGGCGGGCCTGTAAGCCAACATGATGATCACCCATCTCTCCTTCAATTTCTGCTCTTGGAGTTAAAGCAGCAACTGAATCTACAACAATTAGATCAACACTATTTGATTTAACAAGCATGTCAGTAATCTCTAGAGCTTGCTCTCCAGTATCAGGTTGAGATAAAAGTAATTCATCTACATTAACACCTAATTTTTCTGCATACGATGGATCAAGTGCATGCTCTGCGTCTATAAACGCTGCGGTACCACCCTCTTTTTGACACTCAGCAATGGCTTGAAGTGTAAGAGTTGTTTTACCAGAGGACTCTGGGCCAAAAATTTCTACAACCCTACCTTTAGGAAGTCCACCGATTCCAAGCGCAATATCTAAACCAAGAGAACCAGTTGATACTGATGGTATATCGGTATGTTCTCTATCTCCCATTTTCATAACAGCACCTTTACCAAATTGCTTTTCTATTTGGGACAAGGCTTCATTTAAATTTTTGGTTTTATCTGACATGATTTACTCCATTTACTGTATATTTATACAGTATATAAAAAAATAGAGAAAAGTAAATAAAAAAAATTAATACTGACTTGATAATGAGAGGTTGTTAGAATTCTTTTCATGGCCTTCATAGTTACGGAATCATGCATTAAATGCAAGCATACAGACTGTGTTGAGGTGTGTCCTGTTGACTGTTTTTATGAAGGTCCGAACTTTCTAGTTATTCATCCTGATGAATGTATTGACTGTGCTTTGTGCGAACCTGAATGCCCTATTGATGCAATTTTTTCAGAAGACGAAATTCCAGATGATCAAATTGACTTTATTGAGATTAATGCAGAACTTTCTGAAGTTTGGCCAAATATTACTGAGCAAAAGCCTCCTCTCCCTGAGTGTGAGGAATTTGAAAAGATAAAAGAAAAAAAACATCTTTTAGAAAGATAGCCAGAAAATTATTAATTAATAGTAATATCTTCACCACAAAAAAATTCCAGATATAAAAATTAAGCCTGCAAAAAAAGTGTCCATAGCTAGAGTATTTTGTTCATAAATCTTTTTAATTAACTTTGGCATTAAGATTAATGAGGCGGCACAACCCAAACTAAATACCAATAAATTTAAAGCTTCGAATGTTGCAATAGAGGAAATCACTGTCTCATACAATCCTATACTTAATAGAATTGCACTTCCTGATATTCCAGGAATTATAAAAAAAGTAAATGCTACAAAGCCTCCTATAAAAAGAAAGAATATAAAGTTCTCAAAATTTACAGAAAAAAGAGATAAAAGGTAGCCAATCAAGCCACCAACCATTACAAATAACAATCTTTGAGAGAATCTTTCAGAAACAGGATGAAACAAAAATATTCTTAAGGACACTAAAACCATAATTACAGACAAAAATTTAAAAAACACAGAGGGATAACTTTCGATCAAATAATGAATAAGATTTGAAAATAATAAAATGGCTGCAATCATCGAGAAAATAAGAAATACCATTAATGAAATCTGAAGATCTTTTACAAAATATTCTTTTGAAAATATTTTTTTTGATATCTTAATATTTGAAAGAATAGAGATTAAATTTTTGTAAATTCCAAAAAGCAATGCAATTGTAGCTCCAGATATACCAGGAATTAACTCTGCAATACCCATGCAAAATCCAGCCAATGAGTACCTTAATCTATTTTTCATTTTTAAAATTAATCACCATTTCTGCTTATTCCTCCAAGCATTGGAACAAAAGATACATCTTCCACTTCAAATTTTTCATATGAGTTTTTATTTTGTTTTTCAATGCAAATGAGTTTCTGCATATCTTTAAAGCCTACTGGCAAAATTAGTCTTGCACCTTTTTTTAATAGCTTAATAAGATCTTCAGGTATTTCTGGAGGTGCTGCTGCACATATTATTCCATCAACGTTTTTTATACCTTCAAGCACATAACCATCTCCGTTTATAATTGAGACATTTTTTATTCCTAAATTTAAAAGAGTTGATCTGCTTTTTGCAACAAGTGGCTTTATTCTCTCAATCCCAATTACTTCTTCTGTAAAAAATGAAAGTATTGCACTTTGGTAGCCTGAGCCAGAACCAATATCAATTATCTTTTTAAAAATTTTTCCTCTTCCACTGGCTTTTTCAATTAACAACTCGGTCATTCTTGCGACAATATAAGGTTGAGAAATTGTTTGTTTATACCCAATAGCTAAAGGTCTATTTTCATATGCTCTTGACCAAAAGGCCTCTTCAAGAAATTGATGACGAGCAATCTGACTCATAGCATCCAAAACTCTAAAATCTTTGATTCCCATCTCTAGAAGCATTTCAACCATTTGCTCCCTTACTCTCTTAAATGTAAATCCAGATTTAGCTTCCATGACTTATTTCTTTACCCAAAAAATCGTTAGCATTGCTAATGTCATAGTTAAGAATTGAAACAGATACGTAACCATTTTCTATAGCTTGCATATCTGTATCAGTTTGACCGTAGATAAAATCTCCTGAAGCACTGAAAGTAAAGCTTAGTTGATCCTTTTTTCGTATTATATTTGGAGCTTCCGGGGCCCCTCTTTTAGCAAGCTTTGTATAGATCTCACCTTTGTAATCTTGTTTCAAAATATCTGGAAAGTTAATGTTAATTAATGAATTCTGCTGAAGTGAAATGGATCTAAATTTCTGAATAAGCTCAAATGCTTTATCGGCAATAAAACTAATATCTCTAGGTGAAAAAGAGCAAACCGATATCGCAACAGGAGCATATTTTAAATTAATGCCAGCTATAGCTGCGCCAACAGTCCCAGAATAAAAGACATCGGTTCCTAAATTTGCTCCTAAATTAATTCCAGAGACAACTTGTTCAATGTTATTTTCGTTCATTCCATAAAGACCAAAATAAGAGCAATCTGCAGGAGTGCCTGTGACCACAAACTCCTTCAAATTTAATTGTCTAACTTTAACTTCTTTACGAAGGCTTATTGCAGCACTCATGCCACTACAATTGTGTTTTGGCGCAACCATTATTGGATCTAGGGTCTTTGTAGACGCTAACAGCGCCTGAATACCAATTGCTTCAAAGCCATCATCATTTGTCACTAAAATGCTCATTTAATTTTTAAGTGTAGCTAAGGCATAGACAGCTAAGCCATTTTCCTCTCCAATCTCACCCATCCCTTCAGTTGTGGTAGCTCTTAAGCTTATACGATCCACAGAAATGCCTAAGATTGATGATAGTGACAATTCTATTTCGCTCATGTAAGTGGACAGATTTGGCTTTTGAGCCACAATTGTTACATCGATATTATTTAGTTTAAGTTGTTTTTTCGAAATCAGATTCATCGTCTTTTCAATAATTTTTTTGCTATCTAAATTTAAGTTTTCAGGACTCTTATCTGAAAAATAATGGCCTATATCCCTGAATCCTCCAGCTCCTAATATTGCGTCAGCTAATGCATGCAAAATGATATCTCCATCAGAGTGAGCGATAATCTGATAATCAGAAGGTATTTCTACTCCTGCCAATTTAAGAATTGAATTCTCTTTAACAGCATACCTATGAAAGTCTATACCTCTTCCAACGAATACATCATGCGCTGATAACGAATATAGGTCATCAGGAGTAGTTATTTTGATATTTTTAGGCAAGCCTTTAGAAAAAGAAATCTTAAAACCTGCATTCTCAACTGCCTGAGATTCATCAGAATATTTCAAGCCCTCTTTGTCAGCAATCGTCAGTGATTCATGAAGTACTTTTGCATTAAATATTTGAGGAGTTTGAACTTGAACAAAACTTTTTCTATTCATTGGTTTAAATTCGTTTGAACTATCTCTGATGGAGTCATTAAATTCCAGCACTGGGATTAAGCCATCACTATTGCTTGTTTGAAAGTCATTGATAAGATTATTTAGCCAGTCAATCTCAAAAAATGGCCTTACAACGTCATGAACTATGACTATATCGTTAGTGGAAAAATTTATTTCATTTAAAGCATTAAAGACTGAGGCTTGCCTTGATGACCCCCCTAGTGTCTTAATAATTAAATCAGGATGTGAAAAAGACTGTGATGCAAATAACTCGTCTTTAGCAGAGATTGGAATAATAATCTTTTCTGGATCTGTAAGAGATAATCGATTAACTGTTCGCTCAATGACTGATTCGTGGCCAACCCTTGAATACTGCTTGGGAAGATTGCCTTCAAAGCGATTACCCAAACCTGCTGCAGGAACAATGAAATAGATTTTACTCATTGGGATTATCTTTTGTTACGTCTATTTCGATAAGAACTTCATCTGGTTTAACAAGATCAAGTTTTTCCCTTGCATAACTTTCTACAAATGAATCGCTCATTTGAATTGAAATAATTTCCTCCTCTAGGGTTTCATTCATATCAAAGATTAAATCTCTTTCATTTTTATAAGTACTAAGCTCTGATTTGAGTTCGTTATTTAGCTTTCTTCCATCATCACCAATAAATATTGAAAAACTATTTATTACTAAAAAAATTAAGGATAAAAGGATAATAAAATTAAAGAAATAATTCATTTGCATAAGAGACAGAGTTGCCAAGATCAGATTCTATCCATAACAATCTATTATATTTTGATGTTCTATCTGATCTGCAAGGAGCTCCAGTTTTAATTTGGCCTGCACTTACACCAACACAAATATCAGCGATAGTATTATCTTCTGTTTCACCAGATCGATGAGATATTACTGCTTGGTAATTATTCTGACTTGCAAGATTGATTGCTTCAAACGTTTCACCAACAGTTCCAATTTGATTAAGTTTGATGAGAATTGAATTAGCCAAGCTTTTATCTATGCCATGTTGAAGATCTTTTACATTAGTAACAAATAAATCATCTCCAACAATCTGGATGCTATTGCCCAGCTCATTGTTAAGCATGCTCCAACCATCAAAATCATTTTCATCCATGCCATCCTCAATGGATCGAATTGGATAAGAACTTACTAAAGATTTTAGGTAATCAACAAAATCATCTGAATCCAAGGATTTATTTTCACCTTTTAATACATACTTACCATCTGTAAAAAATTCTGAGGCTGCGCAATCAAGAGCTAAAACAATATCTTTGCCAGCCTCAAGGCCACAATCCTCAATCGATTTTAAAATTAGTTCTATTGCCTCGTGATTTGATTTTAAATCTGGAGCAAAACCTCCCTCATCACCAACCGCTGTAATGAAACCTTTTGATGCTAGCAATGATTTTAGAGCTCCATAGATCTCTACTGACCACTGCATGCACTCATTAAATGACCCAGCGCCTATTGGCATTACCATAAACTCTTGAATATCAATATTATTATTGGCATGCTCTCCTCCATTGATAATATTGAGCATTGGTACAGGCAAACTTAATTGCTTATTTGCTTTAAATTTTGAACAGTAAAGATTATTAACATGCTCATATAAAGGTAATTTGGCAGATTCAGCACCTGATCTTAGGGTAGCAATTGAAGCAGCGAGAATTGCATTGGCTCCTAAGTTTTTCTTTGCTGAAGTTCCATCTAGATCTATCAAGGCTTGGTCAATCTCAAATTGATTTCTTGCATCCATGCCAATTAAAACATCAGCTAATTTAGTATTTATGTTCTTTACTGCCTTTAAGACTCCTTTACCGAGATATTCATTACCGCCGTCTCTTAATTCAAGAGCCTCTCTTTCACCGGTGGAAGCTCCGCTTGGAACTTTGCTGATTGATGATTGGCCATCATCAGTTTCAACCCTGCAAGAGACTGTTGGCAGCCCTCTAGAATCTAATATTTGAATTGCTTTTACTGATGTAATGTTTGCCATTAGCTATCTAGAAAGCTGATCCTTGATTAAATCGTCTAATGCTTTTAATTCACTAAGATAAGGTCCAATCTTCATAGTATTAATTGCGCATGGTCCATCACATTTAGCTTCATCTGGATTGGTGTGAGCTTCAATAAATAAACCAGCAATTTTTTGAGCAAGGCCTGATTTTGCAAGTGGTAAAAATAAATCCCTTCGACCACCTGCGGCATTTCCGAGACCTCCAGGCAGCTGAAGTGAATGAGTTACATCAAAAATTACAGGATAACCAATATCTTTGAGAACCTGAAAATTCAACATATCTACAACTAAATTATTGTAACCAAATGCATTTCCTCTTTCACAAATTAAGATTTTTGAATTTCCTGCAGATTCACATTTTTTTGTAACATTCTTCATTTCAATTGCAGATAAAAATTGTGGCTTTTTGAACTGAATAACAGCTCCAGTTTCTGCTGCCGCAATCACGAGGTCTGTTTGCCTGCATAAAAAGGCAGGAATTTGAATAATATGAGCAACTTCTGAAACAGGTCCAGCCTGATTAGGTTCATGGACATCGGTAATTATCGGAACGTTAAAATGATCTTTAACCTTTTGAAGTATTTTCAAACCCTCATCGAGTCCTGGTCCCCTAAAAGAATCAATTGAGCTTCTGTTAGCTTTATCAAATGATCCTTTAAATATCCAATTAATTTTATTTTTTTGAGTAGCCTCTTTAAAAGATTCTGCAACCCGCATTACAAGATCTTCACTTTCAAGAACGTTTACCCCACCCATAACAGTTAAAGGATTGTCATTGCTTATTTCAAAACCATTAAGTTGAATGCTCATCTTTTTAATTTTAAAGCTTTACCGACAAAATTGTTAAATAATGGATGGCCGTCTCTTGGATTAGAGGTAAACTCTGGATGGAATTGACAGCCTACAAACCATGGATGATTCTTAATTTCTATCATCTCTACTAACTTTCCGTCTGCTGAAGTTCCTGAAATCAACATGCCATTTGAGTTCAAAATTTTTCTATATTCAGGATTAAACTCATATCTATGTCTATGTCTTTCAATTATCTTATTTTCTTTGTAGAGCTTATGAGATAAAGATGATTTGCTTAAGATACAAGTTTGACCGCCAAGTCTCATGGTTCCTCCTAAATCAGAACTATTATCTCTATACTCAGTATTTCCTGATTTATCTTTCCATTCTGTAACCAGCCCAATTACAGGAAATTTTGTTTTAGGATTAAATTCAGTGCTGTTTGCATTTTTAAAACCTAAAATGTTTCTAGCAAACTCAATAACTGCAATCTGCATACCTAAGCAGATACCAAAATAAGGAATGTTAGATTCTCTAGAAAACTGACATGCAACAATCATCCCCTCAATGCCTCTTTCTCCAAATCCTCCTGGGACTAGAACAGCATCTGCAAAAGATAAATTCTTTTTTACATTGGATTTATTAATCTTTGCTGCATCAATAAATGTTAAGTTCACTTTAGCTTTATTGATAATGCCTGCATGATCAAGTGCTTCATTTAATGATTTGTAACTATCTTTCAGTTCAACGTATTTACCCACAATTGCAATATTTACTTCCTTTTTTGGATTAAGCTTAGCTTGTACCACTCTTTTCCAATCAGTTAAGTTGGGTTTCTTCGATTGCTTAATGTTAAGGCTCTTCATTAGAATCTTATCCACTCCCTGCTGATGGAGTAATAAAGGAATTGAATAAACAGTATCAGCATCATGCATTGAAATAACACTATCACGATGAACTGAGCAAAATGAAGCAATCTTATTTTTTTCGTCCTTGGGTAATTCTTTTTCTAAACGACAAATTAAGCAATCTGGCTGTAATCCTAGAGATCTGAGCTCTTTAACTGAATGTTGAGTTGGTTTAGTTTTTAATTCCTCAGATACTTTGATGTAGGGAACCAAGGTTAAGTGTGCAATTGCTGTTCGTTCTTTTGGCATCTCGAGTGTCATCTGTCTAATAGCCTCAATAAATGGCTGGCTTTCGATATCTCCAACAGTTCCACCAATCTCAACAATAGCAATATCTGCTCCTTTTGCTCCATTTTTTATTCTAGATTTAATTTCATCCGTAATGTGTGGAATAACTTGAACAGTACCTCCAAGGTAATCCCCTTTTCTTTCTCTCTTAATAACAGACTCATAAACTTTCCCAGCAGTAAAGTTATTTTTTTTGCTAGCTTGGAATCTTACAAATCTTTCATAGTGGCCGAGATCAAGATCTGTTTCAGTACCATCATTAGTTACAAAGACTTCTCCATGCTGGAAAGGACTCATTGTTCCAGGATCAACGTTGATGTATGGATCGACTTTTATTAAAGATACTTTTAATCCTCTAGATTCAAAAATTGAGCCTATGGATGCGGCAGCTATACCTTTTCCTAATGAGGAAACTACTCCGCCCGTGATGAAAAGATATTTAGTTTGAGCCATCTACAATAATTAATTAGATGGGATAACAGAATATCAGATATTTGGGTCAATAAAAACAATCTAAGCAGATTCTTCGAACAAAGGTCGAGATAAGTCTGCCCAATCGATGTCACCATCACTTGGTAATGATGCAAATTCCAATATGCCTAGATCATCAAATTTTTCTTTAACTGAATCGGTAAGCAGTCCTATCCTTGATAAGTTTGGCATAACTCTCGAAAATAAAAGCTTTTGAAAATGTTGCATTATCTCTGAGCCGAGTTGGAATTGTCTTGCATCCTCTATATCCCACCCAAAATGCTCGTATACATCAGTCGACAGAAGCCTCTCTCTACTGAGTAAACAAGCCTCATAGGCAAACTGAGCTCTATCCTCTTTTTCATCTTGTGAAAGGGTTTTAACAAATTCTTCTAGGTAATTCACCCCAAAAGTTACGTGCCTTGCCTCATCCCTGATGATTAAACCTAGCATATCGTAAAGAACAGAATCTTTTGCTAAATCACGAGTTGCTTGGAAAGCTGCAAGAGCCAAACCCTCTATAATCAATTGCATACCTATAAATTTTAGATCCCAGCGTGGGTCTGTAAGAATTTTGTCAAGGATTGATTTCAATGCATTACCAATTGGATACATTAATTTCGTTCTAGTTTGAATGTATTTGTTAAAAGCTTCAACATGTCTAGCTTCATCAAATGTTTGAGATGCAGCATAAAGTTTTGCGTTGTATGTGGGAGCACAGCTTGTCAATTGAGATGCTACTAGAAGTGCACCCTGTTCGCCGTGTAAATACTGACTTAGACTCCAAGCATTTCTATGTTTAGCAAATTCTATCTTTTTCTCATCAGATAATTTTTGATAAGGCTTATAGTCGTCCCAAAACCATTCTGGTGGCTCTGAAATCTGCTCAAAAGGTTTAGACCAATCAACATCAATGTTTGCGTTCCAATTTAGCTCCTTGCCAAGCTCATAAAGTTTTTTAATCCTATTATCTTGAAGAGTATAATCCCAGTTATAAGTTCCGGTTAATGGAGTTTGAAAGATTTCAATAACATCATCTGCAATTTCAGATGTCATCTGAATTTCAAACTCGTCTTCGTATCTAATATTTCTAGGTGTTGAATCTAATTGTTTAATTTTCATATATTACTCGTCTAACTCTTGGGTCTATCCTAGTCATTAATTCATATGATATTAACTTATTATAATCAGCAAATTTGTTTATGCTATGTTGAGGAGACCAAAACTCAACCCAGTTCCCAAACTTTACATCATTTAAATGTGATATATCAATTGTGATTAAGTCCATGGAAACTCTCCCAAATATTTTAGCTTCATTATCATTAATACGAACAGATGTACCATCAAGGGCTGATTGAGGAAATCCATCAGCATAACCACAATAAACAACAGCAATCAACATATCTTGCTTTGCTTTTATTCTTCCACCGTAACCTACTGCATCGCCTTTTTTAATTTTATTTATCGAAATTATTTTACTTTTAAAAGTTACGGCTGTTTTAAGTTCATTAACTCCACTTATGCCTCCATACAAACCAATGCCGCATCTAACCCAATCATATGCATGACTTGGAAAATTTATTACTCCGCAGCTATTTAAGATACTTCTTTCAGGATTAGTTGAAAAAGAGTCGTAGAGATTTTGAAACTTAATCATCTGTTTTTTATTCGATGGATCAGATGGAGTATCTGACGAGGCAAGATGTGTCATCAGGACATTTTGATCATTTACAAAAGATTGAATTTGATCAGCCTCATTAATTTGAAATCCTAATCGATTCATACCTGTATTAAACTTAATCCATATCTTTGTTTTGGATTGAATATCTCTGTATAAATTAATTTGTTGATGAGTATGCAGTACTGTCATTAAGTCATGCTCAATTACCTGCTCAATTTCATTTTGTTGATAGACACCTTGCATTAATAGAATGGGTTTATTAGAAATTTTTCTTAACTTTATTGCCTCATCAAGTCTTACAACTGCGAAGCCGTCTGTTAAATCATTTAGCCTTGAAACAAATTCCTTTAATTCATGCCCGTAAGCATTTGCTTTGACTACAGATAGGAAATTTGTACGATCGTTAATCTGGTTCTTTAAGTAAGAGATATTATCGTGAATAACAGAGAAATTTATATGTAATTCAGCTGACTCTTTGCTCATTGAAATGGATCAAAGTAGCTGTCCACTGCGAAATCTTCAAAACGAGTAAATTCCTTTAAGAATGACAAGTTTACCGTTCCGATCGGGCCATTTCTTTGTTTTCCAATGATAATTTCAGCTTTATTTCCTTCCTCAGAATCTTCGTTGTAAACCTCATCTCTGTAGATAAATAATATTAGATCTGCATCTTGCTCAATTGCGCCTGAATCTCTTAGATCAGCCATCATCGGTCTTTTGTTTGGCCTTTGTTCTACAGCTCTATTCAGTTGCGACAAAGCAATCACAGGTACATTTAACTCTTTTGCTAGAGCTTTTAGAGACCTTGAGATTTCAGATATTTGATTAACTCGATTCTCAGTTGAGCCTGGTAATTGCATCAACTGAAGATAGTCAACAATGATTAGAGATAAACCATCCTCCTCTTGTCGTGAAACCCTTCTTGCTCTTGCTCTTAGCTCCATTGGTGATAGCAAAGAGCTGTCGTCAATGTATAAAGGTAGTTCCCTTAATTTAGATGAAGAGTCCATAAATCTTTTTAGCTCTTCGTTGGAGAGTGAGGCAGATCTTACATTTTGCTGATTGATTTTTGCATGACTAGCTAGAAGTCTGGTTGTAAGGGATTCACCTGGCATTTCTAAACTAAATACCAATACTCCACCTTTAACATCTTCATTTAATAGAAAATTCTCAGCGATGTTCATTGCTAAAGAAGTTTTTCCCATACTTGGTCTTCCAGCGACTACAATTAAGTCTCCCTTTTGAAGTCCTTGAGTTTGTTTATTTAGATCTTTAAAACCAGAAGAAAAACCGATTAGACTTGAGCCACTTTGCGAGAGCTCGTTAAGCCTATCAATAGACTTATCAATTAAATCTTCTAGAATTTGAATGTTAGTTGATGTCCGCTCAGCTTCATCATTTAGTGAGAAAATCTTGGATTCAGCTTCATCCAATAAACCTGAAGCATCTTTTCCCTGAGGATTAACAATTAATTCAGCTATTTCAGAATTTACCTTCATTAACTTTCTAGAGATTGATTTTTGCCTGATCAACTCTGCATAGGTTTCTAAATTTGCTGCAGAAGGAGATGAGCTTGCTAGCTCAATAAGGTAGTTTTTACCTCCAGCTCGAGTTAATAAATTCTTGCTATCGAGTCGATCAGCAACAGTAATAGGGTCTAGTGGTTTACCTGCATTAACAAGATCTCCCATCGATTCAAAGATCGATTGATGATCTTTACCTTGAAAATCTGCATGAGAGATTACCAAACGCACGTTATCATAACGTTCTGTCTCAAGCATTAGGCCGCCTAAGACAGCTCTTTCAAGTTCCCTAACTTGGTCAATTTGATCGTTTGAATATTCAGACATAGGGAATGATTTTCACATCATATCCAACGAATGACAACTATTCAGGCTTAACAACAACAGTTACCTCTGTTGATACTTCTGGGTGAAATAGAAGATTTATCAGATGATCACCAACATCTTTAATAGGCCCATCAGGTAGTTGCACATAACTCTTATCAACCTCAAGATTTTTCTTAGCAAATGCATCTGAAATCTCTCTTGTTCCAACAGATCCATATAAGGCCCCTTCGTCTGTTACTGGAACTTTAATTTCTACTGACTGATCTTTTAACTGCGCTGCCTTTGCTTCAGCCCTAGAAACTTCATCTGCTGATGCTGCAGCAAGCTCTGCTTTTCTTTCAGCCACATATTGAAGGTTATTTTTTGAAGCAAACATAGCTTTTTTTTGAGGTATAAGAAAGTTTCTAGCATACCCTGAGTTAACCTCAACAACATCAGCAATATCGCCAAGGTTAGGAATCTTATCAAGTAAAATAATTTTCATATTTGTTTATCTGTATATGGTATCAAAGCAAGAAATCTTGCAACCTTAACAGCTTTTGTTAATTTTCTTTGTTCTGGGGCACTAATACCAGAAACTCTAGCAGGAATAATTTTTCCAGTTTCGGTTATAAATTGTTTAAGAATATCAATATTTTTATGATCAAAATTTTCAGGTAATGCTAGGTTCTTCATGCTTGCTCCTCAGTTGCAGACTCATTTTTTTCTGAAGTCGTTTCGTCTTTGTTATGACTATTCTCTTCACCTGAAGAGCCTTCATCCTTTTTTTCTTCAGATGATCTCTCATTCTCTTGCGTTTCACTTTTAGCTGGTTTTTGCTGCTGTTGTACTTGTGCTTTTAGTTTTGCTTCATGAGCTCTTTCTTCTGCCCTTTTCTTTGCTTCTTTTGTATCTTGAGTAAGAAAAGAGTCTGACTTAGTAACTGTATCTATTTTTAATACTAAGTGGCGAATGACTGAATTATCATATTTAATCTTGGTCTCAAGCTCTTTTATATTCGAAGGATCACCATCCAATTGATAAATGAGATAATGACCTTTTTTGTTTATCCCAATTGTGTATGCAAGTTCTCTAATACCAACATTTTCACAATAATGAATGTTAAAGCCTAATTGAGAAAGAACGGACTCGAAGTGCTCTTTATAAGGATCAAACTTTGACGCGAGATCAGGGTTTAAAATTAAAGTGAGTTCGTAATGATTCATGTTTTTCCTTTTGGTTAAAGATTATTTGCAAGCAAATAACCAAGGTACGCGCATTTTAGAGAATGAAAAATCTATTTGCAATAGATTTAATAATTACTTTTTAGCCAGCCAAATGCCTTATCAAAGAGGCTTCTATTCTGCTCGAGTGCAATTCCTTGCTTTAACTGATCAAACCCATATCCCAAAAGACCAAGACTTGTGGCATATATTGGATTTTTAAGAACAGACTCCATGCCTTTGAAGTTTTCAGGGACTCCAATCCTGACGCTTGTTTGGAAAATAGACTCTGCGAGTTCCACCACTCCTTCCATCTTAGAAGTTCCGCCCGTTAAAACAATACCTGCAGGGATTTTCCCATCAAAACCATTTCTTTGAATTTCAGCTTTCACTAGCTCGAATAATTCAACATATCTTGGTTCAACAATTTCCGCCAGTGCTTTTCGAGACAACTCTCTTGGAGCTCTTCCTCCAACACCGGCAACCTCAATTGTTTCGGATTCTGTAGTAAATTCTGCTACGGCACATCCATACTTTTGTTTAAGTTCTTCTGCCTGCGGCGTAGGGGTTCTAAGTGCAACAGCTATGTCACTGGTTACTTGATCACCTGCAATTGGAATAACGCCTGTAAATGAAATAGAACCTGAATTAAATATGGCTATATCAGTTGTCCCTCCACCAATATCAACAATACAAACTCCTAGCTCCTTTTCATCTTCTGATAAAACCGAATATGAGCTTGCAAGTTGCTCCAATACAAATCCATCAAGCGTGATTCCACATCTTTTAACGCATTTTTCTATGTTTTGAATTGCATTATTTGCGCAAGTAACCAAATGAACATGAGATTCAAGTCTAACTCCAGACATTCCTAATGGTTCTCTTATTGAGTCTTGATCATCGATTACAAATTCTTGTGGAAGCACGTGAAGTACTTTTTGGTCTGAGGGGATAGCAACAGCCTGAGCAGCTTCAATAACCCTGTCAATATCAAAAGGTGTAACTTCCTTATCTTTAATGCCAACGATACCATGGGAATTAAGGCTCTTGATATGATTTCCAGCAATACCTACGTAAACATTTTTTAATTTGCCATCAAAAGAATTTTTAGCCTGATCCATTGATTTCTGAATAGCATCCGTTGTTGCATCAATATTTACAACAACACCTTTTTTTAATCCTGATGATGGGTATGATCCAAGAGCAACAATTTCTACTGCATGTGAATCAGTAAGCTGGCCTATAAGACAAACAACTTTGGAGGTCCCGATGTCCAAGGCAACAACATGATCATTTTCTTTTTTATTTCCATTAGTTGCCATATTTCAAAGCTGCTCCACTTTTATTTCGCATATCAATAATACTAGGATTTAAGTTATTTGCGTACAAATATCTCATCAAGATTTGAAATCTCTCCATACTTTGACTAGTCATAGTTCTAGCAAAAATTATTTTCTGTTTATTATTCAAAATTATTTCCCAGCCACTTCCAAAATCGTAGTTTATCTCACTTATAAATATCTGCTTCTTTTGAACTTTATCATCAATAAATAAAAAGAGATTGATTAGCTCATCTATTTTACTTTCAGGAACTCTAAACCGTGGAAGTGAATTTGATGTTGAATCAACCGGAAAAATATTTTTATTTTTTGCCAAGAAGAACTCATTGTTGAGAACTCCTATGGGTACAGATTGTTCAATAAATATATAGTCTGATTTAAAGTAAAATTTCTTGTATACATATCCTTGAATCCATTCTTGATTACTTAGTAAGTGCTCAACCTCTTTTGTTTTTTTTAGATTAGAAAGCTTATGAATGAACTCTTTTTCATAATTGAACTTTATCGGTTCAGAAAATTGAATGTTTACATTAAGACCAATATTTAATTTGAAGCCAGTTATTAAAGCTAAAAAAATAGCTAACAAAAAATTCTTACGCATCAGTTATGATTTCATGTATAAGCTGATTAAAGCTTAAACCAGATATTTTTGCAGCTGCTGGAAAGAGGCTGTGGTCTGTCATTCCAGGAACAGTATTAATCTCGAGCACATAAAATTCGCCATCTTCATTTTGCATAACATCTACTCGAGCCCAATCCTTGCATTCGCAGACTGAGCAAGTTTTAAGAGCAATATCACAAAGTGAATTTATCTGATCAGATTCAAGCTGCGCTTTTTGAATAATAGTGTCTTCAGCAATGTATTTAGCATGATAATCATAAATTCCGTTAGCCGGGATTATCTCTAACGGTGCTAAACATCGACCTTTAAGAACAGATACTGTAAATTCCCTTCCATTAATTGCTTCTTCAATAATAAATTCTCTGTCAGGGTTTACAAGATTCTGTTTAAGAGATTTAAATTCTTCATTAGATTTAACTGCAAATGTGTCAATGGATGAGCCCTCCTCGCATGGTTTTATGTAAAAACCATTTTCCAAAAAAGTTTCTAGTGGAAATTCCATAGTTTTAATATTCTTTGTTGTTAAAAATTTAGGTGTATTTATCCCGCTTTCGATAAGTATCTTTTTGCAATTAGCTTTGTTCCATGTATTGATACAACCTTGAGCATTTGAACCAAAAAAATTTATTCCCAAATTGGTTAACTTATTCTGGAGAATGCCAGACTCACCTTCAAAACCATGAAGCGCAATAAATACTTCAACATTTTTTTTAAGTTGATCAATCTGATTGATTGCCGAAAGATCTTCAAGCTTAACTTCATGACCAAGCTCAATTAAAGCTGAGTGAATCTGACTTCCAGATTTTAAGGAAACTTCTCTTTCAGCTGAAGTTCCGCCACTTAAAACAGTTATTTTTTTACCTGACATGATTCAACAAAGTTTTTAAGGTAACTGGAAATTCTGCCTGCGCCTTGCATAATTATAACTTTATTTGATTTCTTCATACTCAAGATTTTGTTTGCTAAATTCGCAGGGTTTAATATTTCAGCATTTCCTCCTTGTTTGTTTATTGCTTTTACTAAATTATCAGATGTAATTTTTGGTATTTTACGCTCTGAAGCTGAGTATATTTCGAGCAAATAAACCTCTTTTATTTTTTTTAGGACATCTACAAAGTCATCAAATAATTGCTCTGTTCTCGTATACCTGTGAGGCTCAAAAATCATAACTATTTCACCGCGATTAAAGACAGATAATGCAGATTCGTATGTGCTTCTAATTTCTTCAGGATGATGACCATAATCATCGATGAGCAGTAGATCACGGTTTGGTAAAGATAACTCATACCTCTCAAACCTTCTGGCAACTCCTGGAAAGTTTAGTAGAGCTTTTTTAATATATGTCATCTTAATTCCTTCATTAATAGCTATGATTGCTGAACCGGCTGCATTTAATACATTATGCTTACCGAGCATAGGAATAGTGAACGAAGTATTTTTTGAATTTAAAGTATCTTGAATTGAAAAGGTTTGAGAAAATCCTTTTTGGTTTAATAATTTTATCTGGTAGTCATTAAATTTAGAAAATCCAAAACTCATTTTTTTTCTGCGAATTTTTTTAAAAACATCTTTAGCATTTTTTGAGTCTATGTTCATGAGTACATAACCGTAAAATGGGAGGTTTTTTGTAAAATTTAAGAATGCGGTATTAAGTTTTTGTTGATCATTTTCGTAAAAAGATAAGTGATCATTATCTATATTCGTAATTACAATAACCTCGGGATGCAAATGCAAAAAGGATCCATCGGATTCGTCTGCCTCAACAATCATATGAAGACCATCGCCCAAGTGAGAACTATTTCTACCGCCTAATATTTGTCCGCCAATAACATAGGTTGGGCTTAGTTTTGCAGCATCAAATATATTTGATATTAGACTTGTAGTTGTAGTTTTTCCATGACTGCCAGAAACCGCAATTGTTCTATAGCCATGCAGAATACTTGCTAACATGACCGCTCTTGGAATGATGGTAATGTTATTATTTTTTGCGTATTTCAGCTCAGCATTATTTTTAGCTATCGCGCTTGAAGCCACGACAACATCTGAAGATTTAATATATCTTGGAACATGACCTAGTTGAACTTTTGCTCCTAAGACCTTAAGTGAACTAAGTTCTTCCGTCATCTGAAGGTCAGATCCTGAAATATTAAACCCCTTTTTTTGTAGGACCATTGCTAGACCAATCATCCCGGAACCACCAATTCCAATAAGATGTATCCTTTTAAGCTCACCAAAATGTTTTTGAGATCTAGTCATAAATAAAAATATGATTGTAAATCTTCTCAGCAGCTTGAGAATGATCTATATCACAATTTTTTTGCCAAGAAAGATATGATCTTTGTTCAATTATTTCATTAAGCTTACCTATTAATTCATCCAGACTCTCGCTTTCAGAAAAAATCTCTCCCATACCAATCCTCACTGCATATTTAGCATTATGCATTTGGTGATCATCGATCGAATTATGTAAAGGGATATACAAGCTTCCCTTATTAAGTGAGGTA
Organism: uncultured SAR86 cluster bacterium; assembly: GCA_902623535.1. Classification (GTDB taxonomy): domain Bacteria; phylum Pseudomonadota; class Gammaproteobacteria; order Magnimaribacterales; family D2472; genus MED-G82. The sequence continues at coordinate 99,683 of CACNUA010000001.1, read as the reverse complement.
ATTTCAGATACTGATAAGGCACCTGATCGTGAGATTACAAAATCAGCTTTTTGAATTTCTGCAAAAGGATCATCAAAAAAATCCTTAACTATCAGTAAATCAAATTTATTTTTTAGGTAAGCATTAATTACTAGCTCTGATGACCCCTTTCCGGCTTGGTGAACAACTCTAAGCTCATGTTTAACTTTATTTAAGGCCCTAGGAATAACATCATTAAGATAATTCGCACCTTGGCTACCGCCGGTAATATAAATTGATGCTGTATCGTATTCCTGACCAGGTTCAAGCAAAATTTTTCTAATTGGGTTACCAGTAAGTTCGAAATCGCCATTCTTTGGAGTATCAATTAAGGGAAGCCCCAAAAAGCATTTTTTAGCAAATTTTAAAAGTATTTTATTTGCGGTTCCAAGTACAGTATTTTGCTCATGCAAATAAATTGGGACTCTAAATAAAACTGCTACTAATCCAACTGGAAGACTGACATATCCTCCAAAACAGAGTACTTTCTTAGGTTTATATTTTATAAATTTAATTGCAACTTCAAAAATAGTTTGTACTAATCGAAAAATAGAAAATATTTTATGTAAAAATCTTTTCCCTCTGTAGCCAACTGCATTTATCTCAAATAAGTGACAGTTTGCAGGCAAATTTTTTCTTTCAATTCCGCGCTTAGTCCCAAACCAATAAACTGAATGACCATTATTCATGGCAAGTTTAATAAATTCTACAGCAGGAAAGACATGCCCACCTGTTCCTCCAGCTGAAACAAATATTTTCAATCTAGATTCCTGTTTTCAAAATCTATTCTAAAAACAATACCCATCATAAGCATAAAAATAATTAAACTTGCTCCACCATAACTTATAAAAGGAAGCGTCAAGCCCTTTGTAGGTAACAAGCCTATATTAACTCCAATGTTAAAGATGGTTTGAATAGATAGCAAAGATCCTATTCCAAAACATACATAACCTTGAAACAATCTATTTTGCCTTAAAGCGTCAAATGAAATTTGTACTATGGATGTGATTAGCGAGATAAATAATAACATAAGAAGGAAGCCTCCAATAATGCCAGTTTCCTCAAGAATGATCGCAAAAATAAAATCAGTATGTGGTTCAGGCAAATAGAGGTTTTTTTGAATGCTATTCCCAAGACCTATTCCAAAAAGATCGCCCCTGCCAATTCCAATGAGAGCATTTGAAAGCTGCCATCCTGAGCTCAGCTCAAATTCAGGAGCGAATGGATCTCTGAACGATACCAATCTAGCCAATCGAAATGGAGTATAAATTATTGCTATATATGCTAGAAAACCTAAAACAGAAATCAGGAATAAAAATTGACCGAATGAAATTCCTGCAAAAAAAAGCATTATTAAAACAAGGCTGCATATAATCACTGTTGTACCAAGATCCGGTTGCAATAAAATTAAGAGTGATAAAAGAGATAAGATCATCATTGGTCTAACAAAACCAATGAGGGTACTTAACTCTGTGGTGCGTCTCACTGAGTATCCCGCAATGTAAAGAATGATTGCTAATTTGACTAGTTCTGAGGGCTGTAAATTAAAAAACCCTAAATCAATCCAACGTAGACTGCCTTTTACAACCTTCCCTATTCCTGGGATAAATAAAGCAACCAATAAAGCTAACGATGCTAATAAAAATACCCAATCATATTTATGATATAAATCTGTTGGTATGTTTACTGATATCAGGATTGCTAAAACACCAAGAAATATAAAAACAATTTCACGTTTTGCAAAATAAAATGGGTCACCGGTAAGGTCAACAGCAACATAAACAGATGCAGATGTTACAAAGGTAATACCAAAAATTATTAATCCGGTAAGCGAAGTAATTAAAAGCGATGATCGTGAAAAAATCATACTCTTAGAGCTTCATTTATTAGTTTGTTAAATGCAGCGCCTCTTTCCTCAAAATTATTATACTGATCAAAGCTTGAACAACCTGGACTAAATAAAATAATAAATTGATTCAGTTCGTTTATACTTGAAAGATAATTTTTTATTACATCAATTATTTCGTCTAGGCATTCTTTAATCACTATATCTTTATGAGTAATTTCTTCTGCTATTTTCTTCCTGTCTTTTCCAAATAAATAAACTGTTTGGACACTTTGGGGCAAATCTAAATCTTTGAAAGAGATATTTTTCTTCAATCCTCCCAAGATAAGTAAAGTTTTTTTTGAAGAATCTAATTTTGATAATGAAAACTCAACTGAATGAGGGTTAGTTGACTTTGAGTCATTAATTGCCAAGAGACCTCTAAGCAAATTAAATTGCTGGTTTCGAAATGGAAGTTGCTCTATTTTTTCTTTAGGATATTTCTTAAAATCTAAACCCAACCATTCAATAAAAGCTTTTGCAATAAAGTCTGCCTCAATACAATTTTTCTTTGATTTTGATTGCTCGAATGGGATTGATTGCGTCTTAAAATTACCCTCGATAAGTGTCTTTGGATCAGTACTATTAAAAATCAGGCAATCGGGCTCGAGCAAAAGTTTTGCTATGTTTGACTTGCAGCTTAGATAATTCTGGATAGATTTATGACGATCTAAATGATCTGGAGCAAAGTTTAAAAAAACACCGAAAGTAGAAGAATTATGTTCTATTCTTTTTCCTCTAAAGAACTCTAGCTGAAAGCTTGATAGCTCAATTAAATGAACGTCTATTTGGTTATCAAGCTCTAGATTGTTCAGCATTGGTGTTCCAATATTACCTCCTTTAGCAGACTTCAGGCCTTGCATTGATAAGATTTGCTCTAACTGATTTATGGTGGAACTTTTACCGTTTGTTCCAGTAACCGCAATAATTGGAGCAGTTGAGTCATTAAGAAATAGGTCTAACTCACTAATAAATTTGTTTGAAAACTCTATAATTTGTTCAGGATTGAACCCTGGAGATAAATAAATTTTTTGATATTTTTGAAAATCTATATCTTTAAACTGATCGCCTAAAAAGGTTTTCCCATTTTTTGAGGGATTAATTTCAAATGGCGGTACTTCACGGGTATCAGCTATGTCAAAAGGGAGGCCTTTTTTTAAAAGATATTTAGAAACTGATACTCCAGATAAACCTGAACCAATGATAAGAAAATACTTTTCAATCAACGTAACTTAAGCGTTGCAAGCGCAAATAATACCAATAAGAAAGTGATGATCCAAAATCTAACAATAACCTTTGGTTCTGGCCAACCCTTTAATTCAAAATGATGATGAATTGGTGCCATTAAAAAAATTCTTTTTCCGAAAAGTCTGTAAGATGCAACCTGCAAAATTACACTTATTGTTTCCAAAATAAAGATACCTGCCATAAAAGCAAATACAATTTCTTGCCTTAGTAAAATTGCAAACACTGCCAAAATTGCTCCCAAGGTTAAAGAACCAACATCGCCCATGAAGATTTGTGCAGGGTAAGTGTTGTACCAAAGAAAGCCGATTCCTGCTCCAATCAAAGCACCTGCAAATACGATAAGCTCGCCAGACAGAGGTAAAAAAGGAACATATAAATATTCAGCTATAATTTGGTTTCCCATAGCGTATGCGACTAATCCCAAACCTCCGGTAATTAAAATAGAGGGCAAAATTGCTAAACCATCTAAACCATCAGTTAAGTTAACTGCATTAGATGAGCCAACTATCACAAATAACCCAAATAAAATAAAGAATGTGATTGAAATATCAAAAATAAAATCCTTATTAAAAGGAAGGATAAAATATAAATTGTCACCATCAGACAGATATAAATAAATTCCAAGGATCAATACTGAAAATAAGGCTTGAAAAATTAATTTATGCTTACCTTTTAATCCTTTTGAATTCTTTTCCTTGATTTTTAAATAATCATCTAAGCTTCCAATGCCTGCAAATAAAAATGTTGTTAGCAGTAAAAGCCAGATGTAGTAGTTTGATAAGTCTGCCCACAAAAGGGTTGAGATAATTAATGAGGTGAAAATTATTAATCCCCCCATAGTTGGGGTGCCAGACTTAGATAAATGTGACTGAGGGCCATCATCTCTAATGGACTGTGAAAATTGAAGATGATTTAAAAATTTAATTATTATCGGTCCAAGAAAAATAGATAAGAACAATGCGGTAATTGTTCCTCCAATAGTTCGCACCGTTAGATAACGCAATACATCAAACCCTGAATCAAAGACTACTAAATAGCCTCCAAGTAGCTCAATCATCGATAAATCTCTCCATTTTCATGCCCCGCGAACCCTTAATATATACCAAATCTCCACTACTAATATTATTTTTAATAAAGAGTTTTAGCTCATTTTCGTCATTGAAATGTTTACCATTTTTGCCAAAAACCATTGATGCATATTTTGAATGATTTCCAAAACTAAATAGAGATTCAATTCCAGCATTTAGCGCATACTGCCCAGCCTCCTCATGAAATAATTTAGAGTCATTACCTAATTCAAGCATATCCCCAAGGATTATAATTTTACGTCCTTCAAATAATTCCAAAGAATCAACACCTGCACTGAAAGATTCTGGATTAGCGTTATAGGAATCGTCAATAATTATTGATTTATTAATCCAAGATTTTGGGCTTAACCGATTTTCAAAATTTTTAAACTTTTTAAGTTTAGTTTTGAAAAAAGTATGCTCCTGTCCCAAAACTTGAGAAGCAATAAATGCTATTGATACATTTAAGACGTTGTGTTTTCCAAGCAATGGGCTTAATAGTGTTTGCTGAAGCTTATTTAAATTATCTTTTATCTCAAATGTGCAATTTTGATGCGTTTGACTAATGATTTTTGCTTGAAAATCAGCATCTTTATCAAAACCAAATGTAATAAAATCAATATCAGAGCGGATTGATTTCCAATATTTTTCATATTTTCCATGTGGGATAATAGCTGTTCCACCTGATTGTATATTTTCAATCAACTCAGATTTTACCTTTAGAACGCCCTCCTCTGACCCCAATCTTTCAAGATGTGAACGGCCTATTGAAGTAATTATCCCCATGCTAGGACTTAAAATCTCTGATAAAAATTTAATGTCTCCAGGTTGACCGGCACCCATTTCAAAAATACCTACTTTAGCACTGACCGGAAGATCTAAAATACTTAGCGGTAATCCAATTTCATTATTAAAGTTACCAGAGCTTGAGTATGTATATTCAATGAGCTCAGATAGTAAATTTTTAACGGTTGTTTTTCCATTGCTTCCTGTTATACCAAGCTTAGTCCCATTAAAGTTTTTTGCGATGGCTTTTGCAATGAATTGCATTAGTTCAAGAGGATTTTCATGAAATACATGATATTTTTCATCAAGTGATTTATCCAAGTTATTTGAAATAACACATGATGCCCCTCGATTAATTGCATCTTGTGCATAATCTGAGCCATTAACGTTATCTCCTTGAAGCCCAAAGAATAATGTCCCACTTTTAACTAACCTAGAATCGATTTGGACGTCTGATATAGGTTGTGATGAAATTGAATGATTTTCTGTCTTAAGTAGTTTTAGTAAAAAATCTGTTGAATCAAGAATTCGCATTAAAAAAACCGTTTTACGGATGAAATATCGGAGTGAGCAACAATCTTATTTTTGATATCTAAAAATTCTTCATGGCCTCTTCCAAGAATTAAAAGGGGTATATCTTTTGGAAGAGATAATACAGCGCTTTCAATTGCTTCTTCTCTATCCTCGATAATGCTTGTGCTATCTGGGAGATCTGATGGCAGTGCATCTTTTTTTATGCTAACAAAGTCCTCGTTTCTTGAATTGTCTGAGGTAAAAAATATCTTTGATGCATAAATTTGGGCAGTTTTATACATTCTGGATCTTTTAGGTCTATCTCTTTCACCTCCACATCCAAACAATACCCAAACATTTTTGTACTTTTCTTTATAACTAGCAAGAATATTCTTCATGGCTGTATCATTATGAGCAAAATCAATGATGACATGTTTGCTTGTTGACTTAAAAACGGTATTCCTTCCTTTTGGCAAAGCTATATTCTGTATTTCTTTATTAATATTTAACTTAATTAAATTATTTTTTAGCATCATTATTGCTGTGCATAAATTTATAATATTGAATTTTGGAAATAGGTTTGAATTGAATTTAATTGATTTACTTTTTTCAACTTCACAGATCTCAACGTCATAAAAATCGGTTTTCCTCGGAAGGATTCTAAATAAAAAATCACTTTTTTCTTGACTATCTGAAAAGGTTTGCATCTTATAGTCTTTGACATTGTGTTTTTTAATTACCTCTAATACATCATAGTTAACCAATGGTGTTGATCTTTGACTTAAATCTAAAATAGATAACTTTGATCTTTCATAGTCTTCTTGAGTTTGATGATAGTCAAGGTGATCACTGCCGATGTTTGCAATACATACTTTCTCATAATCGAGCATGTTCAATCTTTCTTGATGAAGTCCATGAGAGGATAGTTCTAAAAATAATCCAAGCCCTTCTATCTTATTGAGGCTTGCAAGGTGCTTGAATAGGCTAAATATATCCGGAGTGGTTTCCTTTGGAATTGATTGATATTCATCACTAATAAATCCTAAAGTTCCCATGTAAGCACTTGGATTCCCAGTCTTTTTATAGAGCTGGTAGCACAAATAGGCTACTGAGGTTTTACCATTAGTACCTGTGATACCAAAAAATTTTATTTTTGTAATATCTATCGAATAATATTGAACTAAGAAGTTTAATATTTTTTTCTCTAGATCAGGCACAAAAAAAATATTTTCAGAATTAGTATTCTCAGGTATTTTATCTGTTACTACAAAGGCAGCTCCTTTAGTAAAAGCTTCATTTATAAATTGGCAGCCATGTGATTTGGTGCCTTGCATAGCAAAGAAAACTGAGTTTTTTTTGATTTCCCTTGAAGAGTTTGAAATATGGGGCACCATACTTGATGATGGGAAATCAAAATTAAAACAATCTTTCCAAATATCTTTTGAATTCATAAATTACAAGCTTACTAGATCATCGAATATTTCTTTGAAAACTGGCGCTGCAACTTCCCCTCCAGAGTAACGATTTAAACCAGGCTCATCAATTGTCACTAAAATTGTGTACTTTTTTGTTTCAAGTGGTCCGATGCCAATGAATGATGAAATGTATTTGCTTTTATCATATTTTCCGTTGCTAACTTTATGAGATGTGCCAGTCTTACCTGCAACTCTATGTAAATGATGCTTTGCTTGTGTGCCTGTACCATCAATAATAACTTGCTCAAGTGATTCCATAATTAGTTCAGCAGTATGCTTAGAGATTACCTGGCTTGGATTACTGTGATTTTTTTCTTCAACTAAATGAAATCCTTTTAAAACTCCATCATTTGCAAACACTGAAAATGCCATGGCTAATTGGATTGCAGATGCCTCTAACCCATATCCAAACCCTAAGCTTGCTATTTCATGATCACTAATATTAGATCTTTGATTAATTTTTCCATACGCTATGGATGGAAAGTTTATATTCGGGGGAACAGCCAATCCAAATCTTTTATATCCATTAGTCAAATCATATGAGTCAATCTCTAATGCAATCTTTGCAGCCCCTACCTGACTTGATTTTGCAATAATATCGATGGGAAGTAATGAGCCATAATTTCTTTGATCAGCTATAACCTGAGAGTTAAGCTCTATATATCCAGGATCAGTTTCCACAGATTTTTTAAAATCTACATCATTATTTTCAATGCCAATTGCGAGAGCAATTGGCTTAATAACTGACCCTGGCTCAAAACTGTCCAATAGTGCTCTATTCCTTTGAATAAATCTATTGGGATCATTGGGGTTATATGACGGATAGCTAGCTATTGCCAATATTCTTCCAGTTTCATTATCCAAAACAACTGCACTGCCACCTTTTGCCTGTGCTTGAATTACTCCTTGAGAAAGGCTCTTATGAACTGAATATTGGATCTCATGCTCAATGGTCAACTTAAGATTATTGCCATCGGATCCTCTATTTAAAATCTTTGGGGGCTTAATTATTTCTTGCCTTCGATTTTTAAAGATTTGTTTTTTTCCAACCTCTTCTTTTAGGTGATTTTCATATCCTTTTTCTAGCCCCTCTAAGCCTTTATTATCTGCACCTGCAAAACCAATTAGCGTAGCTATTTGCTCTCCCAGGGGATAAATTCTCTTATAAAAGGATTCAATCTCAAGATAATCATTCCTTTTTGACTTAATTTCCTGAATTTCTTCAAGCGAGATATCTTCTTTAAGAATTTTTTTCTTTTTTAAGAAGCCCGTATCTTGATTTAAAACATTAAAGGAAAGATCTAAATCAGTAGTATCAAGTCCTTTAAGACCATATAAATTATATTTAATAAGGCTTGTAGCTAAAGGGTAATTATTTGCATCATATATTGCACCTCTTGCATATGGAATATCTCTGACTGAAATGGTCCTGTGATCACCTTTAGCCTTTAAGAAATCACCCTCCTCTTGATACAAATAAAATATTCTCAAGATAATTATGGTTGTCATAAGGGCCATAACTCCGAATATGATATAAAAACGAACTGTTAATCTGCTAGTCATAAATTTATTTTATTTTTAACCTTGTTTCGGCGTTCTTCATATTTAAATCTTGAATAGAAGACATCTCTGTTTTTGCTAATGAAGTTAAGAAATTTTTTTCTGTGGTTAGATTGAGATTAATTTCTTTTAATTTCAAAATCTCGTACCTTGTATTCTCAATATCATTTGCCAAAATTGAATTTTCCCATCTAATCTTTATTAACGAGATATTAGATACCAATATTAAAAAGAGTATGAAATATAAATGATGGGCTTTAGTATTTCTCATTTTTTTGCATATACCCTTAATACCGCACTTCTACTTCTAGGATTAGATTTCACTTCCTCTTGTTTAGCTCTCAATTTTTTTTTAACTGCCCTATAACTCTCATCAATAGTATTGTTGATTGGTATTTCTTTTGGATATGAGATAGTTTTTGGAGAATAGTAATTTTTTACTATTCTATCCTCTAGGGAGTGAAATGAAATTATTGCTACTCTTGCTCCAGGCAATAGAATTTTATCAAGAGCGTCAACCATCATTTCAATTGCAGATATCTCTTGATTAACTTCAATTCTGATTGCCTGAAAAATCTTAGTTGCTGGATGAATTCTTGATTTTGATTTAATTGAACTTGAAATTAAATTTGCTAATTGTAGTGTCGATTCAATTCTTTGCTCAGACCTATAAATTGAAATAAGTTTTGCAATTTTTCTTGACTGCTTTTCTTCTCCGTACTTAAAAAATATATTGGCCATATCTTCTTCAGGAGTTTCATTTATCCATTTTTCTGCACTTATACCTTCAAGATTATTCATCCTCATATCAAGAGGACCATCCTCTTTAAGGCTAAAGCCTCTTTTAGGATCATCAAAGTGAGTTGAGCAAACTCCAAAATCAAACAGAGCACCGTTAATCTTTGGAAGTTTAAGTTTACTTAGATGTGCAAAGTCATGATGAAAGATTTTAAATCTTTTGTCAGTAATAGTTTTTTTTGCATAACTTATAGCTTGAGGATCTTTATCAATTGCGAATAATCTTCCTTTATTATTTAGTTGTGAGAGGATTTTTTTCGAGTGCCCTCCCCTACCAAATGTGCCATCAAGGTATGCACCATTGGGTTGAATATTTAAAAGGCTAACCGATTCCTCCAGTAGAACCGGAACATGTTGCATTTGATTAATCTACCTGCTTTCTCATGAAAGTTGGCACATCGAGGAAATCAATATCCTCTGCAGACGATGTGCCAACACTGACTGAATCCTTTGTATGATCTTTATCAAGCCCAACTGGAGATAGTTTTACCGTTGCTGGTGAATTATCAACCGCAAGCTTTGGTGCTTTTTGGTTAACACCAGTTGCTACGACTGTAACTGTAAGCTCATCCTCATTAAGATTCTCATCAATTACTGCCCCATAAATCACTTGAGCATCTTCGGCAACTATATCCTCAACTACTGTGTTGACCTCATGCATATCGCCCATGGTTGGACTTTTAGCACTTAAATTAACCAGTATGCCTCTAGCATCCTTAAGGTTTATATCTTCAAGAAGTTCTGAGCCGATTGCTTCTGATGCTGCTTCAACTCCTCTCTCTTTACCAACTGCGACTCCGGTTCCCATCATTGCAATACCTTTCTCTGACATAACAGTTTTGACATCAGCAAAGTCAACGTTAACGTAACCAGGCTTCATGATTATGTCTGAAATTCCTTGCACTGCTCCTCTGAGCACGTCATCTGCTTTGGCAAAAGCTTCTTGCATAGAAACATTTAATCCAAGTACTTCCATCAATTTTTGATTTGGGATTGTTATCAAGCTATCAACTTCCTCTACTAAATGAGCAATTCCTTGCTCTGCTGCAGTAATTCTTTTTTTACCTTCCAGCTGAAAAGGCTTTGTTACCACTGCAACTGTAAGAGCGCCCATTTCTTTTGCTATCGAGGCAATTATTGGTGCGGCACCTGTTCCAGTTCCGCCTCCCATTCCCGCAGTGATAAAGACCATATCGGCACCATCTAAGAGTTCTTCAAGTGACTCTCTGTCTCTTTCAGCTGCCTGACGTCCTACCTCTGGATTAGCTCCTGCGCCTAATCCTTTGGTGATTCCACCACCTAACTTTAAAATAGTGGCACCATTAGCCTTTGCTAACGCCTGAGCATCCGTATTAGCACAGATAAACTCAACACCATCGATATTGTGATTCATCATATGAATCACGGCATTGCCTCCGGCGCCACCCACCCCGATAACTTTTATTTTTGCTTGCTCTGAATGGTCTTCAATAATTTCCCAATTCATATCTCTCCCCTTAAAAAGACATATTTTTTACTGTTTCTGGTAATACCACTTCAAGTATTTCAGTTGATAGTGATCCACCGTGCTGTCTAGCTTCCCAATTTGCTAGACTCCAAAGCTCAAACTTATCCCCCATCCCAACTAGCGCAATCTTTTCTTTTATTTCTATTTCCGCATGAGCTCTTAGTTCACTTGGGATCATAAGAAGCATTCGAGATTGAGAATCAAAGTCTTGAACTGAGGCATTTCCTAGAATTGTCCATTGCAGCTTTCGTACAATTGGATCAAGACTTTGTAAAGACTGAAGTCTAGAAGAAATGTCATTCCATACACCTTGAGGATAAATTTTTAGCGCAGGATATTGAGGATCTTTAGTAACAACTATTTTATTTGTGTTTAGTTCAAACAGACTATCCCTATATTTCGCAGGCATTGCTATTCTGCCCTTAGGGTCGATTGTTATTGAATTAAAGCCAAACATGTGTAGTTAAATCTATAGTTCTACACACTTTAAAACATTTTTTCACACTTTGACACACTTTTTTTAATTTTTTTAAAAAAAATATCAAATGAGTTGGTCTGTAAGCCGGATTCTGTCTAGATGGCCATCTATCTCGACATTATGTCGCCATAATGCTCTAGCAACCTACCCGAATCTCTGATGAGCAATCAATAAGATTCCTATTTGGTCTTGCTTCAGATGGGGTTTGCACTGCCATCAGTGTTACCACTGATGCGGTGAGCTCTTACCTCACCTTTTCAACCTTACCCTAGGGCGGTATATTTTCTGTTGCACTTTCCGTAGGCTCACGCCTCCCAGGAGTTACCTGGCATCCTGCTCTATGAAGTCCGGACTTTCCTCTGCAAAAGCAGCGACCATCCGACCAACTCGACGTAGATTTTAATACTAAATGTTCTCTTTAGATATATCTGACAAAAATTTATATACAGACTGCTTATTGTGTCCATAAAGGTCATAAATTAGTTTTGAAGCTTCCTTTGTAGAAAGGTATTTCAAAAATTTTTTTCCTTCCTCCTCAGAAAGAGAGAAATTCTTTACAGAGTCTCTTTTTGAACTTAGTACAATTACTATTTCACCTTTACATGTAATTTCATCATTTTCTAATTCTTGAGCAATTTTTTTTAAAGAGCCCCTTTTAATTGATTGGAACTTCTTAGTCATCTCACGACAAATAGCTATCTCACAATTATTACCTAATTTTTGATGTAAAAAATTTATAGTTGTTTTGAGTCTTTTTGGACTCTCAAAAAAAATCGTTGAGCCCTCGAAATTATTAATTATTGAAATTGCTTTATCTTTTACTTTACTTTTTTTTGGAAAAAATCCTTGGAAATTAAATGAACTGGGAGGGAGACCAGAATAAACCAAGGCAGTGATAACTGAAGATGCACCTGGTAGCACTTCAAAAGGCATTTTGTTCTCAATACAGAGCTTGATAAGCGGAAATCCAGGATCAGAAATAATTGGTGTTCCTGCATCCGACATAATTCCTACATCGATATCATCAATTAGATATGAGAGTATTTTTTTGGAGACCTCATTTTCATTGTGCTCATGAAATGTTCGAATGGATGGTTTGTCTATTGAAAGTTCGGATAAAAGTCTTGAGGTTTTTCTTGTGTCCTCTGCAAATATATACTTAACTGATTTAATTGCTTCAATTGATCGCAAAGAGATATCTTTTGTATTTCCTATTGGCGCAGCGATAATGTAGAGCATATATTAAGTATAAGTATGAAAGATTTTCTTTTAATTATAGTAGTTATAATGAGTGCATGCTCATCACAACAATATTCTCAATATGTAATTATAAATTCTGAGAATACATTTGCTAAAAATGAAGCTGAGCTTTTCTTTTATGATCAGAACTTAAGTTATGAGGAAAATAAAAAAATCTCTTTCTTGTTTAGCTACAGAAACATTGGTCAAGACGCTAAAGGGTTTATTTTAAATATTCTTAATAATACGAATCTAAAGGCTGAAAATAGACGCCTAATAAGAACTTTATATAACAACATAAATAGGATTCAAGTCTCAAAAAAAAGAGTGCAAATAAATGCTCCATTTGATCTAGATTCAAAAGATGTGCATCTAAGTGCTTATGAACAACCCATAAAAAGTAAATTATTAAGATCTAGCAAACCTATTAGCAATATTTCTTTAAACAAAATTATATTTTGCTCAAGTTACTATGATGATATGGATATATCTGTTATTAAAAAAGTAATTCAAAAAGAGAAAGATTTTATATTAATAACCGATAAAAAAGTTTCAAATTTTCAAAACAATCTTATAGAAGGAAATCTCTCGCCTAAAAAAAATTATCATTATGAAAAACAGAATCCACAAGCTTTTGCAGCAGAAGTTTTAGGTATTAAAGAATCTCAAGAAAGATTTAATGAGATTAAAAGAATTTCTTCTGGCCTGACCATTGAATTTTTACCAAGAAGAAATTCAAATCTAGAAATAATAATCTTGGACGTAAATGCATCTAATCTAAAAAGGCTTTTGCCAGCCTTTAATTATAATTATGCCGCAGATTTAAATTACTTTAGTACATCCTCAGCAAATCTTCTATTTAACGATGAGATTGATCTAAATGACCTTGAAAAGCTATTTGCTCCAATGCCAAGGCCTGTGGAAAGTTATTCAAATACAAATGAAATATTTTCAAATAATCATGCAATCATTAGTGACACGATTTTAATTGAAGTTTTTAAGCAAATTGGCATTACTAAAGCTTTAGTGAACGGTTACTCAGGAATTCTAAACTATACAGGAAGCAACTGTGTTGATAGAAGTGTTCCTGTAATTCAGATTTAATCCCTAAGATCTTTTTCTATCAGTGAAAGGCTGTCTTGAAAGCCAGGCCTCTCAAATATTTTTGCTTGATAATCCAAAATAGGCTTCAGATGTCTATTCAGGGGAAGATTAATTCCTAGAGATGGAAGGCGCCAAAGTATTGGAGCAAGATAACAATCAGCAAGTGAAAATTCCTCACTCATAAAAAAAGGATACTCTTTAAATGTTGGGGCGATAGCGCTTATCTCATGAAGAAGCTCCTCTTTGGCAACTAATAACTCTTTATCTGTACCGTCTTTGGTGCTTAACTTATCAACCAGAGGGCAGATTTCTTTATCTATTCTTAGCATAAGCGTTCTGCTGTTAGCTCTAGTGACTGGATATACAGGAAGTAATGGAGGATGAGGAAATCTTTCATCTAAGTATTCCATCATTACGGTAGTGTTATAGAGTCCCAAATCCCTATCTACAAGAATAGGTAATTCATGATATGGATTAATTGATAAGATCTCTTCTGGAGCATCATCATTATTTGTTTCTCTGATTTCACATGCAATATCTTTTTCTGCAAGCACAATCCTAACTCTGTGGCTGTAATGGTCGTCTTTAAATGAGTACAAAATCATAGCTATTTCCCCTAATTCTAGTGATAGTCCTTTTGGTATTCTCTGTATAGTAAAGATGATAGCGCAGTAAAGATTAAAAAGAAGAATATTACATACCAACCTATTCTTTCTCTATCTCTTTTTGCAGGCTCACCAACATATACTAAGAAATTAGTAAGATCATATATCAAGCTATCAAAACCTGCCTGAGTTAATTCACCTGATTCCTTAATTTTTAGGTAACCGCATTTTTCTTCGGTAATGTCATTTCTATTTTCATCTCGTTTGACGCCACCATTTGGTGCAATAACGGGTACTTCTTTGCAACCCAATACTTGTTTTCCCTGTAAATGACTTAAAACATTCGGCATGGCAGCACCAGGATAAACAAGATTATTAACCCCATATTGTTTTGAGTCATCCTCATAAAAAGTTCTAAGATATGTGTATACCCACTCAGGACTATGTGATCGCGTTACCAAAGTTAAATCAGGTGGTGCAACACCAAACCACTCTTCTGCATTTCTTTTTATCATTGAGCCTGTCATTAAATCACCGGGCTTCGTCTCTTGATTAAATATTAAATTTTCAAATAATATTTCTTCGGGAATTTCGAGATCAACTGAAATCCTGCCCCAACGAGAGTATTTTAATGAGTGACAACCGTAACAATAATTTATGTAGGTCGCTAATCCTTTTTGAAGAGATTCTAGGTTATAAAGATCATAACTATAATCATCACATTCTCCGTAATCACCGCATGGTGCTGATTCAGCTGAAAATATATTGGGTGTAAAATAAATAGTGAAAATAATTATGAAAATTTTAATCATAATCTCTCAGGTGGCTGCTTTGTAGATTCAAGCGACGTATAAATTGGCATCAAAAAGAAGAATAGGAAATAAATAACAGTACATATAACGCTCATCAAGGTTCTTAATTCAGTAACCGGAACAGTTCCGAGGTAGCCTAAGGTTAGAAAGCTGATAGCAAATAGAGAAATAGCTATTTTACTGAAGATTCCTTTGTATCTAATTGAATTAACTTTACTTCTGTCAAGCCAAGGCACAACAAATAAAATTGCAATGGCACCTGCCATGACTATTAATCCTCCAAGTTTATCTGGAACAGCTCTAAGCATTGCATAGTAAGGAGAGTAATACCAAACAGGAGCAATGTGTTCTGGGGTGCTGAGCGGATTAGCTTCTTCAAAATTAGCTTTTTCAATAAAATATCCTCCAGCTTCTGGAAAAAAGAACATTATTATTGAAAAAACTGTCATGAAGACACCTATACCAACCAAGGCATTTAAAACTTTGTATGGGAAGAAGGGAACACTATCAAGGGGTACGCCATCATCATCAAGGTGTGCCTCAATATCTACGCCTTCTGGATTACCAGCACCAACTTCATGCAGAGCAACCAAATGCATAAAAACAAGAGCAATTAACATAAGAGGTAGTGCAACGACATGCAGAGCAAAAAACCTTGAAACCGTAGATCCAGAAATATAATAGTCTCCTCTAACCCATACTTCTAGAGATTCACCAATATAAGGAATAGCTCCAAATAGAGAAATTATTACTTGTGCTCCCCAATAAGACATTTGGCCATAAGGTAATACATACCCCAGAAAACCTTCAGCCATCATTACAAGATAGATCGTCATACCAAAAATCCAAACAAGTTCCCTAGGCTTTTTATATGATCCATACAAAAGTCCTCTGAACATATGCAGATATACCACTGCAAAAAACATGGACGCTCCAGTTGTATGCATGTACCTGATTACCCACCCATAATCTACATCCCGCATAATAAATTCTATCGATGAAAAGGCCCCCTCTTCTGTATTTTGATAAGGCATCATTAGCCAAATCCCAGAAATTATCTGAATTATCAAGACAACTGATGCTAAAGCACCAAACAGATACCAAAAATTAACTTTCTTGGGAACAGGGTGTTTTGAAAGATGTCTTTCAAATGTATTAACTATTGGTAGTCGTTCGTTAAACCACTTAAATACTGTATTCATTAAGAAATCTCCTTATCCTCTCCAATTGTTAAAATTGATCCCTGAAAATTATGAGGTGGTACCTTTAGATTGGTTGGTGCTGGGACACCCTTGAAGACCCTGCCAACTATATCAAACATTGAACCATGGCAAGGGCAAAAGAAACCTCCTGTCCAAGTTGCATCCCATGGCTTTGGTTCAACTTCAGGATGATATTTTGGGGAACATCCCAGATGTGTGCATACTCCAGCAAGTATTGAAAACTCGTTACTTTTTGATCTAGTTGGATATAGGTCTCTATATGGCTCATCTATTGCTAGTGAGTTTGGATCTGCAAGCTTAGTTTCAACTGATGGTAGATTAGAAATGGAGTTTTTTGTATGGCGCAAAACAAAGACTGGTTGCTTTCTCCATGCTACTTGAACAATTTGACCTTCTTCAATTTTTGATATGTCAACTTTCACAGCAGCACCTAATGCCTTTGCTTTAGCACTTGGATTCCAGGCAGCAATAAATGGTGTCGCAGCAAATGGTACGCCAGCAGCCCCTAAGGCAGCAGTCATACCTATAAGAATCTTTCTTCTGCTATCATTAACGACGGATTCGGACATAATTGGGACTTATATTCTAATATAATTAGTTTATATACTATTTTAATATAGTTAGTGAATATAAACCACTATCGTTTTGAGAATTGAGAGCTCTTTCTTGCCTTTTTCAAACCAGGTTTTTTCCTTTCAACTTTCCTTGGATCTCTAGTTAATAAACCAGCCTTTTTTAATTGCGGCCTAAGTTCTTCATCATACTCAATTAGGGCCCTAGATATACCATGCCTGATTGCACCTGCTTGACCAAAACTACCGCCGCCTTTTACCATAACTTTAATGTTAATTTTTTCTTCTAACTCGGTTAGTTTTAAGGGTTGCATGACAAGCATCTGAGCAACCTGCCTACCAAAATATTCATTTAATGGCTTACTGTTAACAGTGACCTCTCCCTTTCCTTTACTCAGATAAACTCTTGCAGAGGAAGTCTTTCTTCTGCCTGTTGCATAATGAATTTTGCTCATTTGATTGGTTTCCAAACTTCAGGTTGTTGTGAATCATGCGGATGATCTGAACCTGCATAAATTTTTAATTTCTTGATAATTTTATTGCTTAACTTGTTTTTAGGAAGCATACCTTTTACAGCAAGCCTTATAACTTCTTCAGGCTTAGTATCGATCATTTCTTTAAATGTTGTTTCTTTAAGTCCTCCAGGATACTGTGAATGTCTATAGTAAGTTTTCATATCGTACTTGCTCCCGCTAACAGCCACCTTTTCTGCATTGATAACTACTACGAAGTCTCCACCATCAGCATGAGGGGTAAAAGTAGGCTTGTCCTTTCCACGAAGCCTATCAGCTAATTTAGAGGCAAATCTGCCAAGAATTTGTCCATCAGCATCCACTAGATACCATTTAGGATTTACAGACTGCTCATTTAATGATTCTGTTTTCATTTGTTTATAAAATAGACGTGAATATTAATGTTTCATGAGCATTTAATCAACAAATTATGCTCGAAGAATTAATTTTTTGTGATGTATTCTTGGGATGACATTTCAATCAATCTACTTGCTGTCCTCTCCCACAAGTTTGAAAGCCCCCTGCCATTATATATTTGATGTAAATATGCTGCTGGATAAAAAAATTTAATTTTAGTTTTAGCAATATATGCTATATCAACAAAGGCTATTAGTCTTCTAACCAAATCCATTGATTCATCATTTAGTAATGAAATATTACTTAAAAAAATCCAATTAAAATCCCTGCATAAAAGATTGAAATCTTGAGTTGCAACAGGTGATGAAAAAAAATTTTCAAGATCTATCCAAAGGCATTCTGATGTGAAACCTTTTACAGGGAATTTTCTATTATTTAAAATTAATTCATTGTTTAATTTAATCCTCTCGCCAAAATAGCTTTCGATTAACTTAATAATTTCACCCTCATTGGATGAACCCATGTTAAGTAGAGATGAATTTGTTTTTCTGTAATCTTTTGTTGAATCCAAATGATGGTATAGGAAATTGTTTTTTATAAATTGAAGAGATTTAATTAGTTTCTCTCTCTGGAGACCGTTTTGATACAGTTCATCTACACTTGAATTAGAAGAAATGAATAGGGGGATTTCATTTAAAAAAAGTTTTGGAATGACTTCTGCAATTATCATTGCATCAGCTACATCCTCTACTTGAAACTCATCAATAAATATTAGTTTTTTTTGGTCTTTGAACTCCTCAATGACTTTATCTAACGGATTCTTTTGGCCATCCAGTTGATCAAGTTTCTTTTTAAGTGAGTTCATGAAGTTAGTGAAATGGATAAATTCAAATTCTTGATATAGCTTACTAGCTATGCTTTTCAAAAGGATAGTTTTGCCAATTCCCACTCCTCCATACAGATAGATGCTTGGGATTTTATGAGGTCTCAAAAAACTTAGGATTTTTCTATCTTGTTTAATTGAAACTTCAACAAGATTCAAAAATTCTACTTGTTTAGCATCTAGCTTAATGTCCTTTTTTTGGAATTCATCTAGAATAGATATTGATATCATCTTTTAAATTATGGCGATTAATCTTTACTTTAAATCAATTATTGCAGTTGCATTAGTGGCTTTAGCCGTGTTTAGTATATTTCACTTCTCAATTGATAGAAATTATCTAAATTTTGAAAAAATAGTTAAATCTGTTGTGATCATTAAAACAAGGCCAACTCGGTCATCGGCTTTCAATGAAAAACACATTGGTTCAGGGGTAATTATCTCCGATGAGGGTTATATAGCAACAAATCTACATGTAATTAGCGGGATACAAAACTTTATTGTAGAAACCAATGATGGTATCAATCTAGATGCAAATTTAATTGGCTTTGATAAGCGTTCGGATTTAGCCATACTAAAAGTTACTAAAGAAAATGGGTTGAATTTCAATTCAATTGCCTTTGCAAAAAAAAATTCGATTAGTGTTGGTGATAATGTTTTTGCAATAGGTGACCCATTTGGGCTTGGTTTAACTGTTACATCAGGAATTGTAAGTGCAAATAATAGAAATACTGGAAATCCATATCTAGAGCTTATACAAACAGATGCTGCAGTAAATCCAGGAAATTCAGGAGGAGCACTGATTAATGAAAATGGAGAATTAGTTGGAATTACATCGAAAATTTTTTCAACTACAGGTTCTTTCTCTGGAATAAGCTTCGCTTTACCAGTTGATAAGCTTTCAGATATAGCCTCTGAGATAATTAAGTTTGGGGTTGCAAAAAAAGCATCATTAGGAAACTTTTCTATCCGTTCAATAAGGATTTTGTACAAGAATCAGCTTAAATATTGTGGTGAAATAGTTAATTATTCAAGTGGCCCAATTTTAAATTTATTTGAGAGACATGAAAGATTATGCATCCTTGAAATAAATGAAGAGCCTATGAGTCTTGAAAGGCTAAGGCTTGTCCTTGAAAACGCTTTTCCAGGTGATGAAATAAGCTTTACTCTTCTAGATGATAAGGGTAAATTGCACTCTTATATTATCAAGACTGAGTCTATCTAGGCAATCTAACTATATTTGCACCAAGATAGGATAGCTTTTCTTCTATCCTCTCATAACCCCTGTCAATGTGATAGATTCTATCAACTATTGTTTCACCTTCGGCACACAATCCAGCTAGAATTAGGCAGGCAGATGCTCTGAGATCTGTAGCCATTACCTGTGCACCTGCAATTGCTTTAACTCCTTGAATAAATGCGTTTTTCCCTTGTATGGAAATGTTACAACCCATGCGAACTAATTCTTGAACATGCATAAAACGATTTTCAAAAACATTTTCAGTAATAACTGATGTACCATTTGATAAAGCATTTATAACTGTAAATTGAGCTTGCATATCAGTAGGGAATCCTGGAAATGGTTGAGTTTGAATATCAACTGGATTAATGTCACTCCTCATTTCAATTGAAACAGATTCATTTGTTGTTTCAATATCTGCACCGCAGAGTCTTAGTTTTGAAAGAATATTTTCTAACCTATCGGGATCTACTTTTTTGATTGTAATAGATCCATTTGTAACTGTGGCTGCTGCAAGATAAGTACCTGCTTCAATTCTATCCGATGGAATAATGCAATCTCCGCCCGTCAATTCCTTTACACCTTCAATATAAATTTCATCAGTACCAGCCCCCTCAATCTTTGCACCAATTGAATTAAGAAAATTAGACAAATCTACTACCTCGGGTTCTCTAGCAGCATTCCTTAAAATGGTTTTTCCATTGGCTAAAACTGCAGCCATGATTAGATTTTCAGTTCCGGTAACAGTCACACCCCCAAAAGTTATATCCGCCCCAGCGAGTTTTTTAGCTTTGGCAATAATATAGCCCCCATCTAATTCAATTTCGGCTCCCATTTGCTCAAGAGCAGTTAAATGGAAATTTACAGGCCTTGTTCCAATTGCACATCCGCCTGGTAAAGCAATTTTTGCTTGACCGTACCTTCCCAATAAAGCGCCCAAAACTAGAATTGATGCCCTCATAGTTTTAACAAGTTCATATCGGGCCTCAAAATTCTTAATATTTGATGAATCAACAGAAAACTTCATTGACTCATCAAGAACTATATCTACTCCCATTGAGCCAAGAAGCTCGAACATAGTTGTGATGTCTTGTAAGTACGGCAAGTTATCAAATGTGATAGTTTTGTCTGAAAGTATTGACGCAGCCAATATCGGTAAGGCAGCATTTTTTGAGCCTGAGCATTCTATTGCACCTTCTAATCTGCAACCGCCAATGATTTTAAGTTTTTCCAAGACTGAATTCCTCTTTAGTGAAAGTCTTTATGCTTAATGCATGGAGCTCACCTGATGAAAAACATTCCTTGAGATGAGATAAAACTTCTTTGTGCCGATTGAGTACTTTTTGCCCAATAAATTTATCTGAAACTATAGTGAGTGTTAAGTTGCAGTCAGAATTTGACAGGATGACCTTAGAGTCCTCGAGGCTGGACTCTAAAATACTTTTAATTTTTTCATGATCCATTATTCAGGTATGTTTGCATCTGAAGTCCAGTTCAGAATTACTTTATCAATATCACCATTAAATTCTTCTGAAAGAGCCCTGAATTGATTTCTAAAGGTTAGTCCAAGATTTACGCCATTAACAATGATGTTAATGATTTTCCAGCCTTCACCTGATTTTCTAACCTTGTATGTTATTGGATAAGAATTCGACTCTGTAAGCAGCTCCTGATTTACATCTTCAATCTTTTCAAATGTAGTTTTATTAGAAAAATTAGTAACTATTTCTTGATCTCCCCACTGAGCTAAAGTAGAGGCATATGTGTCAAGCAAAGAGGTTTTGAATACTTCAATAAATTGTGATCTTTGTCTAGTTGAAGACTTTAGATAATTTTCCTTACCCATAACACTGGCTGAAACTCTTCTAAAATCCACCATGGGTTCAAAGACATCTTTAATTTTCTTTTTAAAAAGATCAGGATCAGATTCAAATAAATCTTGATTATTAATTATAATCTGTACCATGGACTGAGCATTACTATCTATAAAGTTTTGGGGATTTATTTCACTAGTATTTGCAGAGACTAAAAATAATACTGAGAATGCGTAGATAAAAACTTTTTTCATTCTCTTCATTATAACATTAGTGTTAGGTTAAGATTTCAATATGAGCACTAATAAATTCATCAACTCGGCAAAAAAAACTATTGAAATTCAAGCAAATTCGATTTCATCCCTGACCAATCAAATTGACAAATCTTTTGCAGAAATTTGTAAAAGAATATCTCTCTTAAAAGGGAAGTTGATTGTTATGGGTGTCGGCAAGTCAGGACATGTGGGCCAAAAAGTTTCTGCAACATTAGCGAGCACTGGGACACCCTCTTTTTTTATTCATCCAACTGAAGCAGCTCATGGTGATCTTGGCATGATTGCTAAGGATGATGCAGTATTAATCTTTTCAAATTCTGGTGAAACAAATGAGGTTGCTGCGATTTTGCCTGCCTTAAAGAGAATGACTTCAGATATCTTTTCTATTACGGGTAATGCTAATTCCTCTATTGCAAAAGCATCTTCAGTGCACTTAAAGGTTCAAGTTGAAAAAGAAGCTTGTCCACATGATCTTGCACCCACTAGCTCAACAACTGCATCGATGGTAATTGGAGATGCATTGGCAATTTCTTTAATTGAAGAAAAAAAATTTTCTAGCGAAGATTTTGCAAAATCACATCCTGCAGGTGAATTAGGAAAGAAATTAACCACATATGTAGGTGACCTTTCTATTAACGGAAATGAAGTTCCATGCGTTGAAATTGACTCAAGCATAAAAGATACAATTCTTGAAATCACCACAAAAAAGCTTGGAATGGCTCTTGTTGTTAACAATAAGGAGGTTGTTGGGATATTTACTGATGGAGATCTTAGAAGAGCATTAAATCAAGAAATTGATATTGAAAATAATTCTGTATCAAGTGTTATGACTAAAAAATTTATTAGCATTTCTGAAGATGATCTTGCCATTGATGCCGCAAAACTCATGGAGAAGAATAAAATTTTTACACTCAATGTTCTCAATAGTGAGCAACAACCCTCTGTCATAACGATGCATCAGCTTTTAGAGTTTGGCATTGTATGAGGTTTATTTCCGAGCTTTTTTGTTTAACGGCAGTAATTTTATTTAGCCATGTTGTCAATGCTGATCAAAATGAATTCAAAATAAATGCTGAAGTTATTGATTATGATCCAAGCAAGAAAATAATATCTCTTGATGGAATGATATCCATGACTTCTGATGATTTTCAAATTTCTGGAACAACTGCAATGATTTCTATGAACGAAGAAGTAATCTTCATTGAGGGAAATCCTGCAAGAATAAATCTTGATAATCCTGAAAAGATTTTTGGAGAAGCAAAACAAATAAAATATACTCCAGCAAAAGAAATAACATTAATAGGTGAGGCAGTTCTTAGAACTCCAAATGGAGAGCTTAAATCTAAAAAAATACTCTACCAGCTAGGAGGGTCTAATTAATGGAAGGTGTTCTCATGTCATGCGAAAAAATTTCCATCAAAGTCGTTGAAAAATTAATAATCCAAAACATATCCCTAGCGGTTAATAAAAATCAGATAGTTGGTTTATTGGGTCCAAATGGAGCAGGCAAGACATCTACTTTTTCTGCTATAGCAGGTATTGTGAAAATAAACAGTGGAAAAATCTTCTTTCAAGAAAATGAAATTCATAACCTTCCAATTCATAAGCGTGCTAATCACGGATTAGCATATCTTCCTCAAGAGCCCTCTTTGTTCAGCGATCTTTCGGTAATAGAAAACCTTAATGGTATTGATGAGCTATCAAAACAACCAAATCTAATGACAGTAGATGAGATTATCCATACTTTCAATTTAAAAAAAATTATTCATAAAAAAGGAAGAGAACTATCAGGAGGACAAAGAAGAAAAACTGAAATTGCTAGAACTCTTATTGGAAGTCCAAAACTACTATTGCTAGATGAGCCGTTCTCCGGTATTGACCCAATAGCTGTTGACGAAATTAAAGATTTACTGTCACATATCAAAACTATGGGTATTTCAATTCTGATAACAGATCATAATGTCAGAGAGACACTTAAAATATGTGATAAGTCGTATCTTATGGCTGATGGATCAATATTTTTAGCAGGTACTAAAGCAGAAATTGTTAGTAATTCTTTAGCTAAGGAGAAATACTTAGGCTCTTCTTTTGAATAGTTCATGTCGATCAAGTTAGTTAAAACATTAAAACAGAGCCAAATTTTGGCGATGACACCCTCCCTTCGAAAATCAATTGAATTGCTACAACTATCAAAATTTGAATTGCTTGAAGAAATAAAACATCATCAAGATGAAAATCCATTCATTAAAAATATTAAAGAAAATGAAGAATTTTTTGAATTAGATCACGAAAAATTTTCAGAAGAAATTAATTTGCAAGAACATCTGCTCAAGCAAATTTTTGATCTTTCACTAGAAAAAGAAGATGAAGAAATCTGTCAAGCATTAATATATTCATTGGATGAAAATGGAATGTTAATTGATGAGCTTGAGGAACTAGAAGATATTTTAGAATTTAAGTACTCACAAACAAAAATTTTAGAAAATTTAATATACGTTGTTCAAAAGCTTAATCCACTAGGTGTTGGAGCTAGGGATTTTAAAGAGATAATTAAAATACAAGTTGATAAAAAAGTTTCTGATATTGAAATGCAAAAAATTGTAGATGCAATCTTGACTAAATCAGAAAACTTTAATTTTCAGGAATTAGAGGATGAATTAGGCAATAATTTTGAGAAAAAAAAGATAAGGGATGTAATTAATTTTATAAAGAAATGTGACTTAAGTCCTGGAATGAATTTTTCAAAAAATGAATTCATACGTCCTGATATTGCGGTAAATGGTGCCAATACGAGGTTAGAGATTAAACTAATTGAAAATGACATGCCAACCTTAGGGTTTGACCTCGAACTATATGAGACATTTAAAAAAGAGAAATCAGTTTCACAAAAGATTAAAGATAAGGTTCATGAGGCTAAATGGTTCATAAAGGCAGTTGAAACTAGGAATAAAAATCTATCAAAAATAGGTACACTAATTTGCGAAAAACAAATTAAATTTTTAACAAAAAATTCAATAGATCTCGAGCCTCTTTCAGGCAAGGAAATTGCAAAAGAGCTTAATCTCTCAACCTCGACAGTATCAAGAATTATTCGAGCAAAATATATCCAATATGATGATGGTCTCCTGCCCATGAAATCACTTTTAGCTCCATCTGTTTCTAAATCTAAAAAAATTACGTCAAGAAATTTAATTAGAGAGATAGACTTATTAATTAAATCTTCTCAAAAAAAGTTAAGTGATCAAATGATTACAAATCTACTCAACAAAAAAGGGTACGGATTAGCAAGAAGAACAATTAATAAGTATCGACAAAAATCTATGCGTCTCGAAGTCGATTCATCCAAAATTAAAAATATTAATGAAAGAAGCTAATTCTTCATCAGAACTATCATCTGAGCTAATTAATGCCTTAGATGAAACTGATAAATCTTTTTCTATAAATCAGATTAAGCTTCAGCTCGATGCGATGAACCCATCAGAGATAGCGCATGCGATAGAGTCATCACCTCCTTATCAAAGAAAATTGATATGGTCACTTCTTGATCATGACGAGGAGGGAGAAATACTTACCGAGCTGCATGATGAAATTCAGCAGGAGCTTCTTTTAAAAATCGATTCAGGTGATCTGATTGAAATAATCTCAAACTTAGAGTTCGATGATATTGTAGATATTCTTCAGGTGCTGCCTCAGCGTCAGGTAGATGAGTTTTTGTCAAAAGTATCTTCACTTGATAGAGAAAAATTCAGGACGGTTATGGATTATCCTGAGGATTCTGCTGGAGGCTTAATGAATACTGATATTATCAGTGTAAGACCACGACACAGCCTCGAGGTTGTAATGAGATATCTAAGATTAAAGAAAGCTCTTCCTAAAAATACAGATAAGATTTTTGTTGTTTCAAAAAATGATCAGTATCTTGGAGATTTATCTATTTCAAAAATACTTGTTTCTGAACCAACTTTAAGTGTCAGAGAATTAATGGAAACAGATTCACTGCCAATAGATGCAAATATGAATGATAAAGAGGTTTCAATTTTGTTTGAACAAAATGATTTAATCTCTGCTCCGGTCATAGATGAACATTCTAAATTAGTTGGAAGAATTACCATAGATGACGTTGTCGATGTAATTCGAGAAGATGCTGATCAAAACTTAATGAGTATCACAGGGATTGCTGAAGATACATTTGCAGCTCCTGCAAGAGCAGCAAGGTCGAGAGTTGTTTGGCTTGCGATTAATTTAATAACTGCATTTATTGCTGCAATGACGATTAATCTTTTTGAGAGCACCATTGATAAGTTGGTTTACCTTGCGGTACTAATGCCAATTGTTGCCAGCATGGGTGGAGTTGCTGCAACACAAACTCTTACAATTGTTATAAGAGGTCTTACTCTTCAACAAATAAACAAAGCTAATATTAGATGGCTTTTTAAAAGAGAACTTGTTGTTTCAATTATTAATGGTGTAGTTCTTTCTGTTGCAATTGGTGGTATTACCTTCCTTTGGTTTCAAGAGGCAATGATCTCTATTTTGATATGTGTTGCAATGACTATTAACTTAATTAGCTCTGTAGTAGCTGGAATGATTGTTCCGGTAATATTAAGAAGATTAAATCAAGACCCTGCGATTGCAGGTAGTGTTGTTGTAACAACTGTTACGGATGTAGTTGGATTTTTTTCTTTTCTAGGCTTAGCAACTATATTTTTAGTTAATTAATTCTTTCAAGAACAGGATTATTGATTGGACCTTTTACATCAAATTGGATTGTTGATGCATCTGATAAGTCTTCTTGGAAGACTTCATTAAAAAAAAGAGCTCCAGCCGCTGCTGGAAGCCCCACAAAAATTCCAGCATACCATGGAAGATTTTCTGTAATGCGTAAGCGCACATCTAAGCTAAGATCTAATTCATCAAAGTTACCCGAATTATCTTTTTGAATCAGGCCTCTCCACATCATTTTTGATGAGTTTGTTTCAATTGTCATTGTTTCATTTAGTCGAACATAATTTTTGGCAGCAATTGGATATATTTCTAATCGATCAATCTTTGTTTGAGCATACTCATCCAAACTAAGATCTAAATTAGCAACCTTTCCGATTATATTTTTTAAATTAAATACTCCCAAAAGATTTAGTGCTGCTGAATTTGGTACAAAAGTGTCCCAGGTAAGATCTTTAAATAATAACTTTCCCTCACCTTCTAAGCTGTTTAAATTTTTAATATTTTTGAATTGGAAATTTAAGTCTAAATTTGCATAACCTAATTTAAAATTATCATTAAAATTTAGAGGATTAAAATTTAAATCCTCAATAATGTATTTACCTTTAAAACGATAGAAATCTTTCTTTGAATCATAAAAAAAATTGTTCCCCTCTGGATTCCCACCGTATGTTTTAATCATTCTTGATGATAATTGAATGTTATTTATACCAAGTTTGGAACCGGATTTTTGGATATATACTGAGAGATCATCAAAAAATATATTATTAATATTTGAATTTGAAAGTATGAGTCTAAGGTTTAAATCACTTAATGCTTTTGATTCAGAATTCAAAGCATTGAGGTCATAAATAAAGTCTAAGCCATTTATCTCAGCCTTTATGAAGTTTGTTGAATCATTAAAAATTTTTCCAAATATTTTTTCGCCGCTCAGCTGAATATTGAACAAGCCATTTTTAACATTAACTCTGCCCTTTTGATTTAGGTATTTTTGCTTAAAAAAAGAAAGTTCCTGTATATCAAAATCAATGTTTAATATAGTTTGATTTGTTCCAAGCTTTCGTGATGACAAGAAATTGAACAATTCATCTGTATTAAATGAATCAAGCTTAGCAAACAGATCATATTGATTAGGGATTAAATCATTTACAGGAATTATATTTTTCTTTCCTAAATTAATTAAAGCCGATTTCTGAGTTAAATCAGGGATATAAACTTCCAACTTGTTATTAGTAATTTTTAAAGATCGCATTTTATGATCATAAATTATGTCAGTTTTATAAGATTCGTTTGATTTTTTACGGATGTAAGTAAAAGGTGAATTAAATGATGTACCAATAAAATTTGTCTTTGCAAATGCGGTGATTGAATCGTTTGAAAAAATTATGCTTAGGTTAATTTTGCTTTTGCCATTTAGCTGGAGGAAATCTTGATTAGCATAAAATCTTTTAGGATCTAGACTGATATTTGTTTTGAGTTGAATATTTGGGTTTTGTCTTAATTCATAGCCTAATAAATTAGCTTTTATATTTTTTTGGTCATCAAGATTAAAGAAGATTATCCCATCAAGGTTTTGTAAATCCTTGATGCTCAAGTTTGCATTCATAAGCCTCAAAGAATGATTTTGTAGCAAAAATGGTCTTCCTTTAACATTAGAAATCTCAATTAAATGCTTTAGCTCTTTAGAGCGAAAGTTATAAAATCCTGATTCAAGAATAGTCATGAATGGATCTATTGATAGATTCTTCAAGTCAAAATTAATAAGCTCGCTAATAATATTTAATTCTTTTTTGTTTGGTGAATGCTTTGACGAAAAATATATTTGGCCTGAAGCAACATCAATGCCAACCCTAAAATCTATACCAGATATGTTATTAAAATTTCCGCTTATAGCATTTAAAACTAACTTACCTTTTTCAAAGTAGATATCTCCGGTATCTAAATTCACCGAATTGGAAAGAAACTGATAATTTAAATATGAAAAATTTAATTTGTTTTTATCAAAATTAAGCTCCCTAGAAAAAAATTCCTGGCCACCCATCCTGAGAGTAATTTCGCTTAACTTAGGGCCAAAAAAAATAATTGAGCTTAGAACTCTGATCGAGAAAGTAATTTCTTCAGCATTAAATATTCTTTTATTTGAATTGTTCAAAATGCTTATTTCAGTGAAGCTGAGTTTTGGAGAAAGTATTGAGCCTGTTTTTTTTATTGCTTCATAATTTATATCAAAATCAACTAAGAAATAATCATCAATATAGTTAAGGCTCGCTTCAGGAAATCTATTTATTGAAAGAAATACAAATGAAACCAAGATTAATGCAAATCCTGTAATGAATAGTAATAAATTTAGTCCGACCTTCTTGATTGTATTAAGCATAAAAGAACTTTTGTCTAAATCTTCTCATTACAAAGTAGACTGGAAACCATAAAACCATGCTTGTAATCCAATAAATAAAAATATCAATGTATGAGTAATGCAATGGGTGATGAAAAAGGTAAAACAATGCTGATATAAACGCTGCAGATGTTCCAAAAAAAATTGCTAATTGTAGATATGAAAAAAGACGAAAGGTATAAGCATAAGCATGAATGATCAATGAGAATAAGCAGTAAAGTGAAATATGAAATCCAATTGCAGAGTTCGAGAGAAAATCTACTAAAAATCCAATAAAAATCGACTGACTAACCCTAATTTTTTCTGGAACTGCAAAAACCCAGTAACTAAATGTTAAGTATGAGAAGTTGGTATCAAAAAAAATAATGCCTAGCTTAAATGATAATAATGAATCCAGAATAATAGCAAATATGATACTTGAGTAAATTACTATTATTTCTCTGGTGCTCATGCTGATTGAAATAAAAATACTCTTTCATCTGTTAGTGGGTTTGCAAAAATCTCAATAAGAATATCGTACTCATTGTCCTCAGCTTGAGTAAAACTTTTTACTTTACCAACAAGCATATCTTTATTAAAAACGCCTCCAAATCCAGAAGTATAAAATTCCTGTCCAATAATTGCTCCCTTATCTAAGTCCTTAGGAGACTTGCAAATGATTAGCCTTTCAAAGCCAGTGCCTGCAGCATTACAGTAGATATCAAAATCTTTATTATAAATTGGAATTTTATGGTCAATGTCACTAAGTAAAATTAGCTCATATGAATTTAGATGATCTTTAAAAATTTGACCAATAAGTCCAGTCGAATTGAGAGCAAAGCCTTTTTGATAAAATTTTTCATTTTTTTCTACAAACATCCTGTGGTTAGAGCAACAAAAATACTGATCGGTATCAAAGTTAATAATCCTATGAGGACGGCTCACATCATCAGGCTTTGAGTTAAATATATCCTTTTGTGCAATAACTGATAATATACTCAACTCTTCCTTCAAGCTTTTGTTCTCATTCACTAATAATTTTTTATCGCTGAAATTAATTTGAAGTGAGACAAAAGAGTTTTTTAGATTATTCATACCAAATTGCACAAAGTTTTTAGAATTTATCTTTATTTGATCTAGTGGATCAAATGCTTGATAAGTAATATCAAGAAAAAATAAAGTTAATCCAAATAAACAGGCAATAACGTAAGGTAATCTTGAGTTGAATCTGGGCGCCTTGTTCGCCATTTACAATTACTCAGTTGAAAGTAAGTCAATATTATACTTTTCGATAATTTCAAGTGCTTGGCCGCCACCCCTAGCAACGCAAGTTAGAGGATCTTCAGCAATAATTACAGGTATTCCAGTTGAATTAGATATTAGCTTATCTAAGTCCCTTAACATTGCGCCGCCACCAGTTAATACGATACCTCTCTCAGCTATATCAGCAGCTAACTCGGGAGGTGAAAGTTCAAGAGCATTTCTAATTGCTCTAACCATACCAAATAAAGGATCTTTCATGGCTTCGAAAACTTGCTGGCTGTTTAAGGTAAAACTCTCGGGTATCCCCTCTGCAAGATTCCTGCCTGTTACGGTCATTTCAGTTTTTTCTGAATCATCTGTCGCACAACCAACAGTTTTTTTGATTTTTTCAGATGTTGATTCACCTATAACACATCCGTAATTTCTTCTTACCCAAGAAGTGATTGCTTCATCCATTTTATCGCCACCAATTTTTACGGATTCAGCATAAACGACTCCATTTAGTGAGAGGATTGCGATCTCAGTAGTACCGCCGCCGATATCAACAACCATGTTCCCATTAGCCTCTTCAACAGGGAGGCCTGCCCCGATTGCAGCAGCCATAGGTTCTTCGATTAACTTAACATCGCGGGCACCCGCTCCAAGGACAGATTCTCTGATCGCCCTTCTTTCTACTTGTGTAGATCTACATGGCACACAAACTAGTACTCTTGGACTAGGCTTAATAAATCTTTGTTCATGAACCTTAGCAATAAAATGCTGAAGCATTTTTTCAGTTACCTGGAAGTCAGCTATCACACCATCAGATAATGGTCTTATTGCATTAATATTGCCTGGGGTTCTTCCGAGCATTTTTTTTGCTTCATGACCAACCGCAACTACTGTTTTTTGGCCTTTAGATTCTCTGATTGCAACAACACTAGGCTCATTCAAAACGATACCAACCTCTTTGGTGTAGATGAGGGTATTAGCTGTACCGAGATCTATGGAAAGATCATTTGAAAACATACCTCTAACTGTTTTAAATAAGTTATATTTCAATTGCGGTCACCTTCATGTAAATAATGATACAAATAGTATAATATTGCGATTTTAAAACAATAATATCATATGGATGATCAAACAGTCAGAACTATTTGCTACCTCTCAAGACTTAGATTGGATGATGAAAAGTCTATAAAAATACTGAGCGATCTCGATACAATTATTGGAATGATTGATTCCTTATCGTCTACAAATACTGAGAATATTTCACCTCTGTATAATCCCTTAGAGGAAACTGCAAGAAAATTTAATGACAAAATAAAATCTGATAATAATAAGAAACTATTCCTAGAAAATGCTCCAGAATCAGATGAAAATTTCTTTTTAGTCCCTAAGGTTGTTGATTAAATGCAATTTAAAACAATCAAAGAAATCAATGCTGGGCTTGTTTCTAAAAAATTCTCTACTGAAGAGCTCATCAAAGATACTTTTGATCTAATTAATGAAAACAAGGTCCTAAATTGTTTTATCTCATTGAATCAAGAAAATGCTATAGCAAAAGCAAAAAAAATAAAAGTTAGTAAAGATTCCCACCTGTTATCAGGTATTCCTATCGCACAAAAAGATCTTTTTTGTACAAAAGGAATTAAAACAACTTGTGGATCAAAAATGCTTGAAAACTTTTATCCGCCCTATAGCTCAAAAGTTGTAGAAGCATTAGATGCCGCTGGCTCAATATGCGTTGGCAAAACAAATATGGATGAATTTGCAATGGGATCATCTAATGAAACGAGTTTCTTTGGAAATGTGCATAACCCATGGAAAAAGGGATTTGTTCCTGGCGGAAGCTCTGGCGGTGCGGCATGCTCAGTGGCAGCTGGGTTAGTTCCTGCAGCCACCGGAACAGATACGGGTGGTTCAATCAGACAACCAGCTGCATTATGTGGCCTCACTGGCATTAAGCCAACTTATGGAAGAATATCAAGGTGGGGAATGATCGCTTTCGCTTCAAGCTTAGATCAGGCTGGTCCAGTTTGCAGAACTGCTGAAGACTGTTCAATTTTACTTGACGCAATGAGTGGTTACGATTCGAGAGACACTACTTCCCTCAATCTTGATGCTACCAATACATTTGCTGACCTAGGTAAGCCATACGAAAATTTAAGAATAGGAATTGTGGATGAATTTAATATAGATGCTTTGAGTAAAGAATCTCAAGTGTTATTTGATGAATCAATAAAAGTTTTTGAGTCACTGGGTGCTTCAATTCGTAAGATTTCTCTGCCAAACATTAATCAATCGGTACCTACATATTATGTCATTGCGCCTGCAGAATGTTCTTCAAATCTTTCAAGATATGATGGAGTGAAGTTTGGTCATCGAAGTCTTGAAGCTGAAGATCTCGAATCTCTTTACATAAATTCCAGAAGTGAAGGGTTTGGTGATGAAGTTAAAAGACGAATACTGATAGGTACTTATGTTTTATCAGCAGGATACTACGATGCATATTATAAAAAAGCACAACAGGTTAGAAGGCTTATAAAGAATGATTTTGAGGAAGCATTTAAAGAGGTGGATCTAATTATTTCGCCTACTTCGCCAAGTGAAGCATTTGAATTTGGATCAAAGGGAACTCAAGACCCAACTGAATTATATCTTGAAGACCTTTATACTATTTCATCAAATCTTGCAGGTCTTCCAGCCCTATCAATGCCTCACGGTTTTGTAAATGGATTACCAGTAGGTATTCAGCTTATAGGAAACTATCTTGAAGAAAGCATGATCTTAAATTTTGCTAATAGGTTTCAGCAAAGTACAGATTTTCATAATGCGAAACCAACTTTTGAGGGTTTTTAATAATGAGTTGGGAATGCGTTATTGGTTTAGAGGCTCATGTTCAGCTCTCTACTGAATCCAAACTCTTTTCAAGAGCTTCAACATCTTTTGGGAAAGAGCCAAATACAAACGTCAATTTAGTAGACTGTGGGTTGCCTGGTGTTTTGCCTACTGTCAACAAAAATGCTTTTTATAAGGCGATAAGGTTTGGTCTCGCAGTAGATGCTGACATCAATCAAACTTCTTTATTTGATAGGAAAAACTACTTCTATCCTGATTTGCCAAAGGGATATCAAATTACCCAAATGGAGCTTCCAATAGTTTCAGGCGGAAAAGTTGAAATTGAAATTGAAGGGACAAAAAAAGTTATTAACTTAACTAGAGCGCATCTTGAAGAAGATGCTGGAAAGTCAATACATGAGGGGATGGCAGGAACGGGAGTAGATCTAAATAGAGCTGGAACACCTTTGCTTGAGATAGTTTCTGAGCCAGAAATTTCGTCAGCTAAAGAGGCAGTCGCTTTCATGAAAGCGCTTCATCAAATAGTTACTTTTTTAGATGTCTCTGATGGAAATATGTCTCAAGGATCTCTAAGGTGTGATGCAAATGTTTCTGTAAGAAAGAGAGGTGACAAAAAACTCGGAACGAGAACTGAAATAAAAAATATCAATTCATTTAGATTTATTGAAAAAGCAATTAACTATGAAATTGAAAGGCAAATAGATGTTATCGAATCTGGAGAATCTGTAACTCAAGAAACAAGGCTATATGACAATATCAAAAATGAAACTAGGCCTATGCGATCTAAAGAATTTGCTAATGACTATAGATATTTTCCAGATCCTGACCTTTTACCAGTCATGATAAGCGATGAAGAAATTGAAGAAATTAAGGCAACTTTTCCTGAAATGCCAAAAGATAAATTCATAAGGTATCAATCTGAATTTAAGATTCCTAAAAATGATGCGCAGATTATTTCTTCATCTAAAAATCTTGCTACATTTTTTGAAGAATGTATGGAAAATGCCAAAGACGCAAAGCTTTTATCTAATATTATTATAGGAGATATTAGCTCATTACTTAATAAAGAAAACATAGAAATTACAGACTCAAAACTATCAACTAAAAATGTTTCAGAGCTAGTAAATTTAGTTACTGAGGGCGTTATTTCAGGGAAAATAGCAAAAACTGTTCTCGAAGGAACATGGGATTCAGGATTAAGCCCTATAGAAATTGTTGAATCAAGCGGGCTCAAACAAATTGATGATGACGATGAAATTGAAAGTATTATAGATAAAATTATTTCTGAGCATCCCGATCAAGTATCTGCTTACAAAGGTGGTAAAGATAAGCTATTTGGATTTTTTGTTGGTCAAATCATGAAGGCAACTGAGGGAAAAGCTAACCCTGCATCAGCAAATAAAATTTTAAAAGATAAACTAGATAACTAAGTTACCCACATAGATAAAGTCTCAGCAATACATGCAGGTTTGTCAGTTCCTTTAATTTCCATTGTAACTTCTGATTTAACAAGAAATTGTCCAGGATTTTTTTCTGTAATATCAACGACTTTTGAATGCATTCTAATTTCTGAATCAACTGGAACGGGACTTAAAAAACGAACCTTATCTAAACCATAATTTAAGCCCATCTTGGCTCCATCAACAACGAGTGCAACATCTTGTCCTATCCCTGCTGTTAGCGATAGGGTCAAAAAGCCATGGGCTATAGTAGATCCAAAAATTGGTGTTGCTTGCTCAGGATCAACATGAATAAATTGATGATCAAGTGTTGCATCCGCAAATTTATTAATTCTTTCTTGGTCTATCTTAAACCAGTCAGTAGCTCCTAACTCTTTTCCAACATAACTTTTAAGATCCTCTATTTTCACTACTGTTATAGCCATAATTTACTCCATTAAATGTTCTTTATACTGCTCTCTAAGCTCTACTTTTAATAATTTACCTGTTGCTCCATGAGGTAATTCCTCTACCTTAATAATATCATCAGGCAACCACCACTTTGCCACTTTATCTGCAAGAAACTCATTAATTGATTCTTTATCTAAATCCCCCTTACAAATCACCAGAAGGATCGGTCTTTCATCCCATTTTGGATGCGGCACTCCAACTACGCATGCTTCTTCGACATCTGGATGTCCAACAGCAGCATTTTCAAGATCAATAGAGCTGATCCATTCCCCGCCACTCTTAATTACATCTTTTGATCTGTCCATTATCTGCATACAACCATCTGGGAAGATTTTTGCAACATCTCCAGTATCAAACCATCCCTCATCATCAACCGCTGGTGAATCAGATTTGAAGTATCTCTCTATGATCCATGGTCCTCTTACCAATAATGCGCCCTGTGCTGATCCATCCCTAGGAAGCTCATTGTTAGCATCATCCACAATCTTTATTTCTACTCCAAAAAGTGGATAGCCCTGTTTAGTTTGCAATTCATATCTCTCTTCATCTGGTAATTCTTTCATTTTCTTTGTTTGAAGATTCATTGTTCCAAGGGGGCTCATTTCTGTCATGCCCCATCCATGGACTAAAAACGTATTATGCTTTTCATTAAACTCTTTAATCATTGCAAGAGGCGCAGCTGACCCACCAACCATGACGCTGTCAACGCCCTTGAGAGTTAGGTTTTGTTCAGACAAATAATTTAATAATCCGAGCCAAACGGTGGGCACCCCCATAAGGATACTCGGAGTTTCATCACTTATGAGTTCAAATAGTGAAGCTCCATCAAGTGCTTGACCAGGCAGAATTAATTTACAGCCAGTCATCAAAGCTGCATAAGGTGTCCCCCATGCATTCACATGAAACATTGGCACAACCGGTAATACCGAGCTATTGGTGTCAAACCTTAATGCATTTCCTGATGCCCAAGTATGTAACATGGTAGACCTGTGACTATAGAGAACTCCCTTTGGATTACCTGTAGTTCCGGAGGTATAACATAGTGCTGCCGCATCCCCCTCATCCACTTCAACCCAATATGAAATAGGATCAGATTGCTCAACTATTTCATCATAAAAATGTAAATTTTTAATATCAAAATTTATCTCTTTTTTTGGGCCCATGAGAATTATTACTGGCGAGAACTCTAAGTGATCTTGAACTCCCTCAATAAGTGGTAGAAATGTATCATCAACAAAAACAACTTTATCCTCAGCATGATTTAGAATGTAAATTAGTTGCTCTGGAAAAAGCCTAGGATTTATCGTGTGCAAAACCCCGCCCATACCGGTTACCCCAAAATAAATCTCAAAGTGCCTAGAATTATTCCATGCAATAGTTGCCACACGATCACCTTTACCAACCTTAAGGCTTTGAAGTAATTTAGCAATTTTCCTTGATTGATTTAAACACTCGCCAGTTGTCTTCTTCAGAATTGAATTATCAGTTTCGCGACTAACAATTAAAGTATCGCTGGTATACCTTTCAGCATGCTCAATAAGTTTAGGGATCGTTAGATCCGTATTTTGCATATTACCTTTCATGAATTTCCCCCTGGGTAATGAACTATTGTATTAAAAAATCTCTAATAGTAAATTTTAACTTTTTAATCTTAAGCGCTTCTCTAATAAATATTTTAGATCGGGCTTATTTTTTAAAACAAATCTCAGAAAGTGTAGATATGGATAAAGCTCAAGTTTAATTTCCATGGATGAGTTCCATAGCACCTTATCGATTATCTTTATATCCTCATCTATATCACCAATGCGCCCTTCAAACTTAAAATAATGCAAGATATCAATCATTTCACTTGGTAAATGTTTTTTTAAGATTGATTTGAAATCTTCATTACCCTTACCCATTCCAAATGAAAATAATTCAAGTAAGAGAATATCAAGATTAAGCTTGCCAGTAGGATTAATCATTACACCGTAAATATTTTTTGGGTTTTTAACAAATGGGTTATAAGCATCAATGGTAACTCTAGGCTCACAGTAATCTGATGCATAAAAGTTATCCCAAATTATGAGATCTTGATTAAATTTTTTTTGAATTTTTGAAATATATTCAAGGTCATAGCTTTTTGAAATCACACTTTCTCCGGTCCAGAAAAAAGGAACCTGATATTTCACTCTAGAAAAAAGCTCATTTAAGTACAAGCAATCTGTGGCATCTGTTTTAGACAATTGATCAGAGTATATTTGTGGAACTATGTATAGCTTTATTTCAGGAAAATCTTGTAAAACTTTATTTAAAATTTCTGCATGGTCTTTCCCTTTTTGTTTTGTGGCTTCAAATGAAATGTCGTCGAAAAGAATACATAAGCTTTTGATTCCCAGATCAAAAATAGATTGGATCTTATTATTAAGTATTTTCTGGTCAATTGACTCACTAATAAAACCAGGCGAAATTCCGAAAATTAATTCAATGTTTAAAGATTTTGCAGATTCAAAAAATGAGCCCAAATTCAATAGATACTCATCAGAATAATCTTCTTTCCATTTCAGTCTATGAAATGGATCTTCTTTTGGGCAGTAAAAATATGAGTTGAGATTCAAGGCCGATAAAGATTCAAGAATTCTTAGCCTTTGATTCCA
This sequence comes from uncultured SAR86 cluster bacterium, assembly GCA_902623535.1. GTDB lineage: Bacteria > Pseudomonadota > Gammaproteobacteria > Magnimaribacterales > D2472 > MED-G82. The sequence continues at coordinate 61,969 of CACNUA010000001.1, read as the reverse complement.
ATCCAGCAAAGAACCGTAGTAACCTTCTATGTACCCCGTAAGCATTATTTTTTACATACAAAACACTCATTATCTTTATTAATGAGTGTTTGATTAGTTTTTAAAGTCATTCCATCTATCCTATATAAGAAATTTTCCTTTGTGAATTGATCCAAGATTATTCTTATGGTCATCATTGCAACTATTGAGCTTACGTATGACAACACTGGAGTATGAATTCCTAACTCATCACATGAATCCTCATTAATATTTGTGTTCCTTGGAAAAATACATTCGTAACAGGGGCTATTAGCATAATTTAGGAATGCTACAGCGTGACCTGTTACTCCTGATGCTAGACCCATGACTAAAGGGATATTCTTTTCAACACAGACCTCATTAATGTTATATCTAGTTTTAAAGTTATCAGAACAGTCAACTATCAAATCATAATTCGGTATTTGTTCAAATAGATCTTTTTCTTCTAGAAATTTTTCAATAATCGAAATGTTAGTTTGAGGGTATTGATCTTCTAACTTAGACTTCAAAACCCTGGCTTTACCTTGACCAATACATTTTTCATTAAATAAGAACTGTCGGTGAAGGTTTTTGTATTCGATTACATCTCCATCGGCAATATCAAAAGTTGTTAATCCTGAACCACATAATGACGTTACTAAGGGATGAGATAATCCACCAGCTCCAATTAAAAGTATTTTTTTTGAATTAAGTTCATCAACAAAAGTTTCATTAAAACCACTGAGCTGAGTTGCTGTTTCCCAGAAATTCATTCTGACTTAGGTCCCTAACACCAAAAATCTAGGTATTTTTTGATAATCAATAATGCTATCAATAACGCTTAAGTTAACATTAGTTGCAAGATCAACTAAGTCTCTATGCTGATCATATCCATGTTCAACAATCAAAAAACCTTCATTTTTTAATAATGACTTAGACTGTGAAAATATTTCTTCAAAACACTCAATTCCGGTATCTCCTGATACAAGGGCATTTTTGGGCTCCCATTGCAAAGAATTTAGGTGAGGATCAGATGATCTAAGATAGGGGGGGTTTGCCAAAATAATATCAATAGAATTTCCTTGAAAACATTTAAGCCAATCCGATTGAATTAAATATAAGTTTTCACAATTCAACTCTAACTGATTTTGTTGTGCTATTTTTAATGCGCTAAACGATTTATCAATAGCGAACACTTTTGAACAAGGGAACTTTTTAGCTGCAGTTATTCCAATACAACCTGAGCCTGTCCCTGCATCGACGATAATGCTTTTTGAGCCAACACTCTCTACAAGATAGTCTATAATTAGCTCAGTCTCAGGTCTTGGAATTAAAACGTCATAATTAACATTGAATTCGATACCATAAAAATTGGTCTTGCCTAAAATATAATCCACAGGCATTTCTTGAAGATAATTTCTGAAGAAAACGTCATCGATAAATGACTTAGATTGATTATCAATCTTTTGATCTATTGGAGACTCAATCGGATACTTAAGAATATCATTGAGATTCAAAAAGATGTTTAAGTCTTTTTGTATTTCGGGGAAATCTTTCTTATAAGCCTGACACTTTTTAAGAATGAACTCTTTATTGTTGTTGGCTTCCATCAGTTTCTAAATCTGCTAATTGGGCTAGTTGATGCTCTGTTAATAAAGCACTCGAGATGTCTTTGATATCTCCATCCATGACCTGATCAAGGTTGTGTTGAGTCAATTTAATTCTGTGATCAGTTATTCTACCTTGTGGGAAATTATAGGTTCTAATCTTTTCACTTCTATCACCTGTACCAACAAGAATCTTACGTTCATCTGCTATGCTTTGAGCCAGTTCCTCCTCCTCCATAGCTTTTAATTTACTGGACAAAAGTATCATAGCTTTTGCTTTATTTTTATGCTGTGACCTGTCATCTTGGCACTCAACTACGAGACCAGTAGGAAGATGCGTCAACCTTATGGCGGAGTCAGTCTTATTTACGTGTTGGCCTCCAGCACCTGAAGCTCTAAATGTATCCACTCTAAGGTCATTTTTATCAATTTCTACTTCTTCAACTTCATCTACTACAGGCAATACGGCAACAGTGACTGTAGAAGTATGAATCCTACCTTGCGATTCCGTTTCTGGCACTCTTTGAACTCGATGGACTCCTGACTCGAACTTTAAATATTTATAAACTCCATCTCCATCTATCTTCATGACAGCTTCTTTTGTGCCTGCCGGTTCAGAAACTTTATTAGTCATAAGCTCAAATTTCCAACCTTCCCTTTCACAAAATCTTGAGTAAAGACGCAATAAATCTGATGCAAAGATTGCAGCTTCGTCACCGCCTGCTCCAGCTCTAATTTCTAGGTATGCAGCACCATCATCAGCGTTGTCTTTTGGGAGTAATAATAACTTGAGATCTTTTTCAACTATTTCAATGCTTGATTCTAGTTCTTCGATTTCTTGTTTTGCTAGTTCAATAATCTCTTTATCCTCAAGATCAAGCATTTCTTTAGATTCCTGAATGGATTGAAGGGAATGATTATAATTTCCATACAATTCAACAACTGGTGTGATTTCAGAATACTCTTTATTGAGTGAAGTAAATTTTGAAATATCCTCGGTAGCGCCTTCACTAGATAACTGATCTTCAAGATCCTTTTTTCTTAATACTAAAGAGTTAAGCTTATTTAATACAGACTCAGGCAACATCGATGATCTCCCGAATCATAGATCTAAGTGCATAGCTTTCAATATCATTTATGTTTTTTGGTAATTTTATTTCTGCATCATTGATTTCATTAAGTGCTTTGATGGGATCATTAGAATTTAAAAGTTTTGTTTTGAAATCCTCAGTTGCGCCTTGAATTAATTTTGTAAGGGCTGAGTAAAGTTCTCTACGTGAAACTTTTTCCTTTAGCCCCTCATCATTTATAGAACATAAGTCATTGATAAGAACTTTAGCTTTCTCAGCCTCAGACTCTCTGGCTTTTAAATTTTCATTACTAAAAGATTCAATGTCTTCTAGCGAGAAAAGATAAACTTGCTCGATATTTTTAATCGAGGACTCTGCATTCCTAGGTACTCCAAGATCAATAATAACGAGTGGTTTATTTTTTCTTTGAGCAGAAATATTTTCTATCAATCCCTTGCCGATAAAGGGCAAATCGGTAGAGATAGATGAAATGATGATATCTTTTCCTAATAATAATTGGTCAAGTTTGTTTAGAGGTCTAGACGAGAGACTTATATTGTTCCCAAGGCTAATTTTCTTAGGAGTTCTATTTGCAAATGTTAGCTTTTGAAATCCAGCATTCACTAAAGAGTTCAAAATTCCTGAAGCAACCTCGCCGGCTCCAATTGTAATTATGTTTTGATCTAGAGGATTTTCAAAGATTTCATCGAAGACATTTAATACTAATGAAGAAATAGATACAGGATTATGATCAATTTTTGTATTCGACCTTACTTGTTTAGCAATTTTTATTGCTGCATCTGTATACATTGATAGCATGCGTTTATTGAGGCCGATATTTAAGAACAGCTCATTGGCTTTTTTAAATTGACCAAATATTTCTTTCTCACCTATTATTCTTGACTCAATTCCTGATGCAACTGAACACATATGCTTAAAGGCTGCTATTCCTGATAATTGATAAAAGTTTTTTGTTATCTCTAGTTCACAGCCTAAATATTTATAAATTGATTGGAAAAATTGTTGATGGGAATCCTCACCTCTGCAATAAGAATAAACCTCAGTTCGATTGCACGTTGTTAGAACAAAGATACTATCTATTTCACCAGCAAACTTTGTTTCTAAAAGATTTTGGATATAACTATAATGGTCATTATTTATGACAAAAGATTCCCGCATTTCAAGATTTGCAGTTTTATGGCTGATTCCAAATAACTTAAGTTCCATTTCTCAATATTTAACAATTTTTATCATTTTTTTGCTTTCTTCATGTGCAACATTTAATGCTAACAAATATATAAATTATCAAGGTAAAGTTGAGATTAGCTATAACAAAGAGATATTAAGATCAAATATGCTCATAAAGTACACAAATAATGAGCTTATTATACAACTTTATAAGCCATTAATTGGCACCCTTTATAAAAATGATATTAAATTCAATGAAAATTTTATTTTTCAGGAAAACTTTTTTAATTTCTTGGAACAAGGCGAGCTTATTGAACTAGATAAAATGAATATTATTTCAAATACTAGGAGCTGCTTGATTAATAAGAAATTAATTATGACTGATGGCTATACTTGTAAAAACAACGCAGGGAAAATAACGTTTAAAATTTCAACATTGAATCTTGAAGTAAACGGATTTTTAAGAAATGTCTCTCTCTAATTCAACTTTTTCACCTGCAAAAATTAATCTTTTCCTTAAAGTCAGAAAAAAAAGGGTCGATGGCTTTCATAACATAGAATCGAGATTCCAGCTTATAAACCTATTTGATGAAATCAATATTCAAAAAACAAATAATAAAGATATCAGTCTAAGATCAAACATTAAAGATAAAAGTTTTTTGAATAAAAATATTATTCTGGATGCGTGTTTTAAACTTCAAGAAGCTGTTGGTAAAGACTTGGGTTGTGAAATAACAGTTATGAAGAATATTCCCATGGGAGCAGGATTAGGTGGTGGTAGCTCTAATGCTGCTTCAACATTAGTGTGCTTAAATAATTTATTCAAATTGAACTTATCCAGGATTAAATTATCTCAGCTTGGTGCTGAACTAGGTGCGGATATTCCATTCTTTATCAATGGCAAGAATGCTAATGTGTCTGGGTTTGGAGAAATATTATCTCCATGTGATTCAATAAATACAAAAATACTGCTGATATACCCAAATATCCATGTTTCAACAAAAGAGATGTTTGATGAGCTTCAAACCCAGAGAAAACTTCAATGTGATGAAAAAACTTATGACGAACAAAATGATTTCCAGGATATTTTTAATAAAAAATTCCCATTAATAAGTGATTTTTTTAGTCAATCGGAAGAAGACTTTCATTTGAAGTTCGCTATTACTGGAACAGGGTCTTCGCACTTCTGTTTCTATAAAAATGAGCTTGAAATAACTGAATTTGTAAAAAAAATTCCAAATAATTGGAGATTCTTTAATGTTGAACCATTACAATACTCACCTATTAATGATAATTAATGGGGTGTGGCCAAGCGGTAAGGCAACGGGTTTTGATCCCGTCATGCGTAGGTTCGAATCCTACCACCCCAGCCAATTAAAATGTTTAGTAAATCTAGTTTAGATATTTTTTCTGGGAATGCGACCCCAGCTCTTGCATCAGAAGTTGCATCTATATTGGGACAAGATCTTGGTAAAGTCGAAGTCAGCAAATTTTCAGATGGCGAAATAAGAGTTGAGTTGCTTGAAAATGTCAGAGGACATGAAACATTTATAATTCAATCAACTTGTCAGCCGTCTAATGCAAACATAATGGAGCTAATGCTATTGGCTGATGCATTAAAGCGATCTTCAGCTTCGAGAATTACAGCTATCATCCCCTACTTTGGATACGCAAGGCAGGACAGGCGAGTTAGATCAGCAAGAGTACCAATCAGTGCAAAAGTAGTTGCAGATATGCTCAATCAAGTGGGGATTCAAAGAGTTCTTACGGTAGACCTTCATTCTGAAACCATTCAAGGATTTTTTGATATGCCTGCAGATAACGTTTATGCAACCAAGATCATGGTCGATGATATCAAAAGAAGTCCTAGCGCAAATGAAAAACTAATTGTTGTTTCTCCAGATGTAGGTGGAGTAGTTAGATCTCGAGCTCTTGCAAAATTCTTAGATGAATCTGATCTTGCAATCATTGATAAACGAAGAGCAGCTGCTAATGAATCAGAGGTAATGAATATTATTGGTGACATTAAGGGAAAAACTTGCATTGTGCCCGATGATATTATTGATACTGCTGGAACCTTGTGTAATGCAGCACAAGCCTTAAAAGATGCTGGCGCATCAAAGGTTAAAGCCTATATTACTCATCCTGTGCTTTCCGGTCCTGCTATTGAGAGAATTAATAATTCATCAATTGACGAATTAGTTGTAACAAATTCCATCCCTCTTTCGCAAGAAGCAAAAAAATGCAGTAAAATACGCGTCATTTCTCTTGCACCCACTATTGCAGAGTGCATTAGAAGATTGAATAACGAGGAGTCGCTGAGCGCACTCTTCCTATAACTGGAAAGAAAATGAGTAACGAGATTATTTTAAATGCTGATGCGCGATTAAGAACTGGAACCAATAAAAACAGAGAAATTAGAAGAGAAGATTCAATGGTTCCTGCTGTAATATACGGTAACAACGAAGATACAAAAAATATTAAAGTCCCTTTAAATGAAATTACAAAAGCTTGTGAATCAGAACTTTTTTACACCCAGGTTCTTAAAATTGTCCTTGACGGTAACGAGGAGAAGGTTGTTTTGAAAGAGCTTCAAAGAGAGCCTGAAAAGGGGAAACTTTTACACGCTGACTTTCAAAGAGTATCAAGCAAAACTAAGCTTAAGGTTATCGTGCCTGTAAAATTCCTTAATGAAGAAGAGTGCCATGGGGTGAAAATGGAAGGCGGTGTGTTGACAAAAGCAATTAGAGAGATTGAAGTCTCTTGCTTAGCCTCAAATATTCCTGAGTCCATAGATGTTGATGTTTTAGAGCTTAAACTAAATGAGTCAATAAGGCTTACTGAGCTTTCCCTGGGTGAAGGAATTGAAATACCGAACCTCGATGAAAGTAATGATCAAATGGTTGTTAATGTAGTGACACCTAAGGAAATTGTTGAAGAAGAGCCCGTTATTGAAGATGAGGCTGAAGGTGAAGATGCTTCAACTGATGAAGCTGAATCAGCATCAGAAGATGCGTCAGCTGAAAGTGAAGATTCTGCTGAAGAAACACCAGCCGAATAATTGGCACAAACTCAAAAAATATTTTTTTTGGGCTTAGGAAATCCTAGCTCGAAGTATGATCTTCAGCGTCATAATGTCGGAAAAGATTATATTTTAAGTCTTGCTAAAGATCTAAAAGCACCTATATCTTCAAATAAAATAATACTTGCTTCAACTTTTAAATCTCATAATGGATTATTTCAATGGTATGCAAACGAATCTTATGTAAATGAGTCTGGCAAAACTGCTCTAAAGATATTAAAAAAACACAAAATAAAACCTGAACGATTAGTTGTCATTTACGATGACCTTGACTTAGAAACTGGCAAGTTGAAATTTAAGTTTGGAGGTGGTCATGGAGGACATAATGGTATGAGAGATATTATTCACTTAATAGGTTCAAATTTTTATAGATTAAGAATAGGAATTTCTCACCCAGGATCAAAAGATGATGTAACGAAGTGGGTTCTTAGCAAGTTCAAACCATCTGAAAAAAGTCTAATCAAGAAGTCATATAAAACTATCAATAATATGATCCCTATTCTTATTGAACATGGTATGGATAAATTTCAAAAAGAAATTAACACAAACTAGCTATTAATTATGGGATTCAAATGCGGAATTGTTGGCCTGCCAAATGTTGGTAAATCAACACTTTTTAATGCATTAACAGAATCCGCTATTGCTGCTGAAAACTTTCCTTTCTGCACTATTGAGCCTAATATTGGCATAGTTAATGTTCCTGATGCCAGGCTAGATAGAATACATAAAATTTCTCAATCTGAGCAGTTAATTTATGCCTCAACTACATTTGTGGATATTGCAGGACTGGTGAAAGGAGCATCACACGGAGAAGGTCTTGGGAATGCTTTTCTGGCAAATATTAGAGAAGTAAATGCGATTGCTCATGTAGTTAGATGTTTCGAAAATGAAAATATTACACATGTGAATGGTAAAATTAACCCTTTGGATGATCTAGAGGTGATACTCACAGAACTTGCTCTTGCTGACATACAAACACTTAATAAGAGAGAAGAAAGAAATAAAAAATTAATTAAATCGAATGACGAACTCATTAAAAAAGAGGTTCAAATAATTGAGAAGGTCATTAAGGAAATATCTGATACAAATTTCATAAATCTAAGTCTATTTTCAGATGAGGAAAATGAGATTATTTCAAACTTTAATCTCCTGACATCTAAGCCATTTTTTGTTGTAGGAAATATCTCAGAGGATGCAAATCTAAATCATCAAACTGAAATTCATCATTGGTGTGATAAAAATTCTATTCAGTTTATTCCTGTTGTAGTTGAGCAGGAATATGAAATAGCGACTCTTGATCAAGAGGAGCGCAAGGAATATCTAAATCTCTTAGAAATTAATGAGCCTGCATTAAATTCAATAATCAGAGCTGGATTTGAGATACTCAGCCTACAAACTTACTTTACAAGTGGGCCACAAGAGTCAAGGGCTTGGACTATTAAGAAAGGATCTTTGGCTCCTCAAGCTGCTGGTGTAATTCATACAGATTTTGAGAAGGGATTTATTAAGGCCGAAGTTGTTTCATACGATGACTTTATTGAATATTCTGGAAATCATGGCGCACGTCAAGAAGGTGCTTTAAGGCTTGAGGGTAAGGATTATATTGTTCAAGACGGTGATGTAATCTTATTTAAATTTAACGTTTGACATGAAATTTGATACAGATATCATTGCTCATCATGGCTATGTAGCTCAGACGGTTAGAGCACGGCACTCATAACGCCGGGGTCGGTGGTTCAATTCCACCCATAGCCACCAGCTATTTTTTCTTCAGATAAGCTAGAATTATAATTATTGAAATTAAAGCAAGAAGACCGTCTTGTCCGATTAAGTTAATAATCTCAGCTACATTTGTATATACGTTCCCAACAAACGGAGCATCAATTCCAAAAATAATTCCTAATAGTAAAGAAACTGAGACTATAGGAATTAAAACATCAGTTAACCTTCTGAAAAATTTTCTAATCGATTTAAGTGAGAGTTTGAGGTTTTTTATCTTAAACATATCTATTAAAAGCATCTAATAAGGAAGAATCCTTATTAGATGCTTAAGTATATACTTAAGTTAGATTACTTAAGAAGCATCATAAGGAGTGCAGCAACTAGCAGTCCTACTAACCCATTGTCACCAAGTGTTTGTACAACACCGAGCAAGTTATCTAGAACTTCACCAAAAAAGAATGTGTCGCCAAACACGATTCCTGCTACAACACCTAGACCAATAACACCAACTAGAATTCCAGTTAAGTCACTGACTAGATCCTTAATCATTCCGAACGCTTTATCCATAATTTCCCCCTATGGTTGTTGCTTGGATTGCTATATAAAACCACAGAAATTTGAAGAGAACAAATATATTAAATAAGAAAATTCAAAAAACTTGACAAATATGACTATTCTTTATCCACTGCTTTTGCAGAGAGTTTAAGTTTGCCTCTATCAAATCCTATTAACTTGACCTTAATAATGTCACCCTCTGATAGTACATCAGAGACATTTTCAGTTCTTTCTTCTGATATTTCAGAAATATGAAGTAAACCATCCTTTCCAGGCAAGATATTAACAAAAGCACCAAAATCAACAATTTTTACTACTTTACCTTCATAAATCTTATTAACTTCAGGATCTTCAATAATAGTTTCGATCATACTTAAAGCAGCTTGCATTACAGATTGATTCTCACCAAAGACAGTAACCACACCATCATCATTGATATCAACAGATGCGCCTGATTCTTGTTGTATATTCTTGATAACAGCGCCACCCTTACCAATAATTTCTTTAATTTTATCCTGATGGACCGTGAATTTTTTCATAGCAGGGGCATTATCCGAGACTTCTTTTGGCTTATCTATTACCTCATTCATAACACCAAGAATATGCATTCTGGCAGCTTTTGCTTTTTCAAGTGCAGCATCCATGATCTGCTCATTTATACCTTCAATTTTAATATCCATTTGCAAAGCTGTTACTCCGTCTTCAGTTCCTGCAACCTTAAAATCCATATCACCAAGATGATCTTCATCGCCAAGGATATCTGTTAGAACAGCAAAATCATCACCCTCTTTTATAAGACCCATTGCAACACCGGCAACAGCATTTGTTATAGGTACACCTGCATCCATCAATGACAAAGAAGTTCCGCAAACAGTTGCCATTGAGCTAGATCCATTTGATTCAGTAATTTCAGAAACAACTCGAAGTGTATACCCAAAAGAATCTAAATCAGGTAAAACAGCTTTAATAGCTCTTTTTGCTAAATTGCCATGTCCGATTTCTCTTCTCTTTGGACCACCTGGAAAGCTAATTTCACCAACACTGTAGCCAGGGAAATTGTAATGAAGCATAAAAGCATCAGTGCTTTCACCAGAAAGATTTTCAATTCTTTGTGCATCTTTTGTGCTGCCCAATGTTGCAGCAACTATTGCTTGAGTTTCACCACGTGTAAACAATGAAGATCCATGTGTTTTTTGCAGAAAAGAAGTTTCGACATCTATTGGTCTTACTGTATCGAGATCACGACCATCAATTCTAGGTTGATTAGAAAGAATAGATTTTCTGACAACTGATTTCTCAACATTTTTGAAGGCAGTCATTAATCGAGCTTGCTCTAATTCATCAAGATCTTCATGAGAGGATTTAATTTTTTCTCTGACTGAGTTGATTGCCTCACCTCTAGATGATTTGTCAGCGATTTTAAAAGCATTTTCAATCTCATCAAGGAAATTACTTGAGATTTGACTTTCGTATTCCTTAATTGTTGGAACTTCTTCAACTTCCCACATATTAGGGCTAACTTTAGACTTTAATTCATTACATGCATCCACAACTTTCTGCATCTCTTGATGGCCAAACAAAACTGCTCCTAACATTAAGTCTTCATCAAGCTCTTTTGCCTCAGACTCAACCATCAGAACAGCATCCTTAGTTCCGGCTACTACCATATCAAGGTAAGAGTCTTTAAGTTGTTCGTTTGAGGGGTTGATAACAAAGCTATCATCTACAAAACCAACTCGGGCAGCTCCAATTGGCCCTTGAAAAGGAATGCCAGAAATACTTAAAGCAGCACTAGCACCGATCATTGATGCAATATCTGGGTTTTGATCTTTGTCAGCTGACATTACTGTACATATCACCTGAACTTCATTCGTAAATGAAGATGGGAAAAGAGGTCTAATAGGCCTATCGATTAGACGCGAAACAAGAGTTTCGTTTTCGGTTGGTCTGCCTTCTCTCTTAAAAAAACCTCCAGGGATTCTGCCAGCTGCATAAAACTTTTCCTGATAAAAAACTGCAAGAGGAAAAAAATCTTTTAATGGATCATTATCTTTTTGGGCAACTACTGTAGTAAGGACCGACAAGTCACCCGAGGATACCATTACACTAGCAGTAGCCTGTCTGGCTACTTTTCCAGTTTCAATCTTGTATTTTCTATTTCCGTACTCAAATTCAACCGTATTTATATCAAAATTTAATTTATTCACTTTATTCCTTATTTACCCTCTCAAGTTAAGGGATTTAATTATTTCTTGGTGCCTATCACCGTCTTTCCTTTTTAAATATGCCAATAACTTTCTGCGCAAATTAACCATTCTAATTAGGCCAGTTCTAGAGTGATGATCTTTTTTATGCTCCTTAAAATGAGCTTGCAGCTTATTAATATTCTCAGTTAATAAAGCTATTTGAACTTCTGGTGATCCAGTATCATTATCAGCGGTCTTGAACTTTTCAAGTATTTTCTGCTTTTCTTCCTTAGCTAGTGCCATTTAATCTCCTTGGGTATACCTTTGTGTTACCTAAGCCTTGCATACCTAAAGCCTAGAGTGCGAGTAGCTTAGTACTAATTACACAATTAAACAAGAATTTCTTTGACTAAATAGTCTTTTGAATATGAAAGAATACCAACGAAATTATTATTATTGTAACCTCTAAAATATCCTGACTTTTTTAATTCTGATCTAGTTTTTCCATAATTTTTTAGATCAGCATACTCATTATCACTAATAGGAATCTCATCAAAAATTTTTGTGCAATCCTCAATGCTAATTATGTTTTCTTCAGTAAGAGAATCTATTGATTTGGAATCAGAAATATCAAATGAGCCTTGCTTTAATCGTCTTAGTGATTGCAAATGACCTCCTATGCCAAGCTTCCTACCCAAGTCTCTAGCTATTGCCCTTACATATGTCCCCTTGGAACAAGTAATTTCCAGCTTTAGTTTTGGGAATTTAAATTCAATAACTTTTAATTCATGGATTATGACTTTCCTGGCTGGCTTAGTGATTGGATTGCCCTCTCTGGCGTAATCATAAAGGGGCTTTCCATTATGCTTTAAAGCTGAATATGTTGGGGGGACCTGCTCTATTTGTCCTTCAAAATCTTTTAGAACAGAAATAACATTTTCATAACTTACAGCCTGAGAGGATTTAAAGGTAGTATCCCCCTCAAGATCGTCCGTATCTTTTTCTTCTCCTAAGAATATCTCTGCGACATATGCTTTGTCTTCATTAAGAAAAATATTTGATAGCTTTGTTCCGTTTCCTATTCCTAAAATCAGCAGTCCATCTGCAAATGGATCAAGCGTTCCGAAATGTCCAACTTTCTTGATAGATAATTTCTTTTTTACTTTCTGAAGTACTTGATTGGATGAATATCCAATTGGTTTATCTATGAGTAAAATTCCACTATTCATTTAAAGATTTTAATAAATCATCAATTGAGTTAGCTTCATAAAGGGTTTTGTCATAAATAAATTTAAGTTTGGGGACCTTTTTTAGAACTACTTCTGAAGCAACTTGACTTCGAATCATGGAAGAGAATTTTTCAAGAAATTTAATTTCAGGAACATCGCTCTCATTGCCATTTATTATTGAATAATATACTTTTGCAGAAGATAGATCCGAAGCTGCTTTAACGTCAATGATATTGAAGCTTTTAAACCGCTCGTCCTTTACTTTAGTCAAAATGATTTGAGAGATTTCTCGTTTTAGCAAATCCTCAAGCTGAAGAATTCTGTTTGAAGTCATTTATTTAAAGAGATTGAGCCTCTTCTTTTCTGTCGTAAACCTCTATCTTATCTCCAGGTTTTATATCTTTATAGTTTCTAATTCCAATACCGCACTCAGTACCATTTTTAACTTCGCCAACATCATCTTTAAATCTTCTTAAAGAATCTAATTCTCCTTGATGTATTACAACATCGTCGCGAAGGACTCTTACGGGTTTGTTTCTGAAGATTGAGCCCTCAACAACCATGCACCCTGCAACTTGACCAAATTTTGGCGAGTTAAATACCTCGAGTACTTCAGCATAACCAACAATTTCTTCTTTTATGATTGGATCAAGCATGCCGGTTAGTCGAGCCTTAACATCGTCGATTAGTTCATAAATAATACTGTGATAGCTAAGACTAACATCATTCTCTTCAGCAAGTTTTTTTGCTGCATTATCAGCCCTAACATTAAACCCTAATAATATTGATTCAGTAGCTAATGCTAAATTAACATCTGATTCAGAAATACCGCCAACTCCAGTTGATACAATTTTTATAGATGCCTCATCATTTCCTGCATCCATCAATGCTGCGCTGATTGCCTCAGAAGTTCCAGCAACATCAGCTTTTATAATTATATTTAGAATCTTTTTAGATCCTGAGCCCATATTTTCAAACAAGTTTCCAAGATTTTCATCACGTTGTTTTAGTACCTTTTTATCTTTGATGGAAGATTCCCTAAATTGAGCTATTTCTCTTGCTTCTTTTTCAGACTTTACAACTTGGAATGATTCACCAGCATCAGGTGCTGAATTAAGTCCTAAAACTTCAATAGCATCTGACGGGCCAGCTTTCTTAAGCTTTGAACTGCTTGATGATGAGATATTCTTAACTTTGCCATAAGACATTCCTGAAACGATCATATCTCCAACCTTTAGGGTTCCGTTTTGTATAAGCAATGTAGCAACTGCACCCTTAAATTTATCAAGCTCAGCTTCTAAAATAACACCTTGTGCTGGACCAGAATGATGTGCTTTCAGTTCCAGCAATTCAGATTCCAGGGCCACTGCTTCAAGCAATTTGTCTATTCCTTCTCCAGTTTGAGCTGAAACAGGGATCATTTGGACATTCCCACCCCAATCTTCAGGAACTAAATCTTTAGCTGCTAGGTCCCCCTTAACTTTTTCAGCATCTGCATCTTGTAGATCAATCTTATTTATTGCAACTACCATTGAAACCTCAGCTGCTTTAGCATGATTTATTGCCTCCTCAGTCTGTGGCATCACACTATCATTTGCTGCTACAACTAAAATAACTACATCAGTAGTATTTGCGCCTCTTGCTCTCATTTGGCTAAAAGCCGCGTGACCTGGAGTATCAATAAAAGTTATTTTTGAGTCTTTTAATTCAACTTCATATGCTCCAATGTGCTGAGTAATCCCCCCAGCCTCACCATCAGCAACTTTTGACTTACGAATGTAATCAAGAAGAGATGTTTTTCCGTGATCGACATGACCCATGACTGTTACTACAGGTGATCTTGGTGATTGATCCTCAGAATATTCAATTTGACCAATAATTTGATCTTCGACTGATTCATCTACAACCTGCACACCATTATGACCAATTTCTTCTGTAACAAGAATTGCTGTTTCTTGGTCAATAGAGTCATTTATTGTTGCCATTACACCTAAAGACATTAGCTCCTTAACAACTTCTCCCCCTTTAATTGACATCAATTTTGCAAGCTCACCAACTAAGATCGTACTTGGTATTTCAATATCTTTTTTAATGAACTCGTCAGGCTTTTCAAACTGATGTGAGCTATCTTGCGAAAAAGAAGACTCTTTTCTAGCATACTCGTTTGCTGCCTTAGATAATTGATCCTTAACATCAACTGGTTGAGTGGGTTTTTGTGGTATTCCAGTGACTGATTTTTTAGAAGCCTTGGCTTGCTCTTGTTTTAACCTAATAGCTTCTTTTATCTGATCTTCTCTTTTCTTTTGCTGCTCTTTAAGTTGCTCTGCTGCAGCTTTTCGTTTTGCTTCAATATTGTCAGTAAAACTTTTGCCAGATGAAGTTTTTTTTCTGGTTGCAGAGGACTTTGGTTTTGCTTTTATATCTCCGTCTGAAGTGGTAACAACTTTTTTAGGACCAGATTTTCGATCTTTTAGAAAAAGTAAAAGTGCCTGCTTGTCACTTGGTGTAATCTCATCAGATTCAGATTTATGGCTCAATCCAGCAGACTGCATTCTCTCTAGAAGAACAGATGGCTCAGTTTTAAGAGCCTTGGCAAAATCTTTTACTTTCATTTGTATATATTACTCTTCAAACCAGGACTCTCTAGCTTTCATAATAATGTCTGCGGCTTTCTTTTCATCCATTGGAACTATATCAATCAATTCATCAACGGCTAGTTCGGCAACGTCATCCATAGTTTTTAATTTATTCAATTTGAGAGTTTCAATATCATCCTCGCTAAAGCCTAACCCAGTAAGAGAGGCTAGCTCATCTTCTTCAGCCGAGAATTCACCCATAGCTTCAATTAATGCTGCATCAGAAGCAGAGCTTTTTAGCTCTTCAGCTTTTTCATGATCTAAGCCAGTCGCATCTCCAAGATCTTTAGCATCCATGTAGGCTATGTCATCAAATGTTTTAACTCCCAACTCCACGAGCTTTTCAGCAGTATCCTCATCGAGTGATAGCGATTCCATCAGTTTTGCCTGAAATTCGGTCTCAACAACTTTTTCTTTTGCTTCAGCCTCTTCAGAAGAAATGATATTTAGCTCCCATCCAACCAACCTTGAAGCAAGCCTAATATTTTGACCTCTAGCCCCAATAGCTAGCGCTAAATTATCCTCGTTTACCGCAAGCTCCATAGATCTACTGTCTTCGTCCATAACGATGGACTCAACCTTTGCAGGTGAAAGCGCATTTATGACCATTTGCGCAGGATTATCTTCAAAAATTATTATGTCAATTCTCTCATTACCTAATTCTCCTGAAACTGATTGAACTCTTGAACCTCTCATTCCAACGCAGGCTCCCACTGGGTCAATTCGTCCATCATTAGTTTTAACAGCAATTTTGGAGCGAGAACCAGCATCTCTAGCAATCCCTCTTATTTCAATAACATCCTCATTGATTTCAGGTACCTCGATTCTAAATAGCTCAGTAACCATTTCAGGGCAAACCCTACTTAACATTAATTGCGCGCCTCTTCCCTCAATTTCCTTAATCTGAAGAATTGCTCTAATACGGTCATTAATTTTGTATATCTCACCGGGCAATAATTGATCTCTTGGCAAAATAGCTTCAACGTCATTATTAATTTCAACAATAATATTATCTCTTGTTACCCTCTTAACAATTCCATTCATTAGTGTGTTCTCTTGGGTTCTGAATTTAGAAACAATGTTCTCTCTTTCAGCCTCCCTTACTTTTTGCATCATTATCTGACGAGCAGCCTGTGTCTCGATCCTTCCAAAATCAATATTTTTAACAACCTCAGTATGTAATTCACCGTTTTCTTTACCGGCATCAGCAGAAGTTTTATGCGTTTCAATGTGAAAATCAGGATCATCTTCATTTGCCACAATCCATGAACGTGACGTCGTGTAAACTCCGGATGAGGTATCAATGGTTACTGATATTTCAGCATCCTCATGAAAATGCCTTTGTGATGCAGATGCAATTGCTACTTCAAGAGCATTAAATATTATAGACTCTTCAATTCCTTTCTCATTGGAAACTCCTTCTACAACAGCTAAAATTTCTTTACTATCCATTTTCTTTCCTCAAAATCTTTTCAAAATCTGGTATTAACTTGCAAGTATCAATATCTTCAAATGCAAACTTATATTCATTATGGTCCTGATCCAAAAATATTAACTTATTGTCGAATTCCTTATATTTGAGCTTGAAAGTTAACTTACCTTCAACTGGAACCTTTAGCTTTATGCTAAATTTCTCTCCAACAAATTGATCAAATTGTTCAGCCTTATATATTTTTCTCTCAATACCAGGAGTTGATACTTCTAAAGTATAGTCAAGTTCTGCAAAGAAGTTATCCAGAGGCAACTCGTAATTTAAATCTTTTGAAATTTTTTCACAATCCTCAATTGTTGCTCCTCCGACAGCATCAATAAAGACTCTTAAAACAGGGGTATTTGCACCATGTATAAAATCAATACCCCAAAGATCGCATCCATTTGCTGTAACTGATGGCTCAACTATACTTTCAAAATTAAATTTCATCTTTCTAAATAAAAAAAGGCCAAATGGCCTCCACTAATATTCACTATAAATGTGGACTGGTAGCGGGGGCTGGATTTGAACCAACGACCTTCGGGTTATGAGCCCGACGAGCTACCAGACTGCTCCACCCCGCATCGCAGCGAATGTGAAGTTTAATTAAAAGCAGTGCGATTGGTCAAGCTAATTCTTAGTTCTACATAAGTGCAATATAAGCCTTAATTAATCTTTTGTTGATATAATCTCCACCCATGCCGAAGTGGTGGAATTTGGTAGACACGCTATCTTGAGGGGGTAGTGAGCTAATGCTCGTGCGGGTTCAAGTCCCGCCTTCGGCACCATACCTTAAAACCATAAGACGTAATTTTTACATTAAATCTATCTAGGTGTCACTCTGTTGGAACTTCTTCTAGAATAACTTCCTCTTGAGTCAATTCATCAATATCAAAAAGCACCTCGGTATTTGATTGCTTTAAAAAATATGCATGTCCAAGGCTAACAACTAAAAAAAGTGCTGCAATGTAAGTAGTGATTTTGCCTAGGAAGTTAGAAGGGCCTACAGCTCCAAACAAACTATTTGAAGAGCCACCACCAAATGCTGATCCAAGGTCTGAGCCCTTACCTTGTTGTAAAAGAACAAGGACAATCAATATGACTGCTAGAATTATGTTAGTGATCATTAAAAAAGTTATAAGCATTTTCTCTACCCGTTATGAATCTCAAAAAAATTGTTCGCTATTCTACCAAAAGAATGGCCATCTAATGAAGCCCCACCGATTAAAGCTCCATTTACATTTTCTTGTTCAAAGATTTCTTTTGAGTTTTGATCGTTGACGCTACCACCATAAATAATATTTTCTAACTTCACATCAAATTCTCTTGAACAGATCTCCTTGATAATTGAATGGATCTTATTGATGTCAGATGGTTTTGCAACATCTCCAGTTCCAATTGCCCAAATAGGTTCATAAGCAATAGATAGATTGATATTACTCAAGTCATTTAATGATCCTTGAAGCTGAGAATATAAGAAGTCCTCAGTTTTTTTTGCATTATATATCTCTTTTGGCTCTCCAATACATAAAACAGGATGAATGTTGTGATTTGATGCCTCTAAAATTTTAGATTTAATAACTTCTTCTGTTTCAGTGTGTGATTCTCGCCTCTCAGAGTGGCCTAAAATTACAAAATCAGCTCCAGAGTTTTTAATCATGGCTGCAGAAATCTCACCAGTAACTGGCCCTTTAGGAAGATGGCTTATATTTTGAGCGCCTAGCTTAATTTTAGATTGATGAATTTTGCATTCATCTAAGAGTGTAAAAGGAGGTGCAATCCCTAAATCATCAAAAAGATTTTCATCTGCGGTTCTAGACAGATTTTTATACCAATGCAAGTAATCGTCTTTAAGCCCATGCATTTTCCAATTTGCAATAACTTTCATTATTCAAATAATTTACTAATATCGCTTGCGTACTTTTGAGCAGTTTCATTAGATTCTGATTCTACCATTACACGTATAAGGTTTTCTGTCCCTGATGGTCTTATTAATACTCTACCCACGGTCAAATCTGATTCAATTTCTTTAATTTTCTTTTGTATATTTGAATCATTAACAATATCTTTGTTTGCAACCGAAACATTGATTAATACCTGAGGTATCTTTTTATAGTTCGATAAAACTTCGGATGGGGTCTTTTCTAGTAATAGTAATGAAGAGATTGTTTTTAAGGCAGCTATTGTCCCGTCTCCTGTACTTACAAGGTCTCTACAAATTATGTGTCCAGAAGATTCGCCACCTAAAAGCCAACCCTCCTCTAACAGCATTTCGCTGACATGTTTGTCTCCAACATTAGCTCTTTTGAACTTATAGCCTAGCTTTTTAAGTCCGTCCTCTAATCCATGATTAGTCATCAAGGTCCCTACTATCCCAGACCATGCTCCAGTTCTGTTTGGGTTAGAAAAAGCAAGAATATATAAAATATCATCTCCATCAAGCAAATTGCCTTTTGAATCAACCAAGACAACCCTGTCTCCGTCTCCATCCATAGCTAGACCAAAATCAGCACGCTGTCTAGTTACTTCTTTTGCTAGTGCTTCAGGATGCGTAGAACCACATTTATTATTTATGTTAAACCCATCCGGATTAGTAGCCATTTCTATAACCTCAGCACCAAGCTCTCTAAAGATTGATGGCGTAACTTTGTAACAGGCCCCATTTGCACAATCAATCACAATTCTAAGACTACTAAACGAAACTTCTGATGGGACTGTTGATTTACAAAATTCAATGTATCTATCACCAGATTCGTCAAACCTTAATGCTTTACCAAGTTTGCTAGTGGGTACTGGCATTAATTCTGTTGCAAGTACTTTTTCTATTTTTTTCTCTATGTCTCTTGAAATCTTTACACCATCAGCTGAGAAAATTTTGATTCCATTATCATGAAAATCATTATGAGATGCGCTGATGACAACACCGAACTGACCTCTCAGTGATTTAGTTAAATAAGCAACGCCGGGTGTAGGTAGTGGGCCTAAAAGCCTAA
Source organism: uncultured SAR86 cluster bacterium (assembly GCA_902623535.1). Lineage (GTDB taxonomy): Bacteria > Pseudomonadota > Gammaproteobacteria > Magnimaribacterales > D2472 > MED-G82. The sequence goes on along the minus strand of CACNUA010000001.1, from coordinate 42,233 downwards.
CATTCACACCGGATGCAATGAAACCAGCCTGAAGTGCTGATTCAAGCATATAGCCAGAGACTCTTGTATCTTTTCCTATTAGAACAGTATCCCAGCCCTCTTCTTTAAGAACTTTGCCTGTTGCATGCCCTACTTTAAGGCAAACCTCTGGGGTTATCTCTGATTCGACTGGTCCGCGTATACCATCGGTACCAAACTTGATTTTCATTTTTGGATTATAGCTCTTCTGCAGGCCCTTTTATTGAAGAATCCTTAGATGATGTTTTTTTTGGCTTATCATCATCGTTCCAATCTTTTGGTTCCCTGGGTTCTGCACCAGCCATAATGTCATCTATTTGATCAGCATCTATGGTTTCATACTTTAAGAGAGCATCAGCCATAACATGAAGCTTTTCTAAATTATCATTTAAAAGTTTTTTTGCTTTTGAATACGAATCATCAATTATTTTCTTGATCTCAGCATCAATTTTGTTGGATGTTTCTGCACCAAATGTTTGATTCTGCATAGCAGCTGACTTTCCTAAAAAAGGATTAGTATCTTCATCGCCATATTTTAACGGTCCAAGAGAAGATAAACCCCACTTTGTAACCATGTTAGTTGCAATCCCGGTTGCTACATCAATATCATTTGATGCTCCAGTAGTAATACCATCCTTACCATTAATAATTTCTTCGGCAATTCTTCCGCCAAAAAGAGCAGAAATCCTTCCTAATAGATATTGGCGAGATTGCATATACTTATCCTCTTCTGGTAAAAACATAGTTACACCTAAAGCTCTCCCACGCGGAATTATAGTAACTTTATATACAGGATCATGTTCAGGCATTAAGCGGCCAACAATCGCATGACCTGATTCATGGTAAGCCGTAATTCGCTTATGCTCCTCGGAAAGGATCATTGATTTTCTCTCTGGACCCATCATTATTTTGTCTTTAGCGAGATCAAAATGGGACTGATCAACTTTCTTATCTGAGTATCTAGCCGCAAATAGAGCAGCTTCATTTACAAGATTTGCTAAGTCAGCACCAGAAAATCCTGGTGTTCCTCTTGCAATTACTAATGGTTCTACATCTTTTGATATGGGCACTTTTCTCATATGAACTTTTAATATTTGCTCTCTACCTCTTAAGTCAGGAAGGTCAACAACAACCTGCCTATCAAAACGTCCTGGTCTAAGTAATGCTGGATCTAATACATCTGGTCTATTGGTGGCGGCAACAACAATAATTCCATCATTTCCTTCAAAACCGTCCATTTCAACTAGCAGTTGATTTAAAGTTTGTTCACGCTCATCATGTCCACCGCCCAAACCAGCACCCCTATGCCTACCTACAGCATCTATTTCATCTATGAAGACAATACAAGGAGCATGTTTTTGTGCCTGATCAAACATATCTCTAACTCTTGAAGCACCAACACCTACAAACATTTCGACAAAGTCGGATCCTGAGATAGAGAAAAAAGGTACTTTTGCTTCGCCAGCTACAGCCCTTGCTAAAAGAGTTTTTCCCGTGCCTGGAGGACCTACCATCAAAACACCTCTAGGAATTTTTCCTCCAAGTTTTTGAAATTTAGTTGGATCTTTAAGAAAATCAACCAACTCCTGAACATCTTGTTTGGCTTCCTCGCAACCCGCAACATCCTTAAAGGTAGTGGATACTTTTCCACCCTCCATTAATTTAGCTTTACTTTTGCCAAATGCCATTGGTCCGCCTCGGCCAGATACTCCACCCTGCATCTGCCTCATAAAAAAGAAAAATATTGCTAAAAGTAGCAATATTGGAAAAGCACCAACAAGTAACTGTGACCAAATTGAAGGTTCTTCCGCAGACTCAAAAACAGTTATAACTCCATTATCTGATAGTGCGCTGTCAACCACTTCATCCCTCTTATAAATAGGATGTCTTGTCTCAAATCTAGTTCCATCAAGCCTTTGACCGTGAATGGTCATTTGATCGCCCTTAAAGGTAACTTCAGCAATTCTATCACCGATAACCTCTTGTCTAAATTGTGAGTAACTGATCTGCTCTCTTCTGTTTGAATTTGATTCTTCTATATTGTTAAACAGAAATATGAGGGAAGCCCCAAGCACAATCCATACCAATGCATTTCTTAAAAGGTTATTCATTATTTATTTATCTCCATATAAATAGATCTCGCCTGATTTGCTTTTTGAAGCAGCGGGCTTGAAAGTTTGCACTAAACTGAAGTAATTTTCCATTTCTATCCTAAAATTTTTGAGCAGTGTATTTTGAAAAGTTTTAACGATAAAAGTTCCGTTGTTATTTAAATAACGATTAGCAGTTCTCAAAGTTACAAGATTAAGCTCATGAATGTTGCTTTCATCAACATCCCTTATCCCACTTAAATTTGGGGCTAAATCGGAAATGACAAGGTCAAAACTGCCTTTTTTGTTATAAATCTTAGGAATATTATCTATGTTACAAATGTCCTCTCTAAAAAACTTTAATCCTTTTAGTGGTTTTATGTCTAATAAATCAATCCCATAGACCGACGATTTTGGATATTTCTTGAGAAGATAGTCGCTCCAGCCACCTGGTGCACATCCTATGTCTAAGACTTTACAAGACTTATTTTTATATTTAACTTTTACTAGAATTTCATCAAGTTTATAAACTGCTCGAGATCTATAGCCCTCTCTTTGAGCTTTCAATGCCCAAGTATCTCGTAACATATTAATTATGTTTAACTTGAATAATTTCTAAGCTTATTTTCCCAGAGGGTGTCTCTACTGCAACCTCATCACCTTCAGACTTTCCAATAAGGGATTTTGCTATTGGTGTATCAATAGAGATCTTTCCTTTTACAGGATCTGATTCTAGATTTCCAACAATCTGATAACTAATTTCGGCATCATTTGAAACGTCATAAACTTCTACTGTTGATCCAAATACTACTCTTCCAGTATACGGAATCTCTTTTACATCTATGATTTGACAATTAGCAAGTGTGGCCTCAATTTCAGCAATCTTTTGCTCAAGAAGGCCTTGTTGTTCTTTAGCTGCATGATATTCAGCGTTTTCTTTTAAATCACCATGTGCCCTTGCTTCTGCTATAGCGTGTGAAATATTAGGCCTATCTACAGTTTTAAGCTGATGAAGCTCGCTCTTGATTGCTTTTTCACCATCTTTTGTAATTGGATTTTTGTCCATGAAATCATTATACAATTACTTCAGAATTAATTAATTTCTTGGATTGCAGAAAAAGTCCAATTCTCTCTTGAGGTTTTTAAGGCTTCAACAAATGCAAATGCCCCAAAAATAGTTGTTGTACAAAAAATCTTATTTTGAAGTGCTGTCTTTCTTATCGAAGCTGAATCTTCGATAGATTGCCTTCCTTCAGTTGTATTAATTACAATATCTACCTTTTTGTTTAACAATTCATCGACAATATGAGGTCGTCCTTCCGTAACTTTATTGATAATTTCACAATTAAAACCCAAATCTTGTATAGTTTGTGCAGTCCCCGTTGTAGCAATAAAAGAAAAGCCGCTATCAGTAAGTTTTGGAATAAGATCTTGTAAATATTTCTTATCACTCTCTTTTACACTCACAAAAACTTTTCCAGAAGTAACAATATTTTTCTTTGCTGCGAGCTGTGCTTTAGCATATGCTTCCCCAAAAGTTTTACCTATACCCATTACCTCTCCGGTTGATTTCATTTCTGGTCCTAAAATAGGATCGACAAGAGGAAACTTATCAAAAGGCATCACAGCCTCTTTAACAAATGACAATTCAGGAGATAAAGATTCATAATAATCATTATCTGGAAGACTCTTACCAATCATTGCCTTAGTAGCATCTTTAACAAGCGATATGCCAATTGCTTTGGATATAAAAGGAACCGTTCTAGATGCTCTAGGATTTACTTCGATGATAAAAATATCATTTTCTATAACAGCAAACTGAACATTCATTAAACCAATAATATTTAGTTCATTCGCAATTTTTACTGCTTGAGCCTCAATTTCATCAATAATTTCTTTATCTAAGCTGTAAGGTGGCAATGAGCATGCGGAATCTCCAGAATGAATTCCTGCTTGCTCAATATGTTGAAGAACTCCACCAATTTTAATGTCTTTACCGTCAGATATAACATCTACATCTAACTCAATCGCATCTTTTAAATAGCTATCAAGTAAAATTGGTTTGTCTTCAGAAATCTCTACTGCTTCTCCTAAGTATTTTTCAAGCTCTTCTTTTTTATGCACAAGCTCCATTGCTCTCCCACCCAGAACGTATGAAGGTCTTACAACTATTGGATAACCAATCGTTTCTGAGGCCTCCAAAGCTTCATCAAGATTTTTTACAGTGGTGTTTGATGGTTGTTTTAATGACAAGAGATTAATCAACTCCTGAAACCTTTTTCTATCTTCAGATCTATCGATAGCATCTATGTCAGTTCCAAGAATTTTTACGCCCTTATTATGTAAAGTTTCAGCAAGCTTTAAAGGTGTTTGACCACCAAATTGAATAATTACGCCTACTGGCTTTTCCAATTCGATTATATCTAAAACTTTTTCTTCAGTTATTGGTTCAAAATAAAGCCTGTTCGAAGTATCGTAGTCAGTCGATACGGTCTCAGGATTGCAATTTATCATAATTGATTCATATCCCTCTTCTCGCAAAGCCGTTGATGCATGAACACAACAATAGTCAAATTCAATACCCTGTCCTATTCTGTTCGGTCCACTGCCTAAAACAATTACTTTTTTATTTGCCGTTGGGTTAGATTCACAATAGCCATCATAAGTTGAATACATATAGGCGGTTTCGGTTGCAAATTCTCCGGCACAAGTATCAACCCTCTTAAAGGCTGGCAGGATATTTTCTGAAATTCTTCTTTTTCTAATTTCTTTCTCTTCACTTCTGAGGCAACTAGCTAGTTTTCTGTCCGAGAATCCTTTTTGTTTTAAAGCAAGGAGTTTTTCTTTTTGAATTTGATCTATTCTGAGCCCCTCAAGATTTAACTCTTCGTTAATCAAATCTCTAAATTGAAAAAGAAACCAGGGATCAATTCCTGTTAGCTTCTGAAGTTTTTCATCATCCCAACCAAGCCTCATTGCATCGGCTAAAAAAAGCATTCTGGTAGGACCCGGAAAAGTTAGCTCATATTGAAGCGTTTCATTTTGGTTTTTTTCAGAATCAAGGATTGATTCAAAACCATAAAGACCCTCTTCCATACTTTGTAGAGCTTTTTGAAAAGATTCTTGAAAAGTTCTTCCAATAGACATAACTTCACCAACTGATTTCATTTGAGTTGTTAGTCTAGAGTTAGCCTGAGGAAACTTTTCGAAAGCAAACTTTGGAATTTTTGTAACAACATAATCAATAGATGGTTCAAAAGAAGCGGGAGTTAATCCCTGAGTAATGTCATTTTTAAGTTCATCAAGAGTAAAACCAACCGACAACAGAGCCGCAACTTTTGCTATTGGAAAACCTGTAGCTTTTGAAGCAAGAGCTGAAGATCTTGAAACTCTAGGATTCATTTCAATTACAACTACCTTGCCAGTTGACGGGTTTACAGCGAATTGGACATTGCTACCGCCAGTTTCAACACCAATTTCCCTTAAAATCTTAAAAGATAAGTCTCGCAGTACCTGATACTCTTTATCTGTTAGCGTTTGCGCAGGTGCAATTGTGATTGAGTCGCCAGTGTGAACACCCATGGGATCAATATTCTCAATTGAGCAGATAATAATACAATTGTCATTTCTATCTCTTACAACCTCTAATTCAAACTCCTTCCAACCAATAAGTGATTCATCAATAAGCAATTCGTTTGTTGGAGAAAGGTCTAGTCCTTTTTTACAAATCTCTTCAAACTCTTGGATGTTATATGCTACTCCACCACCCGTTCCACCGAGGGTGAAAGATGGCCTAATAATGCATGGAAATCCAATTTCTTTCTGGACTGCAAATGCATCATCCATTGAGTGAGCTATGCCTGAGGTTGGTGTATCAATTCCAATTGATTTCATTGTTTTATCAAATAATTCCCTATCTTCAGCTTTATCAATAGCTTCTCTAGATGCGCCAATTAGCTCAACACCGTATTTCTCAAGCACTCCCTCTTTTGCCAATGTTAGTGCAGTATTTAAACCAGTTTGGCCACCCATGGTCGGCAATATTGCATCAGGCCTCTCTTTTTGAATAATCTTTGCAATTGATTGCCACTCAATTGGTTCGATGTATGTCTTATCAGCCAAAGTTGGATCAGTCATAATTGTGGCTGGGTTGGAATTGACCAAAATTACCCTAAAGCCCTCTTTTTTTAAAGCCTTGCAAGCCTGTGCTCCAGAGTAATCAAATTCGCATGCTTGACCAATAATAATTGGGCCTGCACCTATAATCATGACTGATTGAATATCAGTTCTTTTAGGCATTATTTTCCTTAATCATGTCTTTAAATTTATTAAATAGGCTAATGAGCTCATGGGGGCCAGGGCTCGCCTCGGGATGTCCTTGAAAACTATATGCTGGCTTATTATCAAATTGTATTCCCTGAATTGATTTATCAAATAGTGAGCGATGGGTAATGGTTATATCCTTAGGTATAGATTTTTCTTCGATAGCAAAACCGTGATTTTGACTAGTTATTGCTACTTCATTTGATCTTAAGTCTTGAACAGGATGATTCGCACCATGATGACCAAATTTCATTTTGTAAGTTTTGCAACCGCCTGCAATTGCTAGAAGTTGGTGTCCTAAACAAATTCCAAAAATTGGAATTTTTTTGTCCAAAGCAATCTTAATATTTTCAATTGCGTAGTCGCAAGGTTCTGGATCTCCGGGCCCATTGGATAGAAAAATCCCATCTGGTTTTAAATTAAGAATTTCCTCAATTGGTATTTGTGCATTAACCACAGTTATTTTGCCGACATGTTCAGCTAGCAACCTGAGGATGTTTTCTTTTATTCCAAAATCAATTGCTACTATATGAAAATCTGATGAAGTTTTTTTGAAATCAGGCCACACACCCTCATCCCATGTATATGAATCTTTTGTTGAAACTACCTTTGCTAAATCAAGTCCCCCGAGTCCAGAAAATTTTTCTAATTCTTTTTTAGCATCTTTTGGATCCAATGAATCATTTGCAGCAATGATTGCTCTTTGAGAACCAGTATCTCGCAAAGTATTCACAAGCTTTCTAGTATCAATGTCACTAATCCCAATTGAATTATTTTTTATTAAGAAATCCTGAAGAGAGGTTGTGCTTCTCCAGCTGCTAGGTATTTCAGTTAAAGATCTAATAACAATCCCGCTTGCATATATAGAACTAGCTTCATTATCTTCTTCGTTGATACCTGTATTTCCAATGTGTGGATTTGTAAAAGTGATTATTTGCTTTGCATATGAGGGATCAGTAATTATTTCTTGATATCCACTAAGTGCTGTGTTGAATACAACTTCAGCTGTTTCATGCTTTTTTATACCAAAGCCAATACCACTGTATAATTCACCATTTTCGAGGTACAAATAAGCTGGGAAACCGCTCAATTGTGATCTCCATAAGGGAAAAAGAGATTGAAATTTTTAGGAAAATTTTTTGGTTTTAATGAGCTAAAATTACAAGCAGGCATTAAAATTGTACTTTACATACATTAAGTGACTACGTCCACACAAAATAGTAAATAAATGGCTATAAATTTAAAAAGTCAACAAGAGATTGACTGCATGCGAACTGCAGGGCAACTTGCTGCCGAAGTTTTAGATGTAGTAACTCCTTTTGTCGTACCGGGAGTATCTACAGAAGAGCTTGATGTTATCTGTTTTAAACATATTACAGAAGTTCAAAAAGCTGTCCCAGCTAATGTTGGATATAGAGGGTATGAAAAAACAATTTGTGCCAGTGTTAATCAAGTTATTTGTCATGGCATCCCCTCTCCAAATAAGATTTTAAAAGATGGAGATATTATTAACATTGATGTAACAGTATTAAAGGACGGCTGGCATGGCGATACATCCAAAATGTTCTTAGTTGGTAAAACACAGCCTCATAATGAACGCTTGGTTAAGGTAACTCAAGAATGTTTATATAAGGCTATTGAACTGGTCAGACCTGGAACACGACTTGGAGACATCGGGGCTGTAATTCAACAGCATGCAGAGCAAAATCACTATACTGTAGTTGAAGATTACTGCGGTCACGGAATTGGCAAGGTTTATCATGATGAACCCCAAGTTTTGCACTATGGAAAATTTGGTACTGGACCAGAACTAAAAGCTGGAATGTGTTTTACCATTGAACCCATGATTAATCAGGGAAAGAAACATACTAAAATATTAAGTGATGGATGGACTGTTGAGACTAAGGATGGGAGAAATTCTGCTCAATGGGAGCATACAATCGCGGTTACAGAACAAGGTTTTGAAGTTCTCACCCAACGATCAGAAGAAAATTTTGCATAAGTCCTTAGAATTAATTGATGAAGAGTTTTTAAACGATCTAAAAATTCTTCGAAAAAGTCCAATTGGAGTCGAGAAATATCTTAAGAAAAGGACTCGGATTATTGATAAGGCTCTTTGCAAAAGATTTTCTGAGAATGGATTGTCTTCAAGATATATCTTGTGCGCAATAGGTGGCTATGGACGAGAAGAGCTATTCCCTGCATCTGATATAGATTTAACAATCATTGATCAAGATCCAAAAAAAAAGCCTGATGAAAAACTAAATAATTTTGTTTCTTGGTTATGGGACCAAAACTTTAAGGTTGGTCATTCTGTTCGTTCCGTGCCTGGCATGCAAAAACTAGCAAGAAATGACTTGCAAGAGTATACGTCTTTACTATCAATCAGAGTTTTATCAGGATCAAAAAAGAATATAACTGCATTTAATCGTGATTTAAAAGCATTGCATAAAAAAATAAGAAAGAAGGTATTTTTTAGCTTCAAGGAAAATGAAGCAATTAAAAGATATCAAAAATTTAATTCAACAGAGTTTAATCTTGAACCAGATATCAAAGAGTCGCCTGGTTGCCTAAGAGATATTCATAGCATTGAATGGATTTGTCAAAAATGCCTTGGAATTGACAGCATTAAAAAACTGAAAATGGATATCTTCAATCGCAATGAGATGGACTCATTATTAAACTCCTCTCGTCGGATGAAAATTATTCGATATTGGCTCAATCTAAAAAGCAATCAAAACCGTCTTAGCTTTGAGCTTCAGGTTGATGCGGCTAAACGTCTTAGCTATCGCAATAGTAGAAGTCTTTCTGCGGTAGAAAAATTTATGAAAGATTTTTTTAATGATGCTTCAACCATTACTGATTTTCATCAGCTATTTCTTCAAGCCTGCATTGAAGATCCTAGTCACTTCGGATCAAATATTGATTTTGATAAATTAATAAAAGGCATTACAAAAAAGTTTATTTACGTTGGAGAAATTAATTCACCAAGTGATATCCTTGATGTCTTCCAAAAGTTAGGTAGTAATAAAAATCTATTCGAACTTAATCTTCAAACTGCATACAAAATTAAGTTAGCATTAAAAAAGATTAAAGATAAGCAATTCCTGCATAAAAAAATACAACAACAATTCCTAGAATTACTTAAATCTAAACATCATCTATCCAGCATTCTTAAAAAAATGAAGCAGTTGGGAATCCTTGGAAAGATTATTCCTGAATTCAAAATGATACAGGGACAAATGCAGTTTGATATGTTCCACATATACACTGTTGATGAACATACTTTCAAAGTTGTCAGAAATATGCGTCAAATGTATATCGGAACTAATATTAAAGATTTTGATATGGAATCAGAGCTTATTAGAAAGCTTCCAAAGATTGAAATACTTTATTTAGCTGGGCTATTTCATGACCTAGGTAAGGGAAAAGGAGGCAATCATTCTGAGATTGGATCAAGCATGGTCCATGATTTTGCCCTTAGAGCTGGGATTTCTAAAGCAGATGAGGAATTATTGGTTTGGCTTGTAAAAAACCATCTTTTTATGTCCTCAATTGCTCAAAAGAAGGATGTACATGACAAGCACACAGTTGATGAATTTATTGCTACTGTGAATACCATCGAGAAATTGAACTATCTATTTCTTCTGACAATAAATGATATCAGGGGCACGAATCCTAATTTATGGAATTCTTGGAAACACGACCTACTTAAAAGCCTATACATTACTTCTAGAAGTATTCTTAATCAGGAGGAAGTCCCTCAGAAGGTCAGCATCCGAGACAGAAAAGCTAGAACTTTAGAGGCGTTTTCTATGGCTGAAATTAATAAAATTTCTAAGATTTGGAAAATGCTGCCAGAGTCTTATTTTCAAAAAAATAATATTGCATCTCTCAAGTCACATGCAGAAATAATCACTAACTATGATGGTCAATCGAGTGCTGGAATACGAAAATTAAACGATTATATTTCTTTAACATTGTTTACAGCGAACAGGAAAGGCCTATTCTTACGTGCATGTGAATTAATCGATAGTTTGATGCTGGAAACTTATGATGCTGATATTCAAACCACTAATGATAATAAGTTTGCATTGAACTCATTCTTGGTCAAACACCGTAAGCTCGGCAACAACCTTTATAAATCTGATTTTGAATCAATCATAAAAAAAATAAATAGGGGCATATTGTCTCCCACTTCAAATATTAAGCTTTCAAAAAAAATCAAGAAGCCATTTCAAATGGTTACTAAGATTAATTTTTCAGAAGATAAAAATCTCATGAAAACTCTACTCTGCATTGAGACGCTTGATCAACCAAAGCTTTTAGTAAAAATTGCAAAATCTTTCCTTGATTTAAATATTGATGTACATTCTGCAAGAATTACTACTTTGGGTGAGAGAGTGGAAGATAATTTTCAGCTTTTAGACTCAAAGAATGGAAAATTCTTAACTAAAAATAAAAAAAATGACCTTACAAAAAATCTTAGTAATTTATAGATATGTTTGATCAAAATTTAAAATTTCCAATCATTGGGTTTGGAATTGGTACAACTGACTCAAATGGTCAGCTTATTGAAGTTCATTTCACAAAAATTATTGATCAAGGCAATGAATTATTTAACCCCTTTTCAAAAATGTTAGGTAAAAATGATTTTGTTACTGACATAAACAAAGATGAATTTATGTCTTCAATCGATGGCATAAAAATAAAGCCTTTGCAAAAAAATAAGAGATATGTTCTTACTCAAATTAAGAATGATGAGCCGATAAACTCTATTGCGGTTGCGTTTTTAAAGCTCCACCTCATTTCTTATCGAGCATTTAAACCTAATATATTAAATCTAGAAGGTTTATTCCAAACTTTAAGAAATATTGCATGGACTAATAAAGGGCCAATATGTGTGGACGAGATTGAGCCCTTCTACCTAAATAACAATGAAGATCTACCACTACAAGTTTACAGTATTGATAAATTTCCACCTTTGCTAAATTATCTGGCTCCTTCAGGAGTAAGAGTGGCAGATAGCTCTAGAGTTAGATTAGGAGCGTATCTAGCAAGCGGAACAACTGTCATGCATGAAGGTTTTGTAAATTTTAATGCTGGCACCCTAGGCCCAGCAATGATTGAAGGTCGAATTTCTGCAGGTGTTGTTATTGGAGAATACTCTGATCTTGGAGGTGGTTCAAGTACGATGGGCACCCTTTCTGGGGGCAATAATGTAAAAATTAGTGTTGGAAAAAGATGTCTTTTGGGCGCTAACTCTGGATTAGGAATACCTCTCGGAGATGACTGTATAATTGAAGCTGGTTTATACCTAACTTCTGGATCGAAAGTCTTTATAGTTGATGAAGATAAAATCGTGAAGGCATCTGAGTTATCTGGAAAATCTAACCTCATTTTTAGAAGAAATTCTTTAACAGGTCAGGTTGAGGCGGTACCAAATAAAAAATCAGTTAAGCTTAATGAAGAATTGCATAAAAATTAAATGGCTCTTTTAGAACTAGCTCAAGAACTTATAAGAATTAAATCGATCTCTCCAAAGGATAATGGATGCTTTGATGTCATCGAGAATAAATTAGTTGACCTAAATTTTGACGTACAAAAAATAAATTACTCAAACGTAGAAAATTTACTAGCAAGATATGGTTCATCAGGTCCTGTATTCTGTTTTCTTGGTCATACTGATGTAGTACCTGAAGGTCCAATTGATCAGTGGAGCTTTCCGCCCTTCGCAGCAGAGGTAAATGAAAATATTCTCTATGGAAGAGGCGCAGCAGATATGAAGTCTAGCATCGCAGCTTTTATGATTGCTGCTAAAGAATTTTTAAAACTTAACCCAAATCCAGATTTCCAAATTTGGATTCTTCTTACTTCAAACGAGGAAGGTGAAAAAGAGGATGGGAAAATCGATAAAATCATAGATGATTTAACACAAGAAGGTAAGTTTATTGACTACTGTTTAGTTGGAGAAGCAAGCTCTTCGAATATTGTTGGAGATACGTTAAGAAGAGGCAGAAGAGGCTCCTTAACTGGATATTTAAAAGTTATTGGCAAGCAGGGTCATGTTGCTTACCCTAAAAAAGTCATTAACCCTATACATCTTTCCGGTGAAGTCATACGCATTCTCTCTGAGGAGGTATGGGATGAGGGAAATGAATTTTTTGAACCCACTAGCTTTCAAATTTCTAATATTTCTAGCGGAACAGGTGCTACAAACGTTGTTCCAAACTCACTTGATTTAGTTTTTAACTTAAGATTTTCTCCAGAATCAACAGCAGATAGTTTAAAAAATAGAATTCTAGAAATTTTTGAAGCAAACAATCTTAATTACGAGATATCTTGGGTTAAAAATGCAGATCCATATTTCACAAAGGAAAATAAATTCATAGATACCATTCAAAAAGCTATAAAAAAAATAAATGGCAGTGAAGCAATAATTGATAATGGTGGAGGAACTTCCGACGGTCGTTGGGTTGCTCCAATGGGATCCCAAGTTGTTGAGCTTGGTCCACTAAATAAAACCATTCATCAGATCAATGAAAACATTCCAATTCATGACCTAGAAAAGGTTAAGGATATATATCTCCAAATCTTACAGGAAGTAGGAGCTAGCTAGCGCCCTCTTTTTCTGCAGGCTTAATAACAAAAGACAATAGAGCCAAAATTACACCTATAACAAGATAATACTTAATCATAAAAGAAAATATTGGCGTCATTGATTCAAGTCCCTCACCGGTTGCCTCACCACCAAGTAAGCCAGCTAAAACTCCACCAATTGCACTTGCTGTAAACCAAAGACCGAACATTTGGCCAGCATATTTTTTTGGCGCGTATCTTGAAAAAGCTGATAACCCAATAGGTGAAAGCGCAAGCTCACCCCAGGTATGAAGCAAGTAAGTTATCAGTAACCACTGAATTCCTACCTGGCCATATTGCATAGCAGCATTCACAGCATAAACCATCAAAATAAAACTTAAGCACATAAAGAGCAAACCAATTGCAAACTTCATAGGCAAGGATGGATCTAGATTTCTTATGGCCAGATTAGTCCAAATACCTGCAAAAACAGGTGCAAAAATAACAACGAAAATAGGATTTGCGAGATTCATCCAACTAATCGGGAGCTCAAATCCAAATAAATTAAGATCTGTAAAATCTCTTGCAAAAATAGTAAGAGATCCTCCAGATTGATCAAAGCCTGACCAAAAAGCTGCGGCACCTATGAATAAAAAGAATAGTAATAACAAATTTTTCTTTTCAGATGGATCTAATCCAGCTAACAAGAATAAATATAAAAAATATAATCCCGCAACAATTACTAAGAAATAAGCATAACTTGAAGCAAATATAACTGGATCAATATCAAATACTCCTAATAGTGCTAATAAAATTGCTATTGCAATAATTCCTACGGCAACATAAAAGTAGCTTAATAGTCTTTTTCTTCTATCAGGATCCATTTCATTAGGCTCTGCTCCAGCAGATCCCAATAGATGTCTGTACTTTACAAATTGATAAACTCCAAAGGTCATTCCAATCCCAGCAGCACCAAAACCCCAATGCCAACCAATGTTTTCTCCCAACCAGCCACAAATAAGAAATCCAAGAACAGATCCTATGTTAATTGACATATAGAATATCGTATAACCAGCATCCCTCATTGAATCATTGTTGTCATACATCTTGCCGACAATCGCCGAAATATTTCCTTTGAGAAGCCCTGTCCCTAAGATTACAAAGAGCAAACCAAGAAAGAAGGTTTGTTCAAAAGGAATTGCAAGCGTGTAATGACCAATAGCGATAATGATTGCGCCCAGCAAAACAGCCTTTTGATAGCCAAAAATATTATCTGCCAGCCAACCACCGGGCACCACCATAAAATAGACCAAACCTATATATGCTCCATAAATTGCATTTGCTTCTACAGCACTAAATGTCAGCCCTGGATTTGAACCTGTAAGTCCTGCGGTCATGAATAGAACCATGATTCCTCTCATTCCGTAATAAGACATTCGTTCCCACATTTCAGTTAAGAACAAAGTTCTTAAACCAATAGGATGACCAAAAAAACTGGATTGTTGAGACATAATCAATTCCTTATACTAGATAGGTTTATGCATTCTAACATTCAATACCCAAGTTTTCTTACTAGATTTCTTTGCGGAATTTATGACAGTCTTTTGTTATTAGGGGTCTGGTTCTTGGTTGGATCAGTACTGTTATTACTCAATAATTTTAATCCGCTAAATCCTTTTGTTGGATTCATTGTTAGCATCATTACAGCTTGGTCATTTTTTGCATTCTTTTGGATGCGAGGTGGGCAAACATTAGGTATGAAGGTTTGGAAAATCAAATTAGTAAATATTGGAGACCAAAGGATCTCATTATCTCAAACAGCATTAAGATTTCTTTTAAACGTATGTATTTATCTGCTTGCTGGCCTACCCTTATTGCTGATTTATTTGCATCCTCAAAGACTTGCTATTAATGACATTCTCTCGAAGACAAAACTTATTAAAGTTTAGATAGTCTTAAAAAAAAGAATACCGAAACACATAAAGCAATGGTTGGTGGGATGTATATACCTAAATTAATGTTCAGGTCAAACGATCTAAAACCTAAATAAAATAAATCACTGATAAGCTTATATCCAAACCCAGCAGCGATTCCAAAGAAAATCGACTGACTAATAGAAAAATTTCTTTGATGTTTGTATAAAAATATAGAAGCCAGTAGGACCAAAGCTAATGTTGCAAATGGAAGAGAGAGAGTTCTTGATGACATTTTTTGTAAAACTGAAGATGGTTCGGTATTTGCAGACAAGTCATTGGGAGTTGTGCTTAATACTTTATTAATTTTATTACTTGAAAAATCAATACTAATAACTTTATCTTTTTGCAGAATGGAAATTGACTGATCTTCAAGCTTCCATTGAGGATATGTATCAACATCATTTGATGGTATTAATAGTGAAAATCCTATGAATAGAAAAGATAAAATCAAAGGTGCACATGCAGCAATCATACTTATTTTAAGTGGCGATTGACCAAATGATTGGAGAATTGCGATGTTATTGGCCTGTTTAAATATTGAAAGAGTTATTAGGACGCTCAAAAGCATTATCATTTCAAAATAACTCAGCAATCCTTCAAAAGATTCAATAGCAGTATTTTGAATTTGAAGCATTGAGAACCCCGAGCTTTCAGTAATTAACGAGATTACAAAATCTAAAACAAAAAAAACAAGCAGTGTTAGAAGTGATATAAAAAAACACCTTAAAAATATGTGTTTATAAATATATGAAAAAAAATTTCTCATCCTGCAATCCAATATGTCATTAAGGCTAAAATAATAGCCATTAAAAAGATTTGCCTTTTTGAAGTTTGTGCAATGAGGGATTGAAAGTAATTACTTTTTGAATAGATTGTTATTAACAATATGTAAGTAAAATGAACGGGCCACAAACCGTAATAAAGAACTTTGCTATCATCAGAGAAAGTATCTCTGTAAAAGATTAAGCTGGCTAAATATAGAATGTAAATTAACAGCCCTGGAACAAATTGAGCTGATACAGAAGCTCTCGGAGAGAAAGGAGCTAAAATAAAAGCAAAGTAAATCAAGCTTAGCGTCATGATCACCAAAGAAATTCGCCATTGAATGTTAATGAAGTTATCGGACTGGTCAAAATCAAAAACTTTTCTAAAACTAAAAACAGAGGATGTGTTGTTATCTTGGTTTATAGGATGGATAAATTCATTGAAAGTAATTTCAAAAGAATCTCCGGATTTTAAGGTTGAGCTCATAAGTCCAGAATAGAATTTTAATTCAAGGTTATCTGCCTCATTTCCTAGAACCTCCATTTTTTTAGATTGAATAATTGAGATATCAGATCCATTTGGTTCAATAAAAACAACATCGGTGAAACCATCTTGATTCATTGAATCAAAATAAATTTTTCCAGCTGACCCCGGAACACTATTAAGGATTTTAGGGTGCAATTGAAGAAGCTTCTTTTCAAAACTCGTAAATTCCTGAATTTCCTCAGACATCTGCTTAGTTGCTGGTCCAATGAAAACACTCAATATTAAGACACTTATCAAAATCAAGATCAGCTGCTTATTCAAACTGGAAACAATCGAAAGCCGAGATGTGCCCGTATTGAAGATAGCGTATATCTCGTTACTAGAATATTGATTTGAAAAATTTAAATAAAGGCTGATAAAGATTGAGAATGGAATTAAAAATGAAAGAAAATCAGGTAATCGAAGCATCAGTATGTTGAGGATAATGTTTGGATCTAATTGACCTGCAACTGATTTTTCAAAATATCCTACAGATCGTGAGATAAACAAAATACCAACCATTGTTAGAAGTATAAAAATAAAGCTGGAAAATACCTTATGGTTAATATGTTTGGAAATAATATTACTGGTATGCATGCCTTAGACAATATGTTCGATTACAATATCAATCATATCAAGTAACCATGGAGAAAATGAAATGACTTATAAAGTCCTTGCTACAGTTAATCATAAGAGTTTAGACAAAAAAAATATTAAACAATTCAAATCAGGTGCTCTCGCCGTTGCAGTTGAAAAAGCCTCCAACGGGAATGATTTTGTGAAGCACATAAAATCTACTTTTTTTAGTTCAACAAAAAATCAAGTTATAGCAAAGACCATAGATAAAGCGGTTAAGGATGTTTCATCAGGAAACATAACGCATGCTTGGGTGGAATGCCCAAATGTAAAAATTAATAAAATTTTATTTATTAAGCAGCCCGATAACAAAGCGGAGCTAAGAAAATGGGTTGAAATGTTTACCAGGATGGTTTCATTAGCAAATGCTCATAATGAGAAAGAACTTTCAATTCATCTTAATGATTCAATTATCTCAAATCCTTTTGGAAATTTAGTTGAAGTAGCTGCAAGAACCGTTGAGTCCTCATCATATAAGTTTAATCAAACAAAAAATAAAACTGTAAAGAAATTGCCCCTCTCAAAAGTCACCTTTACTAGTTTTCAATTATCGGCTTCTGAATCTAGAAATACTTCGGCTGCTGTTAAAAAAGGCTACGCTATTGGTGAAGGCATGAATGCAACAAAGTTTCTTGGTGACTTGCCTGCCAATCATTGCACTCCGAGGATCATAGAATCTAAAGCGAAACAACTAAAAAAAATCTTTCCTAAACTTAAAATAAAATCTTTAAATGAAAAACAATTGGCGCAGCTAAAAATGGGTTCTTATTTATCTGTTGCAAGAGGAAGTATTGAACCTCCTAGGATGATTATTATCGAGTATAACGGAGGCCCAAAAAATGTTGCTCCTGCGGTGCTAGTCGGAAAAGGAATAACATTTGATACAGGAGGAATCTCACTTAAACCCAGCGGGAAAATGGATGAAATGAAATGGGATATGGGGGGTGCAGCATCAGTTTTTGGTGTCATGCAGACTCTTGCAAGAATTAATGCAAAAGTAAATGTGATTGGTGTCATGGCTTGTGCTGAAAATATGCCATCATCAAAAGCTACAAAACCAGGTGATGTTGTAACATCGATGTCTGGTCAAACAATTGAAATCTTGAATACTGATGCAGAAGGTAGGCTTGTTTTGTGTGATGCGCTTACCTACGTTAAAAGATATAAACCAAAATATGTAATTGATATTGCAACCTTAACTGGAGCTTGTGTAGTCGCGTTAGGTCAGCATGCTTCAGGGTTAATGTCCAATGATCAAAAGCTTGCAGACAATATTTTAGCTGCTGGTGAAAATACATTTGATAGAGCTTGGCAGCTACCTTTATGGGATGAGTATCAAAGCTGTACAAAAACTAACTTTGCTGATCTTGCCAATATTGGTGGAAGCGGAGCAGGAACAATTACTGCTGCGTGCTTCTTATCAAGATTTGCTGAAGATTTTAGATGGGCACATTTAGATATAGCTGGAACTGCATGGGTGACAAGTCCAAAAAAAGGAAGTACAGGACGGCCTGTTCCCTTGTTAACAGAAATGGTTTTGTCGTCCAAGTAAAATAGTGGCTTCCAAACAATATGATCCATCAAAAATAGAAGAATCCCTTTATAAAGAGTGGGAAGCCTCAGGATTGTTTTCTCAATCCGAGGGAGAAACCCCTTACTGCATCATGATCCCTCCGCCCAATGTCACGGGTACTTTGCATATGGGACATGGATTTCAAAATGCAATCATGGACTGCTTGATTAGGTATAAAAAAATGAGTGGCTATAAAACTCATTGGCAGGTAGGAACTGATCATGCCGGCATCGCAACCGAAATGGTTGTAGAAAGACAATTATTCGAAGCTGGCAAAACAAAAAAAGAGTTAGGCAGAGAAAAGTTTGAACAAGAAGTTTGGAACTGGAAAAATAAATCTGGCAATACCATCACTAATCAACTTAGAAGGCTGGGTGCTAGCTTGGATTGGGAGTCTGAGCGATTTACTTATGATGAGGACTACCAAGATGCTGTAATTCTGGCCTTTAACAAATTGCATGAAGATGGATTAATTTACAGAGGATCCAGACTTGTTAATTGGGATCCAGCTCTTCAAACATCATTATCGGACCTTGAGGTTGTCAATAAAGAAAAGAATGTAAAGCTCGCCAGCATTAAATATAAAATTGACGGCACTGATCAGTTTATTACGGTTGCTACAACTCGACCTGAAACTTTATTAGGTGACATGGCAATAGCAGTTCATCCCGATGATAAAAGATACAAAGAATATATTGGTAAGGATGTTGAGCTACCACTTTGTAACAGAAAAATTCCTATTATTGCAGATGATTATGTGGATATGGATTTTGGATCAGGAGCAGTAAAAATTACTCCAGGACATGACTTTAATGATTATGAGATAGGTAAGAGACATGGTCTAAGCATGGATAATAAAAAAAATATTATTCAAGGAGATGAATCTTCCTTTGAACCTATCTCTGTTTTAGATAAGCACGCCAAAATATGTGGATGTGCTCCAAAAAACTTCCATGAATTAAATAGGTTTGAGGCAAGAAAAAGAATTCTAGCAAATTTAGAATCTGAGGATTTAATTGCTGGTATTGAAGAATATGAAACCTCCCTTCCCTTCGGAGATCGCTCAGATGAGATTTTAGAGCCCTTTCTTACTGACCAATGGTATGTGGATACAAAAAAAATGGCGCTTTCTGCTATTGATGTAGTAAAAAATGGTGACATAAAGTTTGTACCTAGTAACTGGGAAAAAACATATTTTCAATGGCTAGAAAATATCCAAGATTGGTGCATCAGTCGTCAGTTATGGTGGGGTCATAGAATACCGGTTTGGTACGACGAAAGTTCAAACTACTATGTGGGTTCATCTGAGGAAGACATAAGAGAGAGATTTAAAATCAAAGGTAAATTAAGTCAAGATGAGGATGTTCTTGATACATGGTTTTCTTCAAGCCTATGGACCTTTGCAACACTAGGATGGCCTTCAAAAACTCCAAAGCTGAGCTCTTTCCACCCAACCACTACTTTGGTTACAGGTTTTGATATTATTTTCTTTTGGGTCGCTCGAATGATCATGATGACCAATTATTTCTTAGATGAAATTCCGTTTAAAGAAGTTTTTATTACAGGGCTTATAAAAGATGAAAATGGTCAAAAAATGTCAAAATCAAAGGGCAATATTATTGATCCTATTGATCTGATCGATGGCATCTCTCTTGAGGATTTACTAATAAAAAGAACAACGGGCTTGATGCAGCCACAGCTTAAAGAAAAAATTTCAAAGCAGACAACTAAACAGTTTCCTAACGGTATTGATGGTTACGGAACAGATGCTCTGAGATTTACATATTATGCTCTCGCTTCACCAGGCAGAGATATTAACTTTGATATAGGTAGAATCAAAGGCTATAGAAATTTTTGCAATAAAATCTGGAATGCATTCAATTTTATTGAATTTCAAATTCAAAAAAATAACTTTGTCATGACCGAAGATATTGAATCGAATATTTATTCAGATTGGATTGCAAGAAAAACTTTTGAAACTTATCAAGATCTAAAAAAACATATCAATGATTACCGATTTGATTTAGCAAGCAATAGTTTATATGAACTGATATGGGGTAATTACTGCGATTGGTATATCGAATTTATGAAAGTCTTTCTTGATGATCAAAAAAATGATGCTTCAAAAGTAATACATAGCATGATCAAAGAGTTCCAAAAAATCATAACATTGCTTCATCCCTTTATGCCTTTTATCACTGAAGAGCTCAATAAAAAGATTAAAGGTTTAGGACTTAAAACAGATAATAAATTTCTAGTTGAATCACTGTTTGATAAAAGCATTAATGCTGCTGTCCCAGAATCCAATAATTCAGTAGATAAGATAATAGAAATAATTTCAACGATTAGATCCTTAAAGTCAGATAATCCAACTATTTCTAATGGACCTGTCAAAGTTGAGATTTCTGGGAAATATAATGCTGAATTCCAAAAACTTATTTCTGATCATGAAGCTGTAATTTGCAAAACAGCAAACCTTACAAGTATTAAACTTTCTGAATCAGAGCCTTCAAATTCAATTACAGTGATAAGTGACCAAATTAAGATTCATATTCTTGTTGAAAAATTATTCAATTCAGAGGAAGAAATTAAGAAGATGAAAAAGGAAGCTTCAAAGCTTGCTGAAGAAATTAAGAGAATTAAACAAAAGCTTGATAACAAGAAATTTGTTGATAATGCCCCGCCGGAAGTTATCAAGAAAGAGAGGCATAAATTGTCAGAATTTACAGATAAGTTTGAATCGTTACAGTCAACTCTCTCAAACCCTGATTAAGTTTTTTGAAAAGAATAAATACTCCCTAGATTAAGTAGCTCAGTTAGTTCATCTAAAAATAAATAGGATTCCTCCATTAAACTTGGGTCAGCCAAATCATCAGGATGCAATTTATCTCTATAGTGTTTACCAACTAAATCTTTTATTGATTGAATCTTGTGATGATCCATTAGATATGATGCGTTAATTTTTGAAATCTCATTCTCTTCAAAGGTTGCACGAAATCTTAAGCATGCTGGCCCTCCGCCGTTCATCATGCTTTGCCTAATATCTACATATTTTATTGAGTCTATTGGGCTATTTTCGGTTAGTGAGTCTATCCAGCTACCGCAGTTACTATACTCTTGCACCTCTGAAGGGAAAATAATCATCATCTGATTATCTGATTTGGTTACCAGCTGAGAATTGAGAAGATAGCTTGAAACTAAGTCTTTGAGATTAATTAAAGCATCTGGTATCTCTAAGTATGAAAAATTATTAACATTTGCTTTGAGTATTCCTATTAATTGATTTAAATCAGCTTTATTTTCAAAAGCTTTTTCATGAGCAATAAACACATTTTCGTTAGCTAGGCTCACAATATCATTATGAAAACTCCCTTCACTGATGGCCTCTTGATTTTGCTGAAGAAAAAAAACTTTTGTTTCATCTAATTTGTGTGATTTGCTTATGCTAGATGAGATTTCTAATGCTTGTCTTTTAACTAATTTGTCATATTCAAAGGCGCTTCCACCATGAACAAAAACCTGAAAACCTTCTTTTGAATGCGAAGATGAGACTCTCAAATGGTTAGCTGCTCCCTCATCTCCAAAGGCACCAATGGGAGGTCTTGGTTGATGAATGGAAGCAATTTGTCCAAAAATATCATTTAATTGATTGGTTACAAAATCTTTTTCAATTGATCTATGAAACATTGAGTTAAGATTTGCCGGCGTTAAATGATTTTTATTATCTAAGCTATCTAACTTTGAAGAAAATGTAGCTGTATTTGCAGCCCACATTGAGGATGCCGAATAAATATTTTTTAGTAGTAATTTATTGCTTTTAGAAACATCATTTATTATTTCTGTACCTGAGCCTGAGTAGCCTAAATCTTTTAAAATTTTAAGATAGGGTCTTTCATGAGGTAAAAAAATTCCTTGATGCAATCCCTCATCTAAAAGTAGTTCCATTTTCTGCAAGCCTTGCAAAGCTGCCATCTTTGGATTTGAAACTTGATCAATATTTTTTTGTGAAGCAACATTACCTTCTGATAGGCCACCATAATTATGAGTGGGTCCAATCAGGCCATCAAAATTTATTTCCTTAAATGTCATAACTTTTTTAGCACCGATGATTTTGGCCATGCACAAAAATCTGCAGCATAAAATCCTGCTGGTCTGTAATTTCCGCTTTTTCCAACACCGCCAAATGGCAAGGCACCTGATGCACCGGTTGTTGTCGCATTAAAGTTTACTAAGCCTGAATTTATTGAGGAGTGAAACTCATCAAACAGCGGCCTAGAATCTGAGATTAATGATGCAGCAAGACCAAATTTTGTATTATTTGCTTCATCTATTGCCTCAGAAAAGGATCCTACAAAATGAACTTGTAGTATCGGACCAAATATTTCTTCATCAAATCGCTCTTTTAAGTTTGTGCTATCAATAAGCCCTGGTGTTATAAAAAACCCTTTACCTTTTGGGACTTTTGATTCTTTGATGATGCGGGCCCCAATTTTTTTTAACTTTTTTTGCTGAGAGATAACTTTAAGCCTTGCCTCATTTGAAATTAATGGGCCCAAAAAATGATTTGTAATCCTTGGATCACTCAAGTCTTTCTTAATGCTATCTAAAATTTTCTTTCCATATTTATTTTTTGGAAGAATTAACTTTCTTGCACAAGTACATCTTTGGCCAGTCGATATAAAGGCTGACTCTAAGATTATATTTTTTACTTGTTTAATTTTATTTGTATTCCAAACGACTATGGGATTTATACCCCCTAACTCTAGAGCGACTAATTTATCAATTTCACCTGATACAGAGGCATGAATAGATCTCCCGGCATCATATCCGCCTGTAAAAAAAATACCCTTGATTTTTGAGTGCTTTACTAAATTTTGAACTACCCATTTTTTACCATGCAACAAATTGATTACGCCCTTTGGAATTCCAGCCTCTTCCCACAACATCATCATATATTCTGAAATTAAAGGAGTACTTTCACTGGGTTTAAAAATAACTGTATTACCTGCTAAAAGGCTTGGAGTAATCTGTCCATTTGGCAGATGCAGGGGAAAATTGAAGGGTCCAATAACACACACAATACCTAAAGAATGATGGGTAAGACTTGTCTCCATAATGTTCGTAACATTTTTCTTTGCTCCGGTTCTGTCTTCATAAGCATCTAGAACATTTTTTAATTTAGCTCTTGCAGCACTGACCTCAGATTCTGCGTCGTGACCAACTTTTCCAGTTTCAAGAGTAATTATTTCTGAAACTGTTTGAGCATTTTTTTCGAGTAAATTATAAAAATTTTTTATAATTTCTAAGCGCTCTTTAAAGCTCAAAGATGACCATTTGGAATGTGCCTTAGAAGCACAGTCTATTGCTGACTTAATTTGATCTTTGGATGCATAATTTCCTTCCCACAAAATAGTTTCATTTCTGGGATTAATTGAAGCATACGTTGCTCCTAAGCCCTTCTCCCAATTGCCGCCTATATAATTCATTATTAGTGCGAAAGATTAATAGAATCGCCTTCTTTTAGACCAAGATGCCTAGCATCCTTGCGATCAATAAGAACCTCTTTATTTGAAATCCTCTCAACGAAGAGTCTTGTTGCCCAAAAATCAACTAATGAATTGTTAAAAGCAAAGCTAAGCTCTTGATCTGAACTAACTCTGCCAATTTTTACTTTAAATTGATTTTTATTTTGAATAACTTTTATTTTGCTTAGCTGAGAAGATAAGCATGGGCCTCCATCTAAAACATCTACCATCCCATTAGACCTAAAGCCTTGAGAGTTCAATAGGGACAATGCTAATTTTGATGTGGTATGTGGTTTACCACAATATCTACTTACTTCCCTTGGAAGAAAATCTAAAATTAAAGGGAAACTTGGGACACATTCACCAATGAAATGATTGTCTATGTAGGAAGAATTGTCTGCATCAAAAAAATTTAAGTCAAAAAATTTGCTACTGAACTTATCCCAAAAAGGCGTTACCCCTTTAGCATTCTTATAACCCCGTATCTCAACGACAACCTCTTTATCGAAGCGATTTAGATTATTAGACATATATAGAAAGCGAGCAAAAGACAATAATTTACCTCCGCCTATGCCTCTGGCATTTGGATTCATAAATAATGTTCCTAATTCCGTGTAAGGATTTTTAATAAATGAAAGCTGGAGAGCCTCAAATGATTTTCTCATTTTCAATGAGTGTGAATACATCTGAATAATTTTCCTTTTAAAAAAAACAGAGGGTTTCTCTCTTGATACTGACGTATAAATTGCTGACATACCTACAATTTTTTTACCGCTCTCAAGCACAAATAAGTAGGAATCATGGTTAGGAAATTTTTTTGATGATGCGGCAGATTTTATTGACCACTTAATTCGATCTGCCAATTCTTCCTTAGATTTAGGCATTGTCGTAAGGCCTCTGCCACCTGTCTTAGTGAGCTTAAATAACCTATCTAAATCAGATACTTTGACCAATCGTGCAATTAACATAATCTAATTATAGTGGATTTAGAAGTTAGCTTTTTACCAAGTGCCTTGATTTGGCATTTCCTTCCAGGGGCTTATAAGTGGAAGAGGTTTCCCTTTTTGTAGCAACTCGATTGATATTTGATCTGGTGATTTAACAAAAGCCATGCGCCCATCTCTTGGAGGTCTATTGATAATTATCTTGTTCTGTAAAAGTCTCTTACAAACTGCGTAAATATCATCAACTTCAAACGCAAGATGTCCAAAATTTCTGCCGCCATCATAATCTTTTTCATCCCAATTAAAGGTTAATTCAATTAAAGGAGACTTAGCATTCTCTACGAGCTTTTCATCTCCTGTTGCTGATAGAAAAACCAAGGTAAATCTTGCTTGTTCATTCTCTTTCCTGCTTACTTCATGAATATCTAGCAGCTTAAAAAAATTAAGAGATTCTTCTAAATCTGAAACCCGAATCATTGTATGCAAGTACCTCATTTGAACTCACTAAAAAAATCTGATGCAAAAGAATGCATTGCATCAATTTTTTCATTTACCGGGGCTTCATTCATTACCCCATAAAGCATCCATGGATAAGTTGTGATTGTTGTTACTCCAATATCTTGCATCTTTTTAAATCCCTCCAAGCTGAAAGCATCCCAGCAACTAAAAGCTGTAATCTCATACTCATCAAATGATGGTTTATCTTTTCGAAGTTTTTCTAATGATGAAATTATCTCTTCAAGCTCACCTAAGCTATGCATGTCTGAAATCCAACCATTATGATTACTGGCCCTTTTAAGGGCAATCTTAGAAAATCCACCAATTAATATTGGAATATCTCCATATGGTTTAGGCAGCATCTCTAGATCTTCATAAGAATAAAAATTACCATCATAGTTATGCATTTCTCCAGACCAAAGCCTTTGCATTAAATCCAACATTTCATCAGCTCTTTTGCCTCGTTGCTTGAAATCCTGCTCACCAACATTAAATTCTTCTGGCATCCAACCCATGCCTACACCTAAAGAAAATCTTCCCTTTGACAGGTGTGATAATGTTGATATCTCCTTGGCAGCTCTAAATGGGTTGCGAGCAGGAAGAATATAAACACTTGTATAAAATTTAATTGAATTGGTGGCGCCTGCAAGAAAGGAAAGTGTATTAATCGGATCAGGCCAGTCTGTGCCTTCCTCCCATCTTACTTTACCATCTTCCGTATATGGATAAGGTACGGAAAAATTCTTTGGATGAATAAGATGATCAGAAACAGCAATAGCATCAAAGCCAGCTTTTTCAGCTTCAATTGTTAAAGGTAGAAGTTCCTCGGACGGAAGTATTGATAAGGGAATTGCAAACTTCATTAAAATGACCTCGATACAAACCAGAATAAGCCTATTCCTATGAGATACATACTAAGGCTTCTATTTAAGATTTGAAACCTCGTTGCTGATAAAAACGATTTTAAGAAAGTAAGCAATGACAC
Source organism: uncultured SAR86 cluster bacterium (assembly GCA_902623535.1). GTDB lineage: Bacteria > Pseudomonadota > Gammaproteobacteria > Magnimaribacterales > D2472 > MED-G82. Next base: position 15,796 of record CACNUA010000001.1, on the reverse strand, counting down.
TGCAAGTAAAGCTATGAGAATTTGACCCACCTCAATTCCAAGATTAAATCCAAGAATCATTGAAAACATTTGGTCTTGAACGATAGGATTTTCAGATAGATTTGATGCAAAACCTAGGCCATGGATGAGACCAAAAAAAATTGTAATTAATTGCATAATCAATCGCTTTCCTGAGGAGAGCTGAAGAAGAAAATAGGTATAAATAAATAATATCAACCCAAAAAGAAACAATAAATTAAAATTAAAAATGATCAACAATCCAGCTAAACAAAAAAGACTAATGTTGAATGTTTTAGAAGATACTAAATGCTTGTGGTGTTGTTGTAAGTAATCTAAGCCGACAATAAATATTGAAAATCCTATTAACATCTCAACAATGCTTATATTTACAGTGATAAAGTTTAAAGTTCCCAGTGCTAAAGTTATAGAGTGTCCAATAGTGAACCCAGTTATTACAAGTAAAAGTTCTTTGCCCCGAAAAAGCAAAACTAAGCCCAACAGAAAAGCTAAATGATCTAATCCTTCAAGGATATGCTCAAAACCTAATTTAAAAAAAGAAGAAAATGAATTCTGAATTATCTGATTAGGCGATGTAAAGTCTGGTTGCCATGCTTCATTAGCAGAATTAAAGATATGCTCGTCTTTAAGCACGTTATCAATATAGATTTTTGAAATATGAGCATGAGAAGGACCAAGATCTAAAAATAAATTTATTGAAATAAAGTCCGGTAAAGACTGACATGTAAAAGAGCTTTGAATCTTTGTATAGCCTGCTGATTGGTTTGAGGTAAATTTAAAATTATTATCTTGTTCGCAATTATCTCCAAGTTTAAATGAGCTCGATGCATAGTTTCTGACATCATCAGCACTGTTAAAAACATTAAGTCTTAGAAAATTATTTAAAATTGTGTTGCTAATGTTCGCCGACAAATTAACTTGATAAAAATTATCATTGGTGAGGACATTAATTTTTGAATAGGACTCACTTCTACTGTGAGAAAAACAATCCAAAGCAGTTAAGCATAATGCAAATACTAAAAACCAATTAAGAAGTTTGTTTTTTTGTAACGTCATACCAACTTCTTAAATTTTCAAGATACTCCAGAAAAAGTTTATCGCCTTCTCTTTTTAAAAATTCATTTCTTACCTGTTCAGAAATCTCATTAAACTCTTGAGTTACTGAAACTTCCTTTTTAAGCAAAATAAGTAAATGAACTGAATCAGTATCAGTAATTAGCTCGCTCACAGATCCCGGCTCTAATTGCATAGCAATTTCAGTCAATTTTGGCCCAATGTATTCTCTAACTTTTGTTGCAGGTAAGAGAGCATTGGGCAGATCTATTACGTCATTTCTAGCTAGTTTTTTTGCGCTTACAAAATCTCCATCCAAAATATATTCTTGGGCTTTTTTTGCAGAATTGAGTGATGATTTATCAAAAGATAATTTCACTAACTGCAGCTTTGGTGATGATGCAAAAAAATCTTTGTTAGAAATATAAAAATTTTTTAAATCCTGATCACTGTAAGACAAGTTATCTATTTCAGAAAGGATGCTTTCGATCATTTTTTGGATTATTACACTTCTGACTTGGCTATCCGTTTCTAACATGCCAAGGTCAATAGCCCTTTGAATAAGAAGTTCTTCATCGATCAATTTATCAAGAACCATATCAATGTCCTTTTCCAATAAACCGCCTCTTCTACTTTCACCTATTGATTCCAGATAATTCTCAAATTTTGATTTACTTATGTATGTATTATCAATTTTAGCTACCCAATTAAATGCGTCTTCATTAATATCCTTGATAAATGTGTTGAGGATTAAATACCCAGAAATCAAAAGGCCACCAAATAGATAGACGTTTCTGGTTTTAAGTATGTTTGAGACTTTTTCAGAGAAAGAATACTTTAATTCAGACTTTAAGGTCATCTTGATATGATCAATCCCGTCTTCCAAATAAACATCTCCCACTGCAGAAAAACCAAAACGTTCATAATAGTTTTGAAGGCGATGCTGTGCAGAAATTGAGATCACTTGATTGGGATAAATTTGATTGCATTTTTTGATTGCCTCATTAATTAAATTAAAACCAAGGCCTTCGTTTCGTTTACTAGTGTGGTTAACAATGCGTCCTATTGATGGGCCGCTGTATTGCTTGCCGTCATTCATTTTGAAATTTGGTTTAACAATCCTAAGGTATCCAACTAATTGAGATCCGTCATAAGCAAGAAGATGATCGGAGTGCTGGTCTGAATAGTCTGCATCAATATAGGCACATTCTTGCTCTTCAACAAAAACTTGTTGACGCAGGTTTAATAAATCATACAACTCAATACTGCTTAGTTCTGAAAAGCTTTTCCAGTAAAAATGATATTGTTTAAAATTCATTGCCTATAAGATAAAATGCGCCCTCTTAGAGAGAAGTTTATGAAAAGTATATACGACTACAAAGTTGATGACAGTCAAAAGAATCCTGTTTCTTTATCGGACTACAAGGGAAAAACATTGCTAATAGTTAATGTTGCCAGCAGGTGTGGCTTAACTCCACAATACAAAGGTCTTCAAGAACTTTATTCAAAATATTCAAATAAAGATTTTGAGATTTTAGCCTTCCCGTGTAATCAATTTGGTGCGCAAGAACCAGGATCTAATGAAGAAATTAAGGAGTTTTGTGATATTAATTTTAACGTAAGCTTTAAAATCTTTGACAAAATCAATGTTAATGGATCAAGTGCCAGTCCATTATTTAAACATTTAAAAAATGAAGCTAAAGGTGTTATGGGATCTGAGGCGATCAAATGGAACTTTACTAAATTCTTAATAGATAATAACGGAAGTGTTATAAAAAGGTATTCACCACAAACTACTCCGGATAAGATTGACAAAGATCTCTCAAAAATACTGGATTAATTGAATAGACTCTTAAAAAATGGGCTACTTAACACTCTGTTAGCGTCAAGTCCGTTAAGAGAATCCCAACAAAGACCGCTGAGAAAAAAACTAAACTCGATTTCTTCGAAAGAAATTTTTAAATCGTCTAATTCTCAGTTTATTGAAGTTTTTCAAACTAATAACTTCAGCAAGAAAGTAATTTTTTTTCCTGGATGGTTGGGTCACAAGGACTCAAAATACTTAATTCCGCTAGCAGATCTTTTATACTCAAGGGAGTTTGATATTGTCAGAATACACCCAATTGATCATGGTGATTCAGAACATTTAAATGAAGATTTTTTTAGGGCAACAGATATACGAGCACTTGTTGAAGTAGTTAAATACCTAGGTCAAAAGTTCTCTAATAATGAAATCCATCTAATAGGCTTCTCATTGGGAGGCAACATTTCTCTGAGAATATCTGCATTACCGGAAATTAATTTTCTTAAAAAAACCATTGTCCTCTCGCCTGTTATTAATCCAGAAAATTCAATGAATGCCATGGATAAAAATTCATGGATTTTAAGAAAATATTTCATTGATAAATGGAAAAAAACAATACGAAGGAAAATTGATTTATATAACATTAATGCTAAAGAGGCTTTAAAGCATAATAATATTAAAAGTCTCACGGAGTATTTTACTGAGAACTTTACTCCACATTCACATGTAAGAGACTTGTTTTCAGCATATGCTGTAACTCAAGGGACTATAAATAATATTAATCATGATACATTTATCTATTCTGCTTATGATGATCCATGTGTTCCGATTGAGCCTTTATTAAAACTAAAGGAAACTACCAATGTCGAATTTAATGCTCTTGAGTATGGTGGGCATTGTGGATTTATAGATGACTTTAGATTTACATCGTCTGTATATCATGAGATTGCTAAAAAACTAGAATCTAACACTCATTAACAAAGCATCTTCTGGCTTTGGTTTGGTGTAATAGTTTGCTCGAATGGCATCTTCTATAAAGTTATGTTTTTTATAGAAAGAAATCGCATTTGTATTTGACACTCTTACTTCAAGAGTAATTAAGTTAATTCCCATTGCCTGAACTTGTTTCTTTAAATGATTTATCAGAATTGAGCCGATACCTTTTCTTTGGTAATTGTTATCTACAGCTATGTTTAATAAATGTGCTTCTTGCTCAACTGCAACATATATAACAAATCCAATGACATTCTCATTATTATCCTCACACAAGAAAGAATGATGTCCGACATCAAAGGAAGACTGCATTTGCTTTTCAGTCCAAGGTGATGGATTGGTATTATTTTCTATAACTAATAAGCTCTTTAGATCAGATGGATTTGATAACCTAATATTAGTCAACATTTAAAAGAGCCTGCATTTTTTCCCATAATAATTTCTTTTCCTCAGGCTTTTTAATTAATAAAGCTAAGTTCGGTGGAGTTAATTCATTTTTTTTATCAATTTTGATATTGGTGAAGTTGAGAATAATTTCTATATTTAATAATTCATGATTATTTAGAAAATCATCCCAAGTTAATTCCAAGATTTTATTTTTTTTATTTTCTTTAGATACTGATGCCTCTATTTTAGAAAGAAGCTCGAGCTCTCTTTCACTATATTCATCCAAAGAATGAGAATGTAGTGTTAGAATACGGTCCCTTAGGGAACAATGGACATATATTTGTACTGAATTGTCTAGTTTTTCCGAGATTGAAAGCATGTCAATACCTAAAGTATTGAGAATAAATGATGTTTTTTTATTCTTGGATAAATGCATAAAGAAATAATGAAAGATATTGCAAAGAAATACAAACCCTTTTCTTCACTTGAGCTGAGGGATAGGACATGGCCAGACAAAAAAATTACTAAAGCTCCAATTTGGTGCTCAGTTGACTTGAGAGATGGCAATCAAGCTCTAATAGAACCAATGGGGCATGAAAAAAAAGTCAAAATGTTTGAACTACTTTGCTCGCTTGGCTTTAAAGAAATTGAAATTGGTTTTCCAGCAGCATCTCAAACTGATTATGATTTTGTAAGATACTTAATTGAAGAGAAAAAAATTCCTAATGATGTCACTATTCAAGTACTGACTCAGTCTAGGCAGCACATCATTGAGAAAACATTTGAATCATTGATTGGGATTGATAAAGCAATTGTGCATTTTTATAACTCTACATCAGCACTTCAACGAAAAGTGGTTTTTGATGATGATAAGGAAGGCATTAAAAAAATTGCTATAGATGGAGCTCTTCTTATTAAAAAACTATCAAAAAAACATAATAAAACTAATTGGCGTTTTGAGTATTCACCTGAAAGCTTTACTGGTACTGAGGTAGATTTTGCAGCTGAAGTTTGTAACGAAGTTGTAAATATCCTTAAGCCCTGCAGTGATGAAAAAATTATTATAAATTTGCCAGCTACGGTAGAGATGTCTAGTCCCAATGTTTATGGAGATCAAATTGAGTGGATGATTAGAAACCTAAATGATAGAAAGGATGTAATTGTATCTCTGCATCCTCATAATGATAGAGGAACTGCTGTGGGTGCAGCTGAAATTGGTGTTATGGCTGGTGCTGATAGAGTTGAAGGAACTTTGTTTGGTAACGGCGAAAGAACAGGTAATGTAGACATTGTTACATTAGCTCTTAATTTACTAACTCAAGGAGTTGATCCTGAGCTAGAACTGAACAATATCAACCATGTAATTCGTGAAGTTGAATACTGTAATCAATTACCAGTCCATCCACGACACCCATATGCTGGAGATTTGGTTTTTACAGCTTTCTCTGGTTCACATCAGGACGCAATTAAAAAAGGCCTTTCAGCCATCAGTAAATCAAATAATCCATATTGGGAAGTGCCTTATCTACCTATTGATCCCTCGGATCTAGGAAGAACTTATGAAGCAGTTGTTCGTATTAATTCACAGTCAGGCAAAGGCGGTATTGCTTATATCTTAGAAAAAGATCATGGAGTGTCTCTACCAAGAAGACTTCAAATCAGTCTTTCTACAAAGATACAAAAAGTTGCAGACGAAACAGGCAAAGAACTACTCTCACATGAGATCTGGGATATCTTTGATAAAAATTTTATACAAGGACCAAATAAAGCTGAATTGATTTCATTTGAACTTAATACAAGTGATGGTGAAAATGACAGTATCAAAGTTAAGGCCAAATTAAATCAAAACAAACTAGAGTTTTTAGGAAGTGGAAATGGCCCGATTGATGCAATGATTCAAGGGATAAATAAAAAAATGGGTTTAAATCTTGGTATTACTGACTATCATCAACATTCATTGGGTACTGGATCAGACGCAAAAGCTGTTGCATATATTGAAGTATCTGATGGAAATAAAACTCGTTGGGGTGTAGGAATTGATGAGAACACTATCAGAGCTTCTCTGAAAGCAATTATGATAGGGTTCGATAAAATATCTATTTAAATACCGGCTTTCTCTTTTCAAAAAAAGCAGCTACCCCTTCTTTAAACTCATCATTCCCCAAAATAGTATTTTGTGTATTTGCTTCATCCTCATAGGTTTGAATAAATTTCTTTTCTAAAGAATCTCTCATTATTTTTTTGGTATTAGACACAGCTTGCGGAGATCGCATCGAGATGGCTTGTGCCCATTTTTGAGTTTCAGTTTCAAGATTCTCTGCAGAACATACCTTATTTGCAATTCCAAGTTGAAGACACTCCTGTGAACTAATTTTTTTAGCTTCAATTGCAAATTCCAATGCTTTGCTATATCCGATATTTCTTGCAAGCAACCAACTTAATCCGCCATCAGGCACTAGAGCTATATTACTAAATACTGACAGAATAAATGCTTCCTCAGACATAATTCTTAAATCGCATGCCATTGCGTAAGCCGCACCAATACCTGCCGCAGGACCATTGATGCTTCCAATAACAATTTTTGGCATGGAAATAATATTATTAATGGAGGGAAAGTATCCTCTCATAAGGGCATCTTTTGTATCTTTCCAGGTAGGATCATTCTCGCTAAGGTCAGCACCTGATGTAAAGCCCTTGCCCTCACCTGTTAGTACTAAGACTCTAATGCTAGAGTCATTCTTTACAATTTCAGTAGCTTCGTTTAAGTCGATTATTTGTTGAGTATTAAAAGCATTCATTACTTCTGGCCTAGAAAAGGCAATTGTTGCTACTGTTTCATCAATTGAGAGTTTAAGACTTTCAAATTCCATCATGGCTCCTTAATAATTAAAGATTTTTTATCAGTAAACATTTTACAGCTTTTTTGTGCATTATCAGCTCTACTCCATTGAACTGAACTTTTCGATGTGGTCTGTGAGCAAAAGAATATTTTTTCAATCTCTAGTTGTGTTTTACGGTTAGGTTGAGAGAAGCCATTTTTTTTAATCCAATACCTAATTATGTAAGTGCGTTCGATTTCAGAAAGTTTAGATAAGCTTGATATATTAAGACCTGATTCTGATCTAAACTCTTCGATCCTTTGCTCCAAAAAAATATTTTTAAATTCAATATCTTGTTGAGACAATTCACTCAAGTCAGAAATTTTTTTAATTGCAGCTGGCCAACGCTCACTAATCAGAGGTATAAGTCTGCTTCTTATAAAATTTCTATCAAACTGCTCATCATCATTACTATAATCATGAATATACTCTAGGTTATGCTTTTCAACATATTCATAAATTTCATCTTTTTCAATTTTTAACATTGGTCTTAGGACCTTAATTTCATCCACTGTACTCACTTCATTAATACCAGAGATGCCTTCAGGACCACTACCCCTAAACATTCTAAAAAGTATTGTTTCAACCTGATCATTCATATGATGACCTAATGCTAGGACACCGGGTGTTTTAATTATATTTGCAAAAATTTTAAATCTTGCTTCTCTAAAGCTGCCTTCAAGACTGGCTGTGCTATCTAAGTTCGGAATAGAAGTTGCTGTAAATTCAATATTATGATTATTACAAAAGTCTTTACAAAAATTCTCCCATTTTTTTGATTCAGGTGAATACCCATGATTTACATGAATTGCTTTAAGAGATCTTATTTCATTAGACTTATTCATTTCGTTCAAATAATGCAAAAGAGCTATGGAATCAGCCCCACCACTCAGCCCAACAGATACGTCAAGATTCTTAAAGAAATGAGATTCAGAAAATTTTGAATTGAAAGCTAATTTAGCCAATTTCTAATAGCTTTTTATATCTTGCTTCAAGGAGGTCATCTAGAGGTTTAGATAAAAGTGTGCCTAAGTTTTTTAAAATACATGAACGCACTGATTCGCTGATCTCTTTATAATCTCTGTGAGCGCCTCCAAGCGGCTCTTTTATAATCTCATCAACAATCTTTATTTTAATGAGTTCTTGTGCGCTAACTTTCATTGCTTCAGCAGCATCTGAAGCCTTTTCAGCAGTCCTCCAAATGATAGACGCGCATGCTTCAGGTGAAGCAACTGAATAAGTAGCATGCTCTAAAATTGCAATGTGATCACCGACTCCGATTGCTAAAGCTCCTCCTGATCCACCTTCTCCGGTAATAATTACAATGATTGGAGTCCTTAACTTTGACATGACGGCTAGATTCGTAGCTATAGCCTCACTCTGACCTCTTTCTTCGCCCTCAATACCTGGATAGGCACCAGCTGTATCAATAAAAGTAATCACAGGTAAGTTAAAACGCTCCGCTAACTGCATTAATCGTTTTGCCTTTCTATACCCTTCAGGCTGAGGCATGCCAAAATTTCTTTTTACTTTATCCTCTGTCTCTCTTCCTTTTTCATGACCGATCACCATCACAGAATTGCCTTCGATTTCTGCAATACCACCTATGACGGATTGATCATCTGCAAACTGACGATCACCATGAAGTTCAATAAAATCTGAAAATACAGCTTTGATATAGTCTGATGTATGGGGTCTCTGAGGGTGACGAGCAACTTGAACCTTTTGCCATGTAGAAAGTTTAGAAAAAATTTTATTTTTTAGTTTTTCTTCCTCTTTACGAAGCTTTTCAATTTGACCTAAAAGTTCTGGATCTTCATTTGATGCAGCCTGCAGAGCCTCAATTTTTTCAATAATTTCAGCTAATGGTCTTTCAAAATCTAAAAAGTGCTCTTTCATTATTAGGATCCCAAACTAATCTTATCAGTATTAAAAATTTCATTCAGGATTTTAATGTTTTCTGATGTTGGGGGCACTGAATACTGATCTCCTAATTTGATGAGAGCACATGTATTATTTTTACTCACTTTCAACTTAATAGTGCACGATTGCTCGTCCCAAAAATTACCATTTAACTTCTTAAGTTTTGAAATTGATTCATGAACTTCCGCATCATTATTATTTGTAAGATCAACGATGAGGCTACCAGACTTTTCAGATAATTCATTATCAAGAAGTTCTATCCTTTTAATGTCCAGTTTGAACATCTTGGTCCCCATCTCCTTAGTTTTATAATCGTCAAATTCTGCATTCCCTGCAAAAACTAGAATAGCTCCTTTTTTTACTAAAAAATGATACTTTTCTAGTATTTCAGAACCAATGATACCCTCCATTGATGAAGTGCCATCATCAAAACTAATGAACATAACTGGTTTACCTGATCGATCTCGAATCTGTCTTATATTGTTAACTAGTCCTACTACTTTAACTTTTTTAGTATCTTCAGTAATTTGATCTATTTCGTGACTTCTTATGTGGGCTACTCTTTTACTAATTGTTTTTACAGGATGACCTGACATATAGAATCCTAAAGCAGTCTTCTCATGTTCAAGAATTAATTCTGCAGGTAAGTCACTTGTATTTTTATACTTGTCATACGGATCAAATTCTTGCTGTACTGAAGAAAAGAGATCCGTGCCAGTGGCTTGCACTTTTTGTCCTTCACGCAAAACATCCTCCAAAGCCTCTATGGCGATAGATCTTGATGGCGATATAGAATCAAAAGCACCTGACTTTGCTAAAGCCTCAATAGACTTCTTGCCACCCAACTTGATATCGGTTTTTTTTGTTAAATCAAATAAATCTTTAAAGCCTGATGATCTTTTTTCAATTAGATGGGTGATATAGGAATCTGCAACACCTTTAATTGCTCCCAAGCCATATTCTATCTCTTGATTTTGATTTACTTTAAAGTTTTTAATAGATGTATTTATGTTCGGCTTAATAACCTTTAAACCCATTTTTTTACATTCTTGAATTTGGATTTGAACTTTATCTGTATTACCCAAATCAGAGGATAGGACTGCTGCCATGAAGTATGCTGGATAATAGGTCTTTAAATATGCTGTTTGATAAGAAATCAATGCATAGGCTGCAGAATGGGATTTATTAAAGCCATAACCGGCAAACTTCTCAATTAAATCAAATATTTTTTCTGCAACTGGTGCCTTAATATTATTTTTTTTGCAGCCATTTACAAAAATCTCTCTTTGTTGCTCCATTTCTTCTACTTTCTTTTTACCCATGGCTCTTCTGAGAATATCTGCTTGGCCAAGTGAATATCCTGCAAGCACCTGAGCAGCTTGCATAACTTGCTCCTGATATAAAATAACACCATAGGTTTCCTTCAAGACAGGTTCTAATAGATCATGGGGATATGTGACTTTTACTTTGCCATGCTTTCGATTAACAAACTCATCATGCATACCAGATTCAAGAGGGCCTGGTCTATAAAGTGCGAGCAACGCGGTAATTTCTTCAAATTTTGTTGGAATTAATCTCTGAATGAGATCCCTCATTCCAACTGATTCAAGTTGGAAAACTGCGGAAGTATTTCCTGATGCTAGAAGTTCAAAAACTTTCGGATCATCAAGTTTAATGGAGTGGATGTCTATAGGTTCAAGATCTGAAGATGAACGGAATTTATTAATTTCCTTAACAGCATTATCAATAACGGTTAGAGTTCTGAGACCAAGAAAATCAAACTTCACTAAACCAATAGTTTCGACATCGTCTTTATCGTATTGAGTCATTACTGATTGTGATTGCTCATCCACATAAGTGGGGCAGAAATCAGTAATTTTTCCCGGAGCAATTACTATTCCACCGGCATGCTTACCCACATTTCTTGCAATTCCCTCTAATTTAAATGAAAGATCAATTATTTCAGATACTTCATCGTCCTCTTGTATTAGTTGTTTAAAAAGAGGCTGGCTCTTGATGGCTTGATTGAGTGTAATTCCTGGTGTTGTTGGAATCATTTTTGCAATTCTATCTCCAAGCCCATAAGGTCTGCCTAATGCTCTTGCTACATCTCTAACAACCGCTCTTGCTGCCATGGTGCCAAATGTAGCAATTTGAGAAACTGCGCCTTGTCCATATTTTGAGCTTACATATGAAATAACTTGATCACGTTTATCCATGCAAAAATCAATATCAAAATCAGGCATTGATATCCTTTCTGGGTTTATAAACCTTTCAAAAAGTAAATCGTGCTCAATTGGATCAAGTTCTGTGATGTCCAAACAATAAGCAACCAAGGATCCTGCTCCTGAACCCCTTCCAGGTCCAACAGGAATGTCATTTTCCTTAGACCACTTTATAAAATCAGCAACAATTAGAAAGTAGCTAGCAAACCCTGTTTTGGTTATGGACTTGAGCTCGTAATCAAGTCTTTCAGTGTATTTATGATGTAAGTTTTTTGGTCGTTTTTTTAAAAGCTTTGTTAGACCCTTTTGTGCCTCGGAGCTCAAAAAAGAATCAAAGGTTTCTCCTTTAGGAACTGGATATTCAGGAAGGAAATATTCACCAGTTTTTAAACTGACATTACATGCAGTTGCTACTTCAAAAGTATTTTTCATAACTGTTTTACAGTCTTGAAAAACCTTATGCATTTCCTTTGAGTTCTTTATGTACTGATGGGTATTAAATTTACTCTGTCTGTTTGCATCATTAAGTGTTGTACCGTTATTAATACAAACTTTAATTTCATGAATATCAAAGTCCTCTTTATTAAGGAACATACAGTCATTTGTTCCTATAACAGGAATCTTAAGTTTAGAGGCCAAACTGAAGATGGTTCTTTTTGCTAAAGCAAAATTTTGGTCCTCAAAATTATTAATCTCAAGCAACAAATTGCCTTTTGCTACAGACATATATTTTTTTAAATAATTTTCAGAATCTTGAATCCTATTTTGTCGATTTAATTCATAAAGAAATGAATTACTTCCTCCCAATATAATGAAGATATCTTTTTTAAATTCCTCAAGTTGTTCTAGAGTAATGAAATTTTTATGGTTTTGAATTTGATTTTGTGAAATTGAAATTAAGTTTATTAAGCCTCTTAACCCAATGTTTGTTTTTGCTAAACACAAAACTTCATGAGGAGTATCTGAAAATGAATCTTGGACATTAAGGATGCATCCTAAAATTGGTTTGACGCCCTTCGATTCAGCGTAAGAAATAAACTTTACCAGCCCAAAAAAGTTATTTAGATCGGTTAATGCAATAGCAGGCATTTTATACTTTACAGCAGCATCAACTAGCTCTTTAACTCTTAATAGACCTCTAGAAATGCTAAATTCTGAACTCGTTCTTAGATGAATAAAAGGCCTCATAAGCTCTTATTTTACCCCTTTAAATGTCATTCTATGAATCTTTGATGGCCCAAATTCTTTAATTAAATTTAGGTGCTCAGCAGTCGGGTAGCCTTTATGTTTTGAGAAGTTAAATCCTGGATACTCTATATCCATTTCATGCATAAGGTTATCTCGATAAACCTTTGCAACTATTGAGGCAGCTGAAATCAAAAAACATTTTTTGTCTCCACCAATAATTGGATGGTTAGGAATATCAATGTTCAATCCAAACTTCCCGTCTACAAAAATATTACTTGGTTTTATCTCTAGATTACTTATTGCCCTCTCCATTGCCAAGAGAGATGCTTGATGAATATTTATTTCATCAACCTCAACATTTGAAGAGATGCCTATTCCTGCAATTCCATTTTCAAGAATTTCATCACAAAGACGATTTCTTTTTATGGGCGTTAATTGCTTTGAATCTTTAAGTCCTTCAACCTCATTAAATAGTGCAACCGCAGCAGCAACTACAGGCCCTGCTAGACAGCCCCGCCCAACCTCATCTACTCCTGCTTGCACTATCAACTCTCTCCAGCAAATATCTTACCCCCTTGGCCATACCATTTCCCTTAATCAAATCCTTAACATTAGCCACCCTTACGGCAAGTTGATCATTATTTTCTTTTGCTTTCGTAAAGGCATCAAATATTTCATTTGGGGTACATTGATTTTGAAGAAGCTCTGGAAAAACATTTTTTCCTAGAATTAAATTTGGAAGACCGATCAAGTTAGTTTGCATTAAGGGTTTTAAAATTAAATAATTTATTAAGCTAGTTTTGTAACAGATAATTGGAATGTTTCCATAGCAAGCAGCCTCGAGTGATGCAGTTCCTGAGGTTGAAATAGTGAAGGTTGATAATGATAAGAACTCTTTCATTTTACCAATTTGAACAAAGATTTGAGATTCTAACTCACTGAGCTCTGCTTGAATCATATCTTTATGATCTTGACTGACCACCGGGAATAGAAAACTATAGCTTTTATTGCTCTCATAGACTTTCTTAATTACCTTTTTATAAATAGGCAGCATATTGGAAATTTCAGACTCTCTACTTCCAACCAAGAAAGTTAAACACTCTGAATTATTATTAATTCCATATCTATTTTTAATTGATAAAACATCTTTGACCTTTTCAAGGTCTTGAAAAGGATGTCCGACATGAAAAGAATTCACATCATGTTGCTTAAGGTATTCATGCTCAAATTTAAATAAGCAAAAAGTTGTATCTACAAATTTTCTAAGCTGTTTAACTCGACCTGACCTCCATGCCCAAACAGATGGACTAACAATTTGAAAATTTATTGTCGAGTTTATTTTTTTAAGCTTTTTGTGAAAAAAAGAATTTAAATCTGGGGAATCTACACCAATAAAAATATTAATATTTTTACTAATAAAAAAATCAAGTATTTGTTTTCTAGCTCTGAAGATAGGCCTTAAGTTCTTTAATGGGTCAATAATTCCCATCACATTCAAAATTTCTCTATCAAAATCTTGGGGTCTAGAGATATTAAATTTATCTAGTTCCTTTCCACCAATTCCAAATAATTCAAAATCTCTGCCGGAGGATTTCAAAGACCCTATGAAGCTTGCTGCTAGATAGTCACCTGATTTTTCAGCAGAAATGATACCTATTCTTAATTTAGAATTTTGCACCTATCGCAATAAGCCTCTTGAGGATTGCTCCACAGATTCGATAAATTCTTTAAGGCCTTTTTGATTTATGTCTAATTCATTAAGAGACGAAATAGCATCCTCTAAAGAGTAACCTTTTCGATAAACAATTCGATATGCTTTTTTCAAAACGGCAATCTCATCATCAGAAAAACCATTTCTTTGCATCCCAACCGTATTAAGGCCAATAGGCCTAGCCGGATTAGCAGCAACTTTAACAAATGCTGGAATATCCATTGTTATCACGGTGTTAAGGCCAGTGAAAGCATAACTACCAACATTACAGAATTGATGGATAAGTGAAACAGCACCCAGCGTAGCAAAATTTCCCACATTTACATGTCCAGCTATGCCGCTATTATTTGCAAAGACGTTATTGTTTCCAACCACACAATCATGAGCAACATGAGAGTAAGCCATAAACAGGTTGTAATTACCAATAACAGTTGTTGATTTGTCTTGAACTGTTCCCCGATGAGCAGTGAAACCCTCTCTAAAAATATTTCCTTCACCAATTTGAAGAGTTGTCTTTTCACCTTGATATTTTTTATCCGGAGTATCCTCGCCGATTGTGCAAAACTGATAGAAAACATTCTTGGGACCAATGGTTGTTGGTCCTTTAATCACAACATGAGATTTTAGTTCGCATTCTGGCCCAACTGTAACCCCTTCGCCTATAAAACAAAAAGGACCAATTATAGCTGAGCTATCTACCTTGGCACTTGGATGGATAAAAGATTGATCAGGCATATTTATTTAGGGCGATCAGCACACAATATCATGGCTGAGCAAATTTTTTTACCCTCTACCTCAGCGTAACAATTAAATTTCCAAATCCCACTTTTGACACTTTCAACTGCTGAGAATAGATCAAGAACTTCACCAGGGACAACAGGGTGTCTGAACCTAACTTTGTCTGCGCCAGCAAAATAATAGATGCTACCCTCTTCAGGCGTCTTATTCATGGTCATAAAGCCTAATATTCCAGCTGCCTGTGCTAACGATTCAATAATTAAAACACCAGGTAATACTGGTTTATCGGGAAAATGTCCTCTAAAAAAATCAGCTCCAGGCTTTATGTCCCACTGAGCATGTATTTTGTTACCAAGTTCCACTTCTATAACTCTGTCTACAAATAAAAATGGGTCCCTATGCGGTAGATGTTTCTTTACATGATCAAGATCATACATATTAATCTTTGTTTCGTTTGCGAATGAAAACAGATGACTTAGCCCAATCACTATGAGATTGAGCAGGCATTATTCCTATATACTGACCCGGTTTATTTATACTTTTTGTAATAAGAGTATGAGCTCCAACAAAAACATCATCACAAATCTTTAGATGGCCTAAAATCCCTGAAAGTCCGCCCATCTGTAAGTTCTTTCCTATGACAGTTGAGCCTGCAATTGCACACGATGCAGCAATTGCTGAGTTTTCACCTAAAATAACATTATGAGCAATATGTACCTGATTATCTAATTTAACACCATCATGGATATGGGTATTATTTATCGCGCCTCTATCAATAGTGCAACCTGCACCTATCTCAACATTATCTCCAATTACCAATCCTCCAAGTTGCTCAATTTTTTCATAGCCACTTTTAGCAGGTGCAAAACCAAAACCA